>DATATB010000074.1:0-113302 GCA_036268995.1 Pirellulales bacterium | reverse complement strand
AAATCGGCCAGCTTTGGCGTGCAATCGGCGGCCATCAGCACGTTGGCCGGCTTGAGATCGCGGTGCAACACGCCGCGGCTATGCGCATGTTCCAGGGCTTCGGCCAGGCGGGCTCCCAACCAACACACCGCCTGCGGCCACGACAGCCGCGCGAGATATTGCCGCAAACGCAAATCGCCCGGCCGCGACTCGCCCTGGGTTTCCAATTGCGCGTCGACGCTGTCGGCAATGATCTTGCCGCTGCGCAAAGCCGGCGGCGTGGCTCGCACGTCGCGGACGATGCCTTCCAGCGTGCCGCCGGCGACATACTGCATGTACATCAACTGCACGCGACGATCGGCCAGATGCCGCTGATCGAAGACGCGCACGATGTACGGATGATCGAGCTGCGCCAGCGTCTGGCTTTCGAATCCCTGGCTGGCCGAGATCTTGAGCGCCACCAGCCGGCCCAACGTCTTCTGCCGGGCCAGAAACACGCTGCCAAACGCGCCCCGGCCCAAAGGAGCGAGCAAATCAAAATCGTCGACCTGCTGCCCCGCCTGGTACTCGTCGATCTTCGGCATGGCGGCCAGCGAAGTCGAAAGCTCCGGCTTCTCGGCCGCCAGCAGAATGCGCAGCTCGTTGGCCTGCTCGGGAAACCGCCGCAGGAATTCGTCGACCTCGACCGGTTCGCCCTGCTGCTTGCGAACGTGAAACTCTTCGTACATCAGGTCGGTTGGCAGGCCCTGCTCGTCGGCCAGCTCGGGAAACTGCGCGGCGTACTGCTCCAGTCCCAGGCGCCAGGGGGGCTGCGGCCAGCGGCGCTCGAGATCGACCTTGATCAGCTCAACCAGTGCCAGCCGGCGAACGCCGGGCGAAACGGCCTCGAGATGCGTGCGAATATCCGGCGGCTGAACCGCCGCGTCCCAGGCCTGCACAAAGGCCTCGACGCAACTGCTCAGCTCTTTCCAAACCAGCGAAGTCGCTTTGCTTTGTCTGGTGGATGTTGACACGCCGTAGCCCCCGCGATTTTTTTCCGACCTTCATGGTAGCCGGAGACGACGGAAGCGGAAAGCAGCCGAAGAAGTAGCCAGCTAGCCCGAGTGCCTCATTTGCCCGGTAGCGGAATTCGTGAGAATTCCGAAGCTCGCAGGTAAACCCGTCGGAAGTCTCACGACTTCCGCTACAACGCGCCCGACTACACGATGGTTTCGGCCGGCCGCAGGCGGGCGGCGGAGCGCAGGTGCAGGAGCATGGCGGCCCGGGCCGTGAGCGGATCGCGGGCTCGCAGGGCTTGCAGAATGGCCAAATGTTCCTGGTATCCCTTGTCGAGCACTTCGTGCGGCTCGTCGGCGGCAGCATATGAGAGCCGCTTGAAACCCCAGCATTTGCGAATGGCCTCGGCCAGCACGAAGTTGCCGGAGGCGTCGGCAATCGTCAGATGCAGGGCAAAGTCAAAGTCCTGGGCCAGCGGTGCCCAGTCCAGGCTTTCACTCGGAGCTGCCGCGGCGGCCAGGGCTTCGAGCCGGGCCAGTTGGCCTTCGCTGATCCGTTCGGCAGCTAGGGCAGCGGCGTGCGGCTCGAGCAATTCGCGCATTTCGTGGATTTCGACCAGCCACTTTTCGGCTCCCGGACGCACCACGGCCCGCTTATTCAGCTCCAAATGCACGATGCCGTCGGCCGCCAGGCGTTGCAGGGCTTGCACCACCGGCGTGCGGCTGACGCCCAACTCGCGGGCGATTTGCGTGCTTTTCAGCGGCATGCCGGCCGGCATCTCGCCGCGGACAATCCGCAGCAGCAGGCCGTGATACACCTCATCGACGCGGGAAGCCTCGGCCGCAGATTTTTCGTTGACAAGCATGACTGAGAACACTAAAGTGAGTTCACTTTTGAAGCCGATGAAATCCATCAACCTTGGATTATAGGCAGATAAAGCCACGAATTGCAAACGCCATCGGCATCAACCGGCCATAAACTGCATCCATATCGGGGCCTGTAAACGATGAAATCCAGTGATTCAACCCGGACGCTGCGGGCCGGCATGGTCGGTATGGGCATGATTTTCGACGAAACGTATCGCCCGTTCTTCGAACAGGTGCATGCCGGTCGATTGTACGATGCGGCCTTCGGCCTGTGCGAGGTGCCGCTGGTGGCAGTGGCCAGCCGCACCGGCGAGCGGAGCGATCGCTATAAGGCGTCCGCGGGCGGCAAGGTGGCCGACTTCCAGAGTTTTCGCGAACCCAATTCGATCGGCCAGTTGCTCGGCTGCGGAGTCGATTTTGTCTGCGTGGCCACGCCCGACGATCGGCACTTCGAGGCCAGCAAGGCAGTGCTCGAGGCGGGCAAGCACCTGCTGGTGGAAAAGCCGTCGGTGCTGTCGCTGGCCCAATTGGACGAGCTGGAGCGGCTGGCCGAACGCCAGGGCGTGCTGGCCAAGGTCGTGTATCACAAGCTGCTCGATCCCGATCACAAGAAGTTGCGGACGCTCGTGGCCGACGGCGAGCTGCGGCACGTGAACAACGGGTACTGCACGCTGCTGGAGCCCAAGAGCATTTCCGGCGGGCAGTTCGCGCAGTGGATCACCGGCCGCAATCCGGGAACGTACGTGGCCGTGCATTACATCAAGCTGATCGACTTCACGTTCGGCGGCCGGCTAAAGAGCGTGAGCTGCACCGGCCAGCGCGGGCTGGTCGGCCCGGCCGATGGCCCCACCTGGGATTCGACGCAACTGCGGCTGGTGTACGAATACGGCGACCGGCGCGAGGCGGCGTTTGATATCCACACCAGTTGGGTCACGCCCGACAATTTTCCCGGCTATGTCGAGCAGGAAGTGCAGTTCCGGTTCGACAATGGCGTGTGGAACGGCCATAGCCGCAAGCGCGGCGTGGAATGCACGATCGAGGGCAAGACGCCGCTGGAGCGCAAGATCACGATCAACAATCATTACAACGGCACGTTTCTCGAACCCTGGGGCCAGCGCAGCCAGCGCGGCTATGGGATCGAAGTGCTGGAACGCTTTGTGCGCGAAGTGGCCACGGTCGAGTTTGGCGGGCCGGCAGAAGGCCGCGCCGCGCGGTTGGCCGCCGCACGAAAGCTCGATTACAACGACTTGGCGGCCGACCGGCAGACGGTGGCGGCCGTCGAAGCGATGGAAGCCATCTTGGCACGCCATGCAGCCGGTAAGCCCAACTGCGTGGTCGAGGTCGATCACCCCCGCGGCGGACTCGTGCTCTGGGAGCCCGGGCGGGCCGAGCCGGAGGTGCTTTATGCGGGCCGCGTCGGTGGGCAAAGGCACCCGGCATGAATGCCAGGGCTAAATGGGATTTCAACATTTCAATTTTATTAATTCATCAAACCCAACACGGGGATTTCTAAACATGGCACAAATGACTGAAACGCTCGCTCCGCCGGCCATTCAACATCCCGGCGAAAACGCATCGAACGATATTCGCCGGCGGCTGGCGGCCGTCGAGCCGCACGCGATCCGCACGTTCACGCCCAGCATGGCGGTGCTGGCTCGCAGCTCCGGCTCGTATCACTGGACACCCGAAGGACGCAAGCTGGCCGACTTCACTTCCGGCGTGCTGGTGATGAATTTGGGCCACAATCCGGCCGGCTGGTGGCGGCGGGTGACCGAGCTGCTGCAAATCGGCACACCGGGCGACACGAAAGAGTTCTGCCAGGGCGTGACGCTCAATGCCTACAACGCGCTGACCGAAGTCGAGTTGCTAGCGACCGAAAAGTTGCTGAATCTGATGCGCGGCCAGCCGGGCGGCGCTCGCTGCGAGCAAGTGCTGTGGGCGGCCAGCGGCAGCGAGGCGATTCAGAAGGCCCTGTGGGCATCGATGGATCGCCGCGAAGGCGAAAACATGATTCTGTCGACGCGCTACGGCTTCCACGGCAAAAAAGGCCTGGCCGGCGCCGTGACCGGCAGCGAGCGCGACCCCGAACGCGATCCGCGCGTCCGCTTCATCGCCTTTCCACGCGAAGAATGCGCCGATCTCGAGCACCGCCGACAGCCGCTCGACCTGACGGCTTATGAAACTGAACTGGAACGTGCGTGGGACGAGTTGGGCTCGAAAATCTGCTGCCTGATCACCGAGCCCTACCTGGGCGGCGGCGGATCATATCATCCGCAGAAGGAATACCTGCAACTGCTCGAGCGCTTCTGCCGCGAGCACGATATCGTGTTCATCCTCGACGAAGTGCAAGCCAACTTCGGCCGCACCGGCTCGCTGTTCGCCTTCACCGAATATGGCGTCGAGCCGGATATCGTCGTGCTCGGCAAAGGGCTGGGCAACGGCGTGCCCGTGAGCGCGGCGGTCGGCCGCGCCGACTTGTTTGCCAACATGAAATACGGCGAGGCCTCGGACACTTGGAGCGCGAACCCGCTGGCCAGCGCCGCCGTCCTGGCCACGCTGGAGGAATACGCCTCGGGCAAGGTCATGGAGCAGGCCCAAAAGCTGTCGCGCGTGCTCGAAGCCGGCCTCGTGCGGCTCCAGTCGCTGGACACCGTGGCGCAAGTGCGCGGCGAAGGCGTGGTGTGGGGGATCGAATGTGCGCCCGTCGGACAGGCCAGTGCCGGCGAAGTGGCCCGGGCGTGCGTCGAGCAGTGTTATCGAGGCGACTCGGCCGGCCGGGCGATTCATCTGCTGGGCCCGCTGGCCGACAAGGTGATCCGCATCAGCCCGCCGCTGGTCATGCCGCTGGCCGAAGCCCAGGAATATCTCGACGCGATGTACGGAATATTCGCCGACGTCGGCCGACGTTTTGCCGGCGCTTAACGTTAGGCATTCCGTAGGTGCCGCGAGCCGAGCGGCACTTGAGTTGCGCGTTGCTTCGCTAAAAACGGCCGGCTCGGCTCGCCGGCCCTACCAAAAGAGAACCGCGTGATCGCTCCCAATGAGTTGATGCAATTGGCGATTGCCAAATGCCGCGAAGGCATTGCGCAGGGCCAGACGCCGTTCGGCTGCGCCATTGCGCTGGGCGATCGCGTGCTGGCGGTCGAGCACAACCGCGTGCTGCTTTCGACCGACATCACGGCGCATGCCGAAATGACGGCACTGCGCGCGGCTTGCCGAGAGTTGGGCGACATTCACTTGCACGACGCGCTGGTGGCCACGACGTGCGAGCCGTGCCCCATGTGCCTGGCCGCGCTCCACTGGGCGCGCGTCGGGCAGGTGTACTACGGGACCAGCATCGCCGACGCCCAAGCGGCGGGCTTTAATGAATTGCCGATCGCCGCGACCGAAATGGTGCGGCTAGGCCGCAGCCGGCTGGAGCTGCACGCCGGGCTTTTGCCGGATGAATGCCGGCAGCTATTCACCGAGTGGACCGGCCGGCCTGGCCATCGGGCGTATTGAACGCTCACTTTGCGGCCGCCATTTGTTAAGATAAAGATGTCGCGCCAGTATTTGGGACGCCGGAATGAACCAGGCTGAGCTTCAGCAATTGGCGACCGAACGGATTTACGATGCGGATGCGCTGCTTGCCGGGGGACGCTGGGCATTTGCTTATTACGTTGCGGGCTACGCTGTTGAGTGCGCGCTCAAGTCATCCGTTCTGGCGCGGATGGTCGTTACGGGCGGTGTTTTTCAGGACAAGAAATTTGCGGCCGACTGCTGGACCCACGATTTTGACGAGTTGATCAATGTCGCCGGGCTCGCGCCGGAGCTCAACGCACGCCTCGCTGCGAGCGCAGCGGCTGGTGATGCGTTCGTCACAAATTGGGGCATTGTTACGCAATGGAAAGAAACGGCTCGCTACGAAACGAAAACCGAAGGGAAGGCAAGGGATCTCTACCGCGCAATCACGGACAACCCTGACGGGGTGCTGTTACGGATACAGAATTACTCGTAGATCGCCGCATCGACGACGGGATGAAGCTAGTCTCGCAGATGGTGCGCGATGGCTTCGACGTTACGGTGGCGTTCTGGGTGAAAACCCGTGAAGAGGGACTTTGGTTCCTCTACATTGCGTCAAATGACGTCGATACGACCATGAATCTCGGCGAGTCTTACCGGCGTCTTTATTTGTCGCTGAGCAAAATCTCAGATTCGCCAATTCCCCTGGCCAAAGTTAAGCTCATCAACAGCTCGAACCCGATTGCCCAAGCTGCGATTAAGTTGCGCGATCTAGCTGTGGGCGGGATGCCGGTAAGGGCAGGTTTCGAACGTCTCGGCTCGCTCGCGATCGACGAGCTATACATCTATCCGCGCCTTGGCCCCATGACGCCCGCTGAAGTTGTGCAAGCGGTAGCTGGCCTGCTGTCGCGCCAGGGTCCTGTCCACCAGTCGCAGGTGAACCTTCACAACGGTTCAACGGTCGTAGGCGTCCCGTGTGCCATCAGGACCGTGGGGTCTTCCGTTCAGATCGATCTGCTCGAAAGCTCGGGTACGAGCCGCTCGATCGGCCTTACCGAAATCTCCAGCATTCAATAGGCCCTCATCGCGAAGCACTACGTCGTTCTACGACGATTTGGGGCTATCCCCGCCGGGCTTCGTGCCGGGCGGTGACGGTCGTGCGGATGCCGCCGCGAGGCGTGAAAGCGGCGACCAGCTCCATCCAGCGAGGCTCGACCATAGCTACCAGGTCGTCGAGAATGCGGTTGGTGACGTGCTCGTAAAAAATGCCCTCGTTGCGAAACTGCTGCAAATACAGCTTCAGGCTCTTGAGCTCGACGCACTTCTGGTCCGGCTCGTAGCGGAACGTCAGGGTGCCAAAGTCCGGCTGGCCGGTCTTGGGGCAAACGCTGGTGAACTCGGGACAGACGATCTCGATCGTGTAGGCCCGGCCGGGAAACTGGTTGGCGAAGATTTCCAAGCTGGCGCGAAATTCGGGCGGCATGCTAACTCCTTTTTTTCAGGCTCGTATTTTGGCATGATGAATGCTTAGCCGGAAGGGGCGATCACCGCCCCTAAAAGGTACGGGCTAAATGGAGCCGGCTAAAAATCGAATCGGCTAAACAGGTGTTGCCATGTCCGATCACGCGGTGGTGTTGTTGTCCGGCGGTTTGGATTCGGCCACGGTGGCCGCGATCGCGCGGCGGCGGGGTTTCACGCTGCACGCGCTGAGCATCGATTACGGCCAGCGGCATCGTTATGAGCTTTCGGCCGCGGCGGCCGTGGCCCGGTCACTGGACATTGCCGACCATCGCACCGTCAGCATCGACCTGTCGATATTCGGCGGCAGCGCGCTCACGTCGGCCATCGACGTGCCCAAGGGACGCAGCACGGCGGAAATGGAAGCGGCGATTCCGGTCACGTATGTCCCGGCCCGCAACACGGTGTTTCTGGCGCTGGCCCTGGGTTTGGCCGAAGTACTGGGTGCGGCCGACATTTTCATCGGCGTCAATGCGGTCGACTACAGCGGCTATCCCGACTGCCGGCCAGAGTTCGTGCGGGCATTCGAGCGGCTGGCGAACCTGGCGACCAAAGCCGGCGTCGAAGGCCGGCTCAATTTTCAAATCCATGCCCCGCTGGTTGAAATGACCAAAGGCCAAATCATTACCACCGGTCTCCAATTGGGCGTGGACTACGCGCTCACGCATTCGTGTTATGATCCGGATGCTGCGGGGCGGGCCTGCGGCCGTTGCGACGCGTGCATTCTGCGTTTAAAGGGATTTGAAGCGGCTGGATTGCCCGACCCAGCCATGTATCAGCCATGAAGATTGCTGAGATTTACCTGTCGATCCAGGGCGAAGGATTGCTCACCGGCACTGAAAGCGTTTTCGTGCGCGCCAGCGGCTGCAATTTGCGCTGCTGGTTCTGCGATACGCCGTTTGCCTCTTGGACGCCCGAGGGAGACGATCTGGCTGTCGACGAGATTTTGGCCCGGGTCGAAGAACTCGATTGCGGCCACGTGGTGCTCACCGGCGGCGAGCCGATGCTATTTGCCGAGCTGCTGCCGCTGGCCGGCGAATTGAAGCGTCGCGGCTTGCACATCACGGTCGAAACGGCCGGCACGTTGTACCTGCCCGTCGAGTCCGACCTGATGTCGATCAGCCCCAAGTTGTCGAACTCCGCGCCGCGTGGGCATCACCCGCGTTGGCGCAAGCGGCACGAGCGAACGCGGCACGCGCCGGCCGTAGTGCGCCGGCTGCTGGACGAATACGCCTACCAGTTGAAATTCGTGGTGCATTCGCCCGCCGATTGCCAGGAAGTCGAGCGCTACCTGGATCACTTGCCGGGCGTCGACCGATCGCTCGTGCTGTTGATGCCGCAGGGCATCGACTCGGCCGAGCTGGCCGCAAAAGCCGCCTGGCTCAAGCCCTACTGCCAGCAGGCCGGCGTGCGCTATTGCCCGCGGCGGCAGATCGAATGGTTCGGGCTGGTGCGGGGAACGTGAAGGGAAATGATGAAATAGGAGTGATGAATGATGAATGCCGGAGGCTTGGCGAGCCCCTTGGCGTCAGCCTGGGGAGTCTTTCGTTGCGAGCGCGGCCAACACTTGGTCGATGTCGGCTAGCGCGGTGTTGAGGGAGGTGACGGCCATTTTGAAGTTTGTGTGGACGGAAACACGGGGTTGCAGCGCGACGAACTGCTGGGCTGCGCGGTGCAGGCGGCCGATCTTTTTTTGCACCACCTTGAGATAGGCGTCCGCATCCTGCTGGGTCCAGGCCGGCCCTACGGCCAGGCAGGCGTCGTAGAGTTCGCGCACGACTTCGTACAGCTCGACGTCTTCTTCGGCCTCTTCCGAATGCTTGAGAAACGTGCGGACGACCCACACGTGGCTCAGCAGGGCATCGATTCGCCGCATTGCCGCATCGGGCGTCATGGCGGCTCCCTCAATCAGCACGGCGCCCGCCATGCGCTTCGGCCGGCTTGGCCGATTTCGACGGCTTGGGGGCAGGCGCGGCCGCGGGCTTGGGACCAGCCTTCGGGGCAAATAGCAGCACGGTCACCGCTCCGGCCACAACCATAATCAGGCCGGCATAGAAGACCGGCTTGGCCTGCCCGTAGGTGCCGGTCATGTACATCGTCACAAACGTGTTGACCACCGGGGCGCCGCCGAAGACCAAGGGCATGACGTAGATCGGTTTGCCGCCATAATTGAAGGCCATGATGATGCCCAGCGACCCGATCGCCCCGGCGGCGCCGCTGGCCAGACTCCAGAGTCCGCCGCTCATCGTGAATGCCCCGTGGTCGGTCGACAGCATGGTCAGCGGCACCAGCACGGCCACAAGAAAATAAGAAATACCGACGCAGATGAACGGCCGCAGCCGACTGCCTCCCATGAGCACCTGGCCCTTGTGCAGCACCGGGCCGTACGCGCCCCAGCACAACGCCGTGAGCAGGATGAACATCGTCACCTTGGCGGTTTCGGCCGCCTTGGCTTCGGCTTTGGAAGTCCAACTCTGATCGTGGCCGGGCGCCGCTGCCGGGTGCGTTTCGTGCGACTGAGTCGTGGCTGCCGTTGCGGCCGGCGCCGGCCGCGCGGGTTTGAAAATCAAAACGGTGGCGGCCCCGGCGATCACCAGGATCAGCCCCGCATAAAACATCGGATGGCCCTGCTTAAAGGTTTTCGACAGGGCCATGGTCACGAACGTGTTGACCACCGGCGCACCGCCAAAGACCAGGGGCATGACGTACACGGGATGGCCGCCGGAACTGAGCGCCAGAATAATGCCCAGGGCTCCGACCGCGGTGCCGATTCCGGCACTCACGCTCCAGGTCACGCCGCTGGCAGTCCATTGTCCCCGTTCGCCGCGTGTGACCAATACGGCGCCGGCCGCCAGCACGGCGATTAAAAAATAGGCGATGCCCACGGCGATGAAGGGCAGCAAATGGCTGCCTCCCATGCCCCGCACTCCGGAATTCATCAGCGGCCCGTACACGCCCCAACTGACGATGGTCAGGCCGGTGGAGGCCAAGGCCAGGGTAAAATCTTTCATAACCGCCCTAGGAATCGCGAATTGTCGGAACCAACGTCGACCGCCGGCCAGGATTGTAACGCACGGAGGCGAAGCGTGCATCCGCGGTTGCGCGGGCTTCTGGCTTGAGGGCCGACATGCGCTGGACTAGATTAAGAGCATTCACCACCCGGGCTCGAGCGTGCGAACTTGCCATGAAGCTGATCATTGCCGTCATTCAGCCCAGCCGCCTGGAGGCCGTCAAGGCGGCCTTGACCGAGGTCGAGGTCTTTCGGCTGACCGTCATGGACGTGCAGGGCTTCGGCCGGCAGAAGGGGCATACCGAGGTCTATCGCGGGCACGAGTTTTCGGTCAACCTGCTGCGCAAGGTGCAGTTGCAGATCGCCGTCAACGAGGAGTTCGTCGAGCCGACGATCAGCGCCATCATCAAGGGCGGCCGCAGCGGCACCCGAGGCGAAATCGGCGACGGCAAGATCTTCGTCCTGCCGCTGGAGGATTGCGTTCGCATCCGTACCGGCGAGCGCGGGTCGGAAGCCATTTGAGGGCCTGTGCTGCGCAAGCGTAGCAAGTGGCCCCTGCGCGCCGTCGGCCTAGCGACCATTGGCGGCCGGCTCCGCCTCGTCGATTTTGCCGCTCCGCAGCAACGCAGAAATCTGCTCCGTCAATTCGATCGAGCCGGCGATCGTCTGCCGCACGTCGTCCAGGTCGCAGCTCTCGGCAGCGGGAGCCGATGGGTTGCCGTCCGACTGCGGCAGCCCGGCCAATGCCGATTGCTGCATGCCGCGCAGCGCCTGGACCTGGACCTTCAAATGGTCGAGCAGTTGGTTCAAGTCCTCGGACGACCGATGCCGGGCCGTGATGTCGGTAATCATGTTCAACGAGCCGCGAAAACTCCCCGCGCGGTCGAAAATGGATTGCGTGGAAACGATGCAATAGATCGCCTGGCCGTCTTTGCGGCGCAAGCGAAAATCGGACACCTCTTTGCCGCCTTTGCGCCGAGCCTCGAGCATGGATGTGAGCCGCAGCCGATCTTCCGGGAACACAAAAGTCGATACGGGATGTCCGACCATGCCGATGATCGAATACCCCAACATGTCCACCATGCGGCCGTTGACGTAGTTCACATGGTCGCGATCGTCGAGGCAGCAGATTCCTTCGTAGGCCGTTTCGAACATGCGACGATAGTTTTCATCGCTGGCCCGAAAGCGTTCGGACTGCCGTTGCACCTCGATTGCGTCGGCGATGGCTCGGCGCCGAGCCGCCTTGAGCATCCCGCCCAGCACGCAGATCAACAGTCCGGCCAGCAGCGACAAGGCCAGCCGCAGGCCTTCTGCCCAATCGGCCACGGCTAGAGTGCCGTAGGGCTTTTGAAAAAAATAATTCCCCAGCACACTGCTGAGGATCAGCGCCACGAACCCGGGCCCGAATCCGCCGTAAACCGCCGCGATCATCACGGCCGGCATAAACAGCGTGTAAGGCAGCGACTCGCCGAGAATGCCCTGGCAGGCCAGGCGTGTTGCCAGCGCGGCCGCGACCGCCACTACGGCGACCAGATAGCGGATCGCGATGCGCCGGTCGCCCTCGGGCGCGTATGATTCGTGATCGAGCGGAAGGGGCGAAAAGGGAGGGAAGGTCATATTCCGCATTTCATGGTGAGCTGCCATAGCCCAAGCTTTTTCAAGCTTAGTCGCTCGCCTGGCAAATAGCCATTGCATGCCGTGCTGGACCCCCGCCAAGAGCCGTCTCTGAGGCTGTTCGCTTAGCCGAGGGCTGGTATTTCAGCGATACGAACGCTCGGCGAGCCGCTCGAGCAACTCGGCTGCTTGTCGGCTGTCGATCGCAGCTTCGGCCAAAGCCGCACACGCGCGTGGTGACTCGGCCCGGCCCGCCGTCCACAGGGCGGCGGCCGCGTTGGCCACGACAATGTCGCGGGCCGCGCCCGCTTCACCTGCCAGCACGCGGCGAATCAAGGCCGCACTCGCCTGCGGACCATCGACTTCCAGCGAGTCGAGCTGCTGGTTATCGAACCCAAAATCGGCCGGCTGCCAGGTGAATCGTCGCACGCCCTCGGGCGTGGCTTCGTACACGGTCGTGGCTGCCGCCAGCGTGACCTCATCCAAGCCGTCGTCGCCGTGCACCACCAGCGCCCGCCGCGTGCCCAAACGCCGCAAGGCCTCGGCCAGCAGCGACTGCCAGTGCGGCTGGGCGATGCCCAACAATTGGAACTGCGCGCCGACCGGGTTTGTCAGCGGTCCCAGCATGTTGAAGATTGTGCGGACGCCCAACTCGCGCCGCACTTGGGCCACGCGCTGCATCGAGCCGTGTGCCAGCGGCGCGAAGCAAAAGCAGATGCCCAACTCATCGAGGCAGTCGGCGACACAGGCCAGGCCGGCCTCGATGTTGACGCCCAGTTCGGCCAGCACGTCGGCCGATCCGGTGCGGCTGGTCACCCGGCGGTTGCCATGCTTGGCCACCGGCACTCCGGCGGCGGCGGTCACCAATGCGGCGGCCGTGCTGATATTGAAGGTCCGGGAGCCGTCGCCGCCGGTGCCGCAGGTATCGATCACCGCCGTACGTGAAGTGGGGATGGCGGACATGTGCCCACGCATGGCCAAAGCGGCGCCAACCAGTTCGTCGACGCATTCGCCTTTGCGTGCTAAGGCCAGCAGCAGACTGGCAATCTGCTGGTCAGACCAGTTTCCGCGCATGATCTGGTCGATCGCCGTGGACATTTCGTCCTGGCCCAGGTCCTGCCGCGCTTCGACTCGCCTGATCCACGCTTCGATCATGGTTCGCCCATCGGACGACGGTTCTGCCGTTGAAAGTCCCCTATTTTACGCTGTTGAGCACCTGACTGGTATCCACGGGGCTGCACGAGAGGTCACTTGGATTCCATCGGGGGTTCTTTTGCCGGCCGAAAAGGACTAGAATCGCTCGAAATTTGCCGCAACTCGTGACTCCGAAAGACCTGCGATGCCACGGAAGATAATTCTCGACGTCGACCCCGGAATCGATGATGCCGTGGCTTTGACCATGGCGCTGTTCGATCCGCGGCTGGAGGTCGTGGCCGTAACGGCCGTGGCCGGAAATGTGCCAGCCGAGCAAGCCACGCGCAATGTGCAGGCCATCATCGAGCAGCTGGATCCGCCGCGCTGGCCACGCATCGGCGCCGCCACCGAGCCGGAACGGGCCCCGGCGATCGATTCGCGCCATTTGTTCGGCAACGACGGGCTGGGCAACGCTAATTTTCAGGTGGCCGAGCTGCACCATCAGCACCCGTCGGAAAAGGTGATTACCGACGAAGTTCGCGCCGCTCCCGACATGATCACGATCGTGGCCTTGGGCCCGCTCACCAACATTGCCCAGGCCCTGCGCCGCGATCCGACGCTGGCCGGCCAGATCGGGCAACTGGTGATGATGGGCGGCGCCATCAAAGCGCCGGGCAATGCCACGCCGGCAGCCGAGTTCAATATCTTTTGCGACCCGGCGGCCGCGCGTGCCGTGTTCCGCTCGCGAACCACCAAGACGCTGATACCACTGGACGTCACTAACCAAGTGGTGATGAGCTTCAGCCATCTCGAACAGTTGCCGGACGAGCAAACCACGGCAGGCCGCTTCCTGCGCAAGATATTGCCCTATGCATTCCGCACGCATCGGCAACTGCTGGGCGTCGAAGGCATCCATCTGCACGACGCCGTGGCGCTGGTGGCGGCCACGGATCCGGAGCTGTTCAGCATGCAGCCGATGGCCGGCGACGTGGAGACGACCGGCGACCTGACGACCGGGGCCACGATCTTCGATCGCCGCCACGCGCCCCAATGGCGCCACAACATGGACGTTGCCGGCGAACTGGACGCCCCGGCTGTAACCGAAGCCATCATGCGCGGGCTGCGCTCGGCCGGACGATAACAGCCGCCGAAGATCGATTCTTACCGCGACGGCGGGACGTAGCTGGCTTGCTGCTGCGGCGGCCGGCTGGCGACTTTGACGTTCAACTGGATGGGGTGCCGGTTGCGGTAGATTACGATCGGCACTTCGGCGCCCACTTCGGTGAAGCTGATGATGTTCACCAGGTGCGTGTCGTCGTCGACGCGCACGTTGTTGAATCGCGTGATCACGTCGCCCACCTGCAACTGCGCCCCTTCGGCCGGCGAACCAGGCTTCACCTCGACGATCCGAGCGCCCAGTTTGCGCGGCAGGCCCAACTCCAGGGCCTGGATGCCGGTAAACTTCGAGTCGAGCGACACGCCCAAATAGGCCCGATTCACGCTGCCGTGGTCGATCAACTGCCGGGCGATGATCATCACCAGGTTGACCGGGATGCTGAATCCGATGCCTTCGTTGCCGCCCGAGTTGCTGGCGATGGCCGTGTTGATGCCGATCACTTCGCCACGCAAGTTGATCAGCGGCCCGCCGCTATTGCCGGGATTGATCGCGGCGTCGGTTTGCATGAAATCCTGGTAGCGCACGCCGCCGTCACCCAACTCCAGGTCGCGGCGGCCCTTGGCGCTGATAATGCCGTAGGTCACCGAATGGCTCAGCCCAAAGGGGCTGCCGACGGCCAGCACGAAATCGCCGATCTCGACTTTGTCGCTATTGCCCAGCCGGGCTGGCACCAGGTGCGGCGCGCTGATGGACATGACGGCGATGTCCGTGTCCTGATCGGCCCACACGTGCGTCGGCGGAGCAACGTGCCCGTCGGCCATGCGGATCTTGATGTCTTGCAATTGGGCATCGCGGATGACGTGCCGGTTGGTCAGCACGTAGAAGCTGTCTTTGAGCTCGATGACCACGCCCGAGCCGGCTTCTTCCACGGTGCGGCCGCGGCTATAGCCCTTGGCCGCTTCGTGCTTTTCAGCCTCGATGTGTACGACCGTGGGACTGACGAGCTTGACGACCATCTTGAGAATGCGTCGCTGGCGCTCGATTTCGTCGACTTCGTGCGAAAGCGCCGCGTACATGGCGTTGCGCTGTTCGGGCGAAAGATCGGCCTCCACGCCCGACTCGCCGATGGCTTGGGCCCGCACCCGAGATGCAGTGCCCCCGAGCAAGCCCGCCAGGCAGAGAACAAACACGAGCATTTGCGGCGCACCCGGCAGGGTAGCACCAGGCAGCCAGCGCATCGCGGCAACTCCTTGGCGATACAACGAAGCACAAGGCGCCGCGAGAACGCGCGATCTTTTGCAACCATCGCGCTTGCGTGCACGCGGCGCCTGACCAGCATTGTGCGCGCTGGCCGCTTCCGAATCAAGAAACGTCGATCTCTAAGTCGTTGATCGACAATTCAGCGTCGCCGCTGCCGTTGTCGACCAGCCGGCCCCAGTCGGCGTCGTTGCCATGTGCCGCCCCGTAACGTTCGCTCTCGCGCTGGCATTCAATGCACAACGTCGCATACGGCAATGCGTTGAGCCGGGCCATCGGAATTCGCTCGGCGCAACCTTCGCACACGCCATAGTGGCCGGTGCGCATGCGTTCCAGGGCGTTTTCGATGCTGGCCAATTCGCGGCTTTCCACCTCGGCCAACTGCGAATTGATTTCGTCCTGCGCCGAGTCGAGGGCAAAATCCACCACGTCGCCGGCGGTCTGCTCGCGCAGTTCCTTCAAGAGACTCAAATCCCCCGCCAGCGCCTTGCGCAGCGCATCACGCCGAAAGACCAAAACCTCGCGCATCTTGGAGATCGCATCTTTGCGTGCCATGTCAGCCTTACCCTTGATGTCCGATCTTGGCCGCGCCGAGGGTTTCGCCCCCCCTCCAGACTCGCCTTGTCGAACAAATAAAAAAGAGTGGATGTTGCCTCGATCGATGTTCCTTGCAGTCGCCTTCCCTAGCCGAACTCTTCGCTAGCGGCACGGGTGCTATGCGGCAAAACAACTATAGTACGAACGCCAAGTGCAAATGGTTCCGAATTTTACGACCGGAAGAACAGCTCGTTCCGGCTCGCGACGAACGAACACAACAATCGACAACAGAACGACTTACGACGATAACCGCGAATTCCGGGACGTCCGTGACGGCTCCGCCGCCCGGCAAGTTCCTGCGGACAGACACTTTTGCCTCGACAAGCGGCCTTGGGTCCGCAGGCCCCGAATTGGCTGCGCGGCCGACAACCGCCGACGCACAGAATAATCGGCAAAAGCCGCGCAAACATCCAGCAGATTTTGCGCGACGACCCACAACCGCCCGATCGCAAGGGTTATCGCACCACGCCAGGGCCTTCGCCCGCACGGCCCCGCGAGCCCCCCCGAATCTTTGACTGCCGCTCAGCCGTAAGGTAGATCACCTCGGACCTTTACAGACATGCGGGCCGGAAGTTTGAGACCAACAAAACATGGGCACTGCCACGCTTAGCGAAGCATCTCGTCTGAAACCAGCCAGTGCGGCCGTGATGGCCCTGCGCATTTCCGGCCCCGGCTTGCCGGAACAAGTGGTCGAAATCCGCGAGGCCCGATGCACCATCGGCTCGGGCACCGACTGCACGCTGCGCCTCGCTGGCGCTGGCATTCAACCGCTGCACTGCATGATCATTCGCGGCCAGCAGCGCAACATCATTCGTCGGTGCGCCGAGAGGGCCTGGCTGAACAACCGGCCCTTCGATGACGCTCCACTGGTGTGTGGCGACCGGCTACGTGTAGGCGACGTGACGCTGGAAGTGCTCCCGGTTCGGCTCCGGCTGCCCGCCCCTCGAACGCCTTCGAAGCATGAGACCGTCGCCGCGGCGATTTTGCCAGCGCCGTCGAGCCAGCCTGCCGCAGCGAGCGTGCAGCCTGCACCCGCTGCCAGCGGTTCGAAGCCGGAAAGCAAACCGCGATCGCCCAAGGGACACCGGCGGCTGATGCGCCATCTTCGCCAGCTTGAAGCGCGGCTGCGCCAATTGACCGAAGAGCCAAGCCGCCCAGTTGCAGTCACCGGGCGGCACGATGAGCTCGTCGAGCAACTCAAGCAAGAACGCCAGGAGTTGAACCAGCGCATCGCCCGCTGGGAAACCGAACGCGAACAAGCCGCGTCCCGGCTGGCCGCCTGGACCGCACAGTGCGACGCCCGCGACAGCCGATTGACCGAGCGCGAGCAAAGCCAGCGCCAGGATGCAATCGATGCCACGGCCCTGGCCGCCCGCAATTCCGAGCTCGACATGCTGGTACAACGCGTCCAGCAGCAGCAGTTCGAAATCGAGGCCGGCCGCCGCGAGTTGGAGTCGGCCCAGGCAGCGGCCGAAGCGCGGCGCCAAAGCGACGAGCAGGCTCGCCAGCAGACCCAAGCGGCGCTGGCCGGCGAATCCGCTCGGCTGGCGGCGCTGGCTGACCAGTTGACGGCCCAACAACAGCAATGGACGGCCAAGGAGGCCGAGCTGGGAGTTCGCCGGCTGGAACTGGATCGGCAGCAACAAACGCTGGAAGCGCGGCGCGCGGAGCAGGGGACCGAATCGCAGATCCACGATCCCGCTTACGCCGATGGAGAACTAGCGCTCAAGAGCGAGTGGGAACAGTTGGAAGCCGAACGCGCATTGTTCCGCAGCCAAGGAGACACTTTGGCTCTAGCGCGGGCCGCGCTCGAAGCCGAGTTGAGCGAGCTGGCCCGCGTGCGCGAAGCCTTCGAGCGCGATCAACACGTGTGGGAGTCCGAGCGATCGCAGTCGCTGGCCCGCTTGCTCGACCAAGAGGCCGAATGCAACCGGCGCACTGCCGAGTTGGAAGCGCGGCGAGATCAGACGCACCAGCGTGAACTGGAGCTCAGCCGACTGCAAATCGAGCTGCAAACACAGGGCGAGGCCTTGGCCGCAAAACAGGCCGCCTGGCAGCAGTCGTGCGCCGATCAAAACGAGCGATTCGGCGAGCGAGAACAAGCCTTGCGCCAGCGTGAAAGCGAACACCAGGAACGCCGCGAAGCGCTCTCCCGGCAAATGGAAGAATTCCAAAGCCGCGAATCGGCCGTCAGCCAACGTGAAACGCTGTGTCAAAACCAATGGCAAGAGCACGACCGGCAGATGCTCGAGCGTGATGCGCAATTGCGCGCCGAATCCGAGTCGCTGCAAGCCCGCCGACAGCAGCTCGAGCAGGAACAGGCCGCGTTCGCGGCCGAGCAACAGGCGTCGCAGCAACAACTGATTGAAGAGCAGGCGCGCCTGGCGGCCGGACAGGCAGGCTTGCAGCAGCAGCGCGCTGCGCTGGCCGAGGCCGAGTCGCGATTGCAGCAGATTCAGGCCGAAGGTCAGGACCAGCAATTCGAACTCGCGGCCCAACTCGACGAACTCCAGCGGCTGCGCGAGCGGCTCGAAGCCGAGCGGACCGCCTATCAGCTCCACGCCGCGCCAACCCACGGCCAAGACTCCCCCGCCGCCCGCGATCCGCAATTCGATCTGCTCGAACAACAACAGGCCCAACGGGCCACGGAATTGGCGGCCGCCACCGAGCAACTTGCCCAGCAGCGTGCGGAGCTTGAGGCCCGCCAGGCCACGCTGGCCCAGCAGTTGGCCGAGTTGGCCGACTCGCGAGCCGAACTGGAGCGCAACCGCAGCCGGCTCGAAGCCGAACAGGCCGCACGCGAGCAAAATCTTTCGCAGCAGGTCCGCGCGCAAGCCGACTCGCTGACACAACTCGAATCTCTAAACAAGCAGTTGGCGGACGAGCGGCAGGCTCTGGCCGCCCGCCAGGCAGAATTTCAAGCGCAATGCGCGGAAGTCACGCTCGCACGCGAGTCGCAAGCCGCCGAGATGGCTGCGGCCCGGGCAGCGCTCGACGAAGAACAACAGCGTCTGGCAACCGAGCGGGCGGCGCTCGAGCAACAGGCCGCGGATTATCAGCGCCGGGCCGAACAGGCGACCGTCGACGACCAATCGCAGGCCGAGTTCCAGCAGCAATTGGCGGAACTCGAGCTTGATCGCAAGCGATTGGACGACGAGCGCCGGGCGCTCGACGCCGAGCGCGAGGAGCTGGCTTCTGCCCGGGCCGAGTGCGAGCAACAGCAAGCGGCGCTCGACGAGCAGCGTGCCGAGTTGGAGCAACAAGCCGGCGAATTGCAGCGAGACCGTTTCGATATGAAGCGGCGTGAGGCGGAAGATTACGCGGCCGTCGACCAGCGCACGCCGGTCCAGTCGCCGCGCGAAGCGGAAGTACGGCGATTCTCGGCCCCGGCCGAGCCGGTGCAAAAGAACGAACCGGCGGAGCAGCCTGCGCCTTCAGCTACCAGCGCCAAGAGCGGCGGCGGCCATCGGGTCGAGCTCAGCAGCGTGGCCTTATTGCGCCGCTTGGGAGCCATGCCCGACTTCGACGACGAGCACGATTCACCCGGCGCGTCGGTACCGCCGCCGGTGCAACAGCACGTGGCTCCACAGCCGGCCCCGCAGGCCGCGGAATCGAACGAGGATGAGGACGATATCAAGGCTTATATGCAGCGGCTGATGGCCCGCAACGGCGGTTCGAGCAGCCGGCCGCCCGAACCTCAAGCGACGAGCTACAACGTCGCCCCGACGTCGCCGCGTCAGCCGGCGGTCGAGCAGCCAAAACAGCCCGTCGTCGAAAAGCCGGCCGAACCCGGCGATCTGGCCCCGCGCTCGTTGCCGCCGGAGCTATCGGCCAATCTGTCAGCCATGCGCGAGTTAGCAAACGCCAACGCCCGGATGGCCATTCAGACCCACGCGCGCCGCACCACGGCCTCCACCAGCCGGGGACAAGCCACTCTTTGCGCAGTCGGGCTGACTGGCACGGTGGTCGCCGGCTGGATGTACACCACCGGCAATGAATGGGCCTTGTACGTCGCGGCCGGCACCGGACTCTTAACCGTCGGATTGGTGCTGCAAAACCTGAAGTCAGTGGCCAAGCTGTGGCACTCGCGCAAAGATCTGCACGCCCACCATCACGCGATTGCGAACGTCGAGGTGGGGTCCGCGGTCGCCGAGACCATGACGACCGAGGCGCCGGCCGACGAAGTGCCGTCCGACGAGCCGCCGGAGTCGAACGCGCCGTTGGAATGATCGAAGGCTTTAAAAGCCCCGAGCGGCACGAATATCTTCGAAGTCGCGCAAATGATAATCAATCCCGACGAAATCCAGCACGCGGCATAGCCCGCGTAAGGCCACGCCCATGCCGTCGGGACCACTGAAGCCGCCGAACTGACCGCCGCCTTTGACGTGCGGCTCCAAATCGAGAAACACGCCGGGAATTCCGCGTCGGTCCAGCGATTGATGCAGCTTGGGGATCATTTCGCGGAAATCGCGCAAGATCAACTCATGCGCCGAGTGCCCTTGATCGGCCGGCACAAAGTTCTTGATGGCGTCCTCATCGACATAGCCCTGCCGCTCCGGCGGCTTCGGATGCCGATAGTCCTTGATGTGCATCCAGCCGATGTACGGCTTCATGGCCAGGTATTGCTGAAACACTTCGGGCCCCGTGTAGCCCTGGCAGAGAATGTTGGCGGCATCGAAGATCAGCATCATGGCCGGATGGTTGACCTGGCGTTCGATTTCGGCCATCAGTTCGCCGGTCTGGCCGACCAGGTTGGCCTCGATCTCGAGACCGAAGGTCAGGTCCGAACGATGGCAGCATTCGGCGATCTGGCCGAGCTGATCGACGGCCTGTGGCAAATATTCGCGCGGCTCGGCCCCGCGCGGAGGATAAAACGAAAAGCCGCGGATCAGCTTGGTCTCGAACGCATGGGCCATCTCGCAGGCCTTTTTCACGTCCTTTTCCAGGTATTTTTTGAAGGGCACGAACTGGTTCTGGGTGCCGTCTTCCTCGTCCACGAGCTTGACCTTGCCGATCGGCGAACCGATCGAGGCCACGTTCAGCCCATACTCGTCCTCCAAGTGACGAAGTTGCTGGATCTCCTTGAGCGAGAGCTTCATCACGTTCTTGATGCCCTCGCCGACGTCGACAAATCGCAGGCTGTAGTACTGCAAGCCCAAGGCAGCCAGCGCCGAAAACTGCTGCACAGCCGTTTTCTGGTTGGCGGCTTCGTCGGCAAAGGCGCTCAGCACCACGCTCGGATTTCCATTCATGCAATGCGTGCTTTCGTATCTCGGTTAGCGAAGCGGGAAGCGGCCATTGTGCGCTCGGTCCTAGTCCGGCCGCAAGTGGCCGGTGGCCGCGCGTTTTTTTTGGCGAGCCGGGAGCGTAAGCAACGGCAGTTTTGAGCGCCCCTCCGGTCGCGCACGCTCCCGGCTCGCCGTAGCGGCGGCGCGGCATGTACCGCAACCGACCGGCACAGGCTAAGATGGGCACTGCCGGTGCAAGCCGGTTTGGAAATAACCCACAAGCGGTTCCTTGCGACGTCGCCGATGAAGCTCGCTTTCAGCTCCAACGCGTACATGAACTTTTCGATCGAAGAGACGATCCGCCGGATCGCCGCGATCGGTTTTGCCGGCATCGAAGTGCTGGCCGACGTGCCGCACGCCTGGCCGGCCGGGTTATTGCCCGAACGTCGCCGCTCGATTCTCTACGCGCTGGCCGAGCACCAGTTGCAGGTCTCGAACGTCAACGGCTTCATGATGAACGCCGTCGCCGATCCGCGACAGCCGTACTGGCATCCATCGTGGATCGAACCCGATCGGCATTACCGGGCCATTCGCCGCGAGCACACGATCCGCGCCCTGCACCTGGCTGCGGAATTGGGGGCCGCGAACCTGCAAACCGAGCCCGGCGGACCGCTCGAGCCGGGCGACTCGTGGGCCCGCGCTGCCGGCGTGTTTTACGACGAGCTGATGCCCTGCGTCGAAGTGGCCGAGCAGTTGCAAGTCGGCCTGCTCATCGAGCCCGAGCCGGGCTTGTTGATTGAACGCTTCGATCAATATCTCGAATTTGTCAAACGGATCGAGTCTCCCTGGGTCGGCTTGAACTTCGACATTGGCCACGCCTACTGCGTCGGCGAGGACCCGCAGGATTGGGTCGCTCGCATGGCGCCGCACACGCGGCATTATCATTGCGAAGACATCGCGGCCACGCGCGTACACCAGCACCTGGTGCCCGGCGACGGGGCCATCGATTTTCGCGCCACGCTCTCGGCCATTGCCGCCACGGGATACAACGGCTTTCTGACCGTGGAGCTATACCCTTACATCGAAGATCCCGACCTGGCCGCTGTGCGCGCCTTCGATTATTTGACTTGCATGGCAAGTGAATTGGAGATTCCTCTCGAAGTCGGATCGCAGGCTGATCGCGCTTAGCCGCGAAGGAAATCCATATGGGAGGGCGAGGCTCCTGCCGAGCCGAGGCGCCGCACATTGTCCGACATGGCTCGGCAGGAGCCTCGCCCTCCCGGAGGCTAGAGCGTGTCCACGACTGAAGCGATTGACCCGCGCACCAAGATTCGCGGCTATCTCGAACTGCTGCGGCTGCCGAACGTGTTCACGGCGATCGCCGACGTGCTGATGGGCTATCTGCTCACCCACTCTACCGTCGACAACCCACAACTGCTGGGTTTTCTCCTGCTGGGCTCGGCCTGTTTGTACCTGGCCGGCATGGTCCTCAACGATGTTTTCGATTACCAGGTCGACCTGGCCGAGCGGCCCACGCGACCGCTGCCCGCCGGACTGGTCCCAATGCGCATGGCCACCGGGCTGGGCTATGTGCTGCTGGCGGCCGGTCTGGCGTTGGGCTGGAGCGCGGCGGCCGCGTCCCACACGCTGCGCACCGGCATCGTCGCGACGCTGCTGGCCTTGGCCGTGTGGCTCTACGACCGCGTGCTCAAGCGCACGCCGCTGGGGCCGCTGTCGATGGGCAGTTGCCGGTTCCTCAACGTGCTGCTGGGCATGAGCCCCGGCGCGATGCCCTGGCTCGCGAGCGATTGGGTCGTGGCCGGCGGCATCGGCACGTACATTACCGGCGTCACCTGGTTCGCCCGTCGCGAAGCCGGCAACAGCCGCCGCTGGCAGTTGCTGCTGGCCGCGCTGGTCATGGCCTGTGGGCTGGGGCTATTGTGCTGGTTTCCCTGGTCCGTCGATCTGCCCGGGCGATTGGTGCGTGCACCGTATGTATTGGGCCTGGGCAACAACTGGATTCTACTGTGGGTGCTGATTGGCGTGTCGGTCGGGTTCCGCTGTCAGCAGGCCATTGCGCATCCGGTGAAGCTGCGCGTGCAGATGGCCATCAAACACGCGCTGATGTCGCTGATCGTGATCGACGCGGCCGTATGTTTCGCGGCCCAAGGTCAAACTCTCTGGACCTTTGTGATCCTCGCGCTGCTGATCCCGACCGTGTTCATCGGTCGCTGGATCTATTCAACCTGACGCGCCGAACGAGCCACAAAACGCAAACTACGAAGACGTTTGAACAGAAGATCGCAAAGGACGCGAAGAAGCGGAAACGAAGGAAGAAGTAAAAAGGATTTTTCTCTTCGTCCTTAGCGCTCTTTGCGAGCTTTTGTTTCCTCTTCATTTGATCCTACGGCGTGACGCAGCGCAGCGTGTTGCGCAGCGGCTGGCCGGGCAGGTAATACTTCGGCTGGGCGCACGGGCGGCAGAAGGGCCGCTTCGGGATGGGACCAAAATAATGGCCCGGCGTGGTTTGCACCACGGGCGTGCCGTAGTACGTCGTGACCGGCACGGCGGGGGCAAAGTCGCCGCACGGACTCGAGACCACCAGCCAAGGGCAGCCGGCCCAGGCGCTGGAGGCGGCCAGCAGGGTCATGCCACAGAATGCTGTCAAAAGGCTAAGCCGACGGAGGTTCGTATGCATGCGTACTCGCTTTCGTGGCAAGCGCTCCCGGCGGCAAGGGCCGGGCTAAATGGACCGCGGCACGACGATCGCTTATGCTCAGGCAATCGGTCGCTGCGTGCGGTGAACATCGCGTTTGCCGGGCGCAAGCGTTGCGACCGGACTTTTCGTTAAACCTTGACTTGTGCGAGCCGCTTTATGCCCGATCGCGTGGTGCTGTTGTCCGTTCCCGGTTTACGGCAAAACGACCTGGCCCGGATGCCCGAGTTGCAAGCATTGATTTCAGCTGGCGATCTGGCAGCACTGGTGCCGAGTTTTCCCTGCGTCACGTGCCCGGTGCAGGCGAACATGACCACCGGCAGCATGCCCCGCGAGCATGGCGTGGTGGCCAACGGCTTTTATTGGCGCGATCAGCAGCGCGTCGAAATGTGGACGGCCTGGAACGACTGCATCCAGCGGCCGCAAATCTGGGATCGCATCCACGAGCACAGCCCCCAGCGAAAGTCGGCCGTTTGGTTTCCGTTGCACTCGAAAGGCTGCGGGGCAGATTTCATCTGCACGCCGGCCCCGATCCACAATCCCGATGGTTCGGAGTCGTTGTGGTGCTACACCAAGCCCACCGAGATGTACGGGCAACTGCGTGACGCGCTGGGGCATTTTCCGCTGCAACACTTTTGGGGGCCGATGGCCAACATCAAGAGCACGGCCTGGATCGTTGATTCGGCCGTGATCGCCGCCAGCCAACTTCGGCCCGACTTCTTTTACATCTATCTGCCGCATTTGGATTACGCGGCTCAGAAGGCCGGACCCGACAGCGAAGCGGCCGGGCGTGCGCTGGGCGAGCTCGATGCCTGCATCGGCCGGCTGGCCGCTGGCTTTGGCCAGGCCTACGGCAGCGAACCGCCGCTGTGGATCGTGGCCAGCGAATATGCGATTGTCGACGTCAATCATGTGACATATCCGAATCGCATGTTGCGCGAAGCCGGTTTGCTGGAAGTGCGCGCCGACGGCGGGGAGCTGCTCGATTTTGCCGCCAGCCGCGCGTTCGCGATGGCCGATCATCAGTTGTCGCACGTCTTCGTCCAGCAACCGGCCGATATCGGCCGCGTGGTCGATGTGTTTCGCGGCCAGCAGGGGATTGCCGAAGTGCTGGCCGGCGAAGATCGGGCGAAATACGAATTGGATCACGAGCGCTCGGGCGAAGTCGTGCTCGTCTCGTCGGCCAATAGTTGGCAGGCGTATTATTGGTGGTTGGACGACGCCCGCGCGCCGGGTTTCGCCCGCACCGTCGACATTCACCGCAAGCCGGGCTACGACCCGGTCGAGTTGTTCTTCGACCCGGCCACGCGCAGCATCCCGCTGGATGCCACGCTGGTGAAAGGCTCGCACGGCTCACCGGCAGTCGGCGAAAACCAGCGCGGCGTGATCTTTAGTTCCGAGCGCGGCGTGCTCACCGGCAACACCCTGGCCGACACCGACGTGTACGAAATCGTGCTACGGCAGTTCGGGATTTAACATTGACGGTCGCGGCTGTTGAGCGTGGGCTGTTGCTGGACGCGGTCATCTGGAGGAATGGCACAGCGATGGAGAACGGGCAAACCATCATTCCGCTGAGCAAGCGTAAGATCTTGCTCCTCGTAACCGGCTGCTTGGCGCTCGGCCCCCTCAGCGTATGGGTCTGGTCGATTGCAAATACCCAGACGCGCTACTATCCGCTCTACGCGCAGTGCGCCGCCGTGGCCGGTGCGTGCTTATCTGGATGGGGCTGCGTCTATGGCTGCCTCAAGGTTTTTGATAGACGGCCGGGGTTAATCGTCGATAGCGAAGGAATCGTCGATCATTCAAGTGCCGGGTCGATTGGCCGGATCCCGTGGAGCGAAATCACCGGCGTGGTATCCTCCGAGGTCAAAGGGCAACGGCTCGTCACAATCATGGTTGCTAAGCCTGAGAAATTCGTCGCGAGCGGCGGATTCTTTGTGCGCGCTTTGAACGCAGCGGGCCTGACGGAGACTGGCAGCCCGATCAATATCTCGGCGAACACGCTACAAATCAACTTCAACGAGCTGTATTCGCTGTTGACGCAGGCATTCGAAGCACATCGGGCCGCCAGGCGCGCGGATGGCTGACCGCGACCAGCGGTTGCGGCTTTATGACGTATGCTCGGCCACTTCCGGCGGGGTGAATTGGAAGCCGCGGCTTTGGCTGAAGAATTCGAGCGGGTTTTCGTAGACTACGCGGCGGATTGCCGCTTCGCTGTGACCACGCAGACGCATGGCCAGAATGAAATCGGGCACGGCCGTGGGTTTGGACGGGCCCCAATCGCCGGCCGAATTCACCAGCAGCCGCTCGGGGCCGTATTTCTCGACCATGTCGACGGCCCGCTGCGGCGTGCACTTGCTCACCGGGTAGAGCGTCATGCCGGCCCAGAAGCCGGCTTCGAGCACCGGACGGATCGTGTGCTCCTCGACGTGATCGACCAACACGCGGCCGCGGTCCAGCCGGCGGTCGTCGGTGAGCATGTCGAGGATCATCCGCGTGCCTTTGTACTTGTCTTCCAAATGCGGCGTGTGGATCAGGATCTGCTCGCCGGTCTTGGCTGCCAGGTCCAGGTGCTCGAGAAACACGGTCGCCTCGTTGCGCGTGTTCTTGTTCAGCCCGATCTCGCCGATGCCCAGCACTCCGGGGCGGTTGAGGAACTCAGGAATCATGGCGATGACTTCGCGGGACAGCCGCACGTTTTCGGCTTCCTTGGCGTTGATGCACAGCCAGGTGAAGTGCTGAATGCCGTACCAGCCGGCGCGCTTCGGCTCGAAATCGGTGAGCTGGCGAAAATAATCGCGGAAGCCTTCGACACTGCCGCGATCGTAGCCCGCCCAAAAGGCCGGCTCGCTCACGGCGACGCAGCCCATCTTGGCCAGCGTCTCGTAGTCGTCGGTGACGCGCGACACCATGTGAATATGCGGATCGATGTAATAGGGCATAGCTTTCAACCCGCCTTTGAAGATGCGTCCGTGAGCTTCAAAGCGTAGAACCCATCAAATACAGGCCGGCCGCTGATCTCCATGATTCCGATGTGTCGAAATAAGGCGAAGTCCTGAATCTTGGACGATTCATAGGTTTCGTCCTGGGCGCCGTCGGGCGATTCCAGCACGATCCGGGCATGGAATTGTTGCTTGCGGCCGTAGGAGATCTCGACTGCTTTGATTTCCATCCCTTGGATAACACGCCACACCATCACTAGCATATCCGGCGATCTCGTTCCTCCCAGAACTTGAAAGAACCCTTTCACTTTGAACGGATTTTCATTGTAAGCTCTCACCAGCGCTGCTTCGCTGAGGTCAAAAGCTTCCAGTCCGAGAAGCTGTTGCGCTCGCCGATTAGCGTTTTCGAGCGTCTTCCGAAGGTGAAGGAGTGCCTCCTCGGGTGGATCGAACCAGTCGATCAGCCAATCCTCGCCGGAGTGACGAATCGCCGATTCAAGATCGGTCGCGGGAGGCATCATGCCGCCTCCCGGGAGAGCAATGCCGGGATAGAAAGAATCGTGTCGTCCAGCGCCGAACGAATCGCATCGAGCGCTACAGCTACTTCGCCGGTCTGATCGTCGACAACGGCGGTTATCAGACCCGGATCGTGGATGAGATGGATCATGGTGTTGTAAGCCCTTTCAACGGCTCCCTCCCGGTCCCAGACTGCCGCGCTGCCTGCATCCCGGTACACAAACAGCTCGCTGATTCCCCCGAACGGGATCCGGGAGAAATCAGAATATCGCTCGCCGCTTGTCGCGTTTTCGAAGGCGGCTTTCGGCCAGACCTGCCTTACTGCGCGGACGGCAGCCTCCAGCGATTCCTGGCCGGCACTCGACCGCAGCCGCACGTCAATGCCACCGATCATGAGAAGTGCTCCACGATGTCTACCGTCGGCCCCTTGTATCGCTGGCGTGGTTCTTCCACAAGGTAGTCCGTCGCGCTGAAGAATATTCGCCTGTCCCGGCCTGTTCCGTTATTGAGTTGCACCAAATCGTTGTCCCTATCAAACCAGAAGACGAAATCCTGTTTTTCTCTGGGTATCCGAAGCTTTTTGCACAGGACACGCAAATTTATCTCGCTGGGCTCAAGATCGGTGAAATAGGCGCCCCTGGGGCGATCGGAACTCCTCGGCTGGCTTGCCTTGAACCGCCAAACCTCTTGCGATCGAATTGCATTCCAGCCCTCTCTATCCGTGTAGTGGAACATCCGTCACTCGTAATCCACGAGCCCTATAGACAGTATACCAAAGGCTCGTGCGGCGGCGAGTTTCTGCGCTGGCGCTCGGTTATTGAGCTTCGCGATCGCGCGTGCCGGTATCCCCGATGCCCGTGCGCCAGCCGGGTTCGTAGGAGAGTGAAAAGAGCAGTTGCAGGTGCTCGGCCCGTTCGCTTTGGCCGGCATCGAGCAGGGCGATGCCTTGCCGGATGCGGGCCATGCGCGGATCGTCGCTCACGTCGCCGTCGGCCCGCTCGAGCCGGTCCAGGGCGGCGGCTACTTCCAGCAGCCGGGCTCGGATTTCGAGAAAATCGCGGTTCAACTGCTCGGATGCTGACAAAGGCATGGGGAGCGCTCGAGAGGTTTCGCGGGGCGTCGCTTGAAATTCAAGGTCCGGCATGCGGGCCGATTGTACTGCTTTTTTCAGTTTGAGCGCGCCGCGCGGTTAAATCAAGCCTGCCGCATGCCCCGGGGCGTGCGAGCGATGCGCACTGTCCGGTACATCTGGCACAGATTCCGAAACGCTGCCGAAAATCACCCTGGCTCGGGCAGGCGCGCACGATTCGTAACCTAGTCTAATGTTACGGGGGAGATATTAGTGCCCCCCAATCGAACCGTTTTCTTGGCAGGTTCAGACGTGAATCGCGGACTCGCAACCACGCTCGACGTGCTGGCCAAAACCACCAATGAGGCGGCGGTCGAGGTATTAATTCCCGCGTTGGACTCGCCCCGCCGCGAGATCCAGGAAGCCGCCCTGCAGGCGATCCTGACCCGGCGCAACGTGGCCGGGCAGCGAGAGATCATCCGTCGGCTGCACACGGTCGACGAACATTGGAAGACGATCATCAGCGACAATCGCGGCCGGATGTCGCAAGCGCTGCGCGACGCCGTGCTGGATTCGGATCCGCAACTGGTTCACAACGCCAACCAGGCGATTCTCTGGTTTCAGGAATACGACCTGATCCCCACGCTGGTCACCGCGGCCGAAGACGAATCGAATCCACACGCCCAACTGGCCGCCGAGACGCTACTGTCGCTCTGCGAGCAACTGTACGAAGAGCTGGCCAGCCCGCGCGATTATCACCTGCGACGCGATCCGCAGTTGGTGCGCCGCAATGTGATCCTGGGCCTGGAAGAGTCGACGAAACATTTCGCCAGGCACAAGCGGCAGGAGATCGTCGAGTCCTTCTTGTTGTTGGCCGGTCGCGAAAACGCGACCCTGGTGCAACTGCTGTTGGATCCACTCTCGGCCAGCTATGTCCCGCTGATTCAACACTTGACGCACAGCAGCAAGCCCGGCGTCACGCGGCTGGTGCTCAACTCGCTGGAACATCCGCAAACGCCGTCGGCCATGATCTCGGTCATTGCGCACCGCGGCGACCGGGAGTTTGTCGAGCACCTGCTCGCGAAGATCGGGCCGGCGCCGTGCGCGGCGATCAAAGCGAACCTGAAGAAGCTGGAAAGCATCGTCTGGTTGCGGTCGGATTTCGGCCTGCTCGACAACCTCGACGATGCGGGGCAGCAAGCTGCCGTGCAGTTGCTCTTGGCATCCAAGGTCAAGCCGGGCGAAGCGTATCCGGTCATCGAACACCTGATGAAAACCGGCAAACCGGGCGGTCGCCGGGCGGCTGCGGCGGCTTTGGCGGCCTTCACGGGCACCGACGCCAATCAACTGGCGCTCGATTCGCTCAAAGATCCGGACCCGCAAGTGCAGGCCGCGATCCTGGCCCAATTGCGGCACCGCGGCATTGCCGGCGCGCTGCCGATGCTGCTGTCCTTTGTCGACAGCCCGCACCACGTCGTGCGGCAAGCCGCCCGCGACAGCCTGGGCGAGTTCGGCTTCCAGCGGTTTCTGGCAGCCTACGAAATGCTCGACGTCGAGGCCGCTCGCACCACCGGCCTGCTGGTCAAGCGGATCGATATCACGACCATTCCGCAGTTGCGGCAAGAAATGCAAAGCTCGTCGGGCAAGCGCCGCTTGCGGGCCTTGAGCATCGTGCGGCTGATTGCCGTGGTGCCGCAAGTGCTCGAAGGCGTGCTCGAGTTGATGGCCGACGACGACCACCTGGTGCGGGCGGCGGCTGCCGCGGCGCTGGGAGATAGCGATTTGCCATCCGCTCGACTGGCGCTGGAGCATGCGCTGCTCGATTCGAGCCTGGTCGTGCAACAGGCCGCCCGCACGAGTCTCGCGCAGATCGAAGAGCGCGTGCCCGGCGGCGGTTCGCAGCCCGTGGCCGCGGGCTCAAGGAGCTCGTCATGAACGCCTGTGCCGTGCTGCTGGCCGATTTCGAAGTCGTGAAGAGCATGAGCAATCGCTTTCACGGCAAGCAAGCCCAGCTTCACACCAGCGACTTGCTGATGGGCCTGGGATTGCTCGTGATCGTGGCGCTGGCGGCTTGGGCTTTGTCGCGCCTGACCCGCCGCGGCAACGACCAGCCGCAACATCACAATCCCCGCAGCCTGTTTCGCGAATTATGCCAGGCCCACAACATCGACCGGGGTGGCCGAGCCCTGCTGCAAAAATTGGCCAAGTCGCACGATCTGGATCCGGCCCGCCTGTTTCTCGAGCCAGACCGTTGGCAGCCCGAAGCGCTCGACCCGGCGCTGGCCTCGTATCAAGACGAGTGCCGAGCGCTCTACGAGCAGCTATTTGCCCAGCCGGAAGAACCCGCGGCCGCAGAGCCGGCTCCCACCGAAAGCGCGCCGGCCGAGGAACCCGCAACAGCGGCATCGTAATCGCTCGGGTGCCATGCCCACGCTTCGTGGGCATGTGAGTCACTGTCCGCTCCAACGCGCATGCGCACGCGGCGTGGGCATGGCAAACACTGCGTTTTGAGCGTCTGCTACTTTGCCGGAATCGCTTCCAGGCAAACCAGCCGATGATGGCCACGGACATACAGCAGTCCGTGCGAGAGAATCGGCGCGGCCCAGGCCGGATACTTGAGTAGCCGGTCGTCGTCCGCTTTGCCGCCGGCATCTTTGAGCACCAGTTGGCCGACCACGTCGAACTTTTCAGGCGTGGCCCGCACGAGCAGCAGCTCGCCGTATTCGGTCAGGCAGATCAGGTGGCCGTCGACATACAGCAGGCTCGAGCGGCTCAAACGCGGCTCGCTCCACTTCACGTTGCCGCTGGCCAGTTCAATGCAGCGCAGCTCGGCGTTTTGCGTGTGCCGGCCGCTGGAGCCGTAAAGATAGCCGGCCTCGAAGACCGGCGTGTTCCAATGTGCCTGCATCCGTTTGTCCCGTCGGCGGTCGGCGTCTGACCACACCACGTCGTATCCGCCGGGCCGCACTTTGACCAGCGCCGAGCCCGGGCCATACGTTTCAGAAATAAACACACGTTCGCCGATCACGACCGGCGTGCTGGCGTTCACGCTTTCCAAATTCGGCGCCCGCCAGGGAAAGTGAAAATCGAGCTTCCCATTGGCCGGGTCAAAGCCCAGCAGTCCGCCCCGGGCAAAGACAAAACACCACGGCCGCCCGCTGATTGTGGCCAACCGCGGGCTGGCATAACTGGCCAGTTCGTCGCTGAGCGCGTAGCGCACTTCGCCCGTGAATTTGTCGAAGGCCACCACGCCTTTGCCATCGCCATGCGCTTGGTCCAGCCGGCCGGGCGGCACCGCCTGGTCGGCCGCGGGGCTGCCGCCGATGTTGGCGATCAGCAGATCGTCAAACACGACCGGCGTGCTGCCCACGCCGAAAAAGTTTTGTACGACGTGGAATTTGGCGGACGTATCAAGCTTCCACAGCACATGGCCGTCGACGGTCCGCAAGCAATGCAGCATGCCCTCCGGGCCGAGAATGTAAACGCGCGGACCGTCGACCAGCGGCTCGCAGCGCGGACCGTTGTCGTAGCCGTACAGGTCTTCGTAATCCGTGGGGTACTCGAACTTCCACAGCGGCTTGCCGGTTTCGCTGGTCAGACACTGGAGCCGTGCGACATTGCCGACGCGCGAAAACTGGAACAGCCGTCCGCGGCTGATCGACGGCATGGCGTAGCCCGTGTCGACGGGCATTTGCCAAACAATGGCCGGTGGATGCGCGTTCCAGTCGGTTCGAAGTCCCCGTTCGCGCGATCGGCTATCGCCCTGCGGCCCCAGAAACACGGGCCAATCGTCGCCGGCCTGGCGGGTGCCCAAATCGGGCGGCAGGGGTGCGTCCTTGCCGTCCGCCGCTTCGCCGGCACAAGCCAAGCTGGCGCCAAGCAGGCAACAGAGGACGCCGGCATAAATGGGAATCTTCACCTCAAAGGGCCTTTCCGCGGAACAATTGCCCTGGGCACGCGGCAGTCTGCAATCAACTTCGAGTGGAACTCGAGCACTTTCAGGGGGTCAATCGCAGCGTGCTGCCGACGTGTCGCAGACCGTGCTCCGACATTTTTCTGCGTTGGTGGGAAACAGGGCTAAACGCTGTTTTGCCGCTGGAAATCCAGATGAATTCAGATTCGAAGTTCATGAGAGCTTTTCCCTGAGTTCGCAGCCAGCCCTGAAGCCATTCGAACTTGGCCAGCACCGTCTTGATTTCAGCATCTGTAGCTGGATGGACCTCTACCCAGTGGATGAACTCGCCGTTTGGTGGGCGGCGAGCGATGGCATAATCCCAACGAGGGTCGTTGGGGTGGGTTTCGTGCAAAGCTGCATCCAGATCAATGCTCCCAGTTAACTTGACATTCTGATGCACCGCGAGCCGGGCACGGTCTGACTTTGACAGAGCTTGCAACCCATCGCAGTAGGCGCGTTCCAAACCCGTCGCTTTCACGGCGGCGCGAAAAGTCAAGATGCTTCTCCGCGACGTTGTGCAGCGACAGCCCGCGCGACGGCCGCGTTTGCCTGGCTGCTGAACTCGGCTAAGCCACCCCAGCCGCTCTCCGCTCCTTGTTCGCTGTCGGGGTCGAGTTCTGAGATGTCGCGAGTTTGCCCGCGCGGATCGAAATAATGGACTTTCAATTGTTTTTTCATTACCTCCTTGGCGAGTTTCTGCATCGGCTGGGTATTGGGCGAATTAAACATTGCCAGGAGTGACGAGGGCGGGGCGCCGCTGGAAGCCAAATGCCGCAGGGCCCACACGGCTTCGAGCACCTGCGATGAATGCGTGGAAAGACAGACGCGATAACCGCGCGAAAGCAATTCCAACACCATCAGCAACACGACCGAGATTGCCCGCGGGTGCAGTCCCATCTCTAGCTCCTCGATGACAACCCAGCGGAGCGTTCCGCGCATGGACACCTTGGTCGAAGGCATCAACCAATACAGTCCGAGCAGCAGCGGAACAAACTCCCGCTGACCGGCTGACCACACCATGAACGGCAACGGGTCGCCGTTGGTTCCAAGTACAAACCGCTTCTGAGAGCGCACTTTGTCCACCTTTAATTGAAATCCACCGAAGACATGGCTTTCCAGCAAATCGCGAAACTCTGTTTTCAGCCGGCGCGCTTGTGGAAAGACCGGCTGGCCGGCGCTGGATTCCTGCTCAACCAGTAGCCGCAGCTTTTCGCTAAATTCGCGTACGGCAAAAGGATCGCCCGACGAGTAATCGGTAAAGGGCCGCGGCCAGCCGTCGCGCAGAGTCAGGACGCGTTGTGCAGGGATGAAGAACAAAGACTCGGTTTTGGATTTGCGGCGCCGCCCGGTGAGACGGTGCATGTCGACTTCCGAACCATCCCATGACACCCTGCTTTGGCCCTCGCGCCAGATTCCATGCATTCCTTCGCCGAAATAGACATCGAAAAACTCTGACAATTGGCCCGACCAGTCCAGGCCGTTCCGACTGAGTTCTTCTTGGACTTGGCCGGTGTCGACCATGAGCTTGAGAAATTGCAGCGCGATACTTTTTCCCGTCGCCTGGGGTCCGACAAACACGGTCAGATCGCCGAACGTCAGATCCGACTCGGCGACTTGTCCGATGTTGCGAAGTTTCAGATTGGGCATCAGCCCTGCTCCTTGCCTGCCGGTATAAAGCCTGTTTGGCTCGTTTCACCTCAGTCGAGCAGGTTTCACGGCCACCCAACCGCCGATTCTTGATGTACTATAGCGAAGTGTGCGGCGTGCTACAGGTTCGCAGGCAGGAAATCGGTCGATGCTGGTCGTCAACTCACGCATTCAGATTCCCGAGTCGGAATTCACTTTCTCGTATACCCGCAGCTCGGGGCCGGGCGGGCAGAACGTGAACAAAGTGAATTCCCGGGCCACGCTGCGCTGGCGGCCGAGCACCAGCGTCGGGCTGCCGGCCGACGTGCTCGAGCGGTTCCAAACTCACTACGCGGCCCGGCTGACCGGCGATGGCGACTTGCTCATTTCCAGCCAGCGCTACCGCGACCAGGGTCGCAACGTGCAAGACTGTCTGGACAAGCTGCGCGCGATGCTGGCAGGCGTGGCCCGGCCGCCCAAGCGTCGCAAGAAGACGCGGCCCACGAAGGGCAGCATCAAACGTCGGCTCGAGCAAAAGCGCCGCGAGGGAAGCAAGAAAAGCGATCGCGGCTGGTCCGGCGAGGGGGCGTGAACGTTGCGAGACGCCTAACCGATCACTCGATCCGCCAACTGATTGGTCTCTTCGTCGTCATTGTCCCACAGATCGGCCAGCGAGCGCAGAATGCGCCGCTGGGCCGTGCGCAGATAGTATCGCCCGCGGACCAACGCGTCTTGCCGTGTGGCCGCGTCGTATCCATGATGATGGAGCATTGCATCCATCCGATTGAGGACGCAACTCGACACGTACAACTCCGTGGCCGCGTCGGCCACGCGACCCAGTTGGTATTGCCGATCGAGGATCGACTCGCGATAGCGGCGCAGCAGGGCTTCGACGTCCGAGCCCAACTTGCCGAGCGTTTTGGCCAGCCGGGCGGCGTCTTCGTGCAACTCGGCGGAGTGAACTTCGATGGCCGGCGGCGCGAGCATGGCGCCCAGCCGCCGCGAGGCGAACCCACTGAGCTTCGACAAATTGCCCAGCGGGTGCAGCAGGGCGTCGAGCACGCCTTTCAGCTCCAGGCCCACGTCGCGCATGCCGACCAATGCAGTGAAAGCCCGCAACACGTCGTTGGCGCCTTCGCCGATCATGTTGATCCGCGCGTCGCGCATCATTCGTTCGTAAGGCTCGTCGGTAAAATATGCCTTGCCACCATAAATCTGGAACGTGTCGTTGATGATCCGCCACAGTACCTCGGTGGACCACACTTTAAGCATGGCGGTCTCGAGCATGTAATCGTCGGCGCCCGAGTCGATCAGCGCGGCTGTTGCGTAGGTCGTGGCCTCCATCGCAAAGATGCCGGCGCTCATGAACGCCAGCTTTTCCTTGACCAGCTCGAAGCTAGCCAGTGGCTGGCCGAACTGCACGCGCGTGTTGGCATGCTCGACGGCGCGAGCGAGGCAGGTCTTCGCCGCGCCGGTGCAACTAGCGCCGAACGTGGTCCGGCCAAAATCGAGCACCGTCAGTGCCACGCGCAGGCCTTTGCCCAGTTTTCCCAGGATATTTTCGCGCGGCACGAACATATCGCGAAACGCCAAGCGTGACGTGGCCGTCCCCCGCACGCCGCACTTCGGCATCCGGGCCTCGACCACTTCGAAGCCCGGCATGTCGGGCGTGACGATAAAGGCCGTGATCTTGGTCTCGGTGTGGCCGGGCACCGGCGTGCGGGCCATCACCGTGAGCACCTGCGCGATGCCGCCATTGGTGATCCAGCGCTTCTGGCCGTTAAGCACGTAGCCGCGACCGTCGGGCGAAGGCCGGGCCTCGGTCTGCACGTTGGCCGCGTCGCTGCCAGCCTCGGGCTCGGTGAGGGCAAAGGCACTGATCCACTCGCCCGAACTGAGCTTCGGCAGCCAGCGCTCTTGCTGCTCGGGCGTGCCAAACAGCACCAACGCGCGGGGACCGATCGAGTGATGCGCGTTCACAAACAAAGCCGTGCTCGCGCAGTGGCCGCCCAACACTTCCAGCAGCCGGCAATAATCGGTTTGCGTCCACTCCAGGCCGCCGACGGGTTTTGGCAGACAAGCTCCCAGTACGCCCAAGCGGCCCAAGCCGGCCACCACGCTGGCCGGAATCTCAGCCTGCCGGTCGATTGCCACCGGATCGATGTGCTCCGCACAAAAGCGGCGCAGTTCCCCGACGCGCGCTAAAACATCTGCCTTGGCCGGCCGCGGATAGGCGGGCAGCCGAGAACCCAGATAGCGGCCGAAGAACAAGCCTTTGGCAAAACCGATTCGATCCAGATGATCGCCCAGCAGCTCTTCCGCTTCGGCAATCTGCTTTTCGCGGTTCACGGCACCCATGAAAATCCTCCGAAGCTCGGTTGCGTGCGATCTGCCGGCTGCATGAATTATTCGATTTTCGACGGCGAAAACCAGTGCGGCAATGTCGCCGAAGGCCCCGGCGCAGCCATTGCTGGCCCGGTACCAACCGCTGCCGGCGGCGCTGCCACAGCGGCTGCGGTCGAAGCAGCAGCCGCCGCAAAGGGATCGGCAGCCGGCTGGCTGGCCGCAAATTGCGCGGCCGAGGGCTTCTTTCTCAGGGCCCAAATCGGATAGGCCTGCTGCGCCACTTGCGCGACGCCGCAGTGCGAACACTTATCCTCGAGCACGCAACGCAGCACCGGCCGCTCGACTACCACCGGTCGTTTCCAGAGCCGCGAGCACGTGAAGCTCGGGCCGCACGTCGGCTGCCAGATTTTGTCGAACTGCGGCACCATGGCGTTGGGATCGTCGCACGTCTTTTTGACCTCGCCGACACAGCGGCTGGGGCCTTGCACGCACCACGTTTCGCAGCGGTCGAAGTATTCGTACGTCACCAGGCGCTCGACGCCGGGTACCAACCGCCGGACCCGGCAGGGCATGCCACGCGAGCCACACGCGGGACACTGCCAATCGGCGGCCTCGAGCGCGGCACCCAATGCCAACCAACAAGCCACGGCTGCCACCGCTACTCGCAATGTGCCCATCGAAAGTCTCGCTCGTGCCGGGTGTCTTGGGTTTCGGAACCGCTGCCCACGCGTGCTGCCGCAGCCCGTCTCGCTAACATCCCTATCGGTTCGCCGACCGCTATAAATTTCCTGACCCCTAGAATCGTCGCTCGGAGTGCTGGCATTGCACGCAGCCGGCCCAATGCGGCCGATGCCTGAAACAGCCTCGGGGGTCGACTTCCGCCGGCTCGCTCATTACGCTAGGCGTGCTAGCATCACATTTGAAATGGCGAGCCCCAAGGCGTTAGCCTGGGGAGTCCCCGGTGTCGTGGGAATACTACACTTAGGAACACGCGGCATGAACGATCCGGCGCAGCCGCTGGTGGGCATTGTCATGGGCAGCAAAAGCGACTGGGAGACGCTGCGCCATGCCAACCAGGTGCTGACGGACTTTGAGGTGCCACACGAATGCCGCGTGGTTTCGGCCCATCGCACGCCCGACTGGCTGGCCGAATATGCCAAGACGACCGAAATTCGCGGCCTGGAAGTCATCATCGCCGGTGCCGGCGGAGCGGCCCATTTGCCGGGCATGGTTTCCGCCTACACGCTGCTGCCGGTGTTGGGTGTGCCGGTCGAAAGCCAGGCCCTCCGCGGGCTCGACTCGCTGTTGTCGATCGTGCAGATGCCCGGCGGCGTGCCGGTGGGCACGCTGGCCATCGGCAAGGCGGGGGCAATCAACGCGGCCCTGTTGGCCGTCGGCATTCTGGCTTTGTCGCGGCCGCCGCTACGCGAAAAGCTGCGCATCTTTCGCCGCGAGCAAACCGAACGCGTACGGGGAGAAACGCTGCCGTGAGCGGTCTGATCTTGCCGGGGGCGACTGTCGGCGTGCTGGGCAGCGGCCAACTGGGGCGGATGTTCGCCATTGCCGCCCGGCGGATGGGCTACCGCGTACACACGCTCAGCCCTGAAGACGACACGCCCACCGGCCAGGTGGCCGACGTCGAAATCAGCGCGGCGTACGAAGACCTGGACGCGGTTCGCGGCTTTGCCCAGGGCGTGGACGTGATCACGTTCGAGTTCGAAAACATCCCGGCCGACACGGCCGAGTTGTGCGTCCGCTACGCGCCGGTGCGGCCCAGCGGCAGCGTGCTGCACACCACGCAGCACCGGCTGCGCGAGAAGACGTTTCTCCGCTCGCACGGCTTTCCGGTCACGCCGTTTGTGCCGGTCGGCAGCCAGGCCGAGTTGGAAGCCGCGCTGGCACAGCTTGGTTATCCGGCCGTGCTGAAAACGGCCGGCTGGGGCTACGACGGCAAGGGCCAGACAAAAATCAGCAGCCCCGAGCAGGCGCCCGGCGCCTGGGCCAAGCTCAGCACGGGCGAAACCGTGCTCGAGGCCTGGGTCCCCTTCGAGCAGGAAGTGTCCGTCGTGGCGGCCCGTGCGCTGGATGGAACGATGGCCGATTACGGCGTGATTGCCAACCGCCACCAGAATCATATTCTCGATCTTTCGCTGGCTCCGGCCGAAGTGTCCAGCTCGGTCCAGCGCGAAGCGGTGACGATTGCGCATGCCGTGCTCGAAGCGCTAGACGTGGTCGGCGTGCTGTGCGTCGAGTTCTTTCTCACCGGCGATGGCCGGCTGCTGGTGAACGAGCTGGCGCCGCGGCCGCATAACTCGGGGCACTTGACCTTCGACGCGTGCCTGACCAGCCAGTTCGAACAACAATTGCGGGCGATTTGCGGCTTGCCGCTGGGATCGACCGAACTGCTGCGACCGGCCGCCATGGCCAACCTGCTGGGCGACGTATGGCAAAACGGCGAGCCCGACTGGGCTGCCGCCTGCCGCTTTCCAGGCGTCAAGCTGCATCTCTACGGCAAGGCCCAGCCACGGCCTGGACGCAAGATGGGCCATTTGACGGCACTGGCCGAAGATCGCGGCCAGGCCGAGCGCCAGGTATTGGCCGCCCGCGAGGCCCTCCAACGGACAGTGGCCGCTGGCGTCAAGCGGGTGGTATAATTGACGTGTTCCGATGGCGCCAGGCGCGAAACCCTCGCTGGCGCGAAACTGAGTTGGCCCGAAAACGCTGGCGTTTGTAAGTCCATGTCAAAAAGCCGAAACATCGATGCGATCCTGCGCGACTGGGAGTACGAGCCCGGCGAGGTAAGTGCCCGGCTGGTGCGGGGCAGCGACGGCCGCGAGGTCGTGCAAATGCGCATCGACATGGGCATTTTGCAGCTCGAGGCCGACCATCGGCCCGACGGCTCTCGCCCCGGCGGGGCCGAGACGTATTTCGACTACCTGCTGGGAGTGGCGGTCCACGAGGGTGACAGCTTTGTGCTGTCCGAGGAGCAATGCGCCGAGGCCGATCGCGAGTTCGTGCAGTTCTATCAGCGGCGGATCTGCTGGCTGGCGCTGCGCGAGTTTCGCCGGGCAGTCCGCGATGCCGACCATAGCCTGGCCTTCATGGATTTTGTCAAAACCTGCTCGCCGGCCGACGACTGGACGAACTCGCACGAGCAGTACCGGCCGTTCATCCTGTTTCATCGCACGCAGGCCGCCGCACTGTCCGAGCTGGAAGAAAACGGCCCGGAATCCGCCATCGAAGAAATCAACAAGGGCCTGGCGCGGATTCGCGAGCTGTACGTCGCCATCGAGGCCGAAGAGCAGTTCGAAGAAGACGAACTGGTCAAACGGCTCGATCAATTGCGCGAGAGCCTGCGCGATCACTACAACATCGGCCGCACGCTCAAAGAGCAATTGGACGACGCCGTAGCTCACGAGCAATACGAGCTAGCCGCCCGGCTCCGCGACGAGCTCGCCAAGCGCAACGACACCGGCGGGCATAACTGAGGCGCTACGCCTTGGCGACGCTGGCGCGGAGCTGCTCGAGGGCGGCGGGGATGCCGGCGGGGCTGCCGAAGATGGCGGAGCCGGCCACGAGCACGTTGGCTCCGGCGGCCACGCCCAGCGGGGCCGTGTGCGGATCGATGCCGCCGTCGAGTTCGAGATCGCACTTCGGATTCAGGCGGTCGATCATTTCGCGCACGCGGCGGATCTTGCCCAGCGTGGAATGAATGAAGCGCTGATTGCCGAAGCCTGGATTGACCGTCATCACCAGCACCTGCTCGACGTCGGGCAGGATCTCCTCGATCGATTCGGCCGGCGTGGCCGGGTTGATCACGACGCCCGCCCGTTTGCCCAGCGCCCGGATGCGCTGCACGGTGCGGTGCAAGTTGGCGTTGCCTTCCACGTGAACCAGGAACGAATCGGAGCCGGCGTCTACGAATTCGTCGAAGAACAGGTCCGGATCGGTGATCATCAGGTGCGTTTCGAGCTCGAGCCGGGTGATCGGCCGCAGCGACTTGACGACCGGCGGACCCATCGTGAGGTTGGGCACAAAATGCCCGTCCATCACGTCGACGTGAATCCGGTCGGCCCCGGCCGCTTCGGCCGCGGCCACCTGCTCGCCCAGTCGGGCAAAATCGGCCGCCAGAATCGAAGGGGCAATCAACACGCGGCGCGAACCCATTTAAACACGGCTCCTGGCCGCCGGCCGCTCAGCGTTTTCGAACATCTCGACCAGCCGGCAGAACTGCCGCGCGATTTCCTCTTTCGCCTCGGCGGCACTCGACTCGCCAGCTCGCAGGGCAACCAGCGGAGCGGCAAAGATCGACCGGCCCACCGCAAAGCCGATGAAGCCCGGCGTGGACGCGGCCATTTCGAGCCAGCTGCGCACGCGGGCTTCGTTTTCGCCCCGGCCAAGCACGACGCAGCCCACATTGTCGCGGCCGCCGCGGCGCACGGCCCCTGATACGCGCTGACAATCCGCGCGCGTTTCGAGCCCCTCGATCTTCCACACATCCGCCTCGATGCCCACGTCCTGAATTTGTTCGATGGCCGCAACCATCAACCCCGGCCGCACTGCCGAGTCGAACTTTTCCCGATTGCCACCCAGGGCTGCCAGTTGCTGCGGCTCGGGCGGCACGATCAGCTCGAACATGAACTGCCGCCGCGAGGACCGGCAGTAGTCGGACACCGCTTTGAGCTGTTCGAGCTGCCGGCCATTGCGGGCTGCGTCCCCTTCGGGATTGAGCTGCACTAGCACTTTGACGAACGTGGGATCAAAATCTTCGACATGCTCGCGCCACTGCGGACCATAGTCGAGCGTGAACTCGCTGGCGCCGCTTTGCTCGATCGGCAGGATCGTGGTCAGCCCGCGCCGCTTGGCATCGCGCAAAATCGAAGCTCCGAAGCGCTCGTCGACCAGCACGGCCGCATGCTGGGCCGGCACGCCGGCAGCGACGGCTTCGGCCAATGCTTCGTAAATCACTTGCTTGAGCCGGATGGCCTCGGCCTCCTGCTCGGGCGTCATGTGCTCGGTAAAGCCGAACACCTCGCAGGCATACGGAAAGCGGTGATCGAAGGGCAAAACGTAGAGCGGATGCTCGTGGCCCAGTTTCACGTGGCCAGTGTTCATGCGGACTCCTTCCTTTGTCGGTAACGCTCGATGAGCGTGTTGGTCGAACTGTCGTGTTTGAGCGTTGGGGTGTCGCGGCTTTCCAATTCCGAGGCGACCCGCTTGGCCAGCACCTTGCCGAGTTCCACGCCCCATTGGTCAAACGAATTGATGTGCCAGATGGTACCCTGCACAAAAACCTTGTGTTCGTAAAGAGCAACCAGCTTGCCCAAACTCTCGGGCGTGAGCCGATCGAGCAGAATGCTATTGGTCGGATGATTGCCGGGAAACGTGCGATGCGGCACCAGTGCCTCGCTCGCGCCGTCGGCGCGCACCTGCTCGGCCGTTTTGCCGAAGGCCAGAGCCTCGGTCTGGGCGAAAAAGTTGGCCATCAGCAGATCGTGATGATTGCCCAGCGGATTCAGTGAGCGGCAGAAGCCGATAAAATCGCAAGGGATCAGCTTCGTGCCCTGGTGGATGAGTTGATAGTAGGCGTGCTGGCCGTTGGTGCCCGGCGTGCCCCAGACGATCGGGCCGGTTTGATAATCGACCGGCCGGCCATCCAGGTCGACGCGTTTGCCGTCGCTCTCCATGTCGAGCTGTTGCAGATACGCGCTGAACCGATCGAGGTACTGATCATAGGGGAGCACGGCCAGCGACTGAGCGCCGAAAAAATTGTTGTACCAAATGCCTATCAACCCCAGTAGCACCGGCAGATTGCGCTCGGGCGGCGTGGTGCGAAAGTGCTCGTCCATGGCATGAAAGCCCGCGAGCATTTGGCCGAACTGCTCCGGCCCGATGGCGAGCATCAGCGACAGGCCGATGGCCGAGTCGTACGAATAGCGGCCACCGACCCAATCCCAAAAGCCGAACATATTGGCCGTATCGATGCCAAACTTCGCCACTTCGGCCGCATTGGTGCTCACCGCCACAAAATGCCGGGCCACGGCCTGCTCGTCTTTCAGCGTCCCCAGCAGCCATTGCCGCGCCGACTGAGCGTTGGTCAGCGTCTCGAGCGTGGTGAACGTTTTGCTGGCCACGATGAACAGCGTTTCGGCCGGATCGAGATCGCGCGTGGCTTCGGCGATATCGGTGCCGTCGATGTTGGAAACAAAGCGGAACACGCGGTTGCGGTCGCTGTAATGCCGCAGGGCATCGTAGGCCATTGCCGGGCCCAGGTCCGAGCCACCGATGCCGATGTTGATGATGTTGCGAATCGGCCGGCCGGTGTGACCGAGCCACTGGCCGCTGCGCACGCGGCGGCAGAAGTCGCCCATGCGGTCGAGCACTTCGTGAACTTCTGCCACCACGTTGGTGCCATCGACCAGGATCGTGGCCCCGCGCGGCGCCCGCAGGGCCACGTGCAGCACGGCGCGGTCTTCGGTGCTGTTGATATGCTGGCCGCTGAACATGGCGTCGACGCGCTCTTGCAGCCGGCACTCGCCGGCCAGTTGCACGAGCAACTTGAGCGTCTCGTCGGTGACGCGGTTCTTCGAGTAGTCGAGATACACGCCGACCGCTTCCAAAGCCAGCTTGCGTCCGCGCTGCGGATCATCGGCAAAGAGCTGCCGCAGATGGACGTCGCGCATCTGGCCGTAGTGCGCTTCGAGCGCTCGCCAGGCTGGCAGGGTGGTGAGTGTAGGGGCGGCGGCCGGCATGGGGGATCCTCCTTAATCTTTTATTTCGCGCTGGTCGGTCGAGAGTCGGCTGCCCCCACCGCTTCGCTGTGGTTTGCTTCGCTATGGTTTGGATCGCCATTCGAGCCGCGGTCGGCGCTGGCCGTTTTTCCGTCCGGAACCGTGGGCGGCGGTCCACGATCTGCGGCGGGCGCGGTTTCCCACAGCCGGAACCCGCCGGTAAAGGCGTTTTCGTTGCTGCCGGCGCGGCAGCCTGGCGGCAGTTGCTTCAATTTCCGCACGTTGCCGCCACCGAGCACCACGTATTCGCACTGCAGGCCAGCCAGTAATGTGGCCGTCACGTCGGCCACGCGTCGCCGCCATTTCTTCGTGCCCAGGCGCACCAGGCCCCGGTCACCGACGTAATCCTCAAAAGTCGCCTTGCGATAGGGGAGATGGCCAAGCTCCATCGGATAAACCCGGCCCGCGACCACCATGGCGGTGCCCAAGCCGGTGCCCAGCCCGAGGAACAGCATTTTGCCCCCTTCGTAGCTGCCCAGGGCTTGCATGGCCGCGTCGTTGATCACTTTGGCCGGTTTGCCGAAAGCGGCTGCAAAATCGAAACTCTCCCAGCCTTTGCCCAAGTTCACTGGCTCGGCGGTCGGCCGGCCTTCCAATACGGGGCCGGGATAGCCGATCGAGACGGCATCGTACTCCCAGTCGTGCGTGATCTGCTTCACGCCGTCGACCATTTGCTGTGCCGTGAGCTCCGGGCCGGAGACAAACTTGCGCTCTTCGCGCTGCCCTGTGGCCAGCACTTTGACGTGCGACCCGCCGACGTCGATCACCAGGATATTCATGGATTCCACGCGCATGGGATGAATGCTCCGACCTGTTGCTTAGGATCGACCGAAGAATAACTTCCGTTTTTCCCGGCCCCTCACCCTACCCTCTCCCGCAAGGGGCGAGGGGTCGCGGAGAAGTTATTCTTCGGTCGATCGTCACCGGCCGCGCTCGAGCGCCGCCGACACAATCTGCTGAGCTTCTTCCAGGATTTTGCCCAAGTGGGCCTCATTGCGAAAGCTCTCAGCATAAATCTTATAAATGTTTTCGGTGCCGGACGGGCGGGCCGCGAACCAGCCATTGGCCGTGACCACCTTCAAACCGCCGATCGGGGCGCCATTGCCGGGAGCGCGCGTCAGCTTGGCCGTGATCGGCTCGCCGGCCAGCGACTCGGCCGCCACGGCCTCGGGCGAGAGCTTTTGTAGCAGCTTTTTCTGCTCGGGACTCGCCGGGGCATCGATCCGTGTGTAATACGAGCTGCCAAAGCGCTCGGCCAGTCGACGATAATGCTGTCCCGGATCCTGGCCAGTGACAGCGGTGATCTCGGCGGCGAGCAAGTCGAGGATAATGCCGTCTTTGTCCGTGGTCCAAACCGTGCCGTCGCGGCGCAAAAAGCTGGCTCCGGCACTCTCTTCGCCGCCGAAGCAGATCGAGCCGTCGAACAATCCCGGAGCGAACCATTTGAACCCGACCGGCACTTCCGACACCTTTCGCCCCAGGGCGGCCACCACGCGGTCGATGGTGCTACTGCTGACCAGCGTCTTGCCCACGGCAGCCTGCGCTGGCCAACCGGGCCGATGCGCGAGCAGATAGTCGATCGCCACGGCCAGGTAATGGTTGGGATTCATCAGCCCCGAAGTCGGCGTGACAATCCCATGCCGGTCCGCGTCCGGATCGTTGGCGAAAGCTAGCTGATATTGGTCCTTCAACCCGACCAGCCGGGCCATCGCATAGGGACTCGAGCAGTCCATGCGGATTTTGCCGTCGTGGTCGAGCGTCATGAACGAGAACGTGGGATCGACGTGCGTGTTGACCACCTTGATGTCGAGCCGGTATGTGGCCTGGATAAGTTCCCAATAACGGACGCTCGCCCCGCCCAGCGGATCGGCCGCCATCCGCAATCCCGAAGAGCGAATGGCCTCGATGTCGACGACATTGACCAGGTCACGCACGTAGGGCGTCGCCAGGTCCTCGGCCTTGGTCGTGACGGCCCGCAAGGCTCGCTCGTACGGCACGCGTTTGACATCGGTATTGCCGGCCTTGAGTAGCGTGTTGGCGCGGTCTTGAATCCAACTGGTAACATCCGTATCGGCCGGGCCGCCACCGGTGGGATTATATTTGAAGCCGCCGTCTTCGGGCGGATTGTGCGAGGGGGTGATAATGATGCCGTCGGCCAGCCCGGCGGTGCGGCCGCGATTGTGAACGAGAATGGCTCGCGAGATGACCGGCGTGGGCGTCACGCCCTCGTCGTGCTCGATGATCGTGCTCACCTCGTTGGCGGCCAGCACCTCGAGCGCCGTGCGCTGCGCGGGTCCGGATAGCGCGTGCGTGTCCTTGCCCATGTACAGCGGGCCGTCAATGCCTTGCTGTCGGCGGTAATCGCAAATCGCTTGCGTGATGGACAGGATGTGCGCTTCGGTCAGCGTGCCGTCGAGCGAGCTGCCGCGATGTCCGCTGGTGCCGAAGCTGACCAGCTTGGTCGGGTCGGACGTGTCGGGCCGGGTCTCATGATACGCCCGGTCGAGCTGAGCCAGATCCACGAGGACCGAAGCCGGCGCCGGCTGACCCGCCAAGGGATGAATCGCCATCACGTTCCTTTTCAGTTGCTCTTAGACAAAGAGTTTGAACAGAAGATCGCAAAGCACGCAAAGGTAAAGGTGGCTCACGCGACGCGCGGAATCGTCCATAAGCTCGTCCTTTTTTCTTCCTTCTTAGCGTCCTTCGCGTTCTCCTGTTCAAATTCCTTTGTTTCGATTTTCACACATTCGCCGGCCGAGCGTCGTTCCACAAGTGGACGATCGGCTCCGACAGATTATGGTCGTAGCCCAAGATACTCAAGCTGGCGGTGGAAAGAAAAAGCAGCCGGCCACAGGCCGCATCGAGTCCCAGCCAGCGGGCCGCCAGCACGCGCAGAATATGCCCGCTGGAAAAAACGAGCCCATTGCCACCCGCCGACCGCAGCCGCTGGATGACGCCTTCGGCCCGTTGGGCCACTTGCACGATCGACTCGCCCGCCGGACAGCCGTCGCGAAATAATTCCCAATCGGGTCGCTGGCCTTGAATTTCGGGCGTGGTGAGCCCCTCATACTGGCCGTAGTTCCACTCGGCCAGCCGCGGCTCGATTTCGGCCCGATCACTGAATCCCGCCAATTGGCAGGTGCGCCGAGCCCGCAGCAGGGGACTGCACAGCACCAGGTCGAAGCGAACGCCCGCCAGCCGCCCAACCAGCAGCGCGGCGCTGCGCTCGCCACGCTCGGTGAGCGGCAAATCGGTGACGCTCGTGTGCTGGCCCGACGCGCTCCAGGCCGTTTCGCCATGCCGGGCCAAGTAAATATGCGGCAGTGATGGATTCATCTTACGACTTCCAACGCCAATTCAGAATCTCGGGCATGTCCTCTCCGTATTGATAAATGTACTGGCGATGCTCGATCAATTTATCGCGGCACCACTGCTTAATATACGCGGCACTCGCGCCCAGTTGCGGCAGGCGATCGACGGCGTCGGCCACGAGATGAAAGCGGTCCAGGTCGTTGAGCACCGCCATGTCGAACGGCGTGGTGATCGTGCCCTCTTCCTTGTAACCGCGAACGTGGATGTTGCGATGGTTGGTGCGGCGGTACGTCAGCCGGTGGATTAGCCAAGGATAGCCGTGATAGGCGAAGATCACCGGCTTGTCGCGCGTGAACAGCGTGTCGAAGTCGCGGTCGCTCATGCCGTGCGGATGTTCGCTCGTCGGCTCGAGCCGCATCAGGTCGACGACGTTGATCATCCGGATTTTCAGCGTGGGCAACTTCTCGCGCAGAATCGAGATGGCAGCCAGACATTCGAGCGTGGGCACGTCGCCGGCGGCCGCCATTACCAGGTCGGGGTCCGAGCCCTGGTCGTTGCTGGCCCAATCCCAAATGCCGATGCCCCCGGTGCAATGCTTCACGGCCGCGTCCATCGACAGCCATTGCGGCGCCGGGTGCTTGCCGGCCACGATCACGTTCACGTAATTCTGGCTGGCCAGGCAATGGGCCATGACCGACAGCAGCGTGTTGGCATCGGGCGGCAAATACACGCGAATGATCTCGGCCTTCTTGTTGGCCACCAGGTCGATAAAGCCGGGATCCTGGTGCGTGAAGCCGTTGTGGTCCTGCCGCCAGACGTGCGAAGCCAGCAGGATATTCAGCGAAGCGATCGGCCGCCGCCACGAAATCTGCCGCGTGACCTTCAGCCACTTGGCGTGCTGGTTGAACATCGAATCGATGATGTGGATGAATGCCTCGTACGAATTGAACAGCCCGTGGCGGCCGGTCAGCAGGTAGCCTTCGAGCCAGCCCTCGCACTGATGTTCGCTGAGCATTTCGACCACACGGCCGATCGGCGCCAGGTGATCGTCGATGGGAATGGTTTCGGCCGTCCATTGCCGCTCGGTCGTTTCGAAGACGGCCGACAAGCGGTTGCTCATCGTTTCGTCGGGCCCGAAGATGCGAAAGTTCTTGCGGTCGTCGTTGACCTTGAGCACGTCGCGCAGATACGTGCCCAACACGGCGGTGTCGGCCGCATCCACCTGGCCGGGGCTGGGCACGTCGACGGCAAAGTCTCGAAAATCGGGCAGCCGCAACGCTTTGAGCAGCAGGCCGCCGTTGGCATTGGGATTGGCGCCCATCCGCCGCGGCCCGCGTGGCGCCAGCTCGGCCAGCTCGGCGCGCAAACGACCGTCGGCATCGAACAGCTCCTCGGGCCGGTAGCTGCGCATCCAGGCATCGAGCATCGCCAGGTGCTGCGGATTGTCGCGCGGCTGCGATAGCGGCACCTGGTGCGCGCGGAACGTGCCTTCGACCGGCAAGCCGTCGACCACCTTCGGTCCGGTCCAGCCCTTGGGCGAATCGAGCACGATCATCGGCCAGCGCGGGCGATGCTGAAAACCCTCGGTCCGGGCTTGGCGCTGGATGCGCGAAATCTGGCCCACGACTTTGTCGAGCGTCTCGGCCATCAGGCGGTGCATGCGCGCCGGATCGTCGCCGGCCACGAAGCAGGGCTCGTAGCCGTAGCCGCGCAACAGCAGCCCCAACTCTTCGTGCCCCACGCGCGCCAGTACGGCGGGATTGGCGATTTTGTAGCCGTTCAAGTGCAGGATCGGCAGCACCGCGCCGTCAGTCGCGGGATTCAAAAATTTGTTGCCGTGCCAGCTCGTGGCCAGCGGCCCGGTCTCGGCCTCGCCGTCGCCAATGACGCACGCCACGAGCAGATCGGGATTGTCGAACACGGCGCCGTAGGCATGGCTGAGGCTGTAGCCCAACTCGCCGCCTTCGTGGATCGAGCCGGGCGTTTCGGGCGCCACGTGGCTGGGAATTCCGCCGGGAAACGAGAACTGCTTGAACAGCCGCTGGAGCCCCGCTTCGTCCTGCGAAATGTTCGGATAGACCTCGCTGTACGTGCCTTCGAGATACGTGTTGGCCACTAGAGCCGGCCCGCCGTGTCCCGGGCCGGAGATGTAGATCATGTTCAAGTCATACTGCTTGATCACGCGGTTGAGATGGGCGTAAATAAAATTCTGGCCCGGCGTGGTGCCCCAATGACCCAGCAGACGCGGCTTGATGTGGGCCGGCGCCAGCGGCGCTTTGAGCAGCGGATTGTCGTACAGGTAGATCTGTCCCACGGACAGGTAGTTGGCGGCCCGCCAATACGCGTCGATTTTTTGCAACAGTTCGTCGGGGATCGCGTTGGCCGTCATGCCGTGCTGCCTTTCTTTACCGATGGGCCGGCGATCAATTGCCGCACCTGTTCCACGATCACCGCTTCCTCATTGGTGTGGATAACCCGCACGCAGCAGGGGCTCTCGCCGGACGAAATCACCGCTTCGGTCTGTTCATTGCGCCCGGCGTCCAAGCGCATGCCGAGATGTTCGAGCCCCTGGCAGATTTCGGCTCGGACAGCCGGCGCGTTCTCGCCGATGCCGCCGCTGAACACCAGAGTCTCGATTCCGCCCAGGATCGCGGTCAGTGCTCCGATCCATTTGCGGGCCGAATAGCAAAAGCCGGTCACTGCGTCGTCGGCCCGTGGATCTTCGTGGCGGCGTGCTTGCAAATCGCGCATGTCGGCGCTGGTCTCGGACATGCCCAGCAGGCCGGATTGATGGTTCACCAGGTCGTCGATTTGATCGGCGTTCAGCCCCTCGGTCCGCATCAAGTACGTGAGCACGCCAGCATCGATGTCGCCGGTGCGCGTGCCCATCACCAGGCCGGCGGCCGGCGTGAACGACATGGTGGTGTCGATCGGCTGGCCGCCGCGCACGGCCGCCATGCTCGCTCCCGACCCGAGATGGGCCAGCACCACGCGGCCGCCAGCCGCCGCCGGATCCAAACGCGCGAGCTCGGCCATCAGATAGGTGAACGACAAGCCGTGAAAGCCGTAGCGCCGCACGCCCTGCGCCGCGTAACGGCGGGGAAGCGGCAGCAGCCAGGCCACGCGCGGCAGTTGGCGATGAAAGGCCGTGTCGAAACAGGCCACTTGCGGCACCTTGGGCAGGTGGCGCTCGAAGGCCTCGATGAGCGCGATCTCGCCGGGCAGGTGCGTCGGATCGATCGGCACCAGCCGCTTGAGCTCTGCCAGCATTTCGGGCGTGACCCGCGCCGGCTGCACGTAGTGCTGTCCGCCGTGCACGATGCGATGCCCGATGGCCGCCACGTCGTCCAGCCCGCCGTGCTCTTGAAACCACTCGACCAACCGCAGCACCGCCTGCGCATGATCGGCCGCCGCGACCGCCCGCCGCTCGTCCCCGACCCGCAGCCGCGCCTCCGCCGACCCGATCCGCTCGATCTGCCCCGAAATAAAGGGGTCAGAACTATTTTTCTGCGAAAAATAGTTCTGACCCCTTTTATAGAGGGCGAACTTGATGCTGGAGGAGCCGCCGTTGACGGAGAGCACGGAACCGCTCATGCGCCGCTCCGGTGGCGGGCTTCCACGTGGTCGCCACGATCGACGAGCACGGTGTGGGCCGTGGCGATGAACAACCCGGTGCCGGCGACGCCGGGAATGGCACGCAATTGCTGGTCGAGTTGCGCCGGATCGTCGATGGGGCCCACGCGGCAATCGAGGATCGCATTGCCGTTGTCCGTCAGCAGCAAACCGCCGTCGGCGGTCCTGCGCGGCTCGGAGGAAAGGCCGAGCCGCTCCAGTTGGCGCGCACACCAGGCGAGGCCGAAGGGCACGACCTCCACCGGCAGCTTGCCGCGCGAGCCCAATACGGGCACGAGCTTTTCTGGACCGACGAGGATCACCACGCGTCGGCTGGCCGAAGCCACGACCTTCTCACGCAGTAGCGCCGCGCCATAGCCCTTGATGAGATTCAACTGCGGATCGACTTCGTCGGCGCCGTCCACGTCGACGTCGATTGTGTCCGCTTCGGCGAAATTCGTCAGCCGAATGCCCAAGCGGCCGGCCAGTTCGGCCGTAGCCTCGCTGGTGGCGATGCCGCGAATGCCCAAGCCATCAGCCACGCGCTGGCCCAGGGCCTCGATGAACGCGGTGGCCGCATGACCGGTGCCCAAGCCCACGACGTCTCCGTCGGTCACGTACTCCAAGGCACGTGCGGCGATCGCCCGCAGCCCGGAGGACGATGGACCCATGCGCAATCCTCATAACAAGGGTTTTCACGTAGCGGGAGGGCGAGGCTCCTGCCGAGCCATCATGCGGCTCGGCAGGAGCCTCGCCCTCCCAGAATTCAGTCTAGACCGGCTCGGGGACTTGCGGATCGTGCCAGCCACGGGGCGGCACAATCCGGCTCTCGACTTCGGTCGGGCCCCACGTATTGGGCTCGTAGAAAAACAGCGGCGTCTTGTTGTTCAGGATGGGATCGACGATCTTCCAGGCCGCCTCGACATAGTCTTCGCGAGCAAACAGCGTGGGATCGCCGTGCATGGCGTCGCCCAACAGCCGCTCGTAGGCATCCATTTCGCCCGTGCGAGAATGGTGCGTAGCCAGCAGTTCGACCTGGTTGCCGATCATTTCTTCGCCGGGCTGCTTGGTCAGCGCCGCCAGGCCGATGGTCACGTCGGGACTCACGCGGAAGCGCAGATAGTTGGGGTGTCGCGTGCGGACAAACAAGGGCGGCGGCGAGCGGAACTCGACGATCACCTCGGTGCAGGTGACCGGCAGCTTCTTGCCGGCCCGAATGGAAAACGGCACGCCTTGCCAGCGCCACGAATGAATTTCCATGCGCATCGCCGCGAAGGTCTCGACCTGCGATTCGGGCGCCACGCCCTTTTCGTCGCGATAGCCCTTGAACTGCCCGCGGACCACCGAGCCGGGTCCCAACGGCGGAATGGCCTTGAGGATCTTGGTCTTTTCGTCGCGGATCGACTCGCTGTCGGTGCCCACCGGCGGTTCCATCGTCAAGTTGGCGAGGATTTGCAGTAGGTGATTTTCGACGACGTCGCGAATGGTGCCGGCCTCTTCGTAAAACGCCCCGCGCCCCTCGACGCCGAAACTCTCGGCCATCGTAATCTGCATGCTCGAGACGTGGTTGCGGTTCCAGACCGGCTCGAGAAACGAATTGGCGAAGCGAAAAAAGAGCAGGTTCTGCACCGGGTCCTTGCCCAGGTAGTGGTCGATGCGAAAGATCGACGCCTCGTCGAAATTGCTCAGTAGCGTCTGATTCAGTTTTTGTGCGCTGGCCAGGTCGCGGCCGAAGGGTTTTTCCACGATGACCCGCGCGCCCTGGGCGCAGCCGGATTTGCCAAGCTGGTCGACCACGACGGGAAACAAGTTGGGCGGAATCGCCAGGTAATGGGCCGGGTGCTTGGCGGGGCCCAACGCGGTGCGCAGCCTTTTGAAGGTTTCGGCGTCCTGGTAATCGCCGTCGACGTAGCGCATGCGGTCGCAGAGCGTTGCGAAGGCGTGCTCGTCGACGCCGCCGTGCTTTTCCAGGCTGTCTCGCGCCCGCTCGCGCAGCTTATCCAGATTCCAGCCGGCTTTGGCCACGCCGATCACCGGCACGTCCAGATGCCCGCGGCGCGCCATCGATTGCAGGGCTGGGAAAATCTTTTTATAGGCCAGATCGCCGGTGGCTCCGAAGAAAACCAGGGCGTCGGATTTTTGAGCATTCACGCCACCACTCCTTGAGTTTTCCAGGCCCCGCGGGAAAGTTTCAACGCTTTATTTAGCGGCCTTCTTCTCCATGTGGCCCCCGAACTGCAATCGCATGGCCGACAACAGACGATCCCCGTAATCGGCCTCGCCGCGGCTGGAAAACCGCTCGAACAAGGCGGCCGTCAGCACTGGCGCGGGCACGGCCTCGTCGATGGCGGCCTTGATCGTCCAGCGGCCTTCGCCCGAGTCGGACACGCGCCCGGTGAAATCGGACAGTTCCTCGTCCTTGACCAGCGAGGCGGCGGTCAGATCCAGCAGCCACGAAGCGATGACGCTGCCGCGACGCCAGACTTCGGTAATGTCGCGCAGGTTCAGGTCGTACTGATACAGCTCGGGATCGCGCAGCGGCGTGGTCTCCGCATCGCTCTCCTGCTGCTGGTGGCCGACGTTGGCATGCCGCAGGATGTTCAGCCCCTCGGCATACGCGGCCATCACGCCGTACTCGATACCGTTATGCACCATTTTGACAAAATGGCCGGCCCCATTGGGTCCGCAGTGCAGATAGCCCTTCTCGGCCGTGCCGCCGATGCCCTCGCGGCCGGGCGTGCGCGGGGCGGCATCCATTGATGGCGCCAGCGTCGCAAAGATCGGATCCAAATGCTTCACGATCGCCGCTTCGCCGCCGATCATCTCGCAATAGCCGCGCTCCAAACCCCACACGCCGCCGCTGGTGCCCACGTCGACGTAATGAATCCCTTTTTCGCGCAGTTCGCCGGCGCGGCGAATGTCGTCGATGTAATACGAATTGCCGCCGTCGATCAGAATATCGTCGCGCTCGAGCCGCGATTGCAGGTCGGCAATGCTGCGATCGACCACGGCGGCCGGCACCATCAGCCAGATGGCCCGCTGCTTGCGCAGTTTTTGCACCAGTTCATCGAGCGACTTGGCGCCGACCGCGCCCTCTTTCACCAATTGGGCCACCGCGTCGGCGTGCACGTCGTAGACCACGCATTCGTGCCCGGCTTTCATCAGCCGGCGAACCATGTTCGAACCCATTCGTCCCAGGCCGATCATTCCCAATTGCATAGCGCTCAAACTCCTTTTTTGCTCCGCCGTCCCCAGGCCCCGCGCCGCCTTGTTCTGAATGAATCGTGTGCGTTAGTCAACCGTCTTAATCAACTTGGAAGGCCTTGCGCAGCTCGGCAATCGCCTCGGCCGACAGCGGCACGAGGTCTCCCAGCGAACGGGCACGAATGATCGCGCGGGCCGTCGACTCCAGCACTTCCAGCCGATCGAAGGCGTCCAGCACGCTGGTGCCGCAGATCTGCACGCCGTCGTTTTCCAAGATCGTGATCGGATTGGCAAGCGACGCGGCGGCACCCACCGCATCCGGATCCGAGTATTGCACTGCCCGTGGCAGCCGCTGAATCTCGCGCAGTAACAAATAACTTTCTGGAATCGTGCGCGCGTCGAGCGCCGCGCCGGTGAGGCTGAAAGCCGTGGCGCTAACCGGATAAGCATTGATGATCGACGAAATTTCCGGATGCCGGGCGTAAATCGCCCGATGCACGCGGGCGTTGTTGCTGGCCATGCGTCCTTCTTCAGCCGCGCCGGCCCGCACCAGCACGACCTCGCCCGGCTCGAGCCGATCGCGATCGACCGCGTGTGGCGTAATCAAAAACGCATCATCTTCTAACCGTGCGGAAAAGGCGCCTTCGGTGCTGATCATCAACCGCTGACGATATGCGCGGCGCACAAACTCGCTCAGCTCGCGCCGCAGCTCCTTCTCGTGGCTCGTGGCTTCGCCGGCACGCAGCAGGGCATGGCCGGCCGGCGCACGGTGCTTGATCTCCAGTTCCTCGGCCGCCAGCGTGCGCGCCGTGCCCAACTGCCGAGCTTCGAGCAGCGTGGCCGCGGTGAACTCCAACGTCTCGAACCGCTCGAACGCCGCTTGCAGGCTCGTGCCGGCCGTGACCACGCCATGATTCTCCAGCACCACGCAATCCGCGCCGGCCGCGAACGCTTCGGCAATATTCCGCCCGAGCGCCTCGCTGCCGGGCAGCGCATAGCGGGCAAAACTCACGCGGCCGCAGGTGTCGAACGCCTGATACAGCACGCTGGTGTCGGGCACGAGGCCGGCAATGCTGAAGGCCACCAGCCCGACCGGGTGGGCATGGACAATGCCGCGGATATCGGGCCGGGCCTGGTAAATGGCCCGATGAAACGGCAGCTCGGACGAAGGGCAATGCCCGCCGCCCTGCGTGCCGTCGGACCGGCAGCAGACGATGTGGTCGCGGGTAAGCGAGCCCTTGTCGATGCGGGCCGGCGTGATCCAGATATCGCCGCTGGCCTCGCGGACCGACAGGTTGCCACCGGAGGTGGTCGTCATGCGGTAGCGGTAAATCCGCTCGATACAGCGTAAAATCGCGTCGCGCGGATGTTCGAGATCGCGTGTTTTGCGCATGCCGGACCTTTAAATATGGGTTCCACTCGACCGCGACCAGCCGGCCGGAGGCCTCGAAACCCCCTTCGCCGCGTCTACCGCTTGTTCGCGCGGCTTAAGCTTGGCCGATCGGCCCCGAGTTTTCAATGAGTAGAACTCCGGACCAATGCCCCCCCAAACGTCGTGTGGCCTGCGAACGCCATCCGGCACGGTGACGAATCGGCTGGCAGAGCAGGGCGGGGTTGCTAGCGACGGGGCGCAGTGGCCGATGATGCGAAAACATGCATGGCAACGGCCAGTAAAAGACTGGGATTGAGCGTAAGTGAATGCATTCGATATAAGGCTCCCGGGGGGCAAAGTTTCCGGCAGGAGCTCATGAAATGTCTGTTTTACTTGCACCGAGCTCGAAGCCGCGGCAGTTCCGTGCCCAAACCGGCCAAATGAACGAGCGGGGCGCCGAAGCCGGCTATGGGCGAGACGATTGGCGCTCCCTGCTGCTGATTTTTGTCGGTTTTTTAGCTTTTACGTCGCTCGTTTACCGCAACTATCTGTACGACCTGCCGAAGCGTGATCATCCGTCCGTCATTGCCGAGCGCGGCCTCGTCGGATCCGATTGGGATTGGTTTCTGCACGTCAAATCCTTATCGCGGGCACGTTTCATCGCCCAGGGCGACCATTACATCTTCCGGCCACTGACTCTCGGCGTTTTGGCGCTAGAAGACATTGTCCTGCGAGAAAACCGAGCTGCGGTCGGCTTTCTCAGCTTCGTGTTTCAGGCGTTTGCCGGGTTCTGTTGCTACCGGCTGCTTTCGGTCGTGTTGCCACGAGGTTGGGCGATTCTCGCGGCCTCGGTCTACCTCATCCAATTCACGGGCGTCGAGTTGATTGCCTGGCGGCATATTTCTGGCTACTTGTTCGCGCCGGCTTTTTTGGCGATCGGGCTGCGGCGACTGCTGGTTTCGCGGTCCCAGCGCTCGAGCATGCTGGTCACAGCGGCCTCGCTGCTGGCGGCAGCGCTGTTCCACGAGATCGCCCTCGTCGTCGAGTGCGCGCTGTTACCCGCCTTGGCAGTCACGCATTTTTGGCGGCCACTGGCGGCGGAATCCGCTCCATTGGCCATTGATTCGCGCCGCTGGGTACGTCCTCTGTTGGCAGCCATATCGCTCTATTTCCTGCTCGACGCGGCCGATTATGCCTGGTATCAGCCTGGCCCATTGTTTCACGCCCAAGATCGGCAACTGCATTGGTCGAACATTCATGAGGTCTTGCAGTACGCCGCGGCACTGGTCACCGCGACCCTCGCTGGGCCATGGTCGGGGGCGATTCAAACACCATCCGGCATGTTAGGCATCCCGATCCATGGCGTGGCCAACGAGTGGCTCGGCGGCGGGCTCATTCTTGCGCTGTTTTGCGCCGCGGCATGGTGCCTCAGAAACCTGCGCAGAAACCGCGATCAGGCGATGTACGGCATTGGGCTGACCGCGATACTCGGCCTGTTCGGGCTGATCTTCGGAGTTGGGCTGCTGCGCGGGGCCATGCGGGGAATGAACTACTTGGAAGAGGCCACGTATTACTATGGAATCGCCAACTTTTTTGTCGCGTTGCTGCTAGGTTGGGGGCTGTATGCCCTGCGATCGTCCAGGTCGATGGTGGGGCGAATCGCGGCGATGGCCCTGGCCGGCTATCTCGTGGTTCTTGGTGCCGGCAACACGTTGCGAGTCGAGGCGTTCGCCAGCGCGCACGTCCCGGCCAGCGCGCGGCTGGCCCACGACGTTATCCACAAGGCACATAAGTTTCTCAGCAGCCACCCCGAATACGCCTATGGCGGGACGCTGCCGCCTCTTAAACCAGGCGAGCCCGACTCCCTGGAATGGACCAAAGCCGCCGGCGTCGATTTGGCGCTGTCGCGGCACTATCTCTTGGCGCCAGCGGAAGCAACCCGCCTGTATCTGCACGCCATCGACGATGTCGCCTATCTGGGAACCATCGCTCAATCGCCTGGGACAAGCGGGCGATGCGAGCCGGTCGAGTTTCAATTGCACAACACGCGCTTCAGGAAAACTTCCGAGGGTCTGTACAGCGAGCCACCGACTGGCGATCTCAAGGAAGGGACAGGCTTTGTCGTCAGCAAGCCAGCGGACACCATGGTCCAGCTCGATCTCAAATTAGCGAATAGCGGCACCGGCGGAATGCTCTTCGACTACCAGGGAGAACGCGATTACGGCATGTTGACGTTCCGCGAAGGGCGTTGGTATTGGCACGTGATGCGCGACGGCAAGCTTTCGCCCATGTTGTTCCATAACGTGGTCCTGCAGGATCGACCGGCAGTACAAGTACGATTGCTCCGGACCGACCGCTGGATTCTGGGTTTCGTCGACGGCTTCATTATGAGCTACCTGCCTACCGACCAATTGCCGCAAAGCAACGGCAGGGTGGGACTCTTCTACCAGTCGAGCCGGCCCACTGGGCGGATGGCCTTCTCGGATGTCTACCGAACGACGTCGAGCGGCCGCTCTGCCGTCCAAGTCGGATTCACGCCCATCCATCGCCTGGGGCGGATGGCCGGCGACCGGCTACTCACCGACTAGACCATGCGCCGCGATCTCGACCGCGTCGGTATGCAAGGCGCTCTTGGGCGTAACGTTTGCAGCCGGCTCGAACGGAGATTAAGGTTGGCCAGGTTAATAGCCTGTACGCCGGCGGAGTATCGTTGATGCCGATCGAGCCAGCCATTGAATCGGTCGAGGCGTTGGAAGAGCGACTGAGCCGGCCCACGCCCGCGGTTGTCGAGGCGATGCGGCAGACCGAGGGGGACGTGCTGGTGCTGGGCGCCAGCGGCAAGATGGGGCCGACGCTGGCGCGGATGGCGGTGCGGGCTTCCGAGGCGGCGGGCGTGCGGCGGCAAGTCATCGGCGTGGCACGCTTCAGCGATCCGGCCCAACAGCCGGCACTCGAGCGCCACGGTGTCGTCACAATTCGGGCCGATCTGCTCGACCGGCGGCAACTGGCTCAACTGCCCGAGGCGCCGAATATCGTTTCGATGACCGGTATGAAATTCGGCTCGACCGGCCAGGAGCCGCTGACCTGGGCCATGAACGCCTTTGTGGCGGGCCTGATCTGTGAGCGCTTCTGCGGCAGCCGGATCGTGGCCTTCAGTACCGGCAACGTTTATCCGCTGACGCCAATCGAGCAGGGCGGCTCGCGCGAAGAGGACGAACCGCGGCCGGTGGGCGAATACGCGATGAGCGCGCTGGGGCGCGAGCGGATGTTCGAGCATTTTGGCCGCACGCTGGGATTTCCCTTGGCCATTCTGCGTTTGAACTACGCCACCGAGCTGCGCTACGGCGTGCTCGTGGACCTGGCCGAGCGCGTCGACCGCGGCGAAACGATCGACCTGGCAATGGGCAACTTCAACGCCATCTGGCAACAGGACGCCAACGCCGCGGCCCTGCTGGCCCTGCTGCACGCCAGCACGCCGCCGCTGGTCTTGAACCTGGCCGGGCCCGAAATGCTGAGCGTGCGGCGCGTGTGCCGGCAGTTCGGCGAACTGCTCGACAAGCCGGTTCACTTCGTCGGCCAGGAAGCGCGCGATGCCCTGCTGAGCAACAGCGGCCGGGCCATCGCGCGCTTTGGATATCCGCACGTCGGCGTCGAGCAGATGCTCCAGTGGATTGCCGACTGGATTCGTCGCGGCGGCCAGCGCCACGGCAAGCCCACGCACTTCGAGACGCGCGACGGCCGTTTTTGAAGTTTTCGACGATATCGGTTCGACGGCGTCAGCGGTCCGAAGCCGGCTGCTCCCTTGGCCCGAAGTATTGCCGGTCAAAACCGCGGCGGTCTTCGCGCTCCAGAAGGATGCGGCCGGCCAGCACCAGTCCAATGCCTGCCAGCAGGAAAGGGCAGGCCAGCAGGAAGCGCAGCGTGGCCAGCGCGGATGATCTCGTGACCCGCGAAACCGGTTTCGGGCGATCGGATCGGCCGCCCGCATGCTGCGGGGCCGGCATCGCAGCGGATTGTCGTTGGTCATTTTCGGAGCAAGATTCCGGGATCATTGCACGACCTCGAAGTTATCCAACAGGCCTTGGGCCAACGTGCTCAGGCGATCGGTGCGAAACTCGTAATGGTTCGGCCGAGCCGGCATGGCGGCCGCGCGGGACCGCAAGCCGCCGCGTCGTTGTCGACGGTCGTGGTACGCGCGCTGCCAGTCGATTTCCTGGGCGAATGGGAGATGTCGTTTGAGCAACTGCTCGATTTCCGGCCAGCGGCCCGCCGCCTGCCAGGCGCGCAAGCGTCGCAGGCAGGTCATGCCCGAGCCCAAGCCTGCCCGCCGAGGCAGGCGGGCCCAGGGGATTCCTGTCCGCAGCACAAAGACAATCCCGCCCAGGACCAGCCGGTCGTCGATCTTGGGCCTGCCGGCACCGACCTTTTTTTGCCCGGCCAGCAGCGGCGCCACCGATCGCCAAAGCTCTTCGCGGATCGGTTCGTTCATCGCATGCCCCTCCGCCTATATCTATTCCGCGAGCCTGTCACGATTTTTCGGGAAAGCTGCATCACATTCGAGCCACGCGACTTGCGTTTCTCGGAGCCAGACCGGCGGCGCGAGCCGGGAGCGGGGCGACTGGGCCAGAAGCGAAAGCTATTTCCCCCGCAGCACCCGAAAACCGAAGCTCTCGTGTCGGAGGGCGGGCTTGTAGGGGTAGCGAAACGCCGAGCGGCAGCAAACCGGATAGACGCACCAGAAACCGCCACGGCTCACGCGATACCTACCAGAAGACGGGCCGACTGGGTCGCGTGGCGGGGACTTCGAGTAGTAGTCCGCCGCGTAGAAATCGTGGCACCACTCGTAGACGTTGCCGTGCATGTCAAACAGGCCAAATGGATTTGCGGCCTTCGAGCCCACGGGATGGGCACTTTCACCGGCGTTCTTATTGAACCACCCATAGATGTCGAGCATGGCCGGATCGTCGCCGAATGAAAACTGCGTCGTCGTGCCGGCGCGGCAGGCGTATTCCCACTCGGCTTCGGTCGGTAGCCGGTAGCCGAAATCTTCGAATGTAGTAGGCACACTCCGTGTGTCGCGACCTTCCTCGCTGCGTGGCGACGGCACACGGAGTGTGCCTGCTACATTCAGTTCCCAGCCGGCGTTGGCATCTTGCTGATAACAGGGCTGCAACTTTTCTTGTTCGCTCAACCAATTACAGAACACGATGCAATCGTTCCAGGTGATTTGCGTTACCGGGGAATCGTCGGTAACGGGGTAGCCTGGTGCGCGCCAGGTTATCTTCTTCATTTCCGGCGTCACCTTGTCATCCACGTTCGTCGCGCTTGAATTGCCGAACCCGAACTGCTCGGCCTCGGTCACGTACCCGGTGGCCTCGACAAACTTCTTGAACTGGCCGATCGTCACTTCCGTCGCGCCAAGCCAGTAGGGTTTCGTGATCGCGACCCGATGTTGTGGCCCTTCCTCTTTCAACCGTGTCCAAAGGTAGTCACTGGGTGTTAGTTTGGCGTCCTCGGCCAGTTTCGCGCCCCCGGCGGCCTGCTCGGGCGCGCTGCCCATCATGAACTCACCGGGCGGGATCAGCACCAGCGTCATGCCGATCGAGTTGGTCTGCTCGACGCCCGTGTTCAAGTATTTGGCCCAGGCCTCCTGACCGGCGTGGGCTTGCTGGGCGTCGAAGGGAGCGACCAATGGGTCGGGCGGATCAATCGGCGAGGGGCGAACGCCAGGCGTCAGCGCGGCGAGTTGCGGGGACGCGCTCGATGGAGCCGCTGCGTTGCGGTCGCGGCTCGCCGCGAGGTTGCGCACGTCGGCCGCATGCTCCGCCGGGCGCAAGCGCAGCGCTACGATCAAGCCCAGAACCGCGATCAGCCCGAGCAGCGATGCGCCGGCCATCAGCATGCCGCGCGGCCTGTGCCGGCGAGCGCCGTGCGGGACCGGCTCCCGTTCGTCTTTACCTTGTTCCGCGAGCCGAGGGACAACCCATTCACTTGTGGGATCCGTTTCGACCTCAGCAGCCGCATAGCTCGCGGTGGCCTCAATCGCCGGCGGCGGCCCTTTCACTTCGGCTGTCGGCTCGACAGGGCGATTTCCGCCAGCGATCGCGGCGGCTGCGTGCAATTCGGCCAATATCTTCGAGCGCTGGCCGGCTTGCGAGGGGATTTGGGCCTGCAACTGCTCCAGCGCTGCGGCGACTTCGTCCATCGATTGATAGCGGTCGGCCGGTTGCTTGGCGACCAGCTTGCGAAAGACCCCGTCCAGCGCGGCAGGCACGTCATCGCGCTCCTGACAAAGCGAAGGGATCGGCGCTTCGCGATGGCGCAAGATGCGCGTGACCGGCGTGTCCGCCTGGTAGAGCTTCCGCCCCGAGAGCAGATGCCACAGCGTGCAGCCCAGACTGTAGATATCCGAGCGGGCATCGGCTTGCCTGGAGTCGACCGCTTGCTCGGGACTCATGTAGTCGATCGAGCCCATCACCTGGTCGGAACACGTCAGCCCGTCGCCGGCGTCCTCGAAGCGTGCCAGGCCCAGGTCCAAGATTTTGATCGTGCCGTCGGCGTCCAGCAGCATGTTCGATGGCTTAACATCGCGGTGAATCACCCCCTTGCGATGCGCGTAGGCCAGCCCCTTGGCTGCCTGCCGGATGCACTCGATCGCGACGGGGACGGCCAGTGGGCCGCGTTGCTTGACCACTGACGACAGGTCGCTGCCGTCGACAAGCTGCATCACCAGGAACGGCGTGCCATCCAGTTCGCCGGCATCGAACGCGGTCACGATGTTCGCATGCTCGAGCCGGGCAACCGCGCGAACCTCGCGCTGAAACCGATCGACCGCTTCGGGCGCGTCGACCAGGCTCGGGCTGACTAGCTTGATCGCCACCAGCCGATCCATGCGGCCGTGCCGGGCTTTGAACACCTGACCCATTCCGCCCGCGCCGATCCGATCGAGCACGACATACTCTCCCAGCACCAGCGGATCGCGCCGCTGCTGATACAGCACGGCCGCCTGGTAGCGCGTGAGCTTGCCGCAACGTACCAATTCGAGCGCCAGTTGTTCGGCTTCGCGCCCGGGATCGGCGGACGGAAGATTTGAGCGCAAGCGTGTCAATTCGTCCGCCCCAATCAAGCCGCTGGCCAGCAAGGACCGCACCAGCGGCTCGATCTCCCGTGGCATCGGTTGGATGACGATCGATGAGGTCAATGCGTCCGGCGCTTGGGCGTCGGCAGGGGGGGCGGGCGTCCGCGACACCTCGTCGATTTGGCGGACGACGCGCGCCAGCTCGGCTTCGTCGTAGGCCGGCGGCGCGACCTGGGCACGCAGCGCCATCGTGACCCGGTCGTCGCACGACGACAGGCGGCCAAGCCTCTGTTCGCAAGCGGCGCAAAAGGCCACGTGCTGCGCAATCGTCTCCAGCGTTTCGTCCGGCAAGTCTCCCAGGCCAAACCGCTCGAGTTCGGCCATCGTCGGACATCCGAACGGTTGGTCCGCGTCTAGCGCTGGATGATTCATGGACGGCCAACCCACTGCGAGGAACCCAGCTTTAGATTAGGTTGGTTCCAATAACATAATATCCCCGAGCCACGATTTTCTCTCGGGCCGGCTTGTGGATCTATGGCCGCGGCTATTCCAACGAGCCGATCTCCTGGCGCAAGCGGCGGAGAATCCGGCTCTTGGCCAGGTAGACCGAATTGACGCTGATTTCCAGTTCGCGGGCCACCGCGTCGGGCGGCTGATCGTCGATCACCACGCGGGAAAAGGCTTGCCACGCCCTTTCGCTGAATTCCTCGCGGACAAATGCGATGGCCCGCTGACACAGCGACTCAATGCCTTCGTCCGCGTCGAAATCTGGCTCCGCGGGTTCGGAAAGTTGCTCGAAAAAGTGCCTGGCATCGGAACCTCCCGTCGGCTGCGCCGTGGTGCGGCTGCGCCGCCGATACGCCAGCACTTTGTTCCGCGTGATGCTAAAGAGCCAGCCGCGAAAAGTCGCGCCCGGCTGATCGCGGCGAAACTCGGCGACGCGCTGTGCCACGACGCTGAACACCTCTTGCACGATGTCGGGCGCGTCCTGCCGGTTCACTTGGGATTTGAGGACCCAATGAAATACCAGCGGCGAAAAGATCGTTGTCAAGCGAGTCCAAGCCCGCGAGTCGCCTAAACGCAAGCGCTGGAGCGTGCTGAGTGAAACCGACTCGCTGCCAGGCAACCCGCTGGCATTCATGAGCATGAGGCCTTCGCGTGCCACCTCCAGAGAACCTGCGGCCAGACCACCATTATAAGCCAACCGCTGCCCGCTAATAGTTTGGAATCGCCTCGGCGCCGAACCCTCGAACCCCTGTTGCGTACGAATTCAGACGCCGGCCAAAGCCACGTGTGGGAGTTCGCCGCGGCTTCGCGACATAAACCGCTAGCCGGGCTAGCGTTGCATGCGCAGCAAAAACCCGAATTTTTGTGGAAAAACTGTTGGGTAACAATCGGACGCTGTTATAATCCGGCGCTGAGGCCGGCGAATCGGACTGCCGGCAATCAAAGACATCGTGCACTTTCTTGGGAGGGAACCCATGACCCGCATCCGCCTCAGCGCAGCCGACGAGCAAGCCAAAGGCCTCAAAGACCGCTTGGAAATGAGCACGGCCGAAATCGGCCTGTCGGTCCGCACGACCAATTGCCTCGAAGAGCGCGGCATCTTCACGGTCAACGATCTGCTGCACTGCACCCGCGACGACCTCTTGAGCATTTCGAACTTCGGCGAAAAGACGCTCGAAGAAGTCTACAAGGCGTTGGAGAGCATCGGCTTTTTGCGCAAGCACAAGCGGCAGCCTGCGATCGCCTGACGGGCATTGTAGATGTAGATCGCGCTTGGAGTCCCCAGGGTTTGCAAACCCTGGGTTTAGGGGCGCGCGAGGCTCAAGCAGCGCAGGCCGTCGGCGCTGCGGATAAATAGCTGTTGGCCAACCAGAGCCGGCGTGGTCCATGTGGCCGCGTCGGTCAGTTGGCTTTCGCCCAACACGCGGTAGCCGCCAGGATCGGCCGCCACCACGAGCAGCGTGCCACGCTCGTTGAGGCATAGCAGTTTTCCGTCGGCCAGCAGCGGCGTGCAATAGTATCCGTGCTTGCCGCCGCTCCACAGCGTTTTGCCGTCGCTGGCGCGCACGCAGCACAGCTCGCCGCCGTCGTTCATGCCGTAGATGTGCCCCCCGTAGGCCAGCATGCTCGACAAGTAGCTGGTCAGATCGAAATTCTCCCACACCATCGTTGCCGATTGGCCGGCGCCGTCGGCGCTGATCTTCAACGCCGTCGTCGGATGCCCCTCGCCGGACACGATCACCATGTCGTCCGACACGACGGGCGTACTGATGCTTTCGTCGTATTGAATCTGGAAGGGATGGCTCCAGAGCAGTCCGCCATCTTTGCACGCCAATCCCACGACCCGTGGGCCAGTCATCGCCACGACCTGCCGCACGCCGGCCAGCTCGACAATGATCGGCGAAGAATACGAGACATGCTCGTCCAGCGCGTGCCACAGCATGCGGCCGGTCGCAACGTCGAGTGCGGCAAAAGTTCCTGCCCCCGGTTGGCCGATGGGGCAAATCAGCCGGCCGTCGTCGACCCGCGGCGAGCCGGTGTAGCCGAATAGCGGCACGGCCGCGCCTTCGCCTTTGCCGACCGGCACGATCACCGCTTCTTCGCGATCGACAAAAGCCCGATTCGACGCCAACGGCTGATGCCGGCCAAACTCGGCGGGCAAATCCAAGTGCCACTGCGAGGTGCCGTCGCGCGCGTCGACACACTCGAGCCAACCGGCGATGCCCAGCCAATACACGCGGCCGCCGGCAACCACCGGCGTGCTCTTGGGGCCATTGCCATGCCGGCGGCCGACTGGATGCGGATCGAAGTCGACCGGATGCTTGAGCTGCCACAATTGCCGGCCGGTCTGGGCATCGAAGGCCTGCAAGCGTTCGACATCGAGTCGACGATCCGAGACGAACACCCGGCCATCGGCGACGACCGGTGACGACCAGCCCTTCTCGAGCGGCGCGTCCCAGACCACCGGCAGCGGCTGCTCGGGCCAAGAATCAGGCAGCTTGCAGCCGGTCGCTACGCCGTCGCCGTGCGCACCCCGCCAGGCCGGCCACGCATTGCAGCCGGCTGGCTCTTTCGCGGCCGATTGCCCAACGACCGGGCCGGGCGCTGCGGCCAACACGAGTAAAACCGCCAGGCGGAAGCAGCGGGCCATCGACAACGAGGATCTCGGCACTGGGGCCATCGGCGCATTCCTATTCTCGGGGCAGGACACAAGCCGTCTGCGGCGACAATTTAGCATAATCATTGGCGGCAGGTGCGGTTCGCAATGGGGCGGGACGCCGACGATGGCCGTTTGTGTTATAAACGGTGAATCGGGGTCAGCGCGGCGAATCGGCGATAAGTGGAACCACGCATGGCGAGTCGTCGACCGGGCGACGCAATCGGCAGCTTCGGGCGGACTTCGGTCCTGGCCCGAATCGTGCGCCGCTTCTTCGGCAAGAAGCGCGGGGCGCGGAACATGCGCTCCGAGAAGCTGGGCGGCGCGAGCTTGGGACTGTTTTTCGCGGCCGTGTTTCTCGCCGGTTGCGCGGCGCTGGGCGTGTGCCTGGTGCAGGTCACGATTCCCGATTGGCGGGCCAAGCACAAATTCGTCGAGACCACTTGCCAGGTGCTCGAAAAACGAATCGTCGAAGAGGGCTCGGGCCCGCGCTATCGGCCCGACTTTCATATTCGCTACGAAGTAGGCGGCCGGCCCTACCAGGTCTGGACCTACGAAATTCCGAAACTGTCGACGAATGACCGGCCGGCCAGCCAGGCGATGCTCGACCAGTTCGAAGTCGGCAAGCAATATCCCTGCTGGTACGATCCGTTCGATCCCGCGCAAGCCGTGCTGGCTCGCGAATACAGCTTGTTTGCCTGGCTGATTCTGATTCTGCCCGGCTCGTTCATCGCCCTGGGCGGCGGCGGCCTGGTGTACACGCTGTTCAACTGGGGCAAAAGTGCCGAACGACGGGCAGCCATGGCCCAACGGGCAGCCGAACTGGATCCGTTCCTGGGAGAGAAGGCGGTGGCCGAAAGGTTTCCGCACGTGCCGGGCTTGGAGAACCAGACCAATAGCCCCGGCACGCGGCTGAGCTATCGCCTGCCTTCGGCCACGCCGAGTTGGCGGCTGATCGGGACGTTATTAATCTGCCTGTTCTGGAACGGCACCGTTTCGGTGTTTCTGATCATCGCCGCCAAAAGTCATGCGGACAACGATCCGGAATGGTTTCTCACGATCGTGCTGGTGCCGTTTGTGCTGATCGGCGTGTGGCTGACGGCGCTGGTGATCAAACAATTGCTGGCCATGACCGGGGCGGGGCCCACGATCGTCGAAATCGATCGGCATCCACTGCGGCCGGGCGGCCGCTATCGCTTGTTCTTCGCGCAGGCCGGGCGGCTGGCGTTCGAGTCGCTCACCGTTTCGCTCGTGTGTGACGAAGAAGCCGTGTTTCGCCAGGGCACCAACGTGCGAACCGAATCGCGGCGCGTGTACACCAGCCAGATCGCCCGGCACGAGCGGTTTGTCGTCAAACCGGAAAAACCGTTCGAGGCCGAGTGCGAGTTCGAAGTGCCGCGCACGGCTATGCACTCTTTCAAAAGCGAGCACAACACAATCTGCTGGAAGCTGCTAGTCACCGGTGACGTGGTGCAGTGGCCGCCGCTGGAGCGGGCCTACTCCGTCACCGTGTATCCCGATCTGCATGCGGGCCTGCAATCATGAGCGACCCGCACGTGCTGATTACGCTCGACCGCCACCAGCGGACGTTTCTGCCTGGCGACGTGCTCTCGGCCGAATGCCGCATCGAGCCGCTATCGCTATTGGAGCCGCGGGCGCTTGAGATCTCGGTCTTGTGGTATACCGAAGGCAAGGGCGAAGAAGACCTGGCCGTGCATTACTTCAATCGCCTGGCGAGCGACGAGAGCAGCGGCGTCGATCTGCGCCGGCCGTACCGCTTCAGCACCCGGCTGCCCGCCAGCCCGCTGTCGTATGAAGGTGTGATTGTCAAAATTCGGTGGTGCGTACGCGTGCGATTGTTTCTGGCGCGCGGGCGTGAGATCGTCAGCGAGCAGCCGTTTCGCCTGGGCCACGTGCCGCCGGCCGCGGCGGTCTTCGGCCGGCGCGACCATACCGATCAACCCTCCGAACATTCCGCCTCGACGTGATGACCGCCCGCATGTGAGCTTACATAATTGAGGATTCCGCCTGTGGCCGATCCGCTATCCAATCCGTTTGCGACGCGCTATGTGCGCCCCGGGGCCATCAGTTATCGCTGGCCTGCTGGTGGAGTGGCCGAATTTCTCGACCGCCTGAAGGCTTGCAATTGGCGCGGCGAGATTGTCGGTCCGCACGGTAGCGGCAAGAGCACGCTGCTGGCGACGCTAGTGCCTGCGTTGGAAGCGGTCGGGCGGCGCGTGATGTTGTTCACGCTGGGCGAAGGCGCGCGGCGTCTGCCGCACGGCGGAGAGCAACTGGCCGCGGCCGGGCCGGGCACCGTGGTGATTGTCGACGGCTATGAGCAACTCTCGGGCTGGGCCCGCTGGATGCTGCGCACGGCTTGCCGCCGCCGCCAGTGCGGCTTGCTGGTGACGACGCATCGCACCAGCGGCTTGCCGCGCGTGACCGAAACCCGCGTCGATCCGGCCGTGGCCGTGGACATCGTGCGCGAGCTGGTTGGCGAGCACGGGAGTGTCGAGCCGGGCGAAGTTCTGCCCGCTTTGGAAGCCAGCCGGGGCAACCTGCGCGAGGCGCTGTTCCAACTCTATGATCTCTACGAAGCGCGCCGCCCTACGGCCAATGCCTCGCGGGACGACGGTTGATGCCGGTTGGGCGGATGGTGACGTCCCACGAGCGCTCGTCTGCTGACACTCTTTCGCTGGCGGCAATTCGACATTGTGGCGCCCGTGACCTACGCTTTTGCGTTGCACTGCGTACACTTGTTGAGTGCGTGGTCGTTTACACGTGGTAAATGACGGCATCAGCGTGCTGCTGGCACTGCAATCGATGCAGCCATTACAACCATCACACACGATACACTTTCGCCGCGCTGTATTTGCAACCAAATGACGGTTTCTCTCAAGGCGCGCGTTGACACCTGGCTTGCCAGGCACCACAAACAATAGAGCGGACGAAGGCCTCGGATCACGATCCGTCATCACGCACTCGCCAGTTTCTGTTGCATGACACCTGGTAGGCTGTTTAAGGGGAGTTGAAATCATGAACATCCGCAATCATCGATGGCTGGCCGCGCTGGCGGGCCTGGCGATGCTCTTGGCGCTGCCCGGTGAGAGTCACGCTAGCCTGTGCGACTTGTTCAAATGCAAGAAATGCAATTCGTGCCAACAGCCCGCCGCGGTGGCCTGCAACCCGTGCGCTCAAGCGCAGACGGTGAGCTACGTGCCGCAGACCAGTTATCGCTGCCAGTCGGTCACAGTGCCGGTCACCAGCTACCAGCCGGTGGTCAGCTCTGATCCTTGCTCGGGCTGCCCCGTCACCAGCTACAAGCCGGTGACGAGCTTCGTGCAGCAAACGCGGATGGTGCCGTTTACCTCGTATCGGCTGGTGTACAGCAATCGGCCGTGCACGGTTTGCCCGGCGCCCGTGGCTGCCACCACCACGTACGTGCCTTCGACGACCTATGTGCCGACCAGCTACGCCCCGCAAGCCGTCGCACCGGCCACCTACGCCGCTCCGGCTGCCTGCCCGACTTGCCCGGGCGGCACGGCAACCTATGGCGCCGCGACCGGCGCGCCCTCGCTGTTGCAAGCGCCGGCTTATCGCGTGCCGACGTACGGATCGGCTTCGGCACTGCCGCCGACTCCCGCACCCTACACGCCGCCCTACGGAGCGCCGAACTATGGCGCGCCAACGTACGGCGCACCCAATTACAGCACGCCTTCCACGTTCGCGCCGCAGGCTAGCGCCGGACCGACGTACGGCAATCCGGGTTCAGCACCCGCCGCAACGTCGAACTATCCGGCCCAGCAGTACGCCAATCCCGGCTATCCGGCCACGAGCGGCTACGGGGCTGCTCCGAACACGTCGGCGCCGGCAAACCAGGGCGGCACGCCGCCCGCGAACCCGAATAACACCGCACCCGGCAGCACGCAACAGCCGATGCGGCCGATTCCGGATCCGAATCTGACGCCGGGCTCGAAGGTGAACTCTTCGAGCCATTTGCGGCTGCTGGATCCCGAAAACCGCACGACCAGCATCCCGAGCTATCCGTATACGCCGGTCGCTTGGAATGCACCCGATCTGACTCCGGCCGCCGCAGACACAGGCGTCGGCCCGACCACCACGATCATGCCGCTGGCCGACGAAGACGGCTGGCGGGCTTCGAACCGCTAACAACGCCGCGGCGGGGCCAACGCCAAGCCCGCCGGCGATTTCGACTTTCCGTCTTGCACGGAGACCCACGCCGGCCGCGGGGTCATCTTCGGATGGCTCCGCGGCTGTTTTTTTGTCGTAGCGGAATTCGTGAGAATTCCGTCTCGTGAGAATTCCGTCCGCTCGCGACCAGCGGTCGCGGCTTTATGCGTTGGGTTCGCCAGTCTCGATCGCGGCTTTATAATGGCCGCATGGCCACGAATCTTACACCGCAGTATCACCGCGCCGAGGAGCAGTATCGCCGGGCCGCGACCAAGGAAGAAGAGCTCAAGTGGCTCGAGGTCATGTTCCGCGAAATGCCGAAGCACAAAGCTTCGGAAAAACTTCAGTCGGAACTCAAGCAGAAGATCAGCCGGGCGAAAAAGGACGCCGAGGCCGAGCGCAAGGCCGGCAACAAAGGCCACGCCGTCCGCATCCCGCGGCAGGGAGCCGGCACGGTGGTCATCCTGGGCGGGCCCAATGCCGGCAAAAGCCAACTGCTGGCCCGGCTCACCAGGGCCACGCCCGAGGTGGCCATCTATCCCTTCACAACCCGCACCCCGCTGCCGGGCATGATGCCCTGGCAAGACGTGATGGTGCAGCTCATCGACACCCCGCCGATCACGGGCGATTTTCTCGAACCTTACATGCAGGGTCTGATCCGCGGCGCCGATCTGGCCTTGCTCGTCGTCGACCTGGGCAGCGACGATGGCATCGAACATTGCCTGGCCTGCATCGACAAATTGAACCAGACTAAGACGCGACTGGCCGCCGCCTCGTCTCTGGACGAAGACGACATTGGCTTGTCGTACACGCGAACAATCTCGGTACTCAACAAAAGCGACTTGCCGGATTTCAAGGAGCGCGTCGAGTTGTGGCACGAGATGTCGCCGCTGCAACTGCCGGAACTCGCCGTGTCGGCCGAGCAGGCTACGGCACTCGAGCCGCTCAAGCAGGCGATTTACGAGTCGCTGGACATCATCCGCGTCTACACCAAGCTGCCCAAGGCCAAAGAGCCGGACATGGAGCGGCCGTTTACCGTGCCGCGCGGCAGCACGTTGGCCGACGTGGCGGCCTTGGTGCACAAGGAGCTGGCCGAGCAACTCAAGTTCGCCCGCATCTGGGGCACCGGCGTCCACGACGGCACCGCCGTCAAAGGCGACCACGTCATGCACGACCGCGACATTGTGGAGATGCACACGTAAGAAGTGAAAAGTGAACAGTGAAAAGTGGAAAGTAAAAGAACGAGTGCTTCGGCGAGCGACCCTTGTCCGACATTTTTCATTTTTCACTTTTCACTTTCCACTATTCACTTCCCCTGGAGTTTTCATGCTGAACAATGCTGAGATCGCGGCCGTGCTGGACGAAGTGGCCGATCTGCTGGAATTCACCGATGCCAATCCGTTCCGGGTACGCGCATATCGCAATGGGGCGCGGGCGATTCGCGAGCTGGCCGAGCCGTTGGCTAGCATTGCGGCCGATCCTGAGCGCACGCTGACGGGCATCCCGGGCATCGGCAAGGATCTGGCCGGCAAGATCGCGGAGTTGCTGGAAACCGGCGCGCTGGAAATGCACGGCACGCTGCTGTGCGAGGTGCCGCGCACGGCGCTGGAGATGCTTCGCGTCCCGGGGCTGGGAGCCAAGAAGGCGGCCGTGCTGCTCAAAGAGCTGGGCATCCGCACGCTCGATGATTTACGGGCCGCGTGCGAAGGCCAGCGCCTGCGCGGGCTGAAAGGCTTTGGCGAAAAAACCGAGCAGACCATCCTGGCCGGGCTGCCGATGGCCGCCGCGGCGCAGGATCGCATGTACTGGGCCGAAGCCGACATTCATGTGCAGACGCTGTTGGAATACCTGCGCGGCTCGCCGGCCATTGCACGCGTCGAAGCGGCCGGCAGCTATCGCCGCGGGCAGGAGACGGTGGGCGACATCGATCTGCTGGCTATCGCCGCCGACCCCACGCCGGCGATGGAGCGGCTGGTGAATTTTGCCGGCGTGGCCGAAGTGCTGGCCCGGGGTAATACGAAAACTTCGGTCCGGCTGGCGACCGGCTTGCAACTCGACCTGCGCGTCGTGCCGGAGGAAAGTTTCGGCGCCGCCTGGCAATATTTCACCGGCAGCAAGCAGCACAACGTCGTGCTGCGCGGCATGGCCAAGGCCAAGGGGCTGAAGATCAACGAATACGGCGTGTATCGCGACGACGAGTCCATCGCCGGCCGCACGGAGGCGGACGTATATGCCACGCTCGATCTGCCTTGCTTCCCGCCGGAAATCCGCGAAGGCCGGTTCGAATTTCAATGGGCCGCGGCCGGTCCGCTGCCCAAGCTGATCGAAGAGCAGGACATCGTCGGCGACTTGCACATGCACACCACGGCCACTGACGGCAAGGCCACGCTGGATGAAATGATCGCCGCCGCCCGCGACCGCGGCCTGCGCTACATCGCCATCACCGATCACTCGAAGCGGGTGAGCATGGCCAATGGATTGGATAACGCCCGGGCGCTGGAGCAGTGGAAAACGATCGATGCGCTCAACCGCCGCCATCCGGGCATCCAGGTGCTCAAAGGCATCGAGGTCGATATTCTGGAAAAAGGCGGCCTCGATCTGGACGACGACGTGCTGGCCCAGGCCGATTGGGTCGTGGCCAGCGTTCACTATGGGCAGAAGCAGCCGGGCGAGCAGATCACGAAGCGGATCGTCGATGCGATCCGCAATCCCCACGTCTCGGCCATCGCCCATCCGACGGGCCGGATCATCAATCGGCGCAAAAGCTACGAAGTCGATCTCGACCAGGTATTCCGCGCGGCCAGTGACTACGGCAAGCTGCTCGAACTCAACGCCAACCCGGCCCGGCTGGATTTAGACGACATCCACTGTGCGGCGGCCAAGGCGCACGGCATTCCGATCGTGATTTCGACCGACGCCCACAGCACGGGCGATCTGGACAAGCTGCGCTACGGCATCCTGCAAGCGCGACGCGCCGGGCTGACCGTAGCCGACGTGGCGAATACGCGCCCGTGGACGATACTTCAAAAACTCATCGGGCGCGAACACGCATAAAGCCGCGACCGGTGGTTGCGGACTCCGGTCGCTGACGCTCCCGGCTCGCCCGTTCGCGCGTGTGGGCGCTGCCAGCGCGTCAAACGTCGAATTCGCTTTTGGTGCGCGGCATCAGGCGGCAGAGGAGGATGCCGCCGAAGTAGAGGAAGCTGAGCGGCAGGGCCATGAGCAGCAGGCTGTAGGGATCGGCCGGAGTGAGCACGGCCGAGAGGATGAAGATCACAAGGACCGACAATCGCCATTTCTGCAAATACGTCTTGATGCTGAAGATGCCAATCCGCTCCAGAAACAGCATCACCAGCGGCAATTGAAAGCTCACGCCGAAGCCCAGCGGCAGCAGCAGCACGAAGCTCAACCATTCGCTGATGCGCGGCTCGGGACCGAGATTGAGCCAGCGATTGAAACTGAGCAAAAAGTCCAGCACCGGCTGAAACACGAACAGATAGGCCGTGGCCGCCCCCAGCAGAAACAAGCCCAAGCTGAAGGGGAGGAAAATATGCACATAGCGTTTTTCGTGCGGATACAGTCCGGCCGCCACAAACGACCAGATGTGATAAAACACCCAGGGGCTGGAGATGATCACGCCGACGACGAGCGAAGCCTTCATCCACATCGAAAAGGGTTCGCCCATGGCAAACGCCTTCGGATGCGTACGCTCGTCGTCATCCAGCGAGTGCCACAGCATGATCGGCACCAGAGAAACGGCCGCGTCGGCAGACGAGCTCTCTGGCGACGACTCGGGGGGGCCCTTCGCCGGCGAGGTCTTTGCCAGGTGGGCCATCTGCGCGGGATCGACCAGGCGGACTTCGTACAGCATGCGCTGCTTGTTGACCAGGTTATCGACCTGATCGTACGTGTAGGGGAGCGAATGTCCGTGACGCTCGACCTCGGCTTTCAGGTCTTCGTACTTTTCGGTGGCGTCGCTTTGGTAATAGGTGCCGAGCGCTTTGGTGAGCGGAGCCTCGATCACGGCCACCATTTGCTTGCCTACCAGCAGGCCCAGCAGCATGCCGACGGCCAGACCGGCGACGGCCTTGAACAGTGCCGTCCGCAACTCATCGAGGTGTTCCCCGAAGGTCATCGTGGTGTCGGAGAATAGGTCTTCGTCTTGTTTCACGGCGGATGGGCGTGGGGCGAGCGGCTGAAATGAGGACGCGGATCGGTAAGAGGGCGGACAATCGCACGCTGTAGCCGATCATAACCGCGGCCCCCCGCAGCGACAACCGACGGCCCTTTCAACCCGTGCGATCGACAAAATCCAACGGTTGCAAAGCACGCCGGGCCAAGGATGATGGAGGGGAAGCCTCCCACTGCCGCCGCGGGTGTTTCAGGTATGACGCCGCTTTATCCCTTGCGATTCGAGCCCTTCTTTCGGCGCTTGCCCTGGGGCGGGCGGCGGCTGGAGAGCTTGTTGGGCAAGCATCTGCCGCCCGGCGACGATTATGCCGAGAGCTGGGAAGTGGCCGACCACGGCGTGCATCAAAGCCGCGTGGCCGCCGGACCGCTGGCCGGCAGCCTGCTGAGCGATCTGGTGCGCGAGCGCGGGGAGGATCTGCTGGGCCGGCATTGGCCGCAGGCTCGCTTTCCGCTGTTGTTAAAATTTCTCGACGCGCGGCATTCGCTCAGCGTGCAGGTGCATCCCGACGACGCGCGCGCGGCCCGGCTCGAACCGACCCAGTGTGGTAAGAGCGAAACCTGGGTCGTGCTGGCCGCCGAGCCGGGCAGCCTGCTGTATGCCGGCCTCAAAGTCGGTGTCGATCGTCAGGCGCTCGAGCGTTCGCTGGCCGAGGGGCGCTGCCCGGAATGTCTGCATGCCTGGTACCCTCAAGCCGGCGACTGCTTCTGGCTGCCGGCCGGCAGCGTCCACGCGTTGGGGGCGGGAGTGGCCGTGGCCGAATTGCAACAGCCCAGCGATTGCACCTATCGGCTGTTCGATTGGAATCGGCGCGATGCCCAAGGCCGGCCGCGTACGCTACAGCTCGAGCAAGGGCTGGATGCGATTGACTATGGTCTCGGCCCGCTGAGGCCGATCGCGCCGCAGTCCACCAGTCGGCCGCAAGTCGAGCGGCTCGTGGCCACCGAACACTTTGTGCTGGAGCGCTGGCGGCTGGCAGAGCCGCAAAAGACCGGCGGCGATCAGATGTGCCGCGTCGTGGCCGTTCAGTCCGGCAGCGTCGAGGCGGCCGGCGAGGGCTTTTGCGAAGTTTGGCCGCCAGGCACCACGGCCGTCTTACCGGCAACTTCAACATATACCGTATCGCCTGCACAGGGCCCGGCCGTGCTCCTCGCTGCCCATTTGCCGTAGCAAGCAGCAGCCTACGCGAGCCATGGCAGTTCACGGGCGCACGAGCGCATCGGAAGGCAGCAGGTCGGGCGTGGCAATGACGGGACGCTGCTGACCAGCCGAACGTGTATCGATGTCTCGCGTGAGAAACTGCTCGAGCTCGGCCCAAGTGATGCGGCCGTCGCCGTCCGCGTCGGCGCGTCCGGCGAGACCATCGACGAGCGATAAGGTCAGTAGTCCGTGCCGCTGGCCTGTGTCGTCCTGGGCCGATTTGCGGCCGCTGGCGGCTGCCAGCCCGGCAACTCCCACGCCCGGCCTGGCGAGTTCGCGCAACAAGTCGACCATCGCGTGGCGCGATGGTGCTGCGGCGCCGATTTGTCGGCTCACGCTGAGGTCGCCGCAGCAATAGTCGTGGACGCGTGCGACTTGCCGAGACGCTACTTTGAGTTGGCCAGCCCAGCGGGCGTCGGTCCAAAAGTACACGTGGCCCCGTGTCCGCGCGAGCGAGGCTTTGAGTGCATCGCCCGAGAGCACCTGTTCGCCCAGCGGCGTCGAGGGGCTGGGGGCACCAAGGAACTGCACCTGAGCCCGATCGTCAACCGCGGCGCGCCCGGCGAAAAATACGACCACCGTATCTTCCGCCCGGGCCGTATTGCGAAGCCACTCGAGTTCGCGAGCAAGATTGGCGGCAGTCACCTGGCCGCCGGTGAGCATGCGCGTCGTCACGCGAGCGTACGACTTGCCGGAATCCTGGGCCAAGCGCTGCGCGAGGCTCACGGCGTCGGCTTCGGCAAAGGGCGCCAGAGGCGGCTGCGCGCCGTCGGCCGCCGCAATCGACAGCACATAGAGATCGGGCTTCGTCGCCAGGCCGGGGACGTGTACCGCGATCGGTTTGCTCAATTGAGAACTGGCAGCGGTTTGCGCTTCGACCACCAGCGAATGCTCGCCCGGCGGCAGCTTGATGTTCCAAGTTGCTTCGAACTTATCCGGCAGCGGCACAGGCTGACCGGCCGCGTGCTCTGCCAGCGGGGCCGGGCGAAAATCCTGCGGGCGGCCGTCGACAATCAATTGCAGCCCCAAGATCGGCTCGTCGCCGCGGCGGCGGGCCGTGGCCGACAAGGAAGTCGTGCCCGCGGGCCGCTGCTCGCCCGAGTCAAGCAGCCGCGCCTGGACTTCAGGCGGAATGGCGGCCGCGATGGTCAGCCGGCTCGTTGCCTGCTGCCGATCGCGATTGGCGGCGTCAACGGCCGACCAAGGGTCACCGGTTTCCAAGACGCGGCGAATCACGTCGGGGCGATAGAAGCGACCGCGAAATTGCGAGGCAGGAAAAAAATCGGCCAATGCGTCAGGCCCGCGATTCACATGCCAGCCCATCAAGCCTTCGCCGCCGATCGAGGCCGCGTAATAACCTTGCGGAGTCCAAGCGATCCATTCATCGCCGGCCACAAACAACGACACCACCAGCTCGTAGCGATCCAGATTCCAAATCTCCAGCGTCATGTCGCTGCTGCCGGTCAGTAGATAGCGGCCGTTGGGGGAAGGGGTCACGCACCAGACGGTGTCCGTATGGCCGGGCAATTGGTAAATCGGCCGGCCGGTCGACGCTTGAAACACGTACACGCCATGCTGCGAACCGACGACTGCCCGGTCCTGCGAAAGCAAGCTGCGGCAGCGCACGCGGTCGTCGGGTTCGGGGATTTTAAACCGAGAAACCGGCATGTTGCCGCGATCGACCCGTACGACGGAATTCTTGACGCGCTGAATCGACCACTCACCCCAATTGCCGATGCTACGTTGATAATTGGCATCGGGCGGCGGGGCCATGTCGAGCGTTTCCAGACAGAAGGCATGCGCGAGTGGATGAGTACCTTTGATGCCCGATCCACGATTGTTGGAATCGCCCCAGGCAATGGCCCGCCCATCGGGACTCCAGCCCACGGCAACGTGGGAGCGGGCCCGCGGGCGCAAAGTGCGGACTACGTGGCCGTCGCTGGACGAATAGAACAAGATGTCGCCCGACGAATAGCCGACCGCATATTGGCTCCCGCCCGGCAAGAACAGCCCGCACATCGGCGAAGCCGGGAGCTTGGGAAGCTGGTAGTGAACGTGTCCGTCGGTCATGTCCAGCACGACGGCCGCTTTTGTTGGGTGAGTGCGCGAGGCCCAGCCGGCTAGTAGCGTTCGCGAATCGGGCGAGAATTCAAGCAAGCTGATCGACGTCTTGCTATCGCCGGACACGCCCGTGCCGAAGTTGTTCCAGGCATAACGAAACCGGCCGTCGGGCTCATAGAGAAAAACTGCCGGGCCCGCACCGCCCGTGGCAATGGTGCGGCCGTCGGGGCTCCAAGCCACGCGCATCACATTTTTGACCTGCCCGCCCATCACAGCCAGCGATGCGCCGTCGGGAATGGACCACAGCCGGCTCGTGGCATCCCAAGAACCGCTCGCCAGCCGCCGGCCATCGGGACTAAAGGCCAAAGCGTAGACGCGGTCGGTGTGCCCGCGCAATTCGCGCGTGAGCCTGCCGGTGTGAGGATCCCACAGCCGGATCACCGCGTCATCGCTACACGCGGCCAGCCAATGCCCGTCGGGCGAGAAAGCCAGGCCGCGAATGGGTCCGCTGATGGCGCGCAAACTTCGCACCACGGCGTCGCTGTCGGGATCCACGATCAGGATCACTTGCTCGCCAGCGGGCACCTGCGCCGTGCGGCCGGCAATGGCCAGCAAATGTCCGTCGGGCGAGAGGGCCGCGGCGTAGATGGCACCGACTTCGCCCCGATCAACGGCGGGCCGCCACGTTTTCAAAGGCTCGCCGGACGCGAGATCCCAGAAGCGGACTGCCTTGTCGTGCCCGGTGGAGATGAGCCTGGGTTCGTAGCTGGGCAGCAGCAGCAACTGGGTGATCCAACCGGTATGCCCAGCCGCATCCAATGCAAGAATTGGCGTGATGCCGGGTGTGTCGGCTCGGCTGCCGGCCGGCAGCGCCGCGAGTGCCAGCCAGGCAATCAGGATCCTCCCCAGCGCGCCCTTCGGAATTCCGGCCAGCATGTCAATCGCCCCCCAATCCGAATACTTATTGAAACGTCGGAGTGGGGGGCAAAGTTCGCTGCGCCGTTGGACGTTACGGAAAAGTCACCGTGTGGAAGGCAGGATTTGCCGTTACCAGTCGTCCGTTCCGCATACGTCATTCATCATTCATCACTCGGCACTCATCATTCCTCCTTCGCTCCTCAAGTGGCCTGGCGGCGGCAGTCGATGCTATCAGCGGCGCCAAGGCGGGCCAGAAAATGGGCAAGTCCGGATGACAAGCTCGGCTCGCCACCTTTGGGCCACGGAAGCGGCCAGCGATTCGCCTTCTAGCGCTTGGCGATTCTCTCTATACTTCGCCCCGATTCCGCGGTCGTACTGGCCGAGGAGTCTGCCATGTCGAGGCGATGGGCGAAGCTGCTGCTGACGATGGGGTTTGCCGTTGCCGCCGGCTGCCAGGGAACGCAGTTTCCCAGGTTTGGCCGACAGCCCCCGTCACGGGTGCAGCGCTACCAAGCCCAACAATTCGACCCGTACCCTGAAGTCGATATCAGCAACAACAGCAACAAAGTCGACGGCATCCGGCCCCGCGATTTTGCCGATCCGCCGGCCGAGCCGACTCGCGGCCGGTGGTGGCAGTTCGGCCAGCAGCACTACAGCCCCGACGCGGGGCAATAATTGATGGATCAAATGCCATGTCGCACAAGCGGCGCGTGATCGTCATGATGTTGATGTCGATGCCGTGCGGCTGTACACGAATCGCCCCGCCTTACTTCCTCCATCCCGGCACCGAAGGCTATCAGCAGGCCCGGGCCGAGCGCTTCGATCCCTACGCCGAAGAACAACTCGGGCCGAGCAACATCAACGTCGATGGCATCCGCCCGCGCGGCTTCGACAAGCCGTCATCTGAAGTCAAACGGTTGCAAACCAATGCCGACGCCGCGCTCGAAGGCGTCGACTCGGCCGAGCCGGTACCCTAAACCGCCTTGCGCACCGACTGGCTGTCGCGACGATCTCCCGGCGTGATATAATCGGGGCTATGGAGAGTCATTACATCCATTTGACGCCCGAGCAAGCGGACATGCTCCACAAGGAGCATGAGCCCCGCATCCTCGACCCGAGCACTCAAAAGATCTACGTTGCGGTCGCCGCCGACGTATACGAGCGCATCAAGGGGTTCCTCGAGGATGCCGACGAACAGGCGTCGTGGCAGATCCTCGCGGACCGTGGCCGGGCAGAATTTCTACGCGCGAATCGTCCGGCAATGGAATTGCAATAACCACCAGACCGAAGCCCTCGGCTGTCGCGCGAAGTGGATTGCAGATCCTCGCCCCCGTTATACTTCTCTCATGGACGAGAGACTCCGCCGCCGATTCCGGTTCAGTCTGCGGGCGGCATTTCTTGTCGTGTTCCTGGTGGCATGCCTTGCCTGGCTGATTCAATGGGCTGCTCGGCGCTACCTGCCGGACGACGTTTTCTTCCACGACTTCTATCTTAAGTAGCGCCGGCCGGGCGCTTCCCGGCATTTCCAGCCCCTGGGTTAATTGGGCGGCAGACAGTATGATGGGTGGGCTCTTATGATCCCACCCACTTCGGCGTCTGCCGCTATGCCTACAGAATCTCGACCGCGGCCTCCACGCCGTCGCCGCAAACCGGGAAAACCGGGCAGCGCGCCCTCCGGCTCGCCCGCCAAACTGCCGGCGGAAGAACGCTTGCAAAAAGTCATGGCCGCCGCCGGCATCGGCAGCCGGCGCCATTGCGAAGAGTTGATCCTGGCCGGCCGCGTGGAAGTCGATCGCAAGACGGTCGCCGAGCTGGGCACCAAGGTCGATATCACGCAGCACGAAATCCGCGTCGACGGCGTGGTGCTCGGCCGTTCGCGCAAGCTGTATTATCTGGTCAACAAGCCAATGGGCGCGGTCTCGACGAACTCCGATCCGTCGGGCCGCCCCCGCGTGATCGATCTGGTGCCGCAGACCAAGGAGCGGTTGTTCACGGTCGGCCGGCTCGATCTTTCGAGCGAGGGGCTGATCCTGGTCACCAACGACGGCGAGCTGGCCAATCGCCTGGCCCACCCGCGCTACGGCGTGGAGAAGACGTACCAGGTGCTCGTGGCCGGCATGCCCGAGCCCGCGGTCTTCGAGCAGTTGCGGCAGGGCATCCATCTGGCCGAAGGGCCGGCGCGGGTCGTGAGCGTGCGGGTCAAATCGCGGCACAAGAAGAGCACGGTCCTGGAGATTGTGCTCAACGAAGGCCGCAATCGCGAAATCCGCCGGCTGCTGGCCAAGGTGGGTCACAAAGTGCTGCGTTTGAAGCGCATCGCCCTGGGGCCCGTGCGGCTCAAAGATCTCGAGCCGGGCGATTGCCGCCGGCTGAGCGGTGAAGAGCTGCGCGAACTGCGCTATGCCACGCGCCATCACGCCGGACCGGGCGCTCGTCCAGACGCTGATGACCCGTCGGCCGACGTCAACGAAGCGAGTCGCCCATTCAAGCCGAAGAAGGCCGAATCGCCGCGCCGCAAGCCGGCGGTTGGCCGTGCCCCGAAACGGGCTGGCGGGCGCAGCGGCAACGGGCCGAAACGCTTCGGTTCCCGCCCCGGACATTCGGGCCGATGAGCGCGCATGCCGCCTGTTATGCCGACGGCGCCTGGCAAGGGGTCGTGGCTGTCGAAGAAAACGTGCGCTTGGCCCGCGATACGTTTCGCGTGCGGTTCCGCTGCCCACAGATTGCCCGGCGCATCGTGCCCGGCCAGTTCATCATGCTGCGGCTGGCCGGCTCGAACGATCCGCTGCTGGCCCGGCCGCTGGCCTTGTACGATGTCGTGCCCGACGCGGCCGGGCTGCCCGATGGCCTGGATATTGTGTACCTGGTGGTGGGCAAGCTCACCGGCCGGCTGGCGCGTGCGGTGCCGGGGGATCAGCTCGAGGTCTGGGGCCCGCTGGGCAATGGTTTTGCCCCGGCAGCGACCGAGCATTTGTTGATGGTAGCCGGCGGCATTGGCCAGACGCCGTTTCTGGCACTGGCACGCGAGTACGCCGGGCAGGCCAAGTTCGGCAATCCGGTGCGCAGCGTGCCGCGCGCCGGCCGTGTCACGCTGTGCTACGGCACGCGCTCGGCCGCATATCTGGCTGGCGTCGACGACTTTCTCCATTTGGGCGTCGAAGTACGCATCAGCACCGACGACGGCTCTGCCGGCCGCCACGGGCTGGTGACCGAGTTGCTGCGCGAAATGCTCGAAGAATCCAAAGCCGGCTGCCGCGTTGTCTGCTGCGGCCCCGAGCCGATGATGCACGCCGTGGCCGAGCTGACGGCCCGCTTTGACGTGCCCTGCCAGATCTCGCTCGAGACGCCAATGGCCTGCGGCATCGGCATCTGCTTCAGTTGCGTGACCCGCGTCCGCGACGAAGCGGGCGGCTGGGACTATCGCCGCACCTGCGTCGAAGGCCCGATCTTCAACGCCCGGCAGATCGAGTTCTGACGCAAACGCCGCCGGCGGCTTTTCGTTGGCGGTTTCTCCGGCCAGGAAAAACGCGGATCAGTGGCCGCGGACTTGGCGCAATCACAAAACATGCCTAAAGTAGACGCGCCGGCTGGCAATAGGTGGGTTTTGTTTCTGCGGAACGGGGCAATCGTGGCTTGCCAGCCACTCGAAGCGGCCCTGGTCATCACTGCACGTCAGAAACCGTAAGGATTCGCCATGAGCAGTTCCAAGGCGATATGCGTCGACCGGCTCTTGCGCTTCGAGGTCTTGGAAGACCGCATGCTGATGTCGGCCAGCACGTCGACCACGCCTGCGGACCAGCCGCAGGTCCCCGGCCTTTCGCAAGCGGTGGCCCAGGAACCGGACGGCACGATCCTGGTCGCCGGCATTGATAATGGCGGTTTGCAAATCGCGCGCTATAACTCCGATGGCACGCTGAACACGAGCTTCGGTGCTGGTGGCGTGACGAGCTCCGGCAATCTCAACCTGGAGGAAGTTCAACAGATTCACCTGGAGAGCGACGGCTCATTTTATGTCCTTGGCCAGGCTAACCTCAACAACGGCCAACTGCCCACTACGACGCTCATTCACGTTGAGGCGGACGGATCGGTAGACACTTCATTCGGCGATGGAGGCGAGCTCTCGCTCAACGACCCGGCCGTGCTCCCCTCGGTGGCGTTTCAAAACGATGGGAAGATCCTGGTCGGCGCAAGTGTCACGGGTTCGGCAACGCTTGAGCGCTTTAACGCCGATGGCACGCTCGACACGACGTTTCACTTTGATGCGGCGCGTTTGGATTCTGACCTTCTTCCCGGTGCGCCAATGACGGTAGACGCGCAAGGGCGGATTCTTTTGATCGGCGACAGCTCCGACGGCCTGCACTTGATTCGGCTCAACAGCGATGGGTCCGTTGATACCACGTTCGGGCAGTCAGGCAATTTAACGGCCCCGTTCGATTCTGCTCGGGGGAACAAAGAAGCTATTACGGTACAGCCCGACGGCAAAATCTTGCTGGCGACGACGGGCGTGGATCAATCGACCGGGGCCGCGGAATATGAGCTGCTCCGCTTCAACGACAATGGCAGCCTTGATACTAGTTTCAACGGCACCGGAATCGTCACGGCGGACATTCCTAACGAGACCATCCCGACGGATATTGCCGGGATGATTGTTCAAAGCGACGGCAAGATTGTGGTCACGTCCGCTACATCACCGGTCACGGGATTCCAATCCGGCCTGTCCGCAGCAACCTTTTACGCCGACGGAAGCCTCGATACGAACTACGGTGACGGCGGTTTCGCGAGCGAACCGTCGGCCCTTTATATGGAATCCGGCGTTGCGCTCGGTAGCAACGATAGCCTCTTGGTCGTGGGCGCCGATGCAACGAGTAGCAGCGCCGCTGGGCCATTCACGTTTGACCTGGTTGTGGTCGATGCCGACCACACTCCGCAACCGCCCGCCTCCGCGCCGGCTCAGCCGGAGCCGACTACGGTTGAGTCAGTTTCCTCCCAGGTGACGCAGGCGCTGCCGGTCATCATGGCGGCGCAGGTGGTCACGCTGAATGTCCCCGCGGCCACGATCGTCACCAATCCATCGGTCAGTACGGCAATCGTATCGGCGCAGCAGCCGATCGCGCCGATAGCCAGCGCGGCAGCATCTCTCGATTCATCGAACGACGACGCGTCGACCGCGGATGACACGTCGGCGGACGAATTCAGCGCCAGGCTGGCGGCCATCGACCTGGCGTTTGCCTTGTAGAGCAACTCGAATCGTAGGGTGGGCACTGCCCACCATTGGCCCCGATTCATGCGGGGCGCAAACGGTGGGCAGTGCCCACCCTACACACTGAACGGCCAACGCCCTTACGGCGCGATGAGCTGCTCAAAGGTCTCTTTGCTGCGCCGCAGTAGATCGTGATAGTCGGCCGTTTCGATTTCAGGGCCGATCAGCTCGACGTCGTAGTAGCCGTCGTAGCCGGCCGCGCGGAGAGACGAGACAATCTCGCGCAGCGGAATCGCGCCGCAACCGAGCGGGCTGCGGTCCTGCTCGCGATCGCGCGGGCGGCGGCCATCGCCCAGATGCACGATACCCACTCGCGGCGCGAGTTCCGGAATCCGCGCCAGTGTTTTCGGGTCCCAGCCGAGATGATACGTGTCGAACGCCAGCTTCAGCCGCGGATGGGCCACGGATTCGAGCAGTGCCAGCGTATCGTCCAAGCAGGTGAGAAAAGTCCATTCGCCGGCACAGTCGCTGTGCATCGGCTCCAGGGCCAGCGTCACGTCGAGCTCGTCGGCCAGTTGCAGCATTTTTCCCAAGGCGTCTTTCACCAGCCGCCGGGCGTGACTGTGCGTATGCCCGGCACGCGATCCGCTGTAGACCACCAGGGCCGAAGCCTGCAACTCGGCCGCCAGGCGCACGGCGTCCAGGGCGTCTTCGATGCTGTCTTTGAGACTGCGGCCGTCGCTGCCGGTAAAACCGCCGGCCCACAGCAGATTCGAAACTTTCAGCCCGCTCTCGGCCAAAAGCTCCAAGCCTTTTTCTTCGCCGAAATCGGCGAGCTTCTGCCGCCAGATGCCGATGGCCCCGATGCCAGCCGCGCGATAGTGGGCGATATCCTCGTCCAGCGACCAGCGAAAGGTCGTCATTTCGTTCATCGACAGGCGGGCCATCTCGCGTCGCTCCTTCTGATCGCCTGCACTCGGCGAGAGGTGCCGATGCCGGGCTCTTCCCGGCCGCGCTAGTCGGAGTAGTATCGGAAATCAGCCGCGCGCTGTAAACAACTCTTTCGAATTATCTCGCCGCCCCCACGCAGACTTTACGGTTTGACCGGCGCGGCGGACGGATCGGCTGTTAACAGCAGCTCCAAATAGCTGCGCCTTTCGGATTGCTTTAAGGCCAGCTCATGGGCGAGCGAGGCGAGGCAGGCTTTGGCTTGCTGCTGGCCCGATTCCTCGGTGATCAGTTCAAGCTCGAGAAATGAGCCGAGCCGCTCGATCTGGTCCCAGGCCAGTTGGACCTCGAACCCCTCCCAGGCCAGCGTGCCCGGCCGGCGGCATTTGTTAACTTCGGCCACGAAGCGGAAGCCGAGCGCTGCGAGCAGTTCGGCATATTGCTCTGCCGCTTTCGCTCCGGCCACCAGCGGCAGTTCGATCTCGCGCCGGGTTTTGGTGGTTTGATCGAGCTTCGGCCCTTTGTAGGTGATGAAATTGTCGTCGCCGATCGTGCGAATGCGCAGCGACTCGTCCGATCGCGCAAAATCATGGGCCGGATGATTGAAGTAGCGGTCTGCCTGCTGCTGGTCCGCATTCCAGCGCGCGCCTAAGGCCGCCAGCCGCTCCCAAACTGCGGCCGGATTCTCCAGCCGATATTTTTGTTCGACCTCGAGCGGCATGGAAGGGTGGTCCCGATGATGGCGGCTGCGGCTGCGGTTACCGGCCCTGAAGGACCGGGCTATGGAAAAAAATCGGCGTACGACTCAAGCGCGTTTTCCATTCCGCATTCATCATTCATCCTTCCGCATTTTCCTTCAGGAGTGCCCGGCTGATTCGGGCTGCGGATTGGGGCTTGCCAGGCTGTTGTCGGCCAGAGGCTGCGACGGCGGCGCGCTTTCGTCTTTCGATACTTGAGCTTCGAGCACCTGCGACCGGCGGACTTTGCGCACCAGCACCCGCAAGCCCGAATGGCGGATGATGTCGCCACCGCGGACGGGACGATCGAGCTGCACGCGCACCCAGTCGTGGAGCGTGCGGCAGTCGGGGGGCAGGGCCTGGCGATCCAGCAGCACGCCGGTGACCTGTTCTAACCGGTCGAGCGAAATACCGCCGCCCATCACCCAGCCCAGCCCGCTCTCGGCCACATGGCCCGGCGCGCGATCGTATTCATCGTGAATTTCGCCCACCAACTCTTCGAGAATATCTTCGAGCGTGACCATGCCCACGATCTGCCGCTGGGCATTTCGCACCACGGCGATGTGGACGTGGCCGCGAATCATCCGCTGCAAGCTGGTGGCGATCGACAAATCGTCGGACAATTCGGGAATCGCCCGCATGATGCCGCGCAGCGAAGGCTGATTGGGGCTCAACCTCAACTCCGAGACGATGTCCTTGAAATTTACGTAGCCGCAAATCGATTGTAGATTGCCCGGCTCGCCGCAGACCGGAAATCGCGTGTGCATGTCGGCATGGGCCAGCACCAGGCTCTCGGACATCGAATGCCGCAAGTCGAGCGTCACGATCTCATCGACGGGAATCATGATCTCGGAAATCCGCCGGGCCGACATCCGGGCCGCCCCGAGGATGATCTTTTCTTCCTGCCCGCCTATCAGCCGGCTGGTGCGGGCCAGCGCCACGACGGCTCGTAGCTCTTGCATCTCGGTGACTTCGGCCTTGTGACCTTCGAGCCCTGGCTGCCAACGCCGAGCGTGCCAGTCGAGCATGGTGGTGACGCTCGCCTCCAAGATCCACACCGCCGGATAGGCCACGCGCGACGTGATTTGCATGGCGGGCGAGAGCTTCAGGCAGACCCATTCCTTATTCTTCAGTGCAAAAACCTTGGGCAGCAGCTCGCCGGCCACCAGCATGAAAGCACTCAGCGGAATGACAATCAAAACCACGCTGAAAAAGTTGACGGCGCCGGCCGAGAGCCCGAGTCTTTCCAAGATCGGCGCAACCCACTCTTCGGCGCGCGCACCGCCGGTGGCCCCGGAGATCACCATCGCCAGCGTGATACCCAATTGGATGACAGCCAGGCTGGCCTCGATGTTCTGCTTCATTTGCAGGGCCGAGCGGGCACCGCGGCGATGCTGGTCGGCTAGCGCCTGCAGCCGAGCGGCCGATACGCTGGCCAGGGCAATCTCGTAGGCAGCAAAGACGGCATTGAGGGCGACCATTAGCAGAATGATCAGCCAGCCGGTCAAATTCATGAAATCCCCACAAAACGGGCTGCCGGCAAGCGAGTTCCGCCGGTCCGCTGCTATTGTAACGGCGGGGCCGCCGATCGTCATACGCACCCCCCAATTGTGCCGCCCAGCAGAGACGGAAATAACCTAGAATTAGGCAGGTGCGGCCGGTTTTACCTGTTTTGGGGAGTTTCGCGTGTTGGGTTCCCGCTTTTCGATCAATTGGCTGAATGGCGCGGTCGCGGTCCTGCTGGTCGCCGGCCTGCTGTTGGCTTGGATCAGCGTTCCGCAGAAGCAGGCCAAACTGACCGACGTGGACTTGCAGCCGCTGGTCGGTGGCGGCCGCCCGCTCGATCTGGCCGACCTGCGGGGCAAGATCGTGCTGCTGAATTTCTGGGGCACCTGGTGCGCCCCTTGCCGCGTCGAATTTCCGCACATGGTCGAGCTGAGCCGCCATTGGCAGGACTCGCCCCGTTTCCAGGCGGCCTTGGTGTCGTGCAGCCCCGGGGAAGAGAACGTGCCCGAGCTGCGTCAGCAGACGGCCAACTTCCTCAAAAGCAGTCCGGCCGATATGCCGATTTATACCGACGCCCATTGGCGGACGCGTAAGGCCGTTTCCGACGCGATTGGTTTTCGCGGCTACCCCACGACGCTGGTCCTGGACGGCGAAGGCCAGATACGCGGCCGATGGGTCGGCTTCGGCTCCGAAACCGTCGTCGAGATCGACAGCCTGCTCCGCGAGCTGCTCAGCACGCCCGCCCAGCCGGCAGCTAAGCCAGCGACCAACTCCGTCGGTGCCGCCCAAATAGGTGCCGCGAGCCGAGCGGCACTGGGGCACTAATCGCGCTGCTGTGGCCCAAGTCCGGCTCGGCTCGCCGGACCTACTGAGATGCCGAACACGCGGCATCGAGTGCAACTCGCAGACGCGCTACGGCGGCGGCCGGGTCCAAGGCGCGGCAGACGGCGCCGGAGACGGCGATGCGGCGAAAGCCGGTTTCCAGCACGCGGGAAACATTGCCCAGATCGATGCCGCCGATGGCAAAGGCCGGAAGCTGCGTGTGGCTGCGGACCTCGCGCAGTAGCTCCAGTCCGGGAAAGCTGGCAAAATCCTTGGTGCCGGAGCGAAACACCGGGCCCACGCCGATGTAGTCGGCCGCTTGCCGCGCGGCCTGGCAGGCCTGCTCCAGGCTATGCGTCGAAACGCCGACCAAACTGCCTTGGCCGAGCATGCTCCGCGCATGGGCCACCGGCAATTCGTCCTGGCCCACGTGGACGCCATCCGCTTCGCTGGCCAATGCCAGGTCAGCCCGGTCGTTCATGATGAACAGGGTCTGGCTGTCGCGCGTCAGCTCACGAGCCCGCTGCCCACGCTCGATCAAGGCGGCATCCGGCAGCGATTTGTCGCGAAGCTGGATCACGTCGACACCGGACGCGATCAGAGTTTTGAGTAGCTCGGTGAACTCGTCGAGCGTCGCGCGCCCGTCGACCAGCACATACAATCGTGCATCGACCAGCAGCCGTCGCGGCCGGGAACCCAATTGCACGCGCTGCTCGATGGAATAGCTGCGATAGCGCAGGCGTTCCAGCGCTGGACCCACGGCGGGCGAGACCAGCTTGCCGTATTCTTCCAAGCTACGCAACGCTTCTTGCAGTCGCTTGAGATTGGCGGCCAGCACGCCGTCGATGCCTTCGCGCAGGGCTTCGCTCGTGGTCGAAATGGCCGTGCCCACGTCGCCCGGCGTGTCGCGGCTGGCGAGCAAGGCGGCCGCCGGCAAGTGGGCCAACGCACCGGCCAGCTCGTGGCGCAACGTCTTGAGCTCCGCAGTCAGCGCGGCGTCGTTGAGGCCGAAGCGGGCGTAATCTTCGACGACGCGCAGCCCCTCGCGTGCCCGATTGGCGGCAGCGTCCAGAATGCGAAACAGCACGCTGCCGCTGGGCGGATCGGCCCGACCGGCGGAAATCTCGACTGCTGGCACCGATAGGATTTCATCGCCAGGCGGAAAGTCGATTGCCGCGGCCGGTCCGGCGGCACATCCATAAATGCGGCAGATCTCGGCTTCGACATCGGCGGCTGACAAGCCCTGCTCGCCCAGCCAGGCGGACGTTTCGTCGCCGGCCAGCAGCAAACCGAGCAGCAGATGTTCGGTGGCAAAGCCTGCCAGCAGCGCACCGTCGGGCAACCGCTGGGAAACCAGCGACAGCAATTCCAACAAGTGGACTTCGGCCGCTCGATCCGGGCTCGAGCTTTCGGCCGGCCGGATGTCGGGCCAATGCTGGCGCACGCTTTCGGCCGAGACGGCATGGCAAGTCAACATGCCGGCCGCGCGGCATTCACTTTCGGCCAGCAGCCCCAGCAGCAGCAGGGGACCCAAAGTGCCGGCATCTGGCGACGATCGATTCCAAGCGGCGGCGGCAGTCACCGCGCGCTGGGCAGCATCAGTTAAGGTGTATCGCATAGCTGGCTTCATTGTGCACGCTGGCGGAACACGCGCCAAACGAGCCGTTCAACTCGTCGCATGACGACTGGGAACACGAGAAACGAGGAGGATCGAACAGAAGATCGCGAAGAGCGCGAAGAACGAAAAGGAAGAAGAGAGAAGGTCAGTCACAGAATGAAATCGTCTTTGCGCTCTTTGCGATCTTCTGTTCAATGTTTTCGTTTTTTGGCGGGGGAATTTCAGCCACCGGGCTCCAGGACTGCCGTTGGCGGGTGGCGGCAAGCGCACTAAGCCTAAGCCGTGGTTCTGGTTGCCTTGCCTCGATTTCCTGTGGGGGTTAGAATTCCCGCGCCTTGACCGCATGATAGCCGGCGCCGGCGAGCGCCTGGATGAAAGGAATCGAGCCGCATGCGAGTTGGTCGGTGGGCCCTATGTCTGTGGCCAGGTTTGGCGCAGCTTTGGCAAGGAAGCCCGGGCGGCTTGTTGGCCGCGATCGGTTTTGGTCTGCTCGTCGATCTCGTGGTGCTCGGAAGTCTCGTCTGGAATGAATGGGCGCCGCCTGGCCAGATTCTGCTGGCGGCGCTAGTGGCCACCGGAATGGGGTTGGCATCGGCCGCAATTGGCGTGCGGCAAACGCTTACTACAAAAGAACTTAACGACGAAACCCAGCAGGACTTGTTTCCGCTGGCCACGGGGGAATACTTAAGAGGGAACTGGTTTGAGGCTGAGCGGCTTTGCCAGCAGATGCTCAAACTCAATCCGGCCGACCTGGAAGCCCGGCTGCTGTTGGCCACGACTTGCCGCCGGGCCAAGCGGCAGCACGAGGCCCGTCGCGAACTGGAGGAACTGTCGCTGCTGGCCGGATCGGAAAAGTGGAAGCAGGAAATCGAGTCCGAACACGACCTTCTTAGCCAGGCGGTGCGGGAAATGGCCGATCAGTCTGCCGAGATTCAGCCCCTGCGGGCAGCCGCTTGAAGCCCCCGTGCAGATTTTGAGGCCTAGAATTACGAAACGGCCTTTGGGACGTGAACAAAACCACAGCATGCTGCGTATCTAGACAGTTCAAGAGCAAGGCAGGCGAGCCTGCCCCGCGAACCCGTAACGAACCTGACCCTGGAACGCTTGTCAATTACTGAATCACTCGCGCTGGAGCCGAACACGGAGATATTGGTATGTACGAACGCTTTACGGACCGCGCCCGGAAGGTCATGCAATTGGCCAACCAGGAAGCGCAGCGTTTTAATCACGAATACATCGGCACCGAGCACGTGTTGCTGGGTCTGATTAAGGAAGGCAGCGGCGTCGCCGCCAACGTGCTGAAGAACCTCGACGTGGACCTGCGTAAGATCCGCCTCGAAGTCGAAAAGCTCGTCCAGAGCGGACCCGACATGGTCACGATGGGCAAGCTGCCGCAAACTCCCCGGGCCAAGAAGGTCATCGAGTACTCGATGGAAGAAGCCCGGAACCTGAACCACAACTACGTCGGCACCGAGCACATCCTGCTGGGCCTGCTGCGCGAGCAGGAAGGCGTTGCCGCTCAGGTCCTCATGAACCTGGGGCTCAAGCTGGAAGAAGTTCGCGAAGAAGTGCTGAACCTGCTGGGCCACGGCATCGAAGGCAGCGAGGGGGGCGAGCGCAACCCGGCCGGAGGTGCAGCCGCCGGTGAGGCCAAAAGCGCGAAGTCGAAAACGCCCGCTCTTGACAGTTTTGGGCGCGACCTTACGGAGCTGGCTCGTCAAGGCAAACTGGATCCGGTGATCGGCCGCGAAAAGGAAATCGAGCGGGCGATCCAGATTCTCTGCCGCCGCACGAAGAACAATCCCGTCCTGCTGGGCGAGGCCGGCGTGGGCAAGACCGCGATCGTCGAGGGCTTTGCCCAGCGCGTGGTCGACGGCGACGTGCCGGAATTGCTCTCCGACCGCCGCATCGTGGTCCTGGACCTGGCCATGATGGTGGCCGGCACCAAGTATCGCGGACAGTTCGAAGAGCGCATCAAGGCGGTGATGAACGAAGTCCGCCGCGCGAAGAACACGATCCTGTTCATCGACGAGCTGCACACCCTGGTGGGCGCCGGCGGTGCGGAAGGGGCGATCGACGCCAGCAACGTGCTGAAGCCGGCCCTGGCCCGCGGCGAAATCCAGTGCATCGGCGCCACCACGCTGGACGAGTACCGCAAGTACATCGAGAAGGACAGCGCGCTGGATCGACGTTTTCAACTCGTGATGGTCGAGCCCTCGACCAAGAGCGAGACCGTCGAGATCCTCAAGGGTCTGCGCGACCGCTACGAATCGCACCACCGGGTGCAGATTACCGACGACGCGCTGGCCGCGGCCGTCGAACTGTCGAGCCGCTATATCACGGCCCGCTGCTTGCCGGACAAGGCCATCGACGTGATCGACGAGGCCGGTGCCCGCGTACGGCTCAAGGCCATGACGCGTCCGCCCGATCTCAAGGAGATCGACGAAGAGGTCGAGCACCTGAACAAGGAAAAAGAAGAGGCGGTCGCCAACCAGGATTTCGAAAAGGCGGCGGCCCTGCGCGACCAGGCCGACAAGCTCAAGAAGAAGAAGCAGACCATCACCCGCGAATGGCGCGAGAAATCGCGCGAGGCCGACGGGATCGTCGATGAAGAAGTCATCGCCGAGGTCGTGTCGAAAATGACCGGCATTCCGCTCACGCGGATGACGACCGAAGACTCGATGCGGCTGCTGGAAATGGAAAAGGAGCTGCACAAGCGGGTCATCAGCCAGGACGAGGCGATCAAGAGCATCAGCAAGGCCGTGCGCCGCAGCCGCAGCGGGTTGAAAGATCCGAAGCGGCCCACCGGCTGCTTCATCTTCGCCGGTCCCACTGGCGTGGGTAAGACGCTGCTGGCCAAGGCGCTGGCCGAGTTCATGTTCGGCGACGCCGACGCGCTGATCCAGATCGACATGAGCGAGTACATGGAGAAGCACAACGTCAGCCGCTTGATCGGCGCTCCGCCGGGCTACGTGGGCTTCGAGGAAGGCGGCCAGTTGACTGAAAAGATTCGCCGCCGGCCGTATGCCGTGGTGCTGCTCGATGAAATCGAGAAGGCCCATCCCGACGTGTTCAACATGCTCTTGCAGGTGATGGAAGAAGGACGTTTGACCGACAGCTTCGGCCGCAACGTCGACTTCCGCAACACCATCCTGATCATGACGACCAACGCCGGGGCCGAGGCCATCAAGAACGAGTCGGCGTTCGGCTTCCAGAAGCAGGACGACGACGCCTCGTACGACAGCATGAAGTCGCGCGTGAACGAACGGATCGAACGCGTGTTCCGGCCCGAGTTCATCAACCGCTGCGACGACATCATCGTGTTCCGCCATCTCGGCATCGACGACCTGAAGCAGGTCATCGACCTGGAGCTGAGCAAAGTTCGCGAGCGGCTGTCGGAGCGTGGGCTGAAGCTGGTCCTGAGCGATGACGCCAAGAAGTTCCTCATCAAGAAGGGCTCGAACACCGACTTTGGCGCGCGTCCGCTACGTCGGGCCATCGAGAACTTTGTCGAGGATCCGCTGGGCGAAGAACTGCTCAAGGGCGAGTTCCAAGGCAAGGACACGATCCTCGTCGAGGTCAAGAAGGTGGGCGAGCAGCGGCAGTTGACTTTCGAAGGCACGACCTCGCAAGGCGAGGGTGCCGCCGTGGCCACCGCCGGACCGGCCGAAGGAGCGTCCTGACGCTTCTTAGCTGGCGATAGCAGCGACATCATCGAGGGGCGTGCCGCGACCAGTGCGTGGCACGCCCCTCTGCTTTTTTGCGCCCCCACGGACCGCAGTCCGTGGGGTTGTGCGCGTGGCAATTTCACCGGTTTCCGCGCGCCGTCATTGGCGGCACAGCTTGCCCCAGCGGTGTATCCGGCATTTCCGGTTAAAGCGTTGACGGCAGACCTGTCGAACTGTCTGGAAGTGCCCCGGGCTAGCGCGCCCTCCGGGGGACACTCTCGACTTTGAACGCCTCGGGGATGCCAGCACATGTCCAGCGCCAGCTCGCCGCTACCTGCCAAGCCGCGCCGTCGATTCTCGGCCGCGATCGCCGATTGGATTTCGGACGTGGGCGACGTGGCAATGGCGTGGGTCGGCGGCATCGGCGACGTGGCGCTGTTCGCCCTGCGCACGCTGCGCTGGCTGGTGACGCGGCTGCCGCAGCGGGGCACCATTCTGCCTAGCTTTTACCAGATCGGCGTGCTGTCGCTGCCGGTGGTGGCGCTGACCGGGACGTTTATCGGCATGGTGCTGGCCGTGCAGAGTTATAGTCAGTTCCGTTCGCTGCACCTGGAAACCCGGCTGGGCGGCGTGATCAATCTTTCGTTGGTGCGCGAGTTGGGCCCGGTGCTGGCGGCCACGATGTTGGCTGGCCGCGTCGGCAGCGCCATGGCGGCCGAGTTGGGCACCATGCGCGTCACCGAACAGATCGATGCGCTCAGCGCGATGGGCGCCAACCCCGTGCATTACCTCGTCGTGCCGCGGTTTCTGGGCTGCCTGGTGCTGATTCCAACGCTGACGATCATGGCCGACTTCATGGGCGTGGCCGGCGGCTGGTTCTATAGCACGATGCTCTTGGGCATCGATCAGCATCACTATTGGGACAACTCGCAGAAGGCGGTCGGAGCGTTCGACCTCTTCATGGGAGCCTTCAAGAGCCTGTTTTTTGGCGGGGCCATTGCCTTGGTGAGCTGCCATCGCGGCTTCCATTGCGATCCCGGAGCCGAGGGCGTCGGCCGGGCGGCCACCAGCGCCTTTGTCGTTTCGTTCGTGCTGATCCTGATGTTGGACCTGGAACTGGGCATCTTCCTGGACGGACTGTCTACGATGATCTGGCCGAATCGCAGTTCGCCGATCGGGCTGTGATGCAATTTTTACTCCGCAAGCGCCGGCTCGAGACCTTCACGCCCACGGACCGCGGTCCGTGGGCTTCACCCGAATCGTTGATTTCGATTTCGCAGTGGATCGCTATGGCCGAAGAACAAGCGCAGAACCCCGAGCACTCGGGGCCGATCATCGAAACGCACGGCCTGCACGTCATTTTCGGCCGGCAGCGGGTGCTGCGCGACATCAGCCTCGTGATCCCGCGCGGGCAAACAGTGGCCATCATTGGCGAAAGCGGCTGCGGCAAGACAGTGCTGCTGAAGACGATCATCGGATTGGTGCGGCCGAGCGAAGGCCAGGTGCGGTTTGCCGGAAAGGATTTCGCGACGCTCGACGAGCGGCAGGTGGCCCTGGAGCGGATTCGCTTTGGTTTTGTGTTTCAGCAGGCCGCGCTGTTCGACAGCATGACCATCGCCCAAAACGTCGGCTTTCCGCTGCGTCAGCACACGGAAAAGAAGTCGGCCGAAATCCGCGAGATTGTGCTGGCACGGCTGGCCGAGGTGGGTCTGCCCGCCTCCGCCGCTGAAAAGAAACCGGCCGAGTTGTCCGGCGGCATGCGCAAACGCGTGGGATTGGCCCGGGCGCTGGCCATGAATCCCGAAATCGTGCTCTACGACGAGCCGACGACGGGGCTGGATCCGATCATGAGCGACGTAATCAACGAGCTGATTATCCGCACGCGGCAGCGCTACCCGGTGACCAGCATCGTCGTCACGCACGACATGCACACGGCGCACAAGGTGGCGGACCGCGTCGTCATGCTGTACCCGCTGGGGCGGTTGAAGAAGGGCGAGTCGCAGGTGCTCTTCGACGGCTCGCCGCAGGAGATTGACCGCTGCAAGGACCGCCGCGTGACGCAATTCGTGCGCGGCGAGGCGGGCGAGCGTCTGATGGAAATGCGCGAGCAAGCGGCAGGCAACTGATTCCGACATGAACGAACGCGTCGTCCAATTCCGTGTAGGCGTGATGGTGCTGGCCACCGTGTTCATCACGGCCATCCTGGTCGTGCTGTTCGACGGTTTTCCCAACCTCGTGGAAAGGCCGTACACCGTGTACGTCGATTTTCCCGAGGCCCCGGACATTTCCGTCGGCACGCCGGTCCGCAAGAGCGGCATTCTGATCGGACGAGTCAGCAAGGTGCAGTTCGCCGAAGACCTCGATCCCAAGCTCGAAGGTGTCGTGATCACGCTGCAGATCGACGCCAACCGCCAGATTCGCCGCAACGAAGTACCGAAAATCTCGAAGGAGCTGTTGGGCGACGCGTATATTCAATTGGTGCCGGCCCGCGCGCATCGTACCACCCAGCCTCCCAAAGGCGCCGGCCCGGTCATCCAGCCGGGCGAAATGGTCGAAGGCGAGACGGCCAACGATCCCTTGAAGGTGATCAGCGATTTGCAGGGCAACCTGGCCGGCGCCCTGCGTTCGGTCGCCAAAACCAGCGACGAAATCGGCCTGCTCTCACGCCGGGTCAATGACATCCTGCGGAATAACAACGAACAGATGGTCCGCGTCATCAACAAGGCCGAGCTCACGCTCGACAGTCTGCAGGAAACCTCGAAGAACGCCAACCTGCTGGTGGGCGATCCGGCGCTGCGTAACAACGTGCTGGCCGCCGCGGCCGAATTTCCCCGCACGGTCGGCCGCATGAACGAAGTGCTCAACCACATGCAAAACACCTTCGAATCGGCCGACCGCAACCTTCGAAACTTCGAAGGCCTCACCAAGCCGCTGGGCGAGCGCGGAGCGCAGCTCGTCCAGAACATCGAGACGGCCACGGCCGGCGTCAACCGACTGGTCGGCGACCTCAGCGTCTTCACCCGCGCGCTCAACTCGCCCGAGGGAACCATCGGCCACTTGCTCAAGGACGACGAGCTCTACCAGCAAGTCAACCAGACGATCGCCAACGTCAACCAGATGATGTGCGAGCTGCAGCCCATGCTGCGCGACGCCCGGGCCTTTACCGACAAGATCGCGCGGCATCCCGAACTCATCGGCGTGGGCGGCGCGCTGCGGCGCAGCTCGGGCATCAAATAGCCCGGCGCCCCGCTATCTTTGGCGGTTGTCCCGCGGTGGAGCAGGGGATATCTTCTGTTTCCGGCCGACCGGATGAATCGTTCGCTCGGCATTGGGGGCTGTTGTGGGGCGCGGTTGCGACAACGAGGTTGAGTCCATGACTGACGATCCTTTGAAAGCACTCGAGCGCGAGGCCGCCCAACTGCACCAGTTGGCCCCCTGGCTGGTAATCACGCCCGCGCGCGGCGCCGATGGCAAGATCACGGTGCAGGTGACGCTCACCGGCGGCTTTTCGGCCGATCCCAACGACCTGGCCGGCAGCGTGGTCCGCGAAATTCACCGCCGACTCGACTCGTTCGAAGGCCAATTGGACGAGTAGGCGTCCTCCGGCATAAAGCCGCGACCGCTGGTCGCGCCTCGTCGTCGGTCGCGGCTGTTCGCCCGCTCAGCTGCCGGCTCCCGGCGGAGGCAGGGGACCCGAGGGGCCCATCATCATGCCGGGCTGAATTTCCGTCGCCGGCGGGACCATCGGCGGTGGAACGGTAATGGGCGCGGGCGTCGTCGTCGGCCCGCCGCCCGAAATGGCTGGCAGCCATGGCGGTGGCACGATGCCGAAGGGCTGCTTGATCGTCGGCGGCGGCACATAGGTCTCCGCCTTGCTCCCCTGCCGCAGGTTTTCGGCCCGGCCCAGCAACTGCTCGGTGGGCACGATCATTTGCGGCACAAGCTGGAACTCGAGCACCCGATGGTCGCGGATCTCGGCCGGTACCAGGTTCTCAGACACGAATTCCAGCGGAAAGATCTCGTACCACGGCGGCGGGATCCACTGCTTGATATCCAGCGTCGCATAGCCGTCTTTGATCAGCCGGATGCGCCGCGTGCCGTAATAAATATAATCGGTCGAGACCGGCGTCGTGCCGATCTCATAGTTGTCGACATATACCAGGGCGCCGGGCGGATTGCTGCGGATCGTGAGCCGCCGCTGCACGCAGCCGCCGCTTGAAAGGAGCAGGCTCGATGCGCAGAGCCAGGCCAGCCCGCGAGCGCAAGCGGCCCTCAGCCTCGATTTTGCCTGGCAACGCGGCACGCACGACCTCGCATCTGGCCACTGAAACGTCGGCGGTCTCCGGAACCGGCCGTCTGGCGAACCCCAGGCCATCAGCCCAGGGAGTCATTGTGTAACGGAAAAAGCCATGAACCGGAGCCGGCGCTAGAAAGGGCCGGGAGTATAGCCGCCCCCCAGGGGCCAATCCAGGCCGATTGCCGTTCGCTAGCGAACGGCGAGCCGGGGGGCGTGGCGAGCCGGGAGCGTCAACGACCGGAGGATGCGACCAGTAGTCCACGATCCGCACAAGTCCGGCTGTTTCGTGTTATGCTGGCATGTTAAAATCCAAACGCTGGGTACTTGGCACAAGAAAGCACAATCGGCTGTTTTCCAGGACGACGATGGACAACAATCTGCCTGCTTGGCAAAGCTTCTTGGAACATGCTGAAGTCACCGACGTCGGCCTGCGCCGCTCGAACAATCAGGATTCGCTGAAGCAGGTCATGGCTGGCACCCAGGATCAGTGGCAGAGCCGCGGACACTTGTTCATGGTGGCCGACGGCATGGGCGCTCATGCGGCCGGCGAACTGGCCAGCAAAATGGCGGTGGATACCGTCGGCCTGACCTACTACAAGCTGCTCGACCGCTCGCCGGCCGACGCCATTCGCAAATCGGTGGAAGAGGCCAACGCCAAAATCCACGCCGGCGGTCAGGCCAATCCGGACTTCAAAGGCATGGGCACGACCACCAGCGTGCTGCTGCTACTGCCCGAGGGGGCCGTCGTGGCCCACGTGGGCGATAGCCGCGTGTATCGCCTGCGCGGCAATCGGCTGGAGCAGTTATCCTTCGACCATAGCCTGGTCTGGGAGATGATGGCCGGCAACAAGCTGACCGAAGGCGAAATGCCGGGCTACATTCCCAAGAATATCATCACACGCTCGCTGGGCCCGACCGACCACGTGCAAGTCGATCTCGAGGGGCCGTTTCCGCTGGCCGTCGGCGATACGTTTCTGCTGTGCAGCGACGGACTGAGCGGGCCGGTGGGCGATACCGATTTGGGCATCATACTGGCCACGCTTCCGCCTGCGGAAGCGGCGCGCACGCTGGTAGACCTGGCCAATCTGCGGGGCGGTCCCGACAACATCACCGTGCTGGTGGCGCGCGTGGCGTCGATGCCGCCGGGCGTGGTGGCTTCTCGATCCGGGGGGACTTCCAGCCCGGCCATCGCGACCGGTTGGTGGGTCGCGCTGGGCGTCTTGATTCTTGCCGCCGCCATGCTGGCCCTGACCGAACAGCTTTACGCGGCGGCCGGCTTCGGCATTGCCGCCTTGGGCACGGCGCTGACAATGTTTCTCCGCCGCTTCAGCGGAGGCGAAGACCGGGCGCTGGGTACTGGCGCCCGCCTGGGCCGCGGACCGCACCGTTCGTACGTCTGCGAACTCGATTTGGCCGCCGCCCAGCGCGTGGCGGCCGTGGTCGAGCCGCTGCGCGAAGAAGCCGTGCAACAGCATTGGGAGATCGATTGGCCCCGCTTCGACGGCCTCTGCCGCCAGGCATCAACGGCCATGACTTCACAAGACTACGCCGGCGCCATTCGCTCCTACTGCCGCGCCATCAGCTTCATGATGCAGCAGCTGCGCAACAAGCAAGCCCGCGGCGCCAAGCCCGCCGTCGATCTCGACGCGCCGTAGATGCTGTAGCGGAAGTCGTGAAACTTCCGACGTTCTCGGCAACATTTCGGAATTCTTACGAATTCCGCTACCGGCGGGACTCAGGCGGCCACGTCGCGTGATTCCGCGGCGGCCCAGCGTGGGGCGTGCGGCGCCGGCAGCGTGGCCGGAGCGTCGGCGGGCAGGCAGACGGCTGACCGTGGCAGCGGATGCTGCGCACCTTCGAGCGTGATGTTGGCCAGCCCGCGCACGATATACAGCGGCCGGCCTTTGATTTCTTCGTAGATGCGCGCGATGTAGTCGCCCACCAGCCCCATGATCAGGAAGGTGATGCCCGAGAGGCCCACTTGCAGGCAAACCAGCGAGGCCCAGCCGCGCACCGTTTCGCCGAGCACTACTGCCTTGTACACGGCCCAGCCGGCGTAGCCGAGCGCGAGCAGAGTGAGCGCAACCCCTCCATATAGCGCCAATCGCAAAGGGACGCCGGAAAATGAAGTGATCGCCCGCCAGGCGAAGGCCAGCATTTTTCGCAGCGGATACTTGGTCTGGCCGGCCGCACGGGGCGGCCGCTCGAAGGGGAGCGCCACCTGGCGAAATCCGACCCACGTGACCATCCCGCGCACAAAGCGGTGCTGCTCGCGCAGCTGCCGCAGCGCCGCCACCACCTCGCGGCTCATCAGCCGGAAGTCGCCGGCGTTTTCCGGCAGATCTTCGTGAACCAGCCGCTGCATCAGCCAGTAAAACACGGCGGCCGTCGCGCGCTTGAAGCGCGTCTCGCCATGCCGTGCCGTCCGCTGGGCGTAAACCACGTCATACCCGCGGCCGTATTGCTCGACCATCGCCAGGACCAGTTCCGGCGGGTCTTGCAAATCGGCGTCCATCACCACCACGGCGTCGCCGCTGGCGAAATCGGTGCCGGCCGTGATCGCGGCCTGGTGTCCGAAATTCCGCGAGAACTCGATGACCTTGACTTCCGGCCGGCTGGCGGCCGCTTGGGCCAGCAGCACGCCCGTGCGATCGCGGCTGCCATCGTTGACAAAGATGATTTCGACCGCGCACGGCAACTGGGCGGCCAGCGCCAGCAATCGCGGCAACAACAGCGGCAGCACGTCCTGCTCGTTGTAGACCGGCAAGACCAGCGAGATCAACTTGGGCGAGCGGAGCATCGGCGATTCGATTCCTTCGAGCTCTCAAGCGTGCCGCGCAGTAAGCAAAACCAGGACATCCACGCCCCGGTCGCGGCAGCATGCTATCTCGCACGCCCAGCGAGGTAAAGCACACTTTCACGCGCAACCAAGCCCACGAACTGCGGTCCGTGGGCCGTAGCGGAAGTCGTGAGACTTCCGGACGCAATCGTGCGCCCCCGGAATTCTCTCGAATTCCGCTACGGCACAACTGCTAGCGGGCCAGCGGCTGCGAACTGCGGGCTGCCGAGGCGGTCGGTTTCCAAACGAGGAACGTCAGCCGGTCGCGCTCGGTCATGTAACGGCTGTTGATGTCCGAGGCCCGATCCAGCAGCTTTCCTTCGCCCCGCTCGCAAAGCATTTCCGCCACGTGAATCGGCGCGAGCACGAAGTATTCTTGCGGCGCATCGTGTTCGGCCTGATCGGCGAAATAGATGGCCGTGTCGATCCGCGTTACATGGGGCTGGAGATAAAACGTGATCTGATTGTCCGGCAGGGTCAGCATGTACAGCGTCTTGCCTTCCGGCACCGCGCGATTGATCCGCGCGGCCAGCTCAACCTGGTGGCGATAAGAGTCGTGGCCGGGAATCACCCACAGTTGCACACCGACGGCCACGCACCAGGCGGTGGCCAGCATGGCACCGATTTGCCAGACCGCCCGGCGACGCGCTTCGCAATACATGGCTGCCAGCAGGCCGATTCCCACCACGGCCACCAGGGCGGCGATGCCGTGATAGCTTTTGACTTGCAATCGCTCGATGATAACGATCGCGGTCGCCGAGCCGGCCACGGTCAGCGCCGCCAGCAGGCCCAACCGCGGGCGCTGCAGCCGGTAGCGCATGGTCAGATACTGCATCAGCCCCATCGCGGCCAGGATCGTCAGCGGCACCAGCAGCGGGATGGGGTAATGCCGCGATTTATAGGCGCTGGCAATCAGCAGGCACATGCCCGGCACAAACCAGCAGGCCAAAAACCGCCAGCGCGGATCGGCGGCTCCGCCTTTGCGCAATACGCTGGCCAGGCCCATGCCCACCAGCGGCGTCCACGGCAGCATCACCAGCGGCACCAGGTAAAAATACGCGAAGAGCGGCTCGTGATGTCCCTGCTGTCCGGAGAAGCGGCCAAAATGGTGCAGCACCATAATGTCCCAAACCAACGGGCAGCGCCACACGGCCAATGCCAGCCAGCCAAGCGAGGCCGAGAAGAATAGCGCCAAGCCGATCGGGCTGAGCAGAAATCGCACGCCGCGGCGATCGCGCGCCAGCAGGCAATACGCTGCGCAGGACAACAGCACGAAGGCCACGCCAATCCCGGCCTTCGCCAGCGCGCACCACGCCAGGGCTGCATAGAACAGCCACGGAGCCCAGCGCGCCTCGAGTCGCGGTCTCGGGCCGGGCACAATGGCCAGGCCGAACAGGCTCATCGCGATCGTCACGCCTGCGGACAGCAGCGTGTCGGCTTCGGCCAGCCGGGCCTGCAGCAGCACGTGAACGCTGGAAAGATACAACAGCCCGGTCAGCAGGCCGCACGAGCGGCCAAACCAGCGGGCCGCCAGCATCGCGGCCACCACCGCGGCAATCAAGGCGGCCAAAACCGACGGCAAGCGCACGACGAACTCAGCGTGGCTGTCGAGCAGCGTCATCGCGGCGGCGATCGCCCAGGCGGTTCCGGGGGGCTTGTCCAGGAAGGGAATTCCGCCGATGTGCGGAACCACCCAGTCGCCGGTGGCCAGCATTTCCTTGGCCGGTTCGGCGAACACCACCTCGTGATACGTCAGCACCCGGCGACCGCCCAAACCGATCAGCAGCATGGATGCCCCGAACGCCACGATCAGAGCAATACCGCGCCAACCGAGCGCATGAGGCCCCGGATCGAGGAGCTGCGAGGCTGGCAAATCGGGGCCGGACGTGGGATCGGACGTTGGCATCTCGCCTCCCTGCTAATAACGATGGATCAAGTTGAATTCGTCTTCGCCGCGGCCGTCGGTGACCATCACCGTGCTGCGGTTTTCGGCGGGAATCAGCCGGCAAAGCTGCGCGGCATCGGCGTGGCGCTCGAACCATTGCCGGATTTGCCGCCGCGCCGCGTCCCATGCCACGCGGATCGCCTGGTCGCCCATCGAGCGCTCGTCGGTGATTGCCAGGATATGGGCCACCGCCACGTCGCAAAAACGGCAGTCCCTCAGCGCCGGTTGTGGACACCAGCGCACGTCGTCCAGGACCACGCGCAAGAATGGCAAGCGGTTCCGCGTGTAGCGGTTGTTGATGCCCGACACGACGGCGGCATAACGCGGCGTCACGGCGCGCCTGCGGTCCTCGTTTTTTAACAGTGCCAGCAGGCGCGATTGCTGCCCAGGGGTGCCAAAATCGGCCACCAGTGCGGCCGCAGCCAGCCAATCGTGCGGCGGTGCATGCCGCCGCTCGAGACATTCGGCCGCCTTGCTGGCGGCGAGATTTGCCAGCGGATCGGCTGGGGCGTCAATCAACCGCACGGCCAGCGGCAATGCGAATGGGCCATCGTGCCGCAGATACGATTGAATCGCCTGCCGGCACGCTGGCAAGTTACGCGTTGCGCGCAGTCGCCGCACCAACGACTGGTAGTCGTCGTCGGCCAGGCCTTGTGCATTCGAAAAAGCCTGGCGCAGGGCTTGCCACTCGGCCGGCTCGGGCCGCGGCCGCGGCACGTAGGACCGGAGATTGTATTCCTGCAAGGGAATCGGCCGGCCGAACGTAAACGAGTACATCTCGTCCAAAGCCCGCTGGATCGGCCAGCGATCGTATTCCAAGCGATACAGGGCCGCCAGCGTGCCGGTGCGGTGGCGGCCGCCGGAGCAGTGCATGGCCAGCGGCAGATTGGCGGGATCGTCGAGCAGGCGGAAGAACGCTTCGAACTGCCAGGGGGTCATCCAAGGCCAATACGACTCGCCACCCAGCGGCCACTGCTCGAGCCGCACACCCAGCGACTCCAGATAGGCGGTCTCTCGGACGCCGTCGGCCCGGCCGGGATCGAAGCACCCGCGGTAGAGCAGGGGGTCGAACATCTGCAACGAGAGGACGGTTTTCACGCCTTCGCGCTGCGCCAAATGCGAGAGGCCGAACTCCGTCGGCTGTCCCGAGCGGTACAACACGCCCGGCCGCACCACTTGAAAGCGTTTGAGCTGGTAGCGCCAAAACAACTGGTACGCTGGCAGCGCGGCGAGCACCAATGCCAGCAGCACGCAGCCGGCGGAAGTCGCCGAACGCGGCCTCAGGGCAGCGGCAATACGTGCTAGCCGGACCATCAAAGCGGAGCCGCTTTCTCGGGACATCTTGCGGACATTTCGGGGGCCGAACCATAGCCCAGCGCTTGCGCGCGTGTCAATTGCGAGTCATGTATTGCCGCGGCGGCGAGGCTGCTGGTACACTCCTCCGCCCTCGCCGGAAACTGCTAGCAAACTGCCGCGCTCGCTTCGAGCCGCGCAAACCACCGGAGGGCGCGACAGGGAGGTCGCTCGCGTGCTGTCCACATGGCCGATTCGCTACAAGCTGCTGGCCGGCCTCGTGCTGCTGCTAGTGATTGTGGGCCTGCTCTCTTGGGGCGGGCTGCATGGCTTGTATTCGTATCGCAGCCTGGTCCGGAGCTTAAGTCGCCGCGTGCCCGAGCTGCCGCTGGCCAATCGTTTCAGCCAGGACGTGAGCGATATGCGAATTGCGCTCAGCGAAACGCAAGCCCCGCGCGAGCTGGAATTGAGCGGCGCGGACGTGTCGCCCTTTGCACTGCACCTGGTGCGCGAGGAGTTTCGGCTCAAGCTGGACATGGCCCACGGCACGTTGCGGCAATATCGGCAACAGTTGGAAGACAACCCGGACGACGACCGCATCGGCGACAGCCGTCGCGAATGGCAGACCGTCAAAGCCATCGACGAGTCGCTGGCAAGGATTTCGCAACTGCGCGAAGACGAGGGCTGGCTATTGGACGAAATCCGCGTCGGCCGGCTGCGCACCGAACTGGAATACCTGCAAGGCCTGGCGGCCGAGCTGCCCAACTATTTGTACGAGAACATCAGCGAGTTCAAAGAGCACGCTCGGCACCAATACCGCACGCTGCTGGTGCTCACCTGGATCACCAGCGTCTTCACCGTGAGCATGTTCGCGCTATTCGTCAAACTCTTTTATCAATGGATCTTCCGGCCGCTGCGCGTGTTGATCAAGGGTTCGCGGCGGGTTGCCGGCGGCCAGTTCAATTATCGCATTCACCTGAACACGCACGACGAGATGTCCGAGCTGGCCGGGGCCATGAACGATATGACCAGCCGCTTCCAGGACATCCGCGACGACCTGGACCGCCAGGTGCAGGAGCGCACCAAGCAGGTGGTCCGCAGCGAGCAACTGGCGAGCGTCGGTTTCCTAGCCGCGGGAGTAGCCCACGAAATCAACAACCCGCTGGCCGCCATTGCCATGTGCGCGGAATCGCTCGAAGACCGCTTGGGCGAGGCCTCGCCGGCCGACGACAAAGAAGCCGCGCTGGTGCGAAATTACCTGCAAATGATCCAGACCGAGGCTTTTCGCTGCAAAGGGATCACGGAAAAACTGCTCGATTTTTCGCGCATCGGCGACGTCCAGCGGCAGGATACCGACCTACAGCAACTCGTGCAGGACGTGGCCGACATGATCCGGCACATGGGCAAATACGAAGACAAGCACCTCGAACTGGCGCCAGGCCCGGCCGTGATCGCGCCGGTCAACGCCCAGCAGATCAAGCAGGTGGTGCTGAACCTGGTGGTCAACGGCCTGGACGCCCTGGAGCCGGGCGGCAGCGTGCATATTTCGGTCAACGAGCGCGACGGCGAAGCAGTGCTCTCGTTTGTCGACGATGGCTGCGGCATGACGGCCGACGTGCTGGAACACTTGTTCGAACCCTTTTTCACGCGGCGACGTGGCGGCCAGGGCACGGGCCTGGGCCTGTCGATCGCCTATCGCATCGTGGCCGATCATGACGGCTCGATCGAGGCCAGCAGCGCCGGGCCCGGCCGGGGCTCGCGGTTCCGCGTGCGGCTGCCTCTGGTGCAAAATCAAAAGGAGACCCATCATCGATACCAAGCCGCATAATCGCCTCAAGCTGCTGTTCGCCGACGACGAACGCTCGCTGCAGGAGCTGATGAGCGTCGAGCTGCCGCGACTGGGGCACGAAGTCACCGTCTGCCCCGACGGCGCTACGGCCATCGCCGCGCTGGAGCGCAATACCTACGACTGCATCCTCGTCGATCTGAACATGCCGCACGCCTCGGGCATCGACGTGATCGCCAAGGCCAAGGAGCTTTCGCCCGACACCGAGGCGGTGGTGCTGACCGGCAAATCGACGATGGACAGCGCGATCTCGGCGCTGCGGCACGGGGCGTTCGACTATCTGACCAAGCCCTGCAAGCTGATCGATCTCAAGGCGCTGCTGGCCCGCGTGGCCGAGAAGCGCGACCTCACAAACAAATACCGCGCGGTCAAGCGGCAGCTCGAGCGGCTGGAAGGCGGCTCGCAATTGATCGGCTCGTCGGCCGGCATGCGGCAGGTCCGGCAGATGATCTCGAAAATCGCGCCCACCGATTCCACCGTGCTCGTGTTGGGCGAAACCGGCACCGGCAAGGAACTGGTGGCTCGGGCGTTGCACGATCAGAGCCTGCGGGCCGAGATGCCGTTTGTGGCGATCAATTGCGGCGGCTTGCCCGAAAGCCTGATCGAAAGCGAGCTGTTCGGCCATCGCAAGGGCGCCTTTACCGGCGCCGACGAGCACCGCGTGGGCCTGTTCGAAGTGGCCAACGGCGGCACGCTATTTTTGGACGAAATCGGCGAACTGCCCAAGGCCATGCAAGCCAAGCTGCTGCGCGTGTTGGAAAGCGGCGAAATCCGCCGGGTGGGGGACAACGAATCGTTCGTCGTCGACGTGCGGGTCGTATGCGCGACGCACCGCGACCTGGAACAAATGGTGGCCGACGGCGAATTTCGCCAGGACCTGATGTTCCGCATCAACACGTTCGAAGTCCGGCTGCCCGCGCTGCGCGAGCGGATCGAAGACATTGCCGAGCTGTCCCGGCATCTGCTCAAGCGGCTCCGCCCGACGCTCAAGCCAGGCGATGAGCTGTTCGAGCCCGACGCCCTGCGAACGCTCGAAGGCTATTCCTGGCCGGGCAACGTGCGCGAATTGGCCAACGTGATCGAACACGCCGCGATCCTCGGCGATCGAGGGCCGATCGCGGCCGCGCAACTGCCCAATAAGTTCGGCGAGCGGAAGCTGCGCGGTCCGCACTTCAAGCCGGCCATTGCCGGCACCACGCAGACGCTGCGCGAAATCGAGCTATCGGTCATTCAGCAGACCCTCGAGCGGCACAAAGGCAACAAGCCCCGCGCCGCCGAAGAACTCGGCATCAGCCTGAAAACGCTGTACAACAAGCTGAACCAGGTGGCCGCCGCCGAGCAGCAATCGGCCTAAAGTTGGCGGCGGTTGCCGTGAGCTCGGCCCAATCTCCTGGGCGACGGACAATCTGGAGATCGGCTCGCGCAGCGTGAGGAACGGTTGGCGATCGTCGGTTCCCACGACTAGTAGCATTGTTGGCGCGGCCGCACAGCTTTATGCCACGGCCGTCAGCGAGCCCGGAGGATGCCAGCCCCCGGACTCGCGCCGACTATCACCAAATTGTCAAAGAGCATCTATACCGCCCGCTTCCAGCTCACGTTGGAAGAAACCATCACGTCCTGCCCCCCAGCCTAGTTGGAGCGCAAGTTGTGATTTCTTCGCTATTTGGCCTTTGTCGGCAGTGCGCCAGACTCCCGTTTCGCCGATCGCAACTCAAGCTGAGAGACGACGGAGATCTGCTTGGCCAGCCGAATTAGCAGATCGAAGGATTTCGAGTGCTGTTCGACATCGTCGATCGTCCGATCACCGGCAACGATCGCCCGCCGCAGAGCATTCCTAACATACAGCTCCATTTCCATCAGGTCAGAATTCACTCCCCCCAAGCAGGCTGCCAAGGGATGCGGGTGATCCAAAGCCTCGAGCCGAAGGTCATGAATCCGTCGCAATCGGTCATCGACCGCGCAGTCGCCTGGTTCTGCTGGGTGCAAATCGACGGCTGGGTCGTCCAACGGCTGGACGGCATCCGCGACCATGTGTTGCGTGTCTTCAATCGGAACGTTTGCATCATCCATGACGATTTCTTCCTCCCAAGATTACCGAGATGACGTACCCATTGTCGGCAGACGGCGGAACCGCCGCAGCGTGTCCCCGTGATAATGCATTCCGAGCTGCAGAAGGACCGGCGCCACCTGCGCTTTGGCCTTTCGCAGGGCCGCGCGGCCCCGCCGAACAGCCCGGCTTAGTTCAAGTGCGTGCACACGCGCAGCGCGCAGCTGCGCAAGTTCCGTGCGCACACGCATGAGTTGTTGCTCATCGTTGCCCACGAACACCGTCCGAATCCTTCCCCGGTGCCGAAACCGCAGCAGCCAATACGCAGCTCTACCGGCCAGCCGGTGCTCCTGGCTGAGGTACCACTGGCGGCGCAGGATGGCTAATTCTTCGACACTGCATCCGAGTTTGCGAAGCGTGGGGAATTGATCGTCAGAGTCCGCGGCGGCCGCTTGGGCGGCGGGTTGGTATTTCGATTCCATGTTTTCACTTCTTTGGCAATATTTAGTAGTTGGCTACTGATTGCGAGCAACTCCGAAATCGATTTGTCATGTCCCAACTCAGGGCTGCCCGCAGCAGGCTGGCTGCCGTTTCTCAGAAGTCGCTCACGAACCGTCGGCATCTTTTCGAGGAATAAGGCATTCAGTTGCGCCAGCTGCAGCCGCAGGCAGCGCTCCACCGGATCCGAGACCGCCTCCGCCTGCCGGAGCATCGGTTCGATAATTTGCTGGCTGGCTAGGCGGTGATAGGCACGCAGGGCCTGCCGCTGTGTGGCGCGACTGATGTGACCCTCGGAATCCCCCAGCAGCGCCTCGTGCAACTGCTGGACGGCGGTTGAGAAGTCGCAGGGCGCGGTGGAGACCAGCGCGTGGCGTTGAGGAACTGTGATACTTCCCGTGCTCGTATCCAAGCTCTGGAGCAACGCCTCCTTAACCCAGCCAGGCTCTCCGCGATCAAGAGCAAACTCCAGCGCCTCGACCTCATCCTCTGCGCGCACCCAGTGCTCAACCTCAAACAGTTCCAAACCCCGGAATCGGTGCAACTCATCCAGATAGCGGACGGCACGTCGGACGGGTTCGAGTTCGGTCGATGAGCGCAGCCGAGGCGACCATTTGACGATTGTCAGCGGCACGTGTTCATCGGCGTCCTTTCCCAGGTCCCCGGTTCCTGGAATTAGATAGGGGTGGCTGGGCACCTGCGCCGCCGCAGCCAAACCAGCCGGTCCACTTGGCGTGGGCCGGATCGGAAGCGGACCGGCCGCGTGCCCCAAGTCGCCCGGCCCGCTGGGAGCGTCCGGCAGTGCGGCAGCCTGCCCCTCGTCATGGGTGTCCTCCCACTCGTGATCACTCGCCGCCCGCTGGATGCCGAAGATCTCGCTTAGCAGTGTGAGGCCCTGATCGTTGAGCGCGTCCAGGCCGGTAATGGGTGCGGCCGCCAGGCCAACCGAGCGAAGCAGGATGGCGTCTTCCATGTCGCTCGTGAGCAACAGCCGACGCCATCGACCTGCCAGCGCTTGGTACGTGTGCTGGTCAGCAAAGACTCCAAACAGCGGTCGGGCATCGCCGGTCACGCAGCCAGCGAGCGTCATTAGGTTCACGACCGCCCCTTTCCGATCTCGCAGTGCGACGAGCAGTACGTCGGGGATGGATAAAAAGCGATGCAGTTGAAGTTGTCCCTGGCCGTTACGCTGCGCAAGACCTGCAGCGAGCAGTTGCTGCTCTGGATGGTGTTGGCCGAGGAGCGGCAGGATGACGCTCGGCTCCGCAGGACCACGGAAGGCCCACGGATCGGTTTCGAGGCAATTCCAGGGCGGGGATAATTGGTACTTGTTACAGAGCGCTAGGTACGTTCGAAAACATGCGTCCATGCATCGCGCCTTTCTCTCGTTTTGGATTACGCTGCTTGGTCGGATGGAGCAACCATCCGACCTGATGCTGCGGGCGAACTAGTGGTTTTCGGCGAATTGATGGTTGCGGGATTGGCAACCGATGACGTACCGCGGCCAGAATTTGGCTCCCGATCGCGTTCTAAGTTCAGGCGTTCCCGTTCGAGATCGACGCGGGCCTGCGCCAGGGCTAGGCGCTGTGCCCAGCGCTGAACGCGAAAGCTCAGCTTCTCGCGCTCAAGTTGAATGCGCTGATCCTCGCTGCGCACGTCCGCGTAGAGTTTCATGAAGACGGGCGCCTGCTCGGCGGTGAGCGGCACCTCCAGCGCCTGCTGCACTTTGGCGTGCAGGAGGAGGGAGGCCGTGTATAATTGCCCAGCCGGGTCGACTGGCAACTGTGACTTCGCGTCGATCAAGGCTAGCGCCGCGTGGCGCCCGCCGTAGTACGCTAGCCGCATCTCCGCCGCCAGGTCATCGCGTCCCCGGTCCCCTTCGGGCAACAGCACGCTGGTCAAAATCCAGTCCGTCGCCTGCAGCATTCCGCGCACATCGAAATGTAAGTCTGCAACTGCTTGGACCACCGCCGGCGGGATCCCGAGGCGCCCGGCGATTTCCGATGGCTCGCAATCCGCGAGCAGCATGAGTTGCACCCGCGCACGCAGGGTGGAATTGGCCCATAGCTCTTCGGCACCGCCGATGTGCGGGTATCGACGCTCGGCACGCCGCTGGCCCTGCGGACCGAGGCGCCAAAGCTCGAAGAATGTAACCGCCTCACGAATGGCTGCATCCGACACGGCACAGGCCTGTCGGCCCTGCCCGTTGGCGAACTCGGTTGCCAGCTGGTAGCGCCACGCCGGTCCCCGTAGCGTGTGTTGCATCTCGAACCACGCTTTTCCATTCGCGTGCATCCTGCACCTCCGTGTGCGACTCGCCTGGGCCTACTGTTATGAAACGGCCGCCAGCCGTGCGACAACGTTTGCGTGGCGGCTCGACGGGCGAACGCGGGCGTGTGGGCCAATCGCAGGGAGGATGTAAGACACTTCCGCCCGATTAGCGGCCGCGCGGCCCCTGCCATGCGCTTCTGCCCAACAATGGGCATTATCAGCCCAACATGGGGCAGGAGTCAAGACTGCGAGTTTTTGCGCGCCGAAAAAACTTGATCGCGAATCCTGCCAATGTTGAGCGTGAGCGTCGTGACGGGATCGAAATCCCGCTTTCGCGTCCGCGATTTACCTGGAACAATCCAGCCAGAACTCCAATCGCCGACCCGGAATCGGACTACGGTGCCATCGCCGAGGTCCGCAAAAGCGGGCAAGGGCCGCTGGAGAACATAAATCAAGGCTGGCGATGGATCCCCCGGGCCGATCGTGACTTCCAGGAGGGCCGCCAAGAATCCGCGAATCGAGTCATGGGGCAATCCAAGAGTCAGCAGGTGGGCAGCACACACGATCCCGAAGCCAACGTCCTCGGCGAAATGGCGAGGCCGACCCCATTCGTCCGATCTGATCTCGATGTGCAACTGCGGCACCAACTCGTGATCGAGCACATAGCGAAGTTTTCGCCGATCGATGCCGCTACGTTCAGAAAGTTCGCTGAGGTCCAAGTCAACTCTCTTTCTTTATGGATCCCTGGCTTCGTTGGGAAGATTATGACCCAAAATCATTATCACGCAAACCAGTCGGCTCGACGCTGAAGCGTCGAACGGTCGCAGGCTTGCGACCGGCAGGGCGCTTTTCAAGTTCGCGCATGCCGGACTTTGCGGCCACCTCAAGCGGGCCAGCGTGATCAGTCGCGCAAGGACTAACTGGAGTGGACGCGCGCATGACCGGAATGCCCGATCCTTAAATCTGCCGAAACGGGTTCGCGTCCGATGTGGCGATCCGGCAAAAGGCTCCCGAACGGCAGCAGAAGTGCGGCAAGCACATCGAAATCTCCGACAACGTTGTTCATCTGCGACATCTGAAGAACATGTCGTTTGTACGAATCGTCGGCGATCTGAACGCCAAGGAAAACACCGGCCGTCGTGCGACTGAACTCGGCCGACCGACGAGGTCGGTATTCGTGCCCGGGCGAAGGACAAGCAGATTCGCAGGTTGCTCCGTGCAGCCAAGAAGGAGGCGAGCGCCAACAAAGTTGGCTGTGGAACGAATACCGTGAACCGCGTTTAGGGACAAACGCGGGCTGAAGACCAGGCGGCCCGGCTCGCCCTGATCGACCAACCAAGCGCTGTCGCGGCCTGCAATACGTAGCACTCGATGAGCATCTAAATTTTTGCGAAAAATCGGGCATAATCCATGAGCGCGTGCTAGCCATGCACGCCCCTCATTCTTTGCGCTGCGCCCCACTCCGTTCGGCGCGGCCGCGGCGTTCCGGCTGGCCGCGTCCGAAACCCCGGAGCGTGCCTTTATGTCCTAGCATCCCACCAGGAAGCATTTTCCCACATACCAAAATGAATGGCCAAGTTCTTGGACTGGTGCGCCCGCCCGCTCGCTAGGCGATCGCTTCGCGAGCAGCGGCAGGAAAAGCAACAGGACTCGTTGGCAGACAAAGGTAGCGAGGCCGAGCAGAAACCTGCCGGCCCAACATTGATGTCGTAAGGGGCTCCAGGGCGCCGAGTCGGATCGGCGGCGTGGGGCTTTTTTGTTGCGCGCCAGCTCGTCGAGATGTTCTTGACAGGGCCGGTAATGAGTTGTGCTCCTCCCCGCGCCGTGCGGGGTGGTTGTGTTTTTCGACACGACCGCCCCGCTGGGGGCGGTCCCGATTTTGGAGGTCGCCCCGTGATAGCATTAGCACAACCTGGTCATCCAAAGCAATCTGCACCGGCCTGGCATCCGCGGTTCCTGGTCATGCTGCCCCAGATCCGCAAGCAGGCTCAATTCGCTTTCCGAGGCACTCGGCCAGAACACAAGGAAGAACTGGTCGCTGAAGTCATTGCCAATAGTTACTCCGCATACGCACGGTTGGTCGAGCGTGGCAAGGAGGATATTGCGCACGCCGTGCCGTTAAGCCGGTTCGCGATCCGGCAGGTGCGTTCGGGTCGGCGGGTAGGCGGCCGGCTCAACATTCGCGACATCACCTCTTATTACGCCCAAGCTGCAAGAGGCATCGCCGTTGAGCGGCTCGACCAGTTTGACAACGAGGAGGGAGCCTGGCGTGAGGTTTTGGTGGAGGCTAAGACAGCTGGTCCTGCGGAGACGGCGGCTGCCCGCATCGACCTGGCGGAATGGCTTAAGTCGCTTGCACGTCGGAAGCGTAAAATTGCCAAGATGCTGGCGCGCGGTGAAGCAACGAGCGCCGTGGCCCACATGTTCGGGCTCTCGGCTGGCCGCGTCAGCCAGTTGCGCGAAGAATTTCGGCGGTCCTGGCAACACTTCCAGGGCGAGCCGGCCGTGACGTAATTGTTTCGGCCTATTGTGTTGCGATCCGGTTTGGTCGGCCTGTCGTGGGCCGGCCAAGCCGGACGCCGAATCGGTTTTCATTCCTTGAAGCACGGGGTACTGTCCTGGACATCACACCCGCCGTGGCCTACTCCTTAAACAAGCGAAACCTGCGCGCGTCGGGCGGGATTTTTTCGTGACCAGTGTGAGCACATTGAGCGGCCAACACCTGGAGGCGCGACGCTAAGCTTTGGGTTGTTGTCGGGTAGGGCCTGTTCTTTCTTGGCGAAACGATGGCGGCGAACGGGAGCGTCCGGGCTCTGGCTTCTGAAACGTCATGACTCGACAACGCAGCCGATCGAGCAGCACGACGGCAATAAGCCCCGACCCGTTGATGGGCTGTGCGTTAGCCTTACAACGCTGTACAACAAGCTGCACCCGGTGGCCGCCTACTGTGCAATCTGCGGGCTTGAGTTCGACAGCCGGCATACCGGATGGCGGCCCGCTTTCCCAAATTTTCCGGGGCGAGAATTTTTTCCGCCGAGGATGATGCTTTCATCTGCTTTGGGCCTACGGAGCTTGTTGGAGCGCTTCAGCCGCCGGATCAGCTTCAAGCGCCGCATGCCACGCAAGTTCGGCGGCCGCACGATTTTCGTAACTCCCAGCGCGGCCTTGGCCTTTTGGTACAAGCCGCTGGCCGTGATCGGCGGGCCGCTATTGGAGCGACTGGCCGAAGTCGTCAAGCCGGGCGACTGTGTTTGGGACGTGGGCGCCAACGTCGGCCTGGCCAGCTTTACTGCGGCGGCCTTGGCCGGGCCTACCGGCCGCGTGCTGGCCATTGAACCGGACCCGTTCCTGGTCGGTTTGCTCGAAAAGTCCGCCGCCCGACGCTGCGACTCGAGCGCGCCAGTCGATGTCCTCGCCTTGGCCGTGGCCGACGCCGATGGGCTTGTCCAGTTCTGCCAGGCGACTCGCAGCCGCTCGTCCAATCACCTGGCCGGATACGGAGAATCCCAAACAGGCGGCATGCTCTCCACACGCTGGGTGCCGGCCAAGACCCTGGACAGTTTGCTCGAGTATTTCCCGCCCCCGCGGATTCTGAAAATCGACGTCGAGGGAGCCGAAAAGCTCGTGCTCGCCGGTGCCTGCAAGGTCCTCTCGGAGCATCACCCCGTTGTGATCTGCGAGGTTTCCGCGCGCTTCAGCCGGTGCGTGTCGGATCAGCTACGAGGCTTCGGCTACACGCTCTACGACCTCGAGGTCTCGCCCGCGGCTCGCACGCCGCTGGAAACAGCCGCGCCCGATATAATCGCATTTCCGCCAGCCTGGCAAGCCAGGCCGGTGTCGTAGCGCCAGCCGGCCAATCCTTATTTCAGCTTGCGGACCACGCCGATCACGATGCCGAGCACTTTGGCATTGGTGACATAGATCGGCTTCATCGTCGAATTGGCCGGCTCGAGGCGAATCCGCTTAGCTTCGGGAAACCAGCGTTTGAGCGTGGCCTCGTTCTCATCGGTCAGAGCGACGACGATCTGGCCGCGCTCGGCCGTGCCCTGCTTGCGAATGACCACGTAATCGCCGTCGGCGATCTGGTCTTCGATCATCGAGTCGCCGCGGACTTTGAGCACGAATACGTCGTCGGAATCGAACATTTCGCCAAAATCGACGCGCTCGTCTTGGGCCACCGCCTCGTGCAGCACGCCGGCGGCAATTTGCCCGGCCAGCGGCAGGCCGCTGGAACGCTCGGGCCCCTCGGTGGCCAGCATGATGGCCCGCGACATGTTCGGCTCGCGGGTAATGAGCCCCTTTTTCTCCAGCGCCTTGAGATGGCACATCACGCCGTTGGGTGAGCTGATGTCGAACTGGACGCCGATCTCGCGAACGGTCGGCCCGTAGCCGCGGTTGCGGATTTTGTCGCGAATGAACTCGTAGACCTCACGCTGCCGGGCGGTGAGTTGTTGCAAGTCGGCCATGGCAATCGATTCCGAGTTTCAATGTTCCCAGCGCTGCCCGAAGGCCGGGCAGGCTGCCGCAAGTATAATATACGAGTGTTCAGATTTAAAGAGCATTTGTACAGTAAATTCGCTGGGGTGCCGGTAAGGCCAAACACACCGAGATTCAAGGGCCCATTGCTGGTGCTAGGCGGCAACACGGCATAACCAGAGGCTCGACGGCTCAGATTCGACGTCGAAT
>DATATB010000073.1:0-34738 GCA_036268995.1 Pirellulales bacterium | reverse complement strand
CACCTGGAAGGACTTGACCGACAGCGTGAACTCGATGGCGGGCAACCTCACCGTGCAGTTGCGCGACGTGTCGAAGGTGGCCACGGCCATCCACCGGCGACTTGACGCAGAAGATCACGGTCGACGTGCGCGGCGAAATTCTCGAGCTGAAGAATACGATCAACACGATGGTCGATCAGCTCAGCTCGTTCGCCTCGGAAGTCACGCGTGTGGCCCGCGAAGTGGGCACCGAAGGCAAGCTGGGCGGCCAGGCCGACGTGAAAGGCGTGGCCGGCACCTGGAAAGACCTGACCGACAACGTGAACTTCATGGCCGGCAACCTCACCGGACAGGTGCGCAACATCGCCGCCGTGACCACGGCCGTGGCCAATGGCGACTTGTCGAAAAAGATCACGGTGGACGTGAAGGGCGAAATCCTCGAGCTGAAGAACACGATCAACACGATGGTCGATCAGTTGCGCTCGTTCGCCTCCGAAGTCACTCGCGTGGCCCGCGAGGTGGGCACCGAAGGCAAGCTGGGTGGTCAGGCCGACGTGAAAGGCGTGGCCGGCACGTGGAAGGACTTGACCGATAGCGTGAACCTGATGGCCGGCAACCTTACCGGCCAGGTGCGCGGCATCGCCGGCGTGGTGACCGCCGTCGCCAACGGCAACCTGAAGCGCAAGCTGGCGGTCGATGCCAAGGGCGAAATCGCCGAGCTGGCCGACACGATCAATGGGATGATCGAGACCCTGGCCACCTTCGCCGACCAGGTGACCACCGTGGCCCGCGAAGTGGGTGTCGAAGGCAAGCTGGGCGGCCAGGCGCTCGTGCCCGGTGCCGCCGGCACGTGGCGCGATCTGACGGACAACGTCAATCAGCTCGCCGCCAACCTCACGAACCAGGTGCGGGCCATCGCCGAAGTGGCCACGGCCGTGACCAAGGGCGACCTGACGCGCTCGATTAAGGTCGAAGCACTCGGCGAAGTCGCGGCGCTCAAGGACAACATCAATGAGATGATCCGCAACCTCAAGGACACCACGCTGAAAAACAGCGAACAGGACTGGCTCAAGACGAACATGGCGAAGTTCTCGCGCATGTTGCAGGGCCAGAAGGACTTGCTCGCCGTGGGCCGCTTGATCCTCTCGGAACTGGCTCCCGTGGTCTCCGCGCAGCAGGGCGTGTTTTATACGGTCGATACCGTGGGCGACGAGCCGCGGCTCAAGCTGCTGGCCAGCTACGCCCACAAAGAACGCAAACACGTCGACAACGTGTTCAAGCTCGGCGAAGGACTGGTCGGCCAGTGCGCCTTGGAGAAGCAGAAGATTCTGCTGACCAACGTGCCGGCCGATTACATCTGCATCACGTCCGGTCTGGGCGAGGCCACGCCGCTGAACGTGATCGTGATGCCCGTGGTGTTCGAAGGCCAGGTGAAGGCGGTGCTCGAGTTGGCGTCGTTCGAACGTTTCAATCCCACGCACGAAACGTTCCTCGATCAGTTGACCGAGAGCATCGGCATCGTGCTCAACACGATCGAAGCGAACACGCGAACCGAAGATCTGCTCAAGCAATCGCAGTCGCTGGCCAAGGAGCTGCAAAGCCAACAGCAGGAGCTGCAGCAGACGAACCAGGAACTGGGCGAAAAGGCCCAACTGCTGGCCAAGCAGAACGCCGAGGTGGAGACCAAGAACCAGGAAGTCGAACAAGCCCGCCGGGCACTGGAAGAAAAGGCCACGCAATTGGCCCTGACCAGCAAGTACAAATCCGAGTTCCTGGCGAACATGTCGCACGAATTGCGGACGCCGCTCAACAGCCTGCTGATTCTTTCCGACCAGCTTGCCAAGAACGCCGACGAAAACCTCACGCTCAAGCAGGTCGACTTTGCCAAAACGATCCATGCCTCGGGCAACGACCTGTTGGCCTTGATCAACGACATCTTAGACCTGTCGAAGATCGAATCGGGCACGGTCGTCGTGGATATCGGCGAGATTCCGTTCCGCAGCCTGCGAGACTACGTCGAACGGACGTTCCGCCACGTGGCCGAAATGAAAAAGCTGGGCTTCCAGCTCGAATTTGCCGTGGATCTTCCGCAACTACTGCGGACCGACGTCAAGCGCTTGCAGCAGATCATCAAGAACCTGCTGTCCAACGCCTTCAAGTTTACGGATCGCGGCCACGTGTCGTTCAGCGTCAGCCTGGCCCGCTCGGGCTGGAGTCCCGACCATCCGCAGCTCAACCGGGCGGGGGCCGTCGCGGCCTTCATGGTGCACGACACGGGCATCGGTATCCCGCCCGACAAGCATCAGATCATTTTCGAAGCGTTCCAGCAGGCCGACGGCAGCACCAGCCGGCGTTACGGCGGCACGGGCTTGGGTCTGGCGATCAGCCGCGAAATCGCCCGCATGCTAGGAGGCGAAATCCGCCTCACCAGCGAACCGGGCGAAGGCAGCACGTTCACGCTGTTCGTGCCGATCCATTACATTCCCACCGCTCAGCCGCGGCAAACGACCACCGTGCCGCCGGCATACGGCCAACAGCCGGCGCTCTTGACCGACGTCGAAACCATCGGCAACGAAGACGCCGCCGGACCGGTCGAAGTGCTGATGCAGGACGATCGCGACAGCTTGTGTACTGGCGATCAGACGCTGTTGATCGTCGAGAACGAGCCGACATTTGCCCGCTACCTGCTCGAACTGGCGCGCGAGCGCGGGTTCAAGGCCGTGGTGGCGTCGCGCGGATCCGAGGCCTTGCGCTTGGTGCATCAGTTGCAGCCGCAAGCCATCACGCTGGACATCAATCTGTCCGACATCGACGGCTGGCGCCTGCTGGCCCGCCTGAAAGAGGACATTTATACGCGCCACATCCCGGTGCAAATCATCACCACCGAAGAGGAGCAGGGACTGGGTCTCAAGCTGGGCGCGCTAGGAACGATTTCCAAGCCGATCCGCGATCGCGAAACGCTGGATTGCGTCTTTGCCCGGGTCGGCGGTTATCTCAGCCACCAGGTTCAGCCGGTAGTTGTCGTCGGCGAAGATGAAGCCGAACGCGCGGCGGTCATCGACCTGGTGTGCGGCCACGATATTGCGGTGCTCTCGGCCGAAGGCGTGCATGCCGGCTCGGCCTTGGCCCAGGATCGGGCCTGCGCGCTGATGATCGTGGTCGTGCGCCAAGGCGATACGCAGCCGCTCGCCGCGCTCGAGCAATTGTGCAGCGATCCCTCGCTCGAGGTTGTGCCGCTGATCGCCTATTTCGCTGCCGAACCCACGCCCGAGCAGGAGGACTTGCTCAAGCGCTTCACGCGCTCGGGCGTGCTGAAAGACGTCCGCTCACCCGAGCGCCTCGTCGACGAGGCGGCATTGATCCTGCACCGCAAGGTTTCGGATCTGCCCGCGGCCAGGCGCGAGATGATCGAGCACCTGCACGATCCCAAGCGCTCGCTGGCCGGCAAACGCGTGCTGCTCGTGGACGATGACATTCGGAACATCTTTGCCATGACGAGCCTGCTGGAGCGCAACGGCATGCAGGTGCTGACGGCCGAGACGGGCCGCGCGGCGCTAGAGTTGCTGGAGGAAAACCCCGAGGTCGAGATCGTGCTGATGGACATCATGATGCCCACGATGGACGGTTACGACACGATGCGTGCCATCCGCGAGATCGAATGCTTCCAGGGGCTGCCGATCATCGCCTTGACGGCCAAGGCCATGAAGGGCGACCGCGAAAAGTGCATCGAGGCCGGCGCCTCGGACTATATTTCCAAGCCGGTCGACGCAGAACATTTGCTTTCGATGCTGCGGCTGTGGCTGCATCGTTAAGGATTCGCTTCGCCGGGAAAGGGAGTCGGCCTAATTCACGGGACGCTCTGCTTGATGATCGCCATGCTCGAGTCCAGGCCCAACCTTCTAGCCGGCGTTTGCCGATGACGTCCCAATCGCAGCCCATCAGCGTTCTGATCGTGGACGATCGTCCCGACAAGCTGCTCTCGCTGGAAGCGGTGCTCGATGATTTGCAGCTCCAGGTCGTCAAGGCCGACAGCGGCCGCAGCGCGCTCAAGTGCATCTTGAAGCAGGATTTTGCGCTGATCCTGCTGGACGTGAACATGCCGGATATCGACGGCTTCGAGACCGCGCATCTGATCCGCCAGCGCAAGCAGTCGGAGCACATCCCGATCATTTTCGTCACCGCCTTCGGCGACGACATGCACATGGCCCGGGGCTATTCGCTGGGGGCCGTGGACTTCATCCTGGCGCCGATCGTGCCCGAGGTCCTGCGCACCAAGGTGATGGTCTTCATCGAACTGTACAAAAAGACCGCCGAAGTGCAGCGGCAAGCCCGCCGGCTGGCTCAGCGGGCCGAACAGCTCCACAAGCTGAACGAAGCGTCGCTGAAAGTGAACGCGGCCCAATCGCTGGACGAAATGTTGCAATTGGTCGCCGCCGCGGCCCGCGATATTTTCGGGGCCGAGTCGGCGTCGCTCGTGACCACGCTCGACCCGCAGCGGCCGCTGACCAAAAAGGTCGTGGCCATCGACAGCGCCACCGGCCCCACGACGGCGCACGTGCCGCCCACGCTGGCCGATATCCAGCTTCTCGTGGCAGAAGCCAGGAAGTCGGCGGCCGACGAGCCGCGAGAGCGCCCCTCAGTCTCGACGGCGCAGTTCGCCGTGCAACGCGTGGGCGGCGTGGTCACGGCGCCGCTCACCGGTCGCGACCACAGCCGGATGGGCCTGGCCCAAATCGATCTTGGCGCCGAGCGGGAATTCACTGACGACGACGAGGCGCTGCTCTTTCAGTTGTGCCGCATGGCTTCGATCGCCATCGAAAATGCCCTGTTTGCCGAAGCCCGCGAAGCCAACCGCATTAAAGACGAGTTCCTGGCCACCTTGTCGCACGAGCTGCGCACGCCGCTGACCGCCATGCTCGGCTGGGTGCAACTGCTCGGCATGTCCGATTCGCTCGACGACGAAACGCGCCGTGGCCTGGAGATCATCGAACGCAATGTGAACGTGCAGACCAAGCTGATCGACGATCTGCTAGATATTTCGCGGATCGTGGCCGGCAAGCTACGCTTGAACGTCAGCCGCATTGACCTGGTGCCTATTCTCAAGTCGGTCGTCGACGATGCTCGACCCGCGGCGGTCGCCAAGCAAATCGCGCTGCACAGCAACGTGCAAAGCGACGAAGTGACGCTGCTGGGAGATCCCGATCGGCTGCGGCAAGTGTTTTGGAACCTGCTGAATAATGCCGTCAAGTTCACGCCGCCGGGAGGCCGGATCGACGTCTTTCAGCGCGAGATTCCCGAAGGCGTCGAGATCGAAGTCCGTGATTCGGGCATCGGCATCAATAGCACCTTCCTGCCTTTCGTCTTCGAACGGTTTCGCCAGGCGGACAGTACGAGCACGCGTTCGCACTCGGGCTTGGGCATCGGCCTGGCGCTGGTGCGCCACGTCGTCCAACTGCACGGCGGCAGTGTTGCGGCCGCCAGTCCCGGCGAAAACCGGGGAACGGCCGTCACGCTTTCGCTGCCGGTCGCGCTGCCCGCGGCCTTGTCCGCCGAGCCACCGCTGGCCGATAACGCGCTGGTCGGCATGCTGCCCAGCGTTCGGCATGTCGATCTTTCCGGGTTGACGTTTCTCGTGGTCGATGACCAGGCGGACACGCGCGACATGCTCAGTCGTGCCTTGGAAAAGGTCGGTGCACGCGTGCAGACGGCCGAATCGGCGGTCGAGGCAATCCGGTTGGTCGAACAGCGCGTGCCCGACATGCTGCTCAGCGACATCGGCATGCCCGAAATGGATGGCTACGCCCTGATGCGCTATCTGCGTGAATTGCCAGCCGATCGCGGCGGCCTGCTGCCGGCCGTGGCCATCACGGCTTTTGCGCTGGAGCGCGACAAGGCCAAGGCCCTCGAAGCCGGCTACCAGGCTCACATCACCAAGCCCATTGACTTCGACACGCTGCTATCCACGATCGTCACCCTGCTACCCAACCTGATCGCCTTCTCAAAAAAGGGGTCAGAACTATTTATTGAAAAATAGTTCTGACCCCCTTTATTCGCTTTTTCACTGACCCCTTTTTCAGTAGATCTGGTTCCAGGATAGTGGGGTGCCGCGGGGGATGCGGCATGTGGCGCGGCGGCCGAGCAGTCGGGGCAGTTCTTTCGGCGGCAGGCCGCCGGCGGGACGGATCGAGCGGATATTGAACGCGGTCAGCGCTTCGCCGGCGCTGATGTCGGCCACGGCGAACAGCGAACGGCGGAATTGGCGCGAGCGGGCTTCACTGGGCCCGATGGTGAACTCGGCTGTGCCCAATGCGGCCTCGGCCGTGCGGATGGCTCGAACCGTGGCGGCAAACTCGGCGGGTTCCAGCGAAAACGCGCTGTCCGGTCCGGGCACGTCGCGGCTGAGCGTGAGATGCTTCTCGACGATGCTGGCCCCCAGTGCCACAGCGGCGATGGCGCTCACCGGATCGAGCGTGTGGTCCGATAAACCGACCGGCACCTCGAACGCCGCCGCCAAGGCCGGGATCGCACGCAGGTTCATTTCGCTCGCCGGCGCGGGATAGGCGCTGGTGCATTTTAAGAGGGCCATTTGCGGGCAGCCCGCGCGACGCAACGTGTCGACCGCTTCGGCAATCTCGCTTTGCTCCGCCATGCCGGTGGACAGGATCACCGGTTTGCCGCGGCGGCCGATGGTTTCCAGCAGCGGCAAATCGACGAGTTCAAATGAGGCCACTTTGTAGGCCGGCACTTCCAGCCGCTCCAAGAAATCGACGGCGGTCGGATCGAACGGCGTGGAAAAAAAGTCCAAGCCCAAGCGCTGCGCCTCGTCGCGTAGCGGCTCGTGCCATTCCCAGGGGGTGGCCGCTTCGCGATATAAGTCGTACAAGTAGCGCCCCTCCCACAGCGTGCCGCTCCCGATCCGAAACGGCTCTTCGCAACAGTCGAGCGTGAGGGTGTCGGCCGTGTAAGTTTGCAGCTTGACCGCATCGGCGCCGGCTTCGGCGACGGCGGCGACCAACCGCAGGGCCTCGTCGAGCCGGCCGTGATGATTCGCCGACAACTCGGCGACGATATACACCGGATGGCCGGGCCCAATCGTTCGGCGGCCAATCTCCAGTGCCCGGCTCATGCGCAGCCTCTTCGCGTTTGGATCCACACTTGGGCCGGATGCCCGTGCCGGCTCGCGACTTCGCCGGACCTCAGGCCGGCTCGCGCCAGAGCGCGTTGCGATGCTAAGTTATCCGGTTTGACGTACGCCACGACCTGCTCCATTGGGCTTGTCTCGAACAAGCGACGGCAGCCGGCGGCAACCAGCGGCGCGCCGTATCCCTGGCGGCGAAACGTCGGCGCGACGCTAAAAGACATCACGGCCTGCGGCCCTTCGGTCTCGAAGCGGATTTGACCCACTCCCGCGCCGTCGTCGGCTTCGGCCATCCACAGCCAGGCAGCGGAGCCGCTGGCGAGTTTCGTTTCGAGCCAGGCCAGATGCTCCGGCCAACTCACCGGCGTGCTGACAAACGAGCGCGCCCGCACTTCGGCGTCGTTGACCCACGCAAACAGCACCGGGGCATCGGCCAAGGTGACGGGCCGCAATCGAAGTCTGTCGTGCATGCTGATTGCCTCCGCCACGCCCGCTGGCCCTCAAGCCGCCTCGCGCGGCAGTTGGTCGCCGGGATTCCAGGTGTGGCCGCCGGTGTTTATGGCCGAAATCTCCGGCCGGCCACGCAAAAAGGCCAGGATCTCGGCATAGGGCACGACGCGCTCACCCAAGCCCAGCGCTTGATAGATTTCGCGCATCAATGCCAGATCGGCGGGCGCGTCTACGGTCCAACGCAGGTCGGAATTATCGCGATCGTCCAGCACGTCGCGCGTCAGAAACAGGCTGCCGCGCGGCGATCGCGGCACGATCGTGACGTGCTCGCGCTCGTGCGGCAATTGAGCCAGCCGATCGATGCGCAGCAGGGTGTCGGAAAACATTGCCTCGGCGTCCAGGCCGCGCGGAAATGTTCGCCGCACGACGTTGCTGGCGTAATCGCATTGGGCCGGCTCGGCGCATAGCGCTCGAATCACGCGATCCGTCACTTCCGGATCGATCAGCGGACAATCGGACGTGATCCGCACGATCACGTCGGCCTGCGTCTGACTGGCGGCGTCGACATAGCGCCGCAGCACATCATCGGACGAGCCGCGGAACCAGCGCACGCCCAGCCGGCCGGCGAGGCTCACGATCGGCCGGTCGTCGCCGTGCCGCGTGGTGGCCACGATCATGTCGTCAGCGGCGCGGCACTGCTTCAGCCGCTCGATTTGCCGCTCGAGCATCGGTCGGCCAGCCAGGTCGAGCAAGACCTTGCCCGGCAACCGGGTCGAGCTAACGCGGGCTTGGATGATGATGACGCGTTTCATTAGAGCGCGATGAGTGCAGAGTGATGAGTAATTGGAATCGACTGGCGAGCCGGGAGCGCCGGCGACCGGAGTTTTCGACCGCGACCGCAGTTTTGCCTCCTCCGGTCGCTAACGCTCCCGGCTCGCCGTCGATTATTCTGCACTCATCACTTTAAATAGTGTTGGATTACCTTTTCGAGCGATTGAATCACGTCGTCCTGGTCGGCGGGGGTCATGGCGGGGAACAGCGGCAGCGAGATGATGCGCTCGGCTGCGTGCTCGGCCACCGGGCATTGGCCGGGCCGCGTGCCGTAGCGGGTGCGGTAGAACGGCTGCAAATGCACGGGGCGATAATGTACTTGCACGCCGATGCCCTCGGCTCGCAGCGCTTGAACGATCGTGTCGCGATCGACCCGCAGCCGCTCGAGTTCGAGCTGCACGACATACAAGTGCCAGGCGTGCCGGCGGTTGTCGAGCGACTTTAGCGGGCGCAGTGCCGGCAGCTCGAAACAAGCGGCATCGTAGCGGGCCGCCAGTTGTTCACGCTGGTCGATCCAGCCCGCCAGCTTCGTCAATTGGCTGGCGGCCAGCGCCGCTTGAAAGTCGGTGAGCCGGTAATTCCAACCGAGTTCGACTTGTTCGGCGTGCCAGGGCCGCGCGACCGGGTCGGGCTGTGTCAGCCCGTGATTGCGGAATCGGCGCAGACGCTGGGCCAGCACGGCATCGTCGGTGCTGATTACTCCGCCCTCGCCGCTGGTCATGGCTTTGACCGGATGCAAACTGAAACAGTTGAGCCGCGCCAGGCTGCCCACGGGCCGGCCGCGGTAGCTGCCACCCAGGCTATGGCAGGCATCGGCCACCAGTTGCACCCGGCGGCGCTCGGCCCAATCGGCCAGCGCCGTGTAATCGCAGGGCTGACCCGCATAGTCGACCGCGATCAGCGCACGCGTGCGATCGGTGGCCACGGCTTCGGCCTGTGCGGCACCGAGCAGCAAGGTTTCTGAATCGACGTCGGCAAACACGGGCACCGCCCGCTCGTACACCGCACTATTGGCCGTGGCCGCAAACGTGATGGCCGGCACGATCACCTCGTCGCCGGGCTGCAAATCCAGCACGTGCATCGCCGCATGCAGGGCCGCCGTGCCGCTCGATACGGCGACGGCATGCTGAGTGCCGACGAGTTCGGCGAAAGCCGCTTCGAAAGCGGCCACCCGCGGGCCGGTGGTCAGCCAATCGCTAGCCAGCGCTTCGGCCACGGCGCACAGGTCGCTAGGGTCCAGGCATTGCCGGCCATAGGGCAACGGCGACGTCCGCACCGGCCGCCCCCCCGCGATCGCAAGCTGTTCGAGGGCCGTTTTCAAAACATGCCTTCCCACGGAAAGTGATTTTTCATTTCGGCCCTAAGTTAGCCCGCGGAGCGGGAAAATGGCAATGTTGAACGATGACCCAGGCAGCCCCGGTTAGGAAATTTTTGACGTTTGCTAGCTGTGAGGTATGGTTGTCGGGCCACCTTACGGGCCAGCCACGGAGCATGGAAGAGCAATGGCGATCTCGCGGTGGGCAATCTGCTTGGCGCTGAGCCTGGCCTGTTGGCTGGCACTGGCGCTAGTGGTTTGGGCGCAAGCGCCGGCATGGGCCACGCGATCGCCTTATGCCCCGCGTGCCGTTTCGACGGGCGGCCGCCCGCCAGCCGCCGCCCGTGCTGCCCCAGCCGCCGCAGCTAATCCGCCCCCAGCGCCAGCTCCGGTGGCCAATGATCCGCTGGTGAATTGGCAACTGCTGGGCCGCAGCCCCGACGGCCGACCGATCGAATACGTGCAATTCGGCTCGGGCGAGCACCAGGTGCTGGTCATCGGGGCCTTGCGCGGCAACGAGCCGGAAGGCGTGGCGCTGGCCCAAAGCCTGGCGTCGCACCTGGCGCGATTTCCGCGGCGGTTGGAGGACGTGACGATCACGATCGTCCGCGATCCCAATCCCGACGGCCGTGCCCGGCAAATTGCCGGCAACGCCCGCGGTGTCGCGCTGAACCAGAACTTCCTGGCGATGCGGCAAGCCGGCAGTCAGCCGGCCGGGCCCACCGCGATCGCCCAGCAGGGCAGCGAGGCCGAGACGATCGCGATTGTCGAGTTGCTGCACGACGTGAAGCCCGAGCGCGTGATCCTGTTGGGCACGAGCGCCGGCCGGGCATCGGTCACGTTTGCCGGCCCGGCCGAGGTGCTGGCAGCGCAGGTGGCACTCGAAGGCGGCGCGCCGTGCATGCCGCTGGACACGTCGGCCGCGCCGGGCGCGCTATTGACGTTCACCGGCATCAACCTGGGGATCCCCAGCATCGAGATCGCGACGATGCCCCGGGCCACGGCCGATGCCGTCTGGTCGCAGCAAAAGCGGTCTATCATGACCGCCGTGGGCTGCGGCACGCCGCTGCCGTTTGTGCCGGTCCCCTTTTCGCCTCGCAAGCCCAAGACGTCGGCGGCCAAGGCCGAGCCGGCAGCCGCACGGCCACTAGCCACCGTCGCGGCGCCGGCGGCGGGACCGCAACCGCCGCTTGGGCCACAGCCCCCGTTTGCTTCGCAGCCGCGTTTTGCTTCGCCGGCGCCCCCTGCGTCACCGGCAACAAGCGTGCAACCGAGTGCCGACGCCCCGCTGCCGCTGAACTTTCGCGAGTTGAGCCACGGCCGGCCGACGGTGCAGGTGCAAAGTCCACGGGCAAGCCGCATGCGGCAAAAGGGGGCCAGCGCGGCATTGGCCGGTGCGCAGTCGTACCCGACGCCAGCCGCATCGCAGCCGGGGATCGTCTGGGGTCGCCCGGTGACGCAAGGCGCCGATCCGCGCGTCAAGCGCCTGCCGCCTGTGCAGGTTTATCAGCCGCAGCGGCGCTCAATCCCGCGCGACGCGCCGCTGCCGCAAAGACCGATTCCGGTCTATCCCAGCACCGGGCGATAGAAGGCTATGCGGCGCTGTTTAGCCGTTCTGCTCACCGTTGTCGTCATCTTCCAGGGGCGGGTACGGCCCCAGGAACTTGCCGCCGTTGAAATGAATCATGTGGTCGGGGAATTCAGCGACCCAGACTTCCGACTCCCAGACGATTTCAGAGGCGTATTTCTTGAAGGCAGTAAAGTCCATGAAGGCCGTGACGTACACGCGACCGGCGGGACATTTCCTCAACATTGCTTCGAGTTCGGAGTGCCGCTTGGGTGAAACTGGGCCATGCGTCGTAACGGCCTCGATCAGAAACAGCCAGTTCCTGTGTTCATCAAACAGAACGACGTCGGGCAGTTTGTCATGGTTCATCGCCGGGATGTTCAATTTGTTTAGTTCGTCGGTGGCCACCACGAGCCGTTTTTCCGCCGTATCGCCCAAATAAAGCACCGTGGAACCAGCGGCAAATCGTGCAGCGAAATCTTCGACGATCAGGCGTTGCAATTCGTTGTGGACACCTGGTGAGAGCTCGACAGTCGAGCCATCCGGCAACGTGACTGGAACTTTGTGAAGATTGCGCGCCCGATCATAGGCCGCGGAGAGCGTGCCGTGCCGCTCGATGAAATGTTCGCATTTGGTTGAGAAGCCAGGGGTGCCGAACGAGCGCAGAACTTCTGCGGCGCTTTCGGTTAGTTGATACACCGTGTCGCCGCTATTTGTCGGCCTGGTCGGATCGTCGGGATTACGGTCGATCAATCGTGCCTGCTCGAACAGCGTAAGGCAGGAGCGTTCGTTCTGCTGCTGCCTCGGAAGGCCGAGGCTCTTGAGTATTTCCAACGCTTCGTCTCGTTTGCTCATTGGGCAGATTCGCACAGTTGCTCAATGAGATTTGCCGGAAGGCCGATTTCCTTGCCGACGATCTTCTCAAGCTCGACCTTTCGATCTTCACTTTGACTTGCGAGCTTGCCGATCCTACGGATCGTGTCGATGTCTGGAACCGGCATCGCCCGAATTTCAGACGCATTGACCTGAGTATTGCCGCTGATTGTCCGAAAATACCGATCCACCATCGCGGAATTGAAAAGTGCAGCGAGGCCATACGCCTCTTCCTTGGACAGGCCATCGCCCGGTCGGTAGACATAGTTGAGGTGGTTTTCCAAACCCACGAAAGGCGAATACGAGTGCTCGGCTTCCATAATGCCCGCAACCAATCTCCGGTGCTCCTCTTTAGCTGTGAACCTCTTGAGCAGGACATAGCGCTTCGCCGGCAGCAGGAGCCTCTTGGATTCGTCACAGACACGAATGTGCATCGGCTTGCCGTTCTTCGGCGGGAACTGCGTCACGAATGGCCGAACATTGTGCATCCATAGTAGCGGCGCCGTATCTTCCGACCTTTGCTCCCGAAGGAATTCGGTTGAGCGGAATGTAACCACCGGGCCGGTCGAAATCTTGAATGGCAACTCACGGAATCGTTGCGGAAGGCGATCCATTGCCGCGACAATTCCTTCGTCAAGGCGTCCGGTAGCGATCCGAACCACATGGTCGCCAGACGAATCCTCGATCACTCCGGTATAGGGAAGCGCGTATCGCGCGACGCACTGAAGCTCTCGGCCAGCGCTTGACGTGACAACGACATCGCTGGGTACGCCGGTCTTTTCGGCCAACAAGATCACGTTCTCTTGAAGAACCTGGTCTTCCCGGAATGCTTCGACGCGAGAGTCAAATACGTGAATGTGCCGTGCCGTCATCCGGTCGAAGAACCACTTGCGGAACCGCTTGAAGTACGGCCCGTTGAAGTAGCTCCTGGGAGTGATGGCGACCATTTCGCCGCCATCGACCAGCATCTCGGCGGCCACGGCCATGAAGAAGGCATAGATGTTCGGCTGGCCGCAAACAACGTGATTCATGACCCTCGCGTGGTCCGAGTCTTTTCGGACTTTGAAGTACGGCGGGTTCATCACGGCAAGATCAAAACTGGGACGGGCCGCCGCCTGGAACAAAGACGGCTGAGCATGTTCCAACACAAAGTCATCCGTGCGGATCGTGAACTCCAGTTCGTGTCCAGCGGTCTCTAAGGCCTCTCGGCAGCCGTCCATCGTCTCTGCTAGTCGGTCCGTGAGCTTTGGGTCATTTTCCCATAATTCGAAAACCAGACGCCGCACTGTCGGCTGGCGCAAAATCCTTTCGCAAAGAGCGGCTGAAAGGGTGCCCACTCCCGCACCGGCGTCAAGGATGCGCACCGTCCCCTGGGGGATCCTGGTAAACATCCCGGCCATGAAGTCGGCAATGGCTGGGGCGGTACCGAAATGTCCCTGCTCCCGACGTGTTCGGGGGCTGGTTACGGCGTCAAACTGCCGCTGTTGAGTTGCGGCAAGATGGGTCAGGCTTTCGGTCATTGGCCCATATCGGCGGTGCTATGATAGCTCGCCGTATGGTACGAAGTACCGGCCTGCTTAGAAAGGATCGTGGCCAGCGTAAACCATCAGGCTTAGCCGAGGTCCGCGTTGCGGGCGGAAACAGCGCGAGTGGCCGGTGGCGGCTGCTATTCGCCGCTCTGCTGGGCCATGTCCAGCTTGACGGCCACGTACGAGCGCTGGGCCTTGAGGCAGGTTTGCCGGAAGGGCTCGGGCCGCAGCACGCCGGGCAATCGCAAAGTCTCGAGCGAACCGCGGCGGAAGATCAGATCGCCGGCCGGATACCACTCCTGGCCAGGCAGCACCACGACTTCGATCGTGTCGAAATTATCGAGGTCCAGGAACCGCTCGGGCCGGGCGTGCAAGCCTTGCTCGACAAGCACTCGCCGATTGGTGATGCGGTAGCGGCGACAATTCCAGGGGGCCAGGTTGCGAAAGAACAGGGCCAGCGCCACCGGAATCAGCAGCAAGGCGCACAGGTTGCCGACGGTCAGAATATGTCCAAAGCCGGCAGTAATGCCGCACAGGCGGCCGATCATCCGGCCAGGAGACGTGGCCGCCATCGACGGCCAGATAGTCATCATCGTCACTTCGCCCGACTCCGGCGGTGCCACGCCGGCAATTGCTTGCTTAATCATGAAATCAACCGATCAAGATCGCGGTCCGAAACAGGGGCTCGTTCTGTAGCCGTATGGTAGCGACCGCGTGCAAGGAAGCAAAGCGGCGCCTCCCGGCGAATAGGCGTGAATCGCAGCGCCTGCCATATAAAAAAAGCCCCGGCGATGCGGGGCTTTGAGGACGACTGGAGCGGCCGGCGCTTTACGCGGCCGCTTGCGTGGCGACGGCGGGTGGGCCGCTTTCGGCCAGCGGAGCGGGCGCCAGCGGCTCCAGCTCCTCACGCAGCACGAGCATGTCGGTCGGAGCCTCGATGCCCAAGCGGACTTTGTCACCGCCGATACGCACCACGGTCACGACGATGGAATCTCCTAGCCGAATGCGCTCGCGCTCCCTACGGGATAGGACCAGCATGTTTCGACACCTCCGTGTGCGCTAGTGAATAGTTTCCAGTAGTGTATTGATGTATACCTATTGCGGTCCGCGGTGTCAAGTCGGAGGGAGCGAAGAATCCAGCGGCGGATTTTTACGCCGTTTGCAGCTGCAACTGGGGGGTAGTGGCCAGCCGGACGGTTTCAAAGCGTTGGCCGGACGAATCATAAAACAGCACGGTATTGCGGTCGCAGTCCCAGATGGCCGTCGATTGCACCGCTCGCGGGCCACGCAGGCGAAAAAAGATTCCGCAGGGCCGCCCGCTGCGGACCAGAATCCGTTCACTGAAGGCAAAGGCGCCGGGCTCGAGCCTTTCGCGGTCGCAAAGCGTGTGATGGACATACCGGCTCAATTCATCAAGGCTGTTGATGCTCTCAGCGCGGTCTGACATTGGTGAAGATTGCTCCGTGGGAATAAGACGCATGCAGGTGAGCCCGTCCGTTGGGCCGCCGGATACAGCACCTATCGGCCGAAGTCGGGTCGCGAATTCGATTTGGAGCGGAAAAGTGGGAGGGCTGTGCTGGGCGTTCCGGTTGGGCGAAAAGATTAATCGCGGCGGCCGACGACAGACGACGGCCAGTCAGTAAAATCGCTAGCGCTTGCCGCGCTTGGTCGCCGCGTAGCGATCGAAAGCCGCCTGGATGTCGGCCGATTTTTCATCGCCCCGGTGCAAAATCACGCGGTAACTGAGCACGAGCGTTTCGCCCGGCTGGAGCGTCACGGCCCCGGTTTCAATTTTTGGGTTAAAGTCGTGCAGGCCAAAGGGATTGCCGGCAAACAGCCCGTAAGTCCGCACGTGCCAGGGCGTGGGATAGCGAAAGCTGATCGGATGGTTGAGCACGGCGATGCCCAGCTGCTGGCCATCGACCGGGCCGTGATAATCGACCCAGCGGGCCGGCTTGCCCCAAGCATCTTTGTCGGTCTGGCCGTCGCTCGTGACGATCTGTCCGCCCTGCTTGCTGTCGACATCCATGCTGGTGGGAATGCGAATGCCAAAGCAACCTTCCTTGGTATCGCCGAAGGTGACGGCGCCGGGCGTGGCCTTGAGCGTGACGTCGAAATCGATGATGCGGTTTTCGCCTTCGACGCTGCACGTGACTTGCCGCACGTCTTCGAGCTGTTTCTTGCCCTGCGCGTCGACCCAATCGTTTGCGGTGCCGATCACGGCCTTGCCGTCGCGAACTTCGACGGCCAGGAACTCGCGATGCACGATCGAGCCGAACTTTTTGTCAGCCGGCAGCTTGCCCGCCTTGTACGAAATCGGTTCGCTCCAAAAGTCGATGCCGTTGACGTCGCCGTGCGTGAACCACATCGAGCGCTGATGCGGATGGTCGTGCTTCTCGCCGGCCACGTCCTGCATGGGATACGCGCGCGTCATCGGCGCTCCGGTCGGACCGATGATCGGCCAGAGGATCGGCTTGGTGCCGGTTTTGGTCAGATACTCGGTGAACAGTTTGCCGTCGATGTTCACGGTCACCCGGCCCGGGTGCTGTTGGACCGAGAGTTCGGCGGCCAGGGCGGCAGCCTGGGGCAACAGCCAGACGAGGCTGCAAGCGGCAAGTCGGCGGAAGAGCAGGTTCATGGCAAGCTTCCTGGGGCGGGATGGTTCGGCGGCAGCTGCGACCGTCGCCATCCTAATCGCCCGGCTGAGCGATTGCCACTATGGGCTCAGCCTGTGGCGTTGCACTAAATTCAGCAATGCCCGAGCAATGGATCGCGGCAACGATGATCCACACGTCCTAGCGTGCCGCAGCGGACGTCGCCTTGCGGGCGGCGCGATGGGGCGAGGTGTCGTCGGGCTGGATCAAGGCGTCGGTGGCTCCGAGCGCGAAGTGGCCCTGGTCATCGCGCACAAAGGCCCGGACGTAGCATGGCCCGGTGACCGGCTGCGGCAGCCGCATGCGGACCGTGGCTTTGCCGTCGACCACGGTCATCACGGTCCAAGCCAGGCGGCTGTCGTTGGCGCGGCGATACACGTCCTGGTACTGCTCGGCGTGGATCCAAGGTTCGAAAGTGGCGCGGGTGGGCGCTTCGAACGTCAGACGATCGCGGCGGACGACGACTTCCACGGTCCCACGGCCATCGACGGGGCTGTTCACGTGAACGATCAATTCGTCCTTGGTTTCGGCGGCCGAAGTCGCCACGCGAGCTTCCTGGGCGTACTTCATCCGCAGCAGCGGATCGCCCAACAGATTGAACAGCGCCACGTGCTCGGCCCGCTCGGCTGCCAGGTCCGAGCTGCGAGGATTGATGAGTTTGGCCAGCGTGTCCAGCAGCAGGGCCGTGGCGTCGCCGCGCGATCGGTGCAGCGTGCCGCGCTTGGCTTCCAGCAGAAGTTCGCCCAGCGTCGCGGGCCGCTCGGTGAAGTACTGCCGCATCAATTCGATGCCCAACACGCTCATGCCGTAGGGCATCGAAACGCGCGAGCTGGCCAGCACGGCGACCGGGCCGCCGGGCGTCGCAAACAGCGTTTCGGCCAGGCAGGGGCCGGGGCCATCCAGCGCGCCGGTGTAACAGGCCAGCATCAAGACAATCGGCGGCGCCGTGCGACAATTCAGCAGCGTGGCCGACCGCTGATCGAGAATCGGATAGTAGCCCTGCGGCACGCGCACAAAATCGACATTTTTGCGTTGCCCATGCCCCAGGTAGATCCAGAACAGGCAGCCTTCGTTGAATCGTTCCACCGCCGAGGCCTGGAACATGCCCGGCTCGGGGCAATACGGGCTGTGCCAGTTGGCATAGGTCATCGAGCTGACAAACGCCGGCGGGATGTATTGTGCGATCAGCGAACGGGCGGCCGTTTCCATTGCGGCATCGGCCATGCTGCCCACGCCGCTGGTCCCGGCCACAAAGCTGATGCGGCGCTGCCAATCGCCCCCTTCGACCGCATTCTCGTAGGCCAACGTCTTGCGCACGGCGGTGGCCGTTTCGCTCGGGCTGCCCACCGGCCAGCGGCCTACGGCCAACTCGGGCAGGCCGTCTTCGTCCAGGTCGGCATACAGTTCGTCGGTGGCAATCGCCTTTTCCGAGCCCCACAGGACATTCACTTTGGCCGGTACATACGAGGTGGCCACGCCCGGGCCCGGCTGCGAGTTCAATGGATGGGCATGCCCGACCAGCAGCACGAACTTGAGCGCACCCTGCTCGGCCAGGCCGATGAGCCGGTCGCGCACCTGCTCGGGCGATCCTTCCGCATCGACCACGACGATATTGTGCCCCTGGGCGGCACGATAACGGAGCCAAGGCTCCAAGGCGGCCCGATACGGTTGAGGGCACACCACGGCTGTGTCGGCCGGCGGCGCGGGATCACCGGCCAGCAGAAGCGCGACGAGCGGGGCAAACAGCATGGACATGTGCGCAAACGACGAAAAAGACAGGAGCCTGGCAAAACGGTGCGCGCTCGCAGGCCCAAGGAACTGTAGCGCCGCCGAGCTACAAAAGGCAAGCCGCCACGCCGGAGGGACTCCGGTCGCTCACGCTCCCGGCTCGCCCTAGCGGCGCTCCCGACTCGCCGGCGATCGCCATAACCGGCGACTCGGGCGAGCAGGCGTGCCTGCCGTGCGGTGTTGTGGAGGGAACACCGCACGGCAGCCGCCGGATCTTAATTAGCCGATCGTAACACCGGCCGTTAGGCCGCGACCAACCGCAGTTGCGGCGCTTTGGCAGCGAGAACGCCGTCGATGAATTCCTCGAAAATGCGCAGGTCGAGCGCCGAGGCCGAATCGCTTTCCGGATGGAACTGCGTGCCAAAGGCAAACCAGTCGGACCGCTCGCTCTCGATGGCTTCCACCACGCCGTCCGGGCAGCGGGCCGTCACCGCGAAGCCGGGCGCGACTTCGTCCACGGCCATGTGATGCACGCTGTTGACGCGAATTTCGCCCTCGCCGTACACGCGCTCCATCAGCGAGCCGGGCACGACTTCCAACGCGTGCCGATGCGCCGAATCGATCGCATCGCGGTGCGGCAGCGCCTTGGGCATATCTTCCGGAATGTGCAGGAACAAGTTGCCGCCTTCGGCTACGTTCAGCAATTGCATGCCCACGCCGATGCCCATCACCGGCATGCGGCGATCGGCGATTTTGCGGATCAGGCGGCGATCGAAGTCTTCGCGCCGGGCATCCATCGGCCGCACGGCCGGGTGCAGCATGAAGCCGTCGCGGCGCGGATCGAGATCGGCGCCGCCGACCATCACCATGCCGTCGACCATGTCCAGCACGCGGTCCAGATCTTCATCGGCCTCGAGCGGCGGCACGACCACCGGCACGCCGCCGGCCTTGACCACCGCGTCGTAGTAGCCGGCACACAGATAACTAAAGGCCGGCGAATCCTTTTTAGCCGAGCGATAGTCCATGTTCATACCGATGATGGGCTTGGATTGCATCGTCCAACTCCTTTGGGACAGTTCCTTTGTCCCGCTAACGTGAAGACGGATTAAGACCGTTCACTCGCGACCAGTTCTGCCGCGGTTGGAGCACAAGGACGGACACCACGCATACGCCGACTGGGCGGCGCAGACGCAGGGGTGACAGGAGTCTGTCGACAAAGAAGGGTTTCCTTCGAGTGTCATCCTTAACACCGTCAGACGGCAACCGGGCGAGAGACCCTCTCGCTGATGGCGGCCGTTTGTCCCAATCCATTGGGCTCGCAAGCCGGAGCTACTTCTTGACTCACTGGCCTCGAGTAATCCCGAAAAGAAAACACGCAGAGTATTCTTGCGGCTCTCGCTCACTGGCTTTCGAAGTCAGCGGCAAGTGCCACGGGTCCCGACTATAAAACGCCTCGCCGCGAACGCAAGAATATTCACCATTTTGCGGTTTTTGCCCGGTGCTGGCACAAGATTCGGTGCTAGCGGTTTGCAGGCCGGCATGATGGACAACTTTTTGACGCAGCCCCCAAGTGCGGTACGAGCCAGTGTTTGCGAGACACAAGATGGGCCGCTCGTTAGCTTTACGATCCCGCATATAGGCTCTATGCTTAGTAGCTCGCGGTCGGAAGCGCGCGCTTTGCTCCGCTGCGGATTTTGGAAGGAACGACTGCGGAGCCTTTTGCGGCATGCAATACGAAAACGTCTGCATCGAAGCGATCGCCTATTCGCTGCCCGACGAGGTGGTGACCTCGGCCGAGCTGGAAGCACGGCTCGAGCCGCTGTATCGCCGGCTGCGCTTGCCCGAGGGGCGTTTGGAGCTGATGACGGGCATTCGCGAGCGCCGCTTCTGGCCGGCCGGCATGCTGCCCAGCGAGGCGAGCATCGTCACAGGCAAGAAGGCACTGGCCGCCGCGGGCATCGATATCACGAACATAGGCGCGCTGGTGCATGGCTCGGTTTGCCGCGACCATCTGGAACCGGCCACGGCCTGCCGCGTACACAACGGTCTCGGTCTGCCGGCCGACTGCCTGGTGTACGACGTCTCGAACGCTTGCCTGGGCCTGATGAACGGCATGCTGCAAGTGGCCAACATGATCGAGCTGGGCCAGATCCGCGCCGGCTTGGTGCTGGGCACCGAGAGCAGCCGGCCGCTGGTGGAAACGACGATCACCGCGCTCAATGCCGATCAGTCGCTCACGCGCCGACAAATCAAGCAAGCCGTCGCTTCGCTGACCATCGGCTCGGGCAGCGCCGCCGTGCTGCTGGTGGACCGGCGGCTGAGCCGCACCGGCAATCACCTGGTCACGGCCGTGGCCCGCTCGAGCAGCCGCTTTCATGATCTTTGCCACAGCGGTGCCGACGAGTGCATCGCCGACGACATGCAGCCGATCATGCACACCGATTCCGAGCGCTTGATGCACGAAGGCGTGCAAGCCGCAGTGCCGGCCTATGAAAAGCTGCTGGCCAACGCTGGTTGGAACGCCGGCGAATTGGATAAGACATTCTGCCACCAGGTAGGCGTGGCCCATCGCCGCATGCTGCTGGAGACTCTTGGGCTCGATCCTGCGCGCGATTTCGCCACGGTCGAATACCTGGGCAATACCGGCTCGGTCGCCTTGCCGATGACGGCCGCGATCGGCATCGAGCAAGGGCATCTCAAGCCCGGCGATCAAATTGCTTTGCTGGGTATCGGCTCGGGCATCAACGTGCTGATGATGGCCGTCGAGTGGCAGCAAAGCCCTACGCCCCGCCGCCGGCACGCGAGCGGCCGCTCCGCGCTGGGAGCCGGCAATACGCGTTTGTAGCGATGTGCGTGTTAATTGCGGAATCTTCGTCGGGTGCCACTGCTGGCTTGTCCAGCAGTGCGATTGCGCGAGCAGGTCAATTTCGCCCGAGCGATTCCGCCGCTCGTCAACAACTTGGGCCGCACATCACTTCGCTCGGCAAGCACTGCTGGACAAGCCAGCAGTGGCACCCGCTCGGGCCAAAATCTCACGGCGATTAGCCTTAATCCGGCCGCATGGCGCGATCGATCAGGCCGCGGTCAAAGTAGTTCACTTCCATGCCGGCATCGACGACGATCCGCTGGCCATTGATGCCGCTGGAGCGCGGGCTCAAAAGGAAGGCTGCGGTGGCGGCCACCTCTTCGGTCTTGAGCGCTGCTTTGCGCAGCGTCGCCTGCTCGGCGTAGAGATAGGCGTCGACATAGCCGGGGATGCCGGCCGATGCCGAGGTTTTTAGTAAGCCAGGCGCGACCGCGTTGAACCGCACGCGCGAGAATTGGCTGAACGATTTGGCCAGAAACACGATGGCCGAATCGAGCGCCGCTTTCACCGGAGCCATGTAGCCGTAACTTTCGCTGGCCATGCGCGTGGTCGATATGGAAATCGTCACGACCGACGCGTCGGGATCGAAGATCGGCTGGAACGTCCGCGCCAAGGCCATCAGCGAATAGCACGAAACGCCCACCGATCGCAAAAAGTCTTCGCGCGGCACGTCCTGGAATGCACGCGGGCCACCTTCGTAGGAGGCAAAGGCGATCGAGTGGACGAGCCCGTGGACGACCGGATGACGAGCGGCGACCGCCTCGCGCAATTGCGCCAGGTGGTCGTCGTGCTCGACGTCACAGATATAAGTCTCGGCATCGGGCGAGAAGCGGGCCACGGCCTGCTGCCGATCGCTGGTGCGGACGGTGTACACGACGTGGGCGCCCGCTTCAGTGAGCAACTGGCCTACGTGCCAGGCCACGCTCTTGCGATTGGCCAGTCCGCAGACGACCACGGTTTTGCCTGCGAGTTGTAGAAAATCCAAGGGGTGCGCTCCGTGGCGGCAACTGAAACCCCACGGACCGCAGTCCGTGGGCTTGTTTTTATCCCACGGTGGCGAGGGCGCAGGCGAATTCGAAACGCACGGCCGCCTTGCCGCCGCAGAGGATCTTGGCCCGCAGGAAAAACGCATCGGCCAGTCGCTCGATCAGCTCGACTTCGATGTCGATCGTGTCGCCGGGTTTGACCATCTGCTTGAAGCGGACGTCGTTCATGCGCGTTGCCACCGGCACGCCGGCAGGCTTGCCTTCCATCAGCCGCGAGATCAGCACCGCCCCGGCCTGCATGCCGGCTTCGCACAACAGTACGCCGGGCGTGAGCGGAAAATGCGGATAATGGCCGGCATAAAACGGCTCGGACGGCGAAAAGGTCTTGCGGCAGACAATCCGGCCGGCGTCGCAACTGACGATTTCGTCCAGCAGCAGAAACGGCGGACGATGTGGGATGGCTGCGTGAATCTCGGCAAGGCTCATGACAGTGCCGCCGGCTGGGTCGCCGGGCTCGAGGCCGATTTCAACAAGTACGCATCGACGTCGTTGGACACGATCACGCCGTAGTTCATCGCGCCCAGCCAGCCCGACATGATGATGCCCACGCTGCCGGCATGATACAGCCCGGCCACTTGCTCGGGCACGGCGCGGCTCACGGCCAGGCCTTCGAACTTGGTGCCGAAGCTGGCACCTTCCAGATGCCGCGTGTAGTGCTCGAAGGTGCGCGGCGTGGAGGCCTCGACGTGGTCGAGCTTCGCGCGGATGTCGGGCACGTACTTTTCGATCGCCGAGAGGGTGCCTTCAATCAGCTCTTGCTTGCTGGCCTGGTAATCTTCTTCACTCAGGGTGGACCAATCGGCGTAATTGGCGTTGGTGCTGGAGACGATCAGCGAGCGGTCGCTGCCCGGCCGGGTGCGCGGATAATAGAACGAATAGGTGCGGCTGGTAACGTCCCGGCTGAGCAGGGCCTCGGTCCGAAACAGCGGGGCCGTCGAGCTGAACAGCAGATCGCCGCAGCTTTCGTCCAGCGCCTCGCCCGGCTTGAGCGCCATATAGACCTGGCAACTCGAGTTGTTCAAACGCACGGCGCGGGCCTGCTCGACAAACTTGGGATCGAACTGCTCCGGGCCGACGAGATTGAAAATCGTCGACTTGAGATTCGCATTGGAGACCACGGCCCGGGCGCGGATCTCACGGCCGTTGACGGTCAGGCCTTCGACTCGGCCGCCGCGCACGTGTACGCGCTCGACCGAAGCGCGGATGCGCAGATCGACGCCGTTTTTCTCCAACTCCTGTCGCATCAGGCCGATCAGACGGTCGGTGCCGCCTTGGAAGGTGTAAACGCCCTTGGACATGAAGTTCGAGAAGACGATGCCGTAGCTGATGGCCGGGTCTTCGAGCGTCGAGCCGTTGGCGTAGGTAATCGGCTCCATCAGCAGGCGGATCACGTCTTCGCGGCCGGGAAAAAATCGCTCGAACAACTGGCCGACGGTCGCTCCCTGGTCGTCGTAGAAGTTCATGTCCCGCGCGGCATTGAAAAACGCCTCGACCTGCTCGATCGGCACCTGGAAGCGGCCGCTGAGCAACTGCGTGAAATCCTGCCGGTTGAACGAAGTGGTCAGCGAGAACATCGGGTTGTCGAAGCGAATGTGCTTCAACTGCACGATCGAGTCGGCGATCTCGGCGGTCCAGTAGCGGCGGCAGCTTTTGATCATGCCCACCGGGAAGCCGTGCAGCGAGATATCGAACACGTGGCCGCCGCGGCGTTTGAACCAGGTGGCCATGCCGCCGAGCTGATAATGGTGCTCGAGCAACAGCACGCGGTGGCCGGCTTTGGCCAGCGTGTTGGCCACGGTCAGCCCGGCCAAGCCGCTGCCGATGACCGCCACGTCGTACGCGTCGCGAGCACCTTTGAGAAAGTCTTTGGGCATCGGAGATGAGAAAAGTAGGGTGGGCGCCGCCACCCGGCCAGTTAGGGCCGCAACAGGTGCTGGTTGGCGATCGAAATCCCGCTGATGATCGAGCCGATAATGCCGACCAGCCCCTGGTCGGTGCCGCAGATAAACAGGTTCTTCAGGTGGGTGCGTCCATCATACCGTTTGTGCGGCGACCCGTACACCGCCCCGTTCACATGCCCCGTGTAGCGGCGAATGGTCGTGGGCGTGAACATGTCGGTGGCGATCACGGCCGGGCGGAAGTCGGGCACAAATCGCACGGCGGCCGCCACCATCTGGTCGTACCAAAGCTGCTTGGCCAGCCGGTATTCGGCCTCGCCCAGCGCGCGCCAGCGATCGTAATTGGCCAGCGCCGTGATGCGCATCACGCCTTCGGCCATGGGCTGGTCGTAGATGAAATTATTCGGCGAGCAGATCACGCCGCTGCGGAGGTCGGCCAGTTCCTCCGGCTTTTCCCAATGGAACTGTTCGCTGTCGTTGTAGAACACGATCGTATGCCGGTAACCCAACTCGCGCGGCTGCATTTCCAGGGCCGACACCGATTCGATAAACGACAACTGGCCGGCCTGCGTGGCATCCACCTCGCTCACGTCGTCGCAGAGGCGCATCGTCTCGAGCCAGCCGGCACTGGAGAGGATGTGCTTGGCCGACAGCGACGAGCCGTCGTCGAGCAGCAGCTCGCGGGCCTCGCCGTCGGCCGCCCGAATGCGCGAGACGCCGGCGCGCAGCCGTATCTCGCCTCCGAGTTCCTTGAACCGGCGCACCAGCGTTTTGAGAATCAGCCGGATGCCGGCCAGCGGCCGGGCCAGGCCTTCGCAAAAAATGGCGCGAAACATCACGGAAAACTGGCCGAAATCCACGTCTCGCTCGGCCGCGCCGCCGTAGAACAACAGCGGACAAAACAACATTTCGACCAGCAGCGGATCGCGGATGATGGCGCTCACCGTTTCACGCGCCGAACGCTGGGCCGCCGGCAAGCCGAGTTGATCATAATCGGAAATCTCGGCCAGCAGCCGGCGAAAGCCGTCGCGCTCCGCGGGAAACTTCTGCGCGATTTGGGCCTCGAGCTCCGCCAGATCGTTGGTGAACTCCAGGCTCACCGACGGGAACGCGATGCGCGAGCCCATTTGCGGAGCCAGGGCAAAATCGTCCCACGACAGTCGAAGCTGCCGCAGCAGCCGGGCCAGCGGCCCCTTGCGCTCGCCCTTGGTGGTGAAATTGGTGACGGCGTGCAGCCCCACGTCGTAGTTGCGGCCGTCGATCCGATAGAACGAATTCAAGCCGCCGATGGTCGTGTGCCGCTCGAGAATGCACACACGCTGGTTGTAATGGGCCAGCCGAATGCCGGCCGCCAGGCCCGAAAGTCCCGCGCCAATGATTGCGGTGTCATACATGGCGGGGCGCTTGCGCTGGCGGAGCGGATGTGCTGCGGAAGGTGTCAGTTGCCAGTTGTCAGTTGCAACGGACAACGGACCACGGACAACTGACCACGGACATGCCGGTGCTCAGACCTTCTCCATGTCCTTCATCAGCGGCTCGAGATACGCGACGGTGCTGTTCATGCTGCGAAGCTGCAAATAGTCCTCTTCGGGAACCTGCACGCGGTAGCGCTTGCGCAACTCCATCACGATGTCGAGAAAATCCATGCTGTCCATTTCGAGCTGCTCGCGAAACGGTTTTTCGTCGTCGAGCGTGCTCAAATCGTCGTCGGGGGCGATGTCGCTCAGGATCTCGACCACCGCTTCCCGGATCTCCGCATTCGTCATTACAACCTTACTCCGTCAACAGCGCATCGTTCAGATGCGCTTGATAATCACCACCGAGTTGATGCCCAACATACCGAACGAATTATTGAGGATGTAGTCGGCCCGCTGCATTTCCTGCGGCTGGTTGACGACTAGGCCGGGCAGCGCGCACTGGGGGTCCAGTTCGTCGACATTGATCGTGGGATGGCAGACGCGATCGCTAAACGCCGGCAGGTTACCGCACAACTCCAGGGCGCCGGCGGCACCCATCGCGTGGCCGATGTAGCTCTTGGCGTTGTTGAAGCGCGTGCCTGGCGAGTTGCCGAAAACCGATCGCAGGGCCTCGCATTCCTGGGTATCGCCCGTGGCCGTGCCGGTGGCGTGCGTGCTGACGATGTCGATTTGCTCGGGGCCGATGCCCGCCCGACTGAGCGCCTTGCGCACGCACTCGGCCTGCCGCTGGGGGTTGGGCAGCACGAAATCGCTGGCGTCGCTGTTCATCGCATAGCCGGCGATCTCGCCATAGATCCGCGCGCCGCGCGCCTTCGCGTCGCTGTAGCGCTCCAGCACGTACAAGCAGCCGCCTTCGGCCACGACGATGCCATTGCGCCGCAGATCGAAAGGCCGCGAGGCTTTGGCCGGGTCGGCGTGCTCGGCCAGAGCGCCCTGGCTCTTGAAGCTGGCGAAGATACCGAACGTATGAATGCTTTCAGACACGCCGCCGGCCAGGGCCACGTCCACCTCGCCCAGCCGCAGCATCTGCGCGCCTTGGATCATGCCGGCGTTGCCCGCCGCACAGGCCGCCCCGATCGTGTAGTGCGGGCCGGTGATGCCCATGTTCAGCGAGATTTCGCCGGCCGGGTTGTTGGCCACCGTGCGTGGATTGTGGTGGTGCGACCAGAACTTCGTGTCGTAATCGAAACCCTTGAGTTCGTAGATCTCGTTTTCGGTCTCGACGTTGCCGTGCTCGGTCACGCCGACGTAAATACCCACTTGGCTGGTGTCGGTATTCTTCCAGTCGAGGCCGCTGTCGCGGATGGCCTCCTGGGCGCAGTAGATGCCGATGCTGCCGGCGCGGGTCCCGCGGCGAATGTCTTTTTTGGATTGATACCGCAGCTCGTCGTAGCGGCAGACGCCGGCCAGCGTCTGGCCGACATAGCGGATATCGTAGCGCTCGACGCCGCTGCGACAGGCCAGCAGGCTTTCGCGGAACTCGGGGCTGCTATTGCCGTTAGGCGCAGTCAGGCCGATGCCTGTGATCACAATGCGCTGGGCGTCGGCAAGTTCGGCCACGGTCCACGTTCCTTCCCTTCGACAAACCGTCAACGGTACCGACTAAATGCACCATTGGCAAGCGGCACAAGCGCTTTGCGCGGCCTCAAGCGACATATCGCCGACGATCCACAGAATCGATTTTGACGATTGCCGTGAGTTGATAGAGACCTCGAAACTCGCTTGGGCCCCCGCCACAGCGGTGGAGCGAGACGAACCACGTCACAATACCCGGAGAAATGCTAGATATAAGTATCCCCCATGCTTTCCGTCTGCCGCGGCAATCGCACCGCGGCTGGCGTGGAGATTGAGCCGGCAGGCAGCTTGGGGGACTGCAAGCACGCTGCAAGGGCAGTGATGAGTCGCTCGGATTCGAACATGACGGGGCAGGCACAATGGGCCCTCGTTGGCCCGTTCGATCATTCCGATAACGTCCGTACGCTGCCGATTTACACGACGCCGTTCGTGATCGGCCGCCGCGAAGATCTCTCGCTCACGCTGGCCAGCAAAGTGGTTTCCAGCGTCCATGCGGAACTCACCGAATCGGTCGGGCAACTGGTGCTTCGCGACTTGGGCAGCACCAACGGCACCTTTGTGAACGGGCAGCGTCTGACAGGACCGGTCAGCCTGCGAGAAGACGATCTGGTGCAGTTCGCGAACCTGCCCTATCGAGTGCGCCAGCAGCAGGCCTGCAATACCAACCACACGGTCTACGAAAACCTGTGCGAAAGGGCTTTGGCCCTGGTGCAGTTCGACAAGCTGATGACCGAGCGGGCCGTCACGCCGGTTTTTCAGCCGATCATCGAGATGGGCAGCCGCCGGATCGTCGGCTACGAAGTGCTGGGTCGTAGCCCGCTGTTGGGCGTCCAAATGCCCAAGCAGATGTTCGACATTGCGGCGCAGTTGAACCAGCAAGTGGAGCTCAGCTGCCTGTTGCGCTGGGAAGGCCTGCGTGCCGGTGCCGGCTTTGGCCAGGTGCCGCACCTGTTCTTGAATACGCATCCGCGCGAATTGAGCCAGCCGGGCCTGATCGAATCGATGCAGGCCCTGCGTAACCGTTATCCGCAGCAGCTTCTGACGCTCGAAATTCACGAATCCGCAGTGACCGAATCGGCGCAGATGGCCGAACTGCGGGCGGCCCTTACCCGGCTCAACATCGGCCTGGCCTACGATGATTTTGGAGCGGGCCAATCTCGCCTGAACGAGCTGATCGAAAGCCCGCCCGACTATTTGAAGTTCGACATGTCACTGGTGCGTGGCATCGATTCGGCCTCGTTGAATCGCAAGCAGATCCTGGCGACGCTAGTCCACATGGTTCGTAGCCTGAAAGTGGTTCCGCTGGCCGAAGGCATCGAAACCGAGGCCGAAGCCCAGACCTGCGCCGACCTCGGCTTCGAGCTGGGCCAAGGCTATCTGTTCGGCCGCCCCGCGGCAGCCCACTGAAAGCGGCGTAGGAGCGGAAGCTGCGAGCGGGCGAATGCCTTGCCAATAGGCACGACGACTCGCAACCGGACAAGTCGCTACAAGTTGCGACCAAGTAAGCGTTTATGTAAGTTGCATTGACGCGGGCGGCTGACCGGGAGACCTTCGCGGGCTGAACAGATACCGGCCTTCGTGCCGCGAAGATATCACGGCCTTCCGATTCACAACCGCTACGCACGCAATTAGCGGCCTTGCCCCCTAATCGGGCATGCTCCCGGGCGGCTTTCAAAGTAGAATTGGGTGCTTCAGTTTTTAATGAAGATCGCTTAGGACCAGCGATGACGGCATGAGTTTCGAACTAGTTTTTCGGATGCAGGCACCGACCATGTGCAAGGCTTTAGCGTTTGATGCGCAATCCAGAGGGGCGGCATCTCTTGCCGACGCTTGGAAAAAAGATCATGAAGAGCTGAAGGACGCTGTGTGGCCACTTGAGGATGTATTCAGAGACGTCTTCAAGCCAGCCTTCGAAACGGCGTTTGCGATCTATGATTGCTACCGCACGCAAGCGCTCAGCAGCGACGTTATGCCGTTCTCGTATGTAGTCGACTCATACCGCCGGCTCATTTCTGCAGCAAACGTGATCGCCGCTGAGGGCGATAAACTCCAGCAGAGCTACCAGGTTGCTGGCCTTGACGAGTTGAAGGCGGACATTCTTCGGCTAACAGAAGTGGTTTCCGAAGACGATTTCGCTACCGACGCTGCATTTTCAGGCGGCGCACTTGACGAATAGATTGCCGGCAGCATTTATTTAGGGCCATGAGCGGCCCTAAATTTCAACTCGGTGACATCGTCAACTTCTTGATGCCACATACCGACGGCACGGCGTCAACAAGCCGTCCGGGCCTCATCGTTGGCGACCCGCTTGACAATCAAAATCGCGATTACGTCATCGTACAAATAACCACTCAGGCATGGGGCGGCAAAAGCGATGTTCGGATTGACGATGGCGACGCTGAGTTCAATGCGACTGGCCTGGAAAAATCGAGTACGATTCGGTGTCACAAGATCTTCGCCGTTGGGGAGGCTCGTGTTCAGCGGAGGCATGGCAGTGCCGGCCCAAGACTCATGGCCAGAGTACAGGCGGGACTCCGACACGCCCTGCGGCTTTAGGTTGAACCCAGCGACAATGTCCAAAAGCCACCCGCTACCACGCCGTCCAGCCGCCGTCGACGAGCAGGTTGTGGCCGGTGACGTAGCTGCTGGCGTCGCTGGCCAGGAAGACGAGCGGGCCTTTTAGCTCGCGGGGCTCGCCCATGCGGCCCATCGGGCTGCGTTGCTCGAGCCGCTTGACCATCGCGGCCGGCGCCTGCGCGCTGGGAAACGGCCCGGGGCTCAAGCAGTTGACGCGCACGCGGTCGCGGGCCCAATACACGGCCAGGTGCCGCGTCAGATGCACAATGCCGCCTTTGAGCGTGTGATAGGCCGCGGGGCTGGCCGCGCAAATCCCCTCGTATGCCTCCGGATACGAGCCCACGACGCCGTACATCGACCCTAGCAGGATGATGCTGGCCGGCACGGCGTGCTCGACCGCCTGGTCGCGGGCCAGCCGCGCGAGCAGAAAATAGCCGGTCGCCAGCGACAATTGCCGAGTGAACTCGTCGGCCGTCACGTTGCGCCAATCGTGGCTCAGCCCTTGATGGCCATTGTTCACGAGCACCTGGATCGGCCCGACCTGCTCGACGGCGTCGGCAAAGCCGCGCTCGATCGAGGCTGGGTCCAAGTAATCGAGCGCCACGCCCAAGTGCGCGCCGCCGGCCACTGCGGGCAGCGATGCGGCTAGATCGGCGGCTGCCTGGGCTTCGCGGCTGGTCACGACTACACGGCTGCCGGCCTCGGCCAAAGCTTCGGCCAGCGCGCGGCCCAAATGCCCACGCGCTCCGGTCACCAGCGACACTTTTCCGGAGAGATCAAACAGACGGTTTTCGGTGACGAGTGGCATGCGGAGACTTTTCAGTTGCGTGCGGGGGGACTCTCCCCAGGCTGACGCCATGGGGCTCGCCTACGAAATTCAGGGGCTCGCCTGGATAATAACGCGTGACGCTTGCTTAGGCGATGCACACGATGCGTACATCACGTTGCCGCGCGGCCGCCCTTGGCCGGTTTGAGCGACTTCCAGGTGGCCGCGGCCAGCACGTCGGCCACTTCGGCCATGTCGAGCTGCACGCGGTGAGCGAGCCAATGCCGCGCGAAATGCGCGGCAGGGCCGAAAATGAGTGAGCCGTACAAGGACGGCGCCACGCGCACGATTTCGCCCCGTTGAATAAACGGCTGGAGCCATTCGTAAATCGCCCGATAGAAGCCTTGCAAGATTTCGGCGATGCCGCCGGCGGTCGTGCCGGAGGCGTCCGAGATTTCCGCCCGTGTGAGATAGAGGGATCGATCAGCATTGGCTGCGACCCACTCCAGATGCGCCGCAACCACGCCGCGGATGCCGGCTTCGGCCGTGGACTGCTGACGAAGTTTCTCCAGCACATGGTCGTGATATTCGTGAATCGTCTCGGCATACACGGCCAGGGCGATGGCTTCCTTGCTGCCGAAATGATGATAGATGCTGCCGTGGCTGGCGCCCGAGGCTTCGCGAATCTGCTCGATGGTCGTGGCTTCGACGCCTTGCTTGAGAAAGCAATTCAGCGCGGCGTTGAGGATCTGATGGCGCCGATATCCTTTGGCGCGTTTTTCGGCGCGGGGAGGCTTCATGGCAGCTCGAATGAGAGAAAGACGGAGATATGATCCAGCGGAATGTTAATCTAGACCAGCGGTCTAGTCAATTCTGTAGAGCAATTTGCGAGCTGGCCTCACGGACCGCGGTCCGTGGATTTTTGAGCGCGCTGTGATTTTCAATTGCGCTATCGGTTTGGCGGCGCAAGCGGGTAAACTGAGCCGCCGCATCGGCCTGCGGTGATGGGCGGCAGCCATGTCGTCCCGACTCGAATTACGAAAGGTGCAAGCGCAATGCGGCGCATTCTCGTACTGGTGGTGCTGGTGACTTTGGCCACGGCTATGGCGGCGACGGCCCAGATTCGCTTTGGCCGATCGCCCGGGCAGAGGCAGCCGGCCCGGCAGCCGGCTGCTCCAACAACCGACGCGCCTGACGCGGCTCCGGCGGGTCCCAGCCTGGCAGACGCCGAACGTACGGACGACGAGCAAGCGATTCGCCGGATCGTCGAGCTGGTCGCTAAATATTACAACGCCGGCAAAGCGCAGGCGCTGGCGCAATTGTTTACCGCCGACGCCGAAATGGTCGACGAGGCGGGCCATAGCGTTCACGGCCAGCGAGCGATCGAGCAAGTCTTTGCCGCTGCCTTTGCCGCCAATCCCGAAACGGCCATGACCATCCGCGTCGAGAGCATTCGCTTCCTGAGCCCTACGGTGGCGCTCGAAGAAGGGCTGTCGACGGTCAAACACGTGCCCAGCGATCCGGCCATCCCCAGCCGCTACTCGGTCGTACATGTGAAGCACGAGGGCAAGTGGCAGATGGCCCTGGCCCGCGACTTGGAAAACAGCGAGAGCGTGGCGTCGGCCGAACTCGAGCAGCTTGGCTGGATGGTCGGCAGTTGGCTGGACGAAAGCCCCGAGGCGCTGGTGCGCACCAACTATCGGTGGTCCGAATCGCGGCAATACTTGTTTGGCCAGTTCACGGTGCAGATTCATGGCCGGCAGGTGATGACCGGCACGGAGCGCATCGGGTGGGATCCGATCGCCCGGCAGCTTCGTTCATGGATCTTCGACTCGGAAGGCGGCTTTGCCGAAGGGTTGTGGACTCGGCAGGGGAGCGAGTGGCTGGTGAAGACCTCGGGCTGCACGCGCGACGGGCGCATCAACTCGGCAACCAACGTTTACCGCCCGTTGGGCTCGGATCGTTATTCGTACAAGTCGCGCGACCGCGTGATCGGCGGCCGATTGGGCGAAGACATCGAGACGACCGGCGTGCGCGAACCGCCGCGGCCGGCCAAGTGAGCGGCGGGTAGTTGGCGGTGGGCAGAATCGATCCCAAGCGTTGAAATTGAAAGTGAGCATCCGATGAAGCGGTTAATTGTGTACGTGCTCGTGCTGGGTATCGCGGCTGCGCCCTGGCCATCGCTCGCACATGGCGGCCGCGCCGGGGGCTTTGGCGGCGGCGGCGGAGGTGTCTCTCACGCGACGTATCACCCCAGCTATCACGCGCCGACGTTCAGCCGGCCCAGCGGCTCCTTTCACACGGCGCCAGCCGGCGGTGCGGCACGCAGCTTTGCGGCCCATCCAGGTGCCTTCAGCCGTCCTGCGGGCATCGGAGCGCCCGGCATTGCCGGCAGAAACTTTGCGGCCGGTCACAACTATTTAGGCGGCGTCGGCGGATATCGGCCCAACTATTACGGCAATTGGTATCACGGCAATTGGCAAGGCCATTGGGGCCGGCCCTGGGGAGCTTGGCCCGTGGGCTGGGGCGGTTACGGGTACGGCGGCGGTTGGGGGCTGGGCTTGGGCCTGGGATTGGGAGTCGGCCTCGGCACGGTCGGCCTGATGGCGGCCTCATCGCCCTATAATTGGGGCTACTACAACTATTCGAATCCGTACTGGAGCGGACCGGTCGCCGGTATGCCCTACATCGACTATTCGCAGCCGATGGTTGGCGGCCAGTCGATGATGGGTGGCCAGCCGATGGTCGCCGGCCAAATGGGACCGGGGCAGCAATTCGCGCAGGGCCAGCAGGGCGCGCCCACCGCCGGCCTGGCAGGCGACCCCAATGCTCCCAACCAGCAGGCGATGGGCGTCTTTGACGGCGCCCGCAACATGTTCGTGCAGGGCAATTACCAGGCCGCGCTGGACCAGGTGAACCAGGCTTTGGCCTATGCGCCCAAGGATCCGGTGCTCAACGAGTTTCGCGGCCTGTGCCTGTTTGCCGTCGGCAATTACCAGCAGGCAGCGGCAGCCGATTATGCGGTGCTCTCGACTGGCCCGGGCTGGGACTGGACCACGATGAGCAGCTTTTATCCCAACGTCGACGCCTACACGCAGCAGTTGCGGGCCCTGGAGGCTTACAGCCAGCAGCACCCGCAGGCGGCCGATGCGCGGTTTCTGCTGGCCTACCATTATTTGCGCGAAGGTTACAACAACGAGGCCATCGCCGAGTTGCAAGCCGTCGGACAGTTGCAACCGGGCGACCAGCTCTCAGCACAGTTGCTCCGCGGCCTGAGCACGCCCGCCAGCGCTCCGGCCGGTGGCCAGCTCGCTGGCGGCCAGCCACCGCTGGGCCAACTTGCCGGCAGCCAGGCGCCCGCCGGACAGTTTGACGTCGGGCAAGGGCCCCCGGGGCCAGGGCCCGACGAGGTGCAGGCGTCGCGTCCCACGCAGTCGGCCGCGCCGGTCGCGCCGGAGAGCCTCGTCGGCGATTGGTCGGCCAGCCGGCCCGACGGCTCGAAGTTCAACCTGCAACTGACTGGCAATCACCAGTTCACCTGGAAATTCGCCGTCCAAGACAAGAAGCAAACGCTGACGGGCACGTATACGCTGGCCGACAATTACTTGATCCTCAAAGGCGGCGACAACAATTCGCTGGTTGGACAAGTTACGGCGGAAGCCGGCAATCGATTCAACTTCCGGATGGCCGGCAACAACCCGGCCGATCCCGGCTTGGAGTTCACCCGCTAACGGTTGTTTGGTTGTTACGCATTTTAGCCGACTCATTTATGAGTCGTTGAATTGGACCCAGGCATGCAAGTTGAGGGAAAGGCCGCGCTCGTCACCGGCAGCGGCACGGGAGTCGGCCGGGCGACGGCCTTAGCCTTGGCCGCTCGCCAATGTGCCGTGGCCGTACACTATCAGCAGTCGCAGCGCGAAGCCGAAGCGGTGGTCGCCGAAATCCTGGCCTCCGGCGGCCAGGCGGTCGCGTTGCAGGCCGACGTGGCCGACGACAAGCAATGCCGCCAGCTCGTCGAGCAGGCGGCAACGGCGTTCGGCCGGCTCGATATCCTCATCAACAGCGCCGGCACCACGCGATTCATTCCGCACGGAGCCCTGGAACGGATCACCGACGACGATTGGAACCGGATCTTGGGCGTGAATCTCAAGGGCCCGTTCCAGTGCATTCGCGCCGCCCGACCTTACTTGGAAGCGGCCGGCAGCGCAGAAGTCGTCAACGTAGCCAGCATCGCCGGCATCGCCGCCACCGGCAGCTCGATTCCCTACGCAGCTTCGAAGGCGGCACTGATCAATCTCACGGTTTCGCTGGCCCGAGCCCTGGCGCCGGGCATTCGCGTCAATGCGGTGGCGCCCGGCTTCATCACCGGACGCTGGCTCGAGCAGGGGCTGGGCGAGCAGTACGAGGCGGTCAAGCAGCGGGTCGAGCAGCGCACTCCGCTGGGACGCGTGTGCCGGCCGGAAGACGT
>DATATB010000072.1:0-138432 GCA_036268995.1 Pirellulales bacterium | reverse complement strand
TTTTCCGTAGCCCAGTCCCTTTAGGGCTGGGACAACGCGGCCGCGAAGATTTCCTTCCCATTCCGATGCGGCCACCGGCCGCCCCGGAATGGGAAGGAGGGAATTCAGTCGCTGACGGTAACCCCCAGCCCTAAAGGGACTGGGCTACGGAAAACGAGGAGCGGGAAGCCGCCCACGGCGCAGCAATTTTCATCCTACTTTCGAGACACCCACACCCGGCCGACGACCCCAGCCCTTTTGCTTCCATCAACCGCGGTTTATTGGTAGAGTAGTCGTCGCCTTCCAGGGTTCCTGCCAGATTCGCCGCAACGGTTTGTCTCTGGCGGCCGCCTGTCGCCATCGACCGGTTGATTTCCTTCCGCCAAAAGCGCCTGCGAGACGATTGTCATGGGTCGAGTTCGCTGCCGTGCGGCGATGCATGCGGGCCATGCCTTTACGGGCATGCTGGGCACGACGCGCGAAGGCCTGGTGTTGCCTGGCCGCCGCGGCATGCTCAAGGCTGGGCTGGCGGGCTTGTGCGGAGTGAGTGCGGCCGACCTGCTGCGCGCCAAAGCCGCGGCGATCGAAGCCGGGCGGCCGACGCCTCCGGCCAAGAGCGTGATCCTGCTGTGGATGACCGGCGGCCCCAGCCATATCGATACCTGGGATCCCAAGCCCGATCGGCCGGCCGAAAACCGCGGCCCCTTTGACGTCATCGGCACGCGGTTGCCCGGCGTGTTCATGTGCGAGCACCTGCCCAAGCAAGCGGCGATGCTCGACAAGTTCACGCTCATCCGCTCGGTCGACGCCCGGCATAGCAACCACGAGCCGAACAAAGTATTCCAGACGGCGAACCTGGCGGCCGAGCCGCGCACCAATCCGGAGGCCGAGCATTACCCGGCCATCGCCTCGATCGCGGCCAAACACCGCCCGGCCAACGAGACAGGCATGCCGGCCTATGTCGCTTTCATGCGGCAAGCGGGCCATGTGGCCCAGGGCGGCTACTTGGGCAAGCAATACGATCCGTTCGAAGGCAACCGGGCAGCGCGGTTGCCCGTTTACGGCGACGTCGGGCAAGACACGCAGCAACTCACGGGCGGCGACCTGTTTCGTCTGCCGCTGGGCCTGTCGGTCGAGCGGCTCAACAGCCGCCGCAGCTTGTTGCAATCGTTCGATCGCTTGCGCAGCGACCTCGATCTGCACGGCTCGATGGCCGCGCTGGACACCTACCAACGGCAAGCGGCCGAAATGGTGCTGGGCCGCCGCGCGCAGGACGCCTTTGATCTGACGCGCGAGCCGGAGGCCGGCCGCCAGCGCTATGGCAAACATCTCTGGTGCCAGCAAGCCCTGCTGGCCCGGCGACTGGTCGAGGCCGGCGTGGGCTTCGTGACCATCGACCTGAGCTACCATCCATCGTCGGGCACCTGGGATACTCACGGCGACAATATCCCGCCCTACGGCGGGATTAAGCATGGCCTGGGGCCGCTGTTGCCGCTGTTCGATCATTTGCTGACGACGCTGGTGGCCGATCTGGATGAGCGCGGGCTATTGGATCGCGTGCTGGTGCTGGCAATGGGCGAGTTCGGCCGCACGCCCGTCATGGGCACGCAGGGCAGCACCGACGGTCGGAATCATTGGCCGGTTTGCATGTCGCTGGCCATGGCCGGCGGCGGCTTGCGGCATGGCCAGGTGATCGGCAGCACCGAGCGCGACGGCGGCCAGATCAAGCATCGGCCCGTCACGCCCGGCGACCTGGCCGCAACCATTTATCGGCACCTGGGCGTGCCGCTCGACGCCACGTATCTCGACACGCGTGGTCGCCCGCGCAACATCCTCGACGCCGGCGGCCAGCCAATCGCCGAACTGTTTTAAGCGCGGGCAATCGAGCGGAGCCGGAAAAGCGGACCCGATGCCGCGATCGGATGCGTTCTACTCGGCCGGGATGCCGCGTGGTATTATTTCTATATTCCGTCGTTCCGAGTTCCTTCTCGAACGTAGCGTGAACGGAGATTTCCCGCCGTGGTATTTACGGTCCAGCCCGAATCGCCGCCGCTGCATGAAGACGAAACCGGTGGGCTGCGCGTCGGCCGGTCGCGGGTGTTGCTGGAAATCGTCATCCGGGCCTTCCAGGACGGTGCAACTCCGGAGGCGATCGTGCAGCGCTACTCGACGCTGTCGCTGTCGGACGTTTACGCCGCAATTGCCTACTATCTGCGCCACTCCGACGAGGTTGCGGCCTATCTCGCCCGGCGCGAGGGCGAGGCACGAGAGCTTCAGCAACGCATTGAACAGCAACAAACCGACTTGGGCGAGATTCGCGCCCGCTTGCTCTCCCGGCGGTCGGCATGAGCTCAACGCATCGAGCGATGTGAACTCATGAATGCTCTCCGACTCTTGATCGCGTTGGGCTTCCTAGCCGTTACTGCGCACGTGTTCGCGGCGCCAATGCACGGCACGGTGCAATGGATACCGGCGGTCAATGAGGCGAACATCGCAGAACCGTTTCGCCTGGCGGCGCATGCTTTCGACTTTACGCAGGAGCCGGTCGAGACGGTAGCGAAGTCGATCGAGATTTCGCTGGTCACGTTTCCCTCGCCGGTCGTGACGCCGGAGGTGAACAACAACACGGTGCATTGCGAATACTTTCGCTCGAAGGCGGTGGGGCGGCGGCCGGCCGTGATCGTGCTGCATATTCTGGGAGGCGACTTTGATTTAGCGCGGCTGTTTGCCCGCGTGTTGGCGCATAACGGTGTGCATGCGCTGTTTTTGAAGATGCCGTACTACGGCCCGCGGCGGCAGGACGAGAGCCCCAAGCGAATGGTATCGGCCGACGTGCGCCAGACCGTGGCCGGCATGCGGCAAGCCGTGCTCGATATTCGCCAGGCGGTGGGATGGCTGGGATCGCGCGAAGAAGTCGATGCTCGGCGGCTGGGCATTTTCGGCATCAGCCTGGGCGGCATCACCGCGGCGCTGGCGGCTGGGGCTGAGCCGCGGCTGGAGAAGATCGGCCTGATGCTGGCCGGCGGCGACATTGGCCAGGTGGCCTGGACCAGCCGCGAACTGGCACCGCTGCGCACCCGCTGGGTGGCCAATGGCGGCAGCCGCGAGGAGTTCTTCGCACTGATGAAGACGGTTGACCCGGTGACCTACGCCAAAAATGTTCGCGGTCGAAAAATCCTGATGCTCAACGCCAGCCACGACGAAGTCATCCCCCCGGCATGTACGCTGTCGCTGTGGCGGGCTTTCGGCCAGCCGGAGATCGTGTGGTTCGACGCCGGCCATTACTCGGCCATGCGCTTCATTTTCGACGGCCTGGGCCGGGTGACGCGTTTTTTTCAGTGATTCCCGCCGCCGCCGCGCACGGATAGCATAGATAACGGCGAAACACCCGCCGTTCAATCCGTGCATCGGGGGCGAGTTATGACAACCGAAGCCACTCCGCGTAAATCCCTGGCTCGCCGCATCCGCCGAGCCGTCCTATTGGCCGTGCTGCTGCTGGTCGTGCTCATCGTCGCGGCTCCCTACCTGGTATCCATTCCGGTCGTCAGCCGCCGAGTCCTCAAGCGGCTGTTCGCCGACGTGCACGGCACGGTGACGGCCGAGCGGCTCGACTTCGGCTGGTTCTCGCCGCCGCACATCTCGGGCTTCGAGATTCACTCGCCCGCCGACGAGCCGGTGATCTCGATCGGCTCGATCACGCTCGAGCAGCCGCTGTGGCAGTTGATATCGCATCCGGCCGAAATCGGGCGCGTGACGATCGACCAGCCGCATGCGTACCTGATCCTCACCAAGAACGGATCGAACTTTGCCGCCACGTTTCGGCCCGACCCGAACCGCCGCACTCCGGCCCGCTGGCGGCAAGAGGCCATGCACGTCGCCGTGGACCAGGCGGCATTTACCTGGCAGTTGGCCGGGTCTGCGCATCAATGGAGCGTCGGCGGGATGGAGTTGGGCATCGAACTGCTGCCGGCCTGGCTCGGCGAGTCGGGCGAAGCACGCTTCCAGGTCGATCCGAAGACGGTGGTCAATCACGCCGAGCTGTCGACCGGCATGTGCGAGGACGTGCTCAAGTTCATCGCGCCGGTGCTGGCGGGCGCCACGACCAGCGAGGGCAACTTTTCGCTCAAGCTTACCGGCGGCAGCGTGCCCTTCGATCATCCGCGCGATGCACAACTCCAGGGCGCGCTCACGCTGCACACCGTCAACATCGGCGCCGGCGCGTGGTACGACCGAATCGTTCCGCTGGTCAACAAGCTGCTGCCAACGCTCAAAATCCCCCGCGAGGTGACGCTCGCCCGTGAGTCGGTCGTCCAGTTCGAGCTTGCCAATCAGCGTGTACACCACGAGGGTCTGGAGTTCGGCACGCCGGAGCTGCACGTGCGCACGTCCGGTTACGTGGGGTTCGACGAATCGCTCGATCTGGTAGCCGAGTTGCAACTGCAATTGCCTGAGTCGGACGTGGCCAAACTGCCGGTGGTGCGGGCGATTAACGGCCGTGTCATGCGCTTGCCGATCAAAGGCACGCTCAAGCATCCGGAGTTTGATTGGGGCAGTCGCCCGGATCTGAAACAGGGGCTGATGGCCGCGCTCAATGGCACCCTCGGGCCGGACGCAGCCGCGCGACTGCCGGAGGCCCTGAAGTCCGGCGGCATCTTATCCGGTGCCGACGGGGAATCCTCGGCCCTGAACGATTTGGGAATCGCCGCCGGCGAAGTGCTGAAGCGATTTGCCGAGCGCCGCCGCGAGCGTCAAAAAGAACGGGCCGAACAAGAGAAGCAGACCGGCGCCGCCGAATCGACTCCGCCGGCCGACAATAATCCTCCGCCCGAAAATCTCGCGCCGGAAGCGGTTCCTGGCCCGCCGGCTCCAACAACGCCCAATCCCAGCGCCCCGCCTCCAGCAGGCACTAGCACTCAGGCCAAGCGTGGCACGTTGGGGCATGTGCTCCAAGCCCTGGCCGGCGCCGTGGCACAAGCCCTCGACGAGCCGACCCAGCCGCCGCCCGCCACCAATGCGGCTGCAAGTCCCGCGACCCCACCCGTGCCCGGCCCGGTGGCTCCCGTGCCGGCGGGATCTTCGAAACCGGCGGAACCGGCGGGCCCCAGCCTGGTGCCTCCAGCAAATAGCGCGCAATCGCCCAGCACAACCGCCGCGACCAATCCGCCGCCAGCAACGGCCACGCCAGCCACAGCAACGGCCACGCCGGCATCGCCCCCGGCGGTTCCATTGGTAGTTCCTCCACCGCCGCTCTTGCAGACTCCGCTGCCGGCAGCAGGCACCGCGATGCCCCCAGCCGCAGCACCGCCAGCCACTGCGGCGGCGCCGAACACGCCGCCGCCGGCAAACCCGGCAGCCGTGCCTCCGCCGGCCGCCGATCAACCGCCGCCACGCCGCATCCTCGGCCGCCTGCGGACATTGCTGCAATCACCAGCCGACCCGAACGCACAGCCGGCTCAACCCGGCGCGCCACCGGCCCGCGGTGCGGAACCTGGCCAGGCGATCCCGCCACCAGCCGCCGCAGCACCGCCAGCGACCGCCGGCGCGCCTCCCGGTGCGGTCGACAATCCCCGGCGGCAAGCGCTGCGCCGCTTGTTGCGAGCCGGAATCGATGCCGCTCTGGAAGCCGCCTCGCAGCCGCCGGCAGCCTCGCCGCCGCCAACACCGACCCCCGCAGCGCCTGCGCCCGGCCCCGCTCCCGCACCCGCGCCCGAGAATCTGCCCGCGCCTGCACCCGCCCCGGCTCCGCAGTGAGGAGTATTGAATGGAACGCGTTGGCGCGCCACGGAGGATCGTCTGAAGTGACACGGTCGGAACCGGGTCGGATCGGCTACCGGTGCGGCGCTTTCGATGTCGACTCGGTAGTCGTTTCCACGGTTACTGCGAAGACGATGGGCGCCGTGTCGTCCGAACCTTTATCGAATTCGATCGTTTCGATCGGAGTCTCGCGTTCGGGTTTGATGGCGAGGTAGCGGACCTGTCGGCCACCCTCGAGCTCAAGGGCGTATTTCGATTCCGGCACGTCAATGCGTCTGACATAGTCGGCGAAGTGCACGCCGTTGAGCAGACGGTGCTCCTCTGATTTACCGTCGCTGTAATTGATGCGCACGATCATCGACTCCGAATCCTTTTGCCCGACCGGAAATCCCCAGCCGCTGATCCCGCTGAGCAAATGGATCGCGCGGGCTGCCTTTCCGCAAGGCAGTGTGACGCTACGAGGCATACGAGGCGGCACGCCTCCTTGATTGCAGTGCAGCATGATCACGTTACATACTTCATCTCCCCGAGGATCCACGAGCAAAAACGGTACGCCGTCGACCACCTTGGGAGACCAGTCTGCAAACAGCAGACGCTCGTGGGCGAATCCCTCGTGATAAAACATGCCGCGCGTGCTGATGACCGTGGCAACCTTGTCGATCGGCAACGGCACGAACCGGCCGCCCTTCAGGTATTCGGAAATCGAACGGACCGAGTTGGCCGTGACCGCCGTTTCGGACGGGGACGTGGGCGTCGAGGGGGAAGCTGGCGAGGGACCGCCGTCGAGCTTGCTCGATTCGATCGAACTCAGTAGCTGCTTGCCGCTGGCGCCCAGGCACTCGGCCTGGGCGTAGATCGTTTCGCCGCGGGTGAGTTTCAAAGGCAAATCCACCTTAGCCGATGAACCGTGCACGGTCAGACTCGTGGTTTTGCAGCCGGCGCGATGCTCGAGCGGATCGCCGTCGCGCGGGGGATTAGTGGAATCGGCGACCAGATAATGCAAGCGGACGGGGCCCAGCCGTTTCATGGGATCGATTAAGTCAACTTCGGCGTGCACCACAACTTCGTCAGCCGCTGCCTTCTCGATATTCATGCGGCAATCGCCGAGCTGACCTGCCAACATGAGCATGAGCCGGGCGCTGGGGATGGCCAGGCCAATCCCTTGCCCGTCACGGATCGTGGCCACGGCCACGCCGATCAAGCGACCACGCGCGTCGACCATCGGCCCGCCGCTATTGCCAGGGTTCAGGTTGCCATCAATTTGCACGATAGCCAATTCGCCATCATCACCACGGCGCAGGCTCGAAATCGACGCGCGGCCGACCGTGATCGATGGGCTCGCATTCGAGGTCTTCAGGGCGTCTCCAAACGGAAATCCAAAAGTAAAGACCGGCATGGTCTCGAAGAGCGTCGGCGAATTCGAGTAGTCGATCGCGTGCGCGGCTGCGGTCGGCACTGTTGTCACGCGCAGCACTGCCAAATCTTCCTTCTCATCGGCGGCCAGGATCTCTGCCTTGGCAGAATGCTCATCCTTGGTCCCGCTATGAAATACGACGGAGGCGGTGACGTTCTTCAGTTCTTGAACCGAGACATAAATTTTGGGTCGAACTCTGCTGCGACTCTTGCGCACCACGACGAGCTTGGGCGGAGTGACGACGTGACTATTGGTAACAATCAAGGCTTCGCCGTCATTAATCGCGATGACGAAGCCAGATCCGCTTTGCTGAGCGCCATCCGCCTGCACGCGCACCAAAACCGTCGCGCGTTTAACGTTGTCAATGACCACCGGAGTGATCGAATCAGAACCCGCCTGGCCGTACGTTATCGAGGGCAGCGTCGAAGCGGCCATGATTGCCCATGCGAACACCGCGGCCCAAGTTCTGATACGTCGCCCCATGTGCGAAAAGCGGTTCATGAATATCCGAGTCCGCTGCATAGGGGCGTCCCTTTTCATTCTCTGTCGAGCGAACGTCAGCGCTGCGATGGCGCACACCGCCCACGATTATCGTGTCAGGAATTGACACTTGCAACGTCAGGCAATTCAGTCGGACGTCTGCCCCCTCAATCGATTGAGAAACCGCGCGAGGTCGTCCGGCAAAGGCATTTCGTAGGTCAACGTGCGGCCGGAGGTGGGATGGACGAGGCTTAATTGCGCGGCGTGCAAGGCGACGCGCGGGGCGCCGCTGGGATCGGCCATGGCGGGGCCGCGCAGGGGCTTGATGTAGACTTTTTCGCCGCAGATCGGATGGCCGGCTTCGGCCAGGTGAATGCGAATCTGGTGGGTGCGGCCGGTTTCGAGCCGGCAGCGGACGAACGTGTAGCCGGCCAGCTCTTCCAGCGGCTCGATGTGCGTCACGGCCCGCTTGCCGACGCCCGGCTCGCGCGTGCTGCCGCGCCGGCCATCGCCCCGATCGCGCACGAGTTGCGATTCGATGGTCTGGGCCGCGATATGACCCACGACGATGGCCAGGTAGCTGCGGCCGGTGGTATGCTCGCGAAACTGCTCGCCCAAGTGCCGCTCGGCCGGCACCGTGCGGGCAAAGACCATCAGCCCGCTGGTCTCGCGATCCAAACGATGCACGGGCCGCACCGGCGGAGTGCGTGCCGCCTGTCGTGGGCCGTGGCCAGAGGGGCGGCCGAGCTTTTTGGCGATGATGCGCGGCAGCAGATCTTCAAGGGTCGGTTGCAGTTGCTTGCGCTTAGCCGGCCAGTTCTGCTCCTCGGCATGCCGCACGCTGGTCATGCCGGCCGGCTTTTCGACCACGACCAGGTGCGGATCGAGATAGCGAATGCGGACGTCGTCTTCGCGCGCCGGCGGAGCGGCCGGATGCGGCAACACGCGCACGACCTCGCGCAGCTTGAGCCGCCGCCCGGCATCGAGGCATAGGTTGCCGTTGATCTGCACCTGCCGGCCACGCACCAGGCGGCGCACGTCCGACCACGAAAGGCCCTGCGGCAGCCAGGCCCTCAAGGCCGTGGCGAGCGTCTGGTTGGCCTGCTCGGCCGCAACATGAAAGATCTGCGCACTCGGCTTCATCGTGGTCTTTTTAAGCTCGCGCAAATCCTTGTCGACGCTCGTCGGTATGGTTCGCCGATGCCGCGGGCGACAGGACCGGCTGTCCGGTGCCGGCTGTCGGGGCCGCGCGATGGCAACTATGATAGATGGTAACAGCCCCGCGGCGGGCCACAATTGCCGCAAGACTTTACTGACTGCCAACCCCTTTTGGGGCCGGCTTGCCGCCGGCTTTGCCCACCGTGCCACCGGCCGAACTCGCGCACCTGGAGATGCTGGCCGAGGTGCAAGCCCTGGTCGAAGAGGTGCGGGCTTGGGCCACCGACGCGCCCGACTGGTCGCCGGCGCGGCAGTGCCGCGCGCTCATCAAGCTCTGGGCCGAGCGGGTCGATACGCTGCGCGTGCGGCTCGAGGCGCCACTGGTCGTGGCCACGCTGGGCGGCACGGGCACCGGAAAAAGTTCGCTCGTGAACGCGCTGGTGGGCGGAGTTGTCACGCCGGCCGGCCGCGCGCGGCCCACCACGCGCGAGCCCGTGCTCATCTGCCGCCCCGAAGTGACTCCGCAACTGCTGGGCCTCGACCCGGCCAGCGTGCAGCTTGTGCAGCGCGATATCCCGCTGCTGCGCGACCTCGTGATCCTCGACTGTCCCGACCCCGACACGACCGAAGACGCCCAGGCCCGGGATACCAATCTGGCGCGGCTGCGGCACTTGCTGCCGCATTGCGACGTGCTGCTGGTGACCACGACGCAGCAGAAGTATCGCAGCGCGTGCGTGGCCGAGGAGTTGGCGGGGGCGGCCGTGGGTGCGCGGCTGGTGTTTGTGCAGACGCATGCCGACGTGGAAGACGACATTCGGCCCGACTGGCGGCGATTGCTGGAAAACGACTACCGCGCCGGCGAGCTGCTGTTTGTCGATTCACTGTCGGCGCTGCGCGACATGGAAGCGGGCGTCGGGCCGCGCGGCGATTTCGGCCGGCTGGTCGACCTACTGACGCGCGAGTTGGCCGGAGCCGCGGCCGGGCGTATTCGGCGCGCCAATTTTCTCGACCTGGCCGATGCCGCCTTGGCCGCTTGCCGCCAGCGCATCGACCAGGCGTTGCCGGCCGTGGCCCTGTTGGACGCGGCCATCCAGGAGCAGCGCACGCAACTGGCCGCCCAACTGGCGCGGCAAATCCGCGAAGAGCTCGCGCATAGCCGCCGCTCGTGGGAAAACCGCCTGCTCGGCGAAGTTGCCGGCCGCTGGGGGTTCAGTCCTTTCGCCTGCCTGCTGCGGGCGTACCAGGGCCTCGGCGGCATCCTGTCGGGCGCGGCGCTGCTACGCGTGCGCACGCCGGCGCAGTTGGCGCTCTGGGGCATGATCGAAGGCGGGCGCAAATGGCACCAACGCTCGCGGCAGCGCGTGGCGACCGAAAGCCCCGCCCGGGCCGTCCGCTTTTCTTGGGAAGCCGCCGAACTGCGCACCGCGGCGATCATTGTCGATGGCTATGCCAACGACGCGGCGCTGGGCCGGGTGGAAACCCAACTCGACGCACTGGGGCGCGAGGCCGGCTCGCTGGGCAACCAACTCATCGAGCAGATCGGCGGCCAACTGCAACGCCTGATCGCGCGGCTGGCCGACCGCCATAGCGGCTGGCTGGTGCGCTGGTGCTACGAGCTGCCGCTGATGCTGATGCTCGCCTTGCTGGCCTATCGCTTCGGCCGCAATTTTTTCTACGACTCGTGGCTGGCACCGCAATTGGGCCTGGCTCCGCATGCCGAACCGCTGCTGGGGGTCGATTTCTTTCTCGGCGCCGGATTGTGCCTGCTGCTCTGGTGCGGGCTGCTCTTGTGGTTTTTCTCGGCCCGCTTGCGCCGCGGCCTGGCCGGCGGGCTGGTCGTGCTCGAACAGCAATGGGCAAACCCGACCGTCACGGCCGAGCTATTTTCCGCTCTCGACACGCGTTGCCGCCAGATCCACGCCTGGCGCGACCGCCTCGAGCAGCTCGAAGCCCGCGTCGAAAGCCTCCGCCGCCGCGTAACCGGACCGGAAGGGCTGGGCCATCGAATGGCACCGCCGGAGCCGTCGGCACGGATGGATTAGCAACGTTAGAACCGAAATACGTGCATGGCGCGAAAGCGAACAAGGAACCGGCGATCGCCTGGCGCTGCCGCAGACGCGCGGCCGCCAACCGTATATCTGATTGCTGGCCCAAACGGGGCCGGAAAAACGACATTCGCGACGGAATTCCTGCCCCGCTTTGTCGATTGCCGTGAATTCCTGAACGCCGATCTCATCGCGGCTGGCTTGGCCCCGTTTGCGCCGGAAACGCAGAATGTGCGCGCGGCCCGACTGCTGCTGACCAGAATTCGAGAGCTGGCCGAGATTAAACGGGATTTTGGTTTTGAGACGACGTTGGCAGGCCGCAGCTACGTCCGCATCTTGTCCGACATGAAGAACAGGGGTTATCGAGTGCAGTTGTTTTTTCTTGGCTGCCGAGTCCCGATCTGGCCGTGGCACGCGTGGTGGATCGCGTGCGGCAGGGCGGCCACCATGTGCCGGAGCCGGACATTCGTAGAAGGTTTGCGTCTGGTATTCTCAATTTGTTTAGTCTCTATCGACCGCTGGCCGACGCATGCTGGCTGTACGATGCATCTGAACTCCCACCGCGTTTGATTGCCACGGAGACTGATGGCCAGCTCGACCTGATCGATGCCGGCCTGCACCGCAAGATCGAGCAAAGTTCGAAGGAGCCCGAATAATGGCCCACGGTAGTGATGAGCATCGCTGGCTGACGTCCGCCGCGGATGCAGCGTTTCAGCAAGCAGCCGCGAAAGTGATCGAGCGAGCCAGGCAAGCCGGTACTCCCGTTACTATTTGGCAAGACGGTCACATCGAAAAAATACCAAGCGACCAATTGCTGCCAAACGTGTGGGCTAACTCGCTGGCAATCGAGCATCGAGCATGGCTCAGGAGATTCGACCCTCAATACCCCGGGAATTGGGAAAAGCTGCTGAATGCCGACCAGGAAGCCGCCTTGACGGAAGCCGGGGTGCGGCGTTTGCTCGAGCGCCACGGCATGGCCGTCGAACCGTATGAAAGTTTAACGGGCGGCTGCCGTCGACCGGATTTTCGTTGCACGGTCGGCGACAATCATTTTTATGTCGAAGCGACCTGTGTCCGCATCTCTACTGCGGAGAAGAAGACCGGCGTCAAGAATCTGGCGACCGGCATTTCCCCCTGCAACCCAATGGGCATGACCGAGGCAATCCACGCCAAATGCAAGGAAAAGGCTTCTCAGTTCGCCGATCTCGATGGGCCGGCGCTGCTAGCCATTGGCACGTTCCACGGGTACGCCGCGATGGACTTCTCAGAAAAGTGGTCCGTTAATTTCGTTCTGGTCGGCAAACCTTCAATGGCGTGGGACATCGACACGTCCGGTCAGCAAGTGGGCGAAACTCGTGACGTTACCGGACTGGAGGCCGCGGCGTTCCTGCGGCCCGACACAACGCAAGGCGTCGGATTCGCGCGCAGCTCCATCTCCGGGCTGCTGCTGTGCGGAATTGGGTTCGAGCCACGGAAATTGCTCGGCGTGCTGCACCCCAATCCGGTCCGTCCGTTCGATCCTGCACTTTTGCCCGACGTTCCATTCGGGCGCTTAGAACTGGATCGTGCGTCAAGCCGATTGACGGTCCGATGGCCCGAAGGCGACCGCTGAGCACGGGGCTCGCCCCTACTTCTTCCCCAGCTCGCGCTTGGCGCGGAAGTATTGGCTGAGAATCGCGCCGCAGGGCTCGGCCAGCAGGCCGGAGATGGTCTGGCAGCGGTGATTGAGCCGCGCGTCGTCCAACAGCCGGTACAGGCTGTCGACGGCGCCGGCCTTGGGATCGGCGGCGCCGTAGACGACCCACGGAATTCGGGCCTGCACAATCGCCCCGGCGCACATCGGGCACGGCTCGAGCGTGACGTAGAGCCAACAATCTTCCAGCCGCCAACTTCCCAGCGCTTGGGCCGCTTGCGTGATGGCGATCATCTCGGCATGGGCCGTGGGATCACGCAGGCTTTCGCGCTGGTTGTGGGCCGAGGCGATAACGCGCTGCTGGTGTACGATCACGGCTCCCACCGGCACCTCGTCTTCGGCCGCCGCCCGCTGGGCCTCGGCCAGCGCCAGCCGCATGAAATGCTCGTGTGCAGGATCGTTCACGCTTCGTTTCCTTGCCTACGGCTCGACGATCCGCATGAACGACTCGGGCCCGATGCCTTGCACGCCGCGGTTGCCAAACTGCAAACCGAGCGTGGGCGATTCTCCGAGCGTGCCGAACAGCCGCACGCGGTGCAGTCCGGCCGCCAAGGGCACCGGGATGTATTGCACGCTGTAGTCCCCCTTGCGGCCGTCGAACAACTGCCGGCCGTCAACCTCGCACTTGATCGAGCCGAAATATCGGAGTTGAAACTGATACACGTCGTCGGTTTTGACATGGAACACGCCCTTGATGGCGAAGGGCACGCCGGCAGCGCCGCCATACTTGGTAATCCAGTCCTGGGCCGGCATGCCTTGAACCACTTGCGACGGGCCATCGCCGACCACCAGGTCGAAGCCCGGCACCAACGCCGCTTTGGGTGGCAGGTCAACCGCCGGCCAAAACTCGCCGGGCCCGATGTTCAGCTCCAGCGGCACCGAGCGCACGGGCTGCCGCCCGCCCGCGTACGTTGCCAGGGCCTCGAGCCGCACGGGCCCTAGCCCCAGTAACTGCGGCGAGATTTCCACTGACGCCTGTTCTCCGGCAACCTGCGCGAGCACGCGCGTTTGCTGAGCGAGGATGATGCGGGCGGCGCCCGCGGCCTGGCAGGAAAGCGTCAGCGTTTGGTCCCATTGCGGTGAGCGGGTCGAGGCCGTCAACTCGACCCGGCGATGCTGCGCGTCGACCATAAACGGCAGGATCGCGCGGCCCTGCGTTTCCACGTCGGTATTGTCGACGGCCACGGCTCGCAGTTGATGATAACCGTCGGCCAGGGTGCCGCTATCGAGCGTGATCCGATCGCCGGGGGTAGAGATGGCCATGCGATGGCCGTCGAGAAACCACTGCACCCGGTCTGCGCTGGCGGGCGACACCGCCGCATGAATCGCTCGCTTGCCGCTGACGGTTTCGCCCGCCTCGAGGCCGGTAATCGTGATCCGCGGCGGGCGGGCCCAAGGCTGGCAGAGCGGATCGCCCACGATCAACAGTTGATACGGCGCGGCGATCGCCTGGTAGTAGGCTTCGGCCAGGCTCGAACCGCGCGCGTAATGCACGTGCATTTGCGGCGTAGGAAATTTGGCTTCGACCAGATACGGTTCGACGACCGCGCCCGACGAACCGGCCGCGCCATAGCGCAGCCATTCAGTCAACGGTGTTTGCCCGGCATCATTGCTCAGCACGCCGCCGGTGCTCGTGAGGTGTTCGCAAATCGCGCCGGGCAGAATCCGGCTGAGCGATTTGGGCCATGAGAAATCGGCCACACCGGCCATGACGCCCTGCACGTCGGGTCGGGCCCGCGGGATTGCATCCGGCACGATTTCGCCGCGTACGCCGAGCTGCGCAAGCTCGTCCACCGCCGCGGCAAATCCCGGCTTGCGGCACTGCGAGCGGATATCGCTGGTATCGTCGAAGTAAATTGTGCCCTTGGGGCTCGTGCCGTCGGCTTGGGCGCTGCGCGTGAGATAGTCGACGACTTCGGCGAGCGAGTTGCCGCGTCCGCTGGTCACGGCCAGGGTCGCCGAGAGCATGTAATGCTGGCCGCCGGCGTCCAAGAGGGCACCGTCATTGCCCCAGCCGTACCAACTGCGAAAGGCATGCGTTGCCGGCACGCCCGGCGTGGCGTACACCGGGCGGAAGTAATGGTTCGAGTTCAGGGCCACCCAATCCGGATGTCGCCCCCAAACAAGCGGCCAGAGGTAGGTCATGCCGGTGAGCGAGCCGACCGGGTTGAGATAATTGGGCAGCTTGAGCGCCTGCATTTCGCCGCCCCCGCCTATCGCACAGGGAAAATCGCTCGAGTAGACGACGTAGTCGATGTGATCGTCCAGCCCGCTGCGCTCGATGGCCGCCAGGACCGGCCGCAGCACCTGTTGGCGAAACGTATCGATGTCGGTTCCCTCCATGGCGCTCGGCCAATCCAGGTACAGCACGTTTTCCGACGGCAGATTGCGAAGGCCGATGTAATGGTTGGCGACGCTGATCGACGCCCACGAGCGCCGGTTGACGACCAGCAGCACGTTCTCCGGTCCGCCACCGGCCTGGGCAATGCCGGCCAGCACGATGCAGATGCAGGCCTGCACCAGCAGCCATGCACACCAGCGTGATGCTCGTACCTGCGGCGACACGCTCATAAGGGAATCATCTTCCGCCGTCGCCGGTGCGATCCGTCTTGTTGGCCGGTCTTTCATCGCCTGTGCCGCGAAGCTCTTGAAGCGTGAAGTAATCGCCGGGCGCCCCGGCAGGTTCCGGATCGAGCCGCAGGCCGGTGATCACTCCACGATAGTTTGCCGCGGCCGTCATGTCGACGCGGTACACATGCTCCGCCTCGTCGGAGACAAGCGGAAAGTTCAAGGCTTTGTCTTCGCTAAAGCCGTTTTCGTCGAGCGTTTTGAAGTATAGCCGGGCCAGCGGCCTGGTCAGCCGGCAGGCGGCCGTGATCTCCAGCCGCGGTACGTCGCTCGCCGGCCAGAACGCGGGGGGAGACACGATCTGCGGATCGGGCTGCTCGAGCCGTACGCGCCAAACGCCCTTGAGCGGCCAGCCCTCGTCGGTCGCATTCATCAGCCACCAATGCTCCCGATCTTTCGAAAAACGAAACGCCGGCCGTGCATCGCGGCGTGCTTGCGCGTACGCGTAACGGCGAATCTCGGCCAACGAGCCAAGAATCAACACATATTGAAACTCGTGCTGAATGTTGTGGTCGATGATCTCGATATAGCCGGGCGCGAGATAGCCGGTGGGCGAGTCGTGCGTCCCACCGCTGCCGGGCTTGCCGGCAAAGCCGCCGCTAAAGTCGTAGCAGCCGGCCTGCCAGACGCCGAGGCCCCAGTCGTGCTCATCGACCAAGGCGGCCCAATTCTCGGTCGCCAGCCAACTGGTCCAAGGAAATGTCTGTCCGGCTGGCTTTTCGATTCGTGCCAGCGGTCCAGCGGTAAACGGACGCTCTCCGGTATACGTCATCAGCCGATAGTACGGTCCGTTGGTGTACACGGCCGGCATCTCCTGACGCCGAGCAGGGTACCGCGTCTTGTCGGATCGCGCATTGTTCAGACGAGCCCGCACGCGGGCCGTATTGCCATCCAGCGTGATCCAGCTCTCGAAAGTACACTCGGCCGCCACGTTGTCCAGCGGCCAGATCAGCGGGACGCATTTGACATAAATCTCTCGCCCGTCGTTTCGGGCCTCGACGACCTGCGAGCCGTGGTGAAAGTCGTCGCCCGTCTGGATCGGATTCCAGCCCAGGTGCGCCCAGTGCGGCGCCGGCCGCTTGTCGCCGACGCTGAACGGCGTCGGCCCACTGTAATACGACATTTGAATTTGCCGGCCATAGTCGAAACTATTGACGACATTTTCGTCTTTGCCCGCGGCCGACAAATACGTAATCGCCCCGCCCAAGCCCAGATCGACGCCCAAGCGAAGCGTGCCGTTGTCCAGATAGCTCATACCGGAGAATGTGCGGGCCGGTTTTGCCGCGTCCGGCTCGGACCACGCAAGCTCGCAAGCCGCGTGACACAGCAAGACCACGGCCGCGAGCCGACCCGCTGGCACAAATCCCGACGAATTGCTGCTCATGAAAAAAACTTCCACCGCCCGGGTAGCGGAATTCGTGAGAATTCCGAAGCTTGCTGGTAGGTCCGTCGGAAGTCTCACGACTTCCGCTACGATGCGTTTTGGACGTTTTGCGTCTCACCCCTTGATCACGCCGATCGGTCGCATGCGCGCGACCTTCTTGGCGAGCCCGGCCTGGTGGACAACGTCGACCACGAGGTTGACATCCTTATACGCGTCGGGCTGCTCTTCGGCCAAACCTTTCCAACTGCGGGCGCGGGCAATGATGCCACGGCTAGCCAACTCCTGGTCGATGCGGCGGCCCGCGGCATGCTTGACGGCCGCGGTGCGGCTCATCACGCGGCCCGCCCCATGGCAGGCCGTGCCAAACGTCTGCTGCATACTGCCGGGCTGACCGGCCAGCACCCAACTGGCCCGGCCCATGTCGCCGGGAATGATCACCGGCTGGCCGATCGCCCGATACCGATCAGGCAACTCGCGATGGCCGGGCGGAAACGCGCGCGTCGCGCCCTTGCGATGCACCCAGACCTGTTTTTCGCGCCCCTCGATCGTATGCCGTTCGAGTTTGGCGATGTTGTGGGCCACATCGTACACCAGGTTCATTTGCAACTGCTGCCACGGTTGGGCAAAAACCGTCTCGAACACTTCGCGGGCCTGCCACATCAGCAATTGCCGATTGCACCAGGCGTAGTTGGCGGCGGCGCGCATGGCTCCCAGGTAGCTCTGGCCCTCGGGGCTGTCGATCGGTGCGCAGGCCAACTGCCGGTCGGGCAGGGTGATGCCGTACTTTTCCGGTGCGCGACGCAGCGAGTGCAGCGCGTCGTCGCAAACCTGGTAGCCCAGCCCGCGCGAACCGGAGTGGATCATCACGCAGACCATGCCCGCCGCCAAACCCATCGCAGCCGCTGCCGCGTCGTCAAACACTTCGTCCACGACTTGCACTTCCAGAAAATGATTGCCCGAGCCGAGCGTGCCGCACTGGTCGGCGCCGCGGGCCAGGGCCCGATCACTCACCTGGTCGGGGTCGGCGCCCTCGAGCCGGCCGTGGGCTTCGGTGTGTTCGATATCGCTGGGCACGGCCAGCCCGCGCTCCAGCAGGCAACTCGGGCCTTCGGCCAACAGCCGGCGCATGGGCTTGCGGTCGAAGCTGTACTTGCCCGAGCGACCCACGCCGGTGGGCACTTGCCGGAACAATTCTTCGATCAGGCTGGTTAGATGCGGCTGCACGTCGTCGAAGAACAGATTCGAGCGCACCAGCCGCACGCCACAGTTGATGTCGTAGCCCACGCCGCCCGGCGAGATCACGCCCCCTTCGGCCGGATCGGTGGCGCACACGCCGCCGATGCAAAAGCCGTAGCCCCAATGAATGTCGGGCATGGCCAGGCTGGCGAGTTGAATGCCCGGCAGAAACGCGACATTGGCCACCTGCTCGGGCGCCTGGTCCGCACGGATCAGCTCGATCAACTCGCGGCTGGCATAGATGAGTCCATCCACGCGCATGCCCGGTTTATAAGTGCGCGGGATCCGCCAGCACGTTTCGTTCACCTGCTCCAGCGGACCCGTATAACGACCGGCCATGTGTCTGCTTTCTTACTCCCCTCGCCCCTTGCGGGAGAGGGGTTGGGGGTGAGGGGGTGCCTCCACTTTCGACTCGCCACTTGTTCAGACTATCTGAAAGTATTCGGCGGCAAATAGGTCGCAATCAGTCATTCGGTCGAGGCAGCTCGCTTCGCGCTCCAACCCCTCACCCCCGGCCCCTCTCCCACAAGGGGAGAGGGGAGTGCGGCGGCGGCGAGCCGCCTTAAATGCCGACTTAAATATCGACGATCACTTCCGCCAGCCAGCCGTCGGCGGTTTGCTCGACGCGCAGGCCGTGATACGTGATGGCCTTGACCTCATGCTCTAGTTGATGCCGGGCGGGGTCCCAAGGTTCGCCCCGGCATTGTGCGGTGAGCTGTTCGCCGTTTAGGACTACTTGAAATTCGGCCAGCAGCAGATGCCGCGACTCGAACACGTAGAGCAGTTCGTTGAGCCAATCGAACAGCAACTCGTCCAAGCGCGAACCCGATAGCTCGCAGTTCCACTCTTCTTGCGGCTGCACCTGCTCGCCGCCGGCGACGATGATCGAGAACAGCCCGCGGCCGGCGTCGGCGAACAAGCTGGGCAGATCGGCCGCGCGAACTCGCAGCCCCAGATCGGCCGTATGTTCAAAGGTTTCGTACATCGGCCTCCGGTCGCTAACGCTCCCGGCTCGCCAAAGAACAATTCGAGGCTCAGCCGGCGGAGTCGTGGCGTTCCAATTGCATGGTCCGCTGGGGATCCACCACGACGCGGCCGACGGTCTTGCCGGCCAGGATGCGCTCGACGGCGTCGTTCAGCTCGTCCAAGCCGACTTCTTCAGCGGCCACGGCGTCGAGCTGCTTGGGCTTCCACTCGCCGGCCAGCTTGTGCCAGATGCGCGTGCGGGCTTCCAGCGGACACTCGACCGAATCGATGCCCAGCAGCGAAACGTTGCGAAGAATAAACGGATAGACCGTCAGCCCGAGTTCCACGCCGCCCACCAGCCCACAGGCCGCGACGGCTCCGCCGTGCTCGAGCGACCGCACCAGCGTGCTGAGCGTTTGGCCGCCGACCGTGTCGATGGCGGCTGCCCAGCGGGGCGGCAACATGGGCTTTTGCGTGGTGTCGCTCACTTCTTCGCGCGAAATGATGCGGCGAGCGCCCAAGCGCGTGAGGTGCGTGTGGGCCGCGGGCTTGCCGGACGAGGCGACCACCTGATAGCCGGCCTTGGCCAGAATGCCGACCGCCAGGCTGCCGACGCCACCGCTGGCCCCGGTGACGACCACTTCCCCATGGCCCGGCTGGATGCCCTGTTTCTGAAGCGCCTCGACGCATTGACCGGCGGTCAGCCCGGCCGTGCCGTAAATCATGACCTCTCGAAGGGTCAGCCCCTCGGGCAGCGGCATGATCCACTTGCCCGGCACGCGCACATATTGGGCGAACCCGCCCCAAGTGTTCTGGCCCAGGTCGAAGCCGGTGATGAACACTTCGTCGCCCGGCTCGACCAGCGGCGTATGGCTTTCTTCGACGACACCGGCCGCATCAATGCCGGGCACATGCGGAAACTTGCGGGTCACGCCCGGATGGCCGGTGGCACTCAGCGCGTCCTTGTAGTTGAGCGAAGAATAGCTGATCCGCACCAGCACTTCGCCAGCCGGCAGATCGACGACCGATTTGCGGGCCACACGACCGTGGAACTTGCCTGCGCCGTCCTTTTCGACCAGATAACAATCGAAGCCTTGCGGAACCATTTTAATCCGCCCTCGCTCAATCAAGACTTCTGAACCAGAAGAGCCACGCCCGCGTTTTCGACTGAAAGTGCGATTCGGCTCAAATGTACGCGTCGCCGGGTGCCGGCACAACTGAGCGGCAGCGGTCGGCCATGTGGCGTGCTTTACGGGACCCCCGTCTGAAACTATGCTGCATGTAGCCCTTTCGATCTCGCGGCCGCAGTCAGGTTGCCCTTAGGGCGAAGTCACGATGGCGCGTCCCCGGCATTCCAACAAGGAAATTGAAGCGGCCGTTGCCTATGCGGAGAGCCGTGGCTGGACATGGACGGCGGGTGGCCATTGGGGCGTGATGTTTTGCCCTGCCAATCGGCGTGGCGGCTGCAAAATATCCGTGAACTCCACACCCAAGAATCCCGTTGCCCACGCCCGAGCGATTAGAAAGCGGGTCGATGCCTGCGTTTGCCAAGCTTAGCAGGGGAAAGAGGTAAGAATATGCCGCGAACGACTGGCGATCCCAACGTGCCGGAACGAACACGATATGCGTTCACCCTTGTATTGTCGACGGCTGAGCTGACCGATGAGATTGCCAGCGCGATCTATGCCCTCGGACTGGACGACGCCTTGGTCGGACAGAGCGCCGGGAGCGTCTACGTGGACCTGGACGTCGAAGATGCCTGTTATGCCGATGCAATCGTCAACTCGATTCAACAGATCGAACGCGCCCTGCCTGGTACGCGAGTTACCGGCGTCCATCCGCCCGGTAGGGATACGATCGAATTGATCAATGCCTATTTAAAAACGCGCGGAAGCGAGACGTCCGCGCAATGGAGCAAGCTGCTCGCAAAGATTTAGGCGAAACGCTTGATTACGCGAGCGACGCCTTGCCCCGTCATGGCCCCGCACATTTTTTTGCGCGCTATCTCCCGGTCGCAGCCAACCTGCGGGGAGCCGCCTGTGGCGCTGCAAGCTTTTGAGCACCCCGTGGCGGTCCAATTTCACGGAAGGAAACCCCTCCGCGTTGCGGTTGAAGAGCAGGGCTGCCAGGTGCTAGCATGCATGTTCGCGATGGGGCTGCCATCGGATCTGCCAAGAGACGCGCGCGAGGGATGCCGCAATATGAGCCGCCCGTTCGTTCATCTGCACTGTCATAGCCATTTCAGCCTGCTGGACGGCGCCAGCCCGATCGGCAAGCTGGTGAACAAGGCCAAAGCCTCGGGCATGACGGCCCTGGCCCTGACCGATCACGGCAATCTGTACGGGGCCTTGGAGTTTTATCAAAAGGCCAAGGCGGCCGGCATCAACCCGATTATCGGCTACGAGGCCTACATCGCCCCCGGCAGTCGCTTCAACAAAGACGTCAGCAAGAACGAAGAGGCCAGCTACCATCTCACGCTGCTGGCCCAGAACCAGACGGGCTTTAAGAACCTGGTCAAGCTCTCGTCGGCCGGGTTTCTGGAAGGCTTTTATCGCAAGCCGCGGATCGACAAGGAACTGCTCGCGGCCCACAGCGAAGGGCTGATCTGCTTGAGCGGCTGCGTGTCGGGCGAGTTCAGCCGGGCGATCCTGCGCGGCGGCAATCCCGAATTCGAGGCGGACCAGGCCGAAAAAATCGCCGCCTGGTTCCAGCAGATTTTCGGCGACCGGTACTTCATCGAGATTCAGAACAACGGCCTCGACATCCAGCAGCAGGCTTTGGAAGGGGCGGTGGACGTGGCCCGGCGAATGGGCCTGCCGCTGGTCGCCACGAGCGATTCGCACTATGTGAATCGCGAAGACGCTGAAGCCCAGGATGTGCTGCTGTGCATCAACACGGGCCGCTTCCGCACCGACACCAATCGCATGAAGATGGAGGGGGACCAGTTCTTTCTCCGCTCGCCTGAGGAAATGTACGCCTGCTTCCCCGGCTTGGAAGACGCCGTCGGCCGCAGCCAGCAGATTGCCGACACGGTCGACATTCAACTGGAGCTGAACAAGCGGCATTTTCCCAGCTTCCAGATTCCCGAAGGCAAAACGTCGAACGAATATCTCCGCGAGCTGTGCATCGCCGGGCTGACCAAGCGCTATGCCGACGAACCGGACAAGCTTGCCGACGGCCGCTTGAGCAGCGAGGTCATGGAACGGCTCGATCGCGAGCTGGACGTGATCGAAAAGCTGGGCTTCCCCAACTATTTTCTCATCGTTTGGGACTTCGTCCGCTTTGCCAGCGAGCGCGGCATCCCGGCCACGGCTCGTGGTTCCGGCGTCGGTTCGCTCGTGGCTTATGCTTTGCATTTGAGCCACGTTTGCCCGCTGAAGTACGACCTGCTGTTCGAGCGGTTTCTGGATATCAACCGGCTCGAAGCACCCGATATCGATATCGATTTTTGCAAGGATCGCCGCGGCGAGGTGATCGATTATGTGAAGCAGAAGTACGGTTCGGACAACGTGGCCCAGATCGGCACGTTCGGCACGCTGGCGGCCCGGGCGGCGATTCGCGACGTGGCCCGGGCGCTGGGCATGCCGATTCCGCGCGTCGACACGATCGTGGCCATGGTGCCCGAGACCCTGCACATCACGCTGGAAGAAGCCGTCGAGCAGAGCGACGAGTTGAAGAAGGCGTGCTCCAGCGATCGCGAAGTGGCCGAGCTGATCGAGCTGGCGAAAAAGATCGAGGGCCTGGCGCGCAACGTCGGCACGCACGCGGCCGCCGTGGTCATCGCCGATAAGCCGCTGAACGAATATGTCCCCTTGCAACGCGTGCAGGGCAAAGAGGAAGTCATCACCCAATGGGCGATGGGCGACGTGGAGCGCGCTGGCCTGCTCAAGATGGATTTTCTCGGCCTGCGCAACCTCACGATTCTGGCCAAGGCCGTCGACCTGATCGAGCAATCGACCGGCCAGCGGATCGATCCCTACAAGTTTCCGATGGACGACGCGGAAACGTTCGCCCTGCTGTGCCGCGGCGAGACCAAGGGCATTTTTCAGCTCGAAAGCGGCGGCATTCGCGACCTCTTGCAGCGGATGAAGCCGGACCACTTCCGCGACATCATCGCCACCAATGCCCTCTACCGGCCGGGCCCGCTCGAGGGCGGCATGGTCGACGATTACATCCAGGTGAAGCACGGCCGCAAACCGGCCGAATACAAGCACCCGGTGATGAAAGAGATCCTGGAAGAGACCCACGGCGTGATGGTCTACCAGGAACAGGTGATGCGGATTCTCAACGGCCTGGGCGGCATCGAGCTCTCCAGCGCGTACACCTGCATCAAGGCCATCAGCAAGAAAAAGCTGGAGACCATCGCCAAGTTCCGCGAGCAGTTTGTCGGCGGCGCCGTGGCCAAGGGGCTCAAGCAGTCCGAGGCCTCCGAACTGTTCGGCATGATCGAAAAGTTTGCCGGCTACGGTTTTAATAAGAGCCATTCTACTGCTTACGCGCTGATCGCCTACATGACGGCGTATCTCAAGGCGCATTATTCCGTCGAGTTCATGGCCGCGCTGCTCTCGGGCGACATTGCCGCCCGCAACTTCAAGCGCAAGGATCCGCTGGTCGAGCATCTGGAAGATTGCAAGCGGATGAATATCGAAGTGGTGCCGCCGGACGTGAACCGCTCCGACGCCGACTTCAGCGTTCACGAGGGCCGCATCGATTTTGGCCTGTCGGCTATCCGCGGCTGCGGCGGGGCCGCTTCAGAAGGCGTGGCCCGCGAGCGCCGCGAGAACGGGCCGTTTCGCGACATTTTCGATTTCTGCGAACGCGTCGACCCCTCGACTGTGAACCGCGCGGCCATCGAATCGCTGATCAAGGCCGGCGCCTTTGATCGCTGCGGGGGCAGTCGAGCGGCTTGCACGGCCGTGCTCGATCGCGCGCTGCAATCCGGCGCCGCCGCCTTGGCCGATCGCCGCCGCGGTCAGAAGGGCCTGTTCGACGACTCCGAAGAGCCGGCCGCTGCGGGCGGGGCCGCGGCGAATCGCTTGCCCGACATCGAAGTCTGGAGCGAGAAGGAACAACTGGCCAAGGAAAAGGAAGTGCTCGGATTTTATCTCTCGAGCCATCCACTGCTGGAGCATCAGCAAACACTCTCGACGTATTGCACGCATACGTGCGTCGATGCCGCGGCACTGCCCAACCGGCACGAAGCGATGCTGGGCGGCATGATCGCCTCGATCAAGTTCTCGCACACCAAGAACCCGCGGCCTGGCAGCACGGCCACGAAGTACGCGATGTGGGACCTGGAAGACAGCGAAGGCATCATGCGCTGCATTCTCTGGCCCGAGGATTTCGCCCGCTTCGGACACCTGGTCGAGGCCGACCGCATCCTGGCGGTGCGCGGCGTGATCGACAAGCGGCCGGGCAGCGAAGAGGCGAACTTCATCGTCAACGAACTGATTCCGCTGGAAGACCTGCCGCAGCGCTTTACCCGCGGCATCGTGATTCGGGTCGATGGCCAGCGTCATCGGGAAAAAGGCTTGGAAGCTCTGTACGAAATCCTCCGCGGCTATCCCGGCAAGTGCGAGCTGCAGCTCGTGCTCTGCCTCGAAGACCAGAGCCGCGTCGTCTGCCAATGCGACAACCTGCGCCTCGATCTCAATCCCGAGATGCGCCGTCGCGTGGATGAGCTGTTGGGGCCCGGCCACGTCCGCTGCATCGCCGCGCCCGTCGTCAGTAATAGTGGCAATGGCAATGGGCGTGGCGCCAATGGCAATGGCCGCGGCTCCAACGGCTACGGCCGCCATCCCTCGCGGAATTGAAAGTAGTCGGCTCACACCGTGAGCCGTAACGGCGTAAAAAGGGCTCTTGCTTCGCAAGTCATTCGTTTGCGAGCGGCGGCACACGGAGTGTGCCTGCTACTTTTGCCGCTGGGAACTTTTTCGGCGCGGGTTATCATGAACCACTGCTCCGAGAATTGCCCGTAGCCTTTTGAACTCGATCGTCGGCCGCTCGTCATGTCGCGTCATCAAACGCTGTCGTTTTTAATTCGCCGCTTTGCCGAGGTGGGCATTCGCCCTCGCACGCGCCACGGCCAGAACTTCCTGATCGATCTGAACCTGGTCGGACTGCTGGCCGATACCGCGCAGCTCGACAAGCGCGACGTGGTGCTCGAGGTCGGCACCGGCACGGGATCGTTAACCGCCATCCTGGCCGAGCGCGCGGCCGAAGTGGTCAGCGTGGAAGTCGATTCGCAGATGCATTTGCTGGCCAGCGAAGAACTGGTCGACGTGCCCAACGTCACGCTGTTGAACCAAGACGCCCTGCGGAATAAGAACCACTTGCATCCCGCGATTATGGAGCAGGTGAAAGCCAAGCTGGCGGCCGCGCCCGGCCGGCGCTTCAAGTTCGCGGCCAATCTGCCTTACAACATCGCCACGCCGATCCTATCGAATCTGCTGGCCGAGAACCCGGTGCCGATGACGATGACGGCCACGATCCAAAAGGAACTGGCCGACCGGATCGTGGCCCAGCCGAGCACCAAGGATTACGGCGCGCTGAGCGTGTGGGTGCAGAGCCAGTGCGACGCCGAGATCGTGCGGCTGATGCCGCCCACCGTCTTCTGGCCGCGGCCCAAAGTCACCTCGGCCATCGTGCAGATCACGCTACGGCCCGAGCTCCGGGCGAGGATCGCAGACCTGGAGTTTTTTCACACTACGATTCGGGCCTTGTTCTTTCACCGCCGCAAGTATCTGCGCAGCGTCGTGCTCAGCGCGTTCAAAGAGCGGTTGGACAAGCCGGCCGTCGACGAAGTCCTCGCCAGCCAGGGCCTGGGCGAAACGACTCGGGCCGAGGAGCTGGACGTGGCCACGCTATTGCGCCTGACCGATGCGCTGCGCGAACGGGTGGGGAAAGAATGATGAAGGATGAATGACGGCAGAGGAACACTGATTTTCACTAATTCTCGCTAATTCCGATTAGTGTTCCCGCATTGAGAGGATACCCCCCCGTCATTCAGCATTCATCATTCCTACTTCCGCATTTCCTCTGAGGATCGGCCCGAACAGGCGTTCGCGCGCTGCCGCGTCCAGCGGCCCCGCGTGCTCGCTGGCCTCGAAGGCTTCGGCGTAGCGGATGGTTTGGCCGCGCTGCTGGCCGTAGCAGCGGATGAGTGCTTCGCGAAAGCGGTCGGCTTGTTCCGCCAGCCGCTGCTGGAACCACTCGGTCAGCCATTTTCGCCGGGTGGCCATGTCGGCCGGCACCTGGTCGCCGGCGCCGCGGTTGTACGGCAGCCAATCGAAGACTTGCGATTGGTGGCAAGCCAGCATCTCGATGATCGTATCGAGCACTGGCTCGACGTCGATTGCCACGTCGGGCTCGAGCGGCCGGGGCCGGGTGAAGCGGTCGGACATGTAGACCACCACGGGGTCACGCGGCAAATGCGGCACCTCGGGCAGCGCCGCCGGCACGGTCACCAGGTACGAGGCGTCCTGCACCGCCTGGCCCACCGCTCGATGGTCGGGATGGTAGTCGTTGGTGCGGTGCGTCAGCACCAGGTCGGGGGCAAACAGCCGCAGCTCGCGAATGATGCACGTTCGCAAGCGCAGCGTGGGCTCGAGCCGGCCGTCGGGAAAATCCCAGACGGCCGAGCTGGCGCCGATTACGGCGGCGGCTTCGGCCGCTTCAGCCCGTCGCCGGGCGGTCAACTCGGGACCGAAGCTGTGCTGATGCCCCGCCGCACCATTGGTGACGGAGACCACTTTGACCGTTGCGCCCTGCTGTCGATACAGCGTCGCTAGGCCGCCGGCATGAAACTCGGCATCGTCGGGATGGGCTCCGAGAATCAACAGTTTGAGACTGGCAGATGGCATGGATCGGTTGTTGGTCCTGAAACTGAAGCTCTTGGGGGCAAGTGAACATCACCGGTTCCGGACATGATAAGTGGTCCGTGGGCTGGACGCGACACGTGCCCCAAACAGGTCGCCGACCTGTCGATTTGAGCGGTCGCCTCCTCCTGCCGGTCGCCGGAGGCTCGCCAAAGGCAGGCCAAACATTTTCCGTAATCGGCATAACCGGACGATCCCGGACGCTAGCGCGAGGCCGCCGCCGCGCACGGCCGATAATGGCAGATGTAGCAATGGAATCGGGAATTACGACATCGGAAAACGGCCCGAAAGTACCCACCGCGAGGGGACTGGCCTGCGAAAAACGCCGTCCAATAGCCTTGCGGGCCCGGCGAAAGGCGTTTGAAACGAGTTTGACGACCTGATAAGCTTTTGCGAATAGTTAGCTTACGAAAATACCAGCCCCCAGCGGGCCGGCTGGCCTGTCCACCCGTCTTACGCCGACTGCCAACGCGACAAGCCACCCCCCAAGTTAGAAAGTTCGAGATCAACCCCTTCGGCCACCACGACTTCCCCCCGGATCATACGTGCGGATTCGCCTTTTCGTCGCAGGAGTTGTGAGTCGAGGCTTTTGCGGCAATTAAGCTGGCAATAGCCCAGCAAGTAGCGCGGTCGGACGGCGGAGCCTTGGCTGCGGACCAGATTGTAACGCCAGCGGCGACGTAGATGTCGTCCTGGTGAGTGTCCCTTTTTTGGAGCGCCCAAACTCGTGCAATACGATTGTATGCCCGGGGCTTTGTACGGCCCGCCGACGTTAGTGGAAATGCTTCGCCTGCGCGCCCTTCAGTCGGGCGGCGACCTGGCCTTTCAATTCCTGGCCGACGGCGAATTTGAAGAGGTGAACATCACCTTTGCCGAGCTGGACCGGCGGGCGCGCACGATCGCGGCCTGGCTGCAGTCGCGAGGCTTGAGCGGCGAGCGGGCGCTGCTGCTGTTTCCGGCCGGCCTGGATTTCGTGGCGGGCTTCTTTGGCTGCTTGTACGCCGGCGTGATTGCGGTGCCGGCGTATCCGCCGCGCATGAACCGCAAGCTCGATCGCATTCAGGCGATTGCCGCCGATGCCGAAGCCAAGGTGGCGCTGACGATCGACAACGTGCTGGAACGGGTGCAGCCGCTGCTGGCCGAGACGCCGCTGCTGCAAACGATGCAATGGCTGGCCATCGACAAACTGCCCGAGGCCATGGCCGACGATTGGGAGCAAACGGCGATTACCGCCGACAATCTCGCCTTCCTACAATACACGTCCGGTTCGACCGGCACGCCCAAAGGCGTGATGCTCAGCCACAAGAACCTGATGCACAACTGCGCCATGATCTCGCACGGCTTCGAGCTGACGCGATCGGGCTCGGGCATGTTCTGGCTGCCCAGCTATCATGACATGGGCCTGGTGGGGGGTATCTTGCAGCCGATTTTCGTCGGCCGGCCCAACGTGTTGATGTCACCCATGTCGTTTCTGACGCGCCCCTTCCGCTGGCTGCAAGCTATCAGCCGCTATCGCTGCACTGTCAGCGGCGGGCCAAATTTCGCCTATGACCTATGCGTGCGCAAGGTCACGGCCGAGCAGCGCAGCAAGCTGGATCTGAGCAACTGGTCGCTGGCGTTCAATGGCGCCGAGCCGGTGCGCGCCGAGACGCTCGATCGGTTTACCGAAATGTTCGAACCGTGCGGTTTCCGGCGCACGGCGTTTTACCCCTGCTATGGATTGGCCGAGGCCACGCTGCTGGTCTCGGGTGGGCAGAAGTTCTCGCCGCCCGTGGTCCGGGCCTTCGACGCCAAAGCCTTGGAAAACCGCGTGGTCGTGCCGCTGACGGTCGGCTCCGACGGCGGACGCCTGCTGGTGGGCACGGGCCAGGCCCTGCTCGACCAGGAGATTCTGATCGTCAATCCGCAAACGCGCCAGCGCTCGGCCGCGGAAGAAGTCGGCGAGATCTGGGTCCGTGGCACCAGCGTGGCGCAAGGCTATTGGCGCCGCCGCGAAGAAACCGAGCACAACTTCCGGGCTCGGCTGAGCGACACGGGCGAAGGGCCATATCTCCGCACGGGCGACCTGGGATTCTTCGACGGCTCGGAGCTGTTTATTGCCGGCCGCTTGAAGGACCTGATCATTATTCGCGGCTTGAACCATTACCCGCACGATATCGAATTGACGGTCGAGAAGAGCCATACGTCGCTGCGGCCCGGCTGCGGCGCGGCCTTGACCGTGGACATCGGCGAAGAACCTCGCTTGGTGATCGTCTACGAGATCGAGCGCCACCAATCGGCCGATACCGAGGGCGTGTTTGCCGCCATTCGCCGCGATGTCTCGCGGGAGCACGAGCTGCCCGTCGACGCGATCCGCCTGGTCCGCTCAGGCAGCATTCCGAAAACTTCGAGCGGCAAAATCCAGCGGCATGCCTGCCGCAGCGGTTTCCTCGACGGTTCGTTGGAAGTGGTCGCCGCATGGGACACCGTCTCGGCCGCCGTCGAAGCGGAAGAAGTCGTCGCGGCCTCGAGCGTGGCCGAAGTGGCCGCTCCTGCTCGGCGCGAGGTCCATGCTCCGCAGCCGGTGGTCGAGCCGCAAGAAGAGCCCGTAGTTAGCGCGCCGCCGGCCGGCAGTAATGGTTCCGGCAAGCGGGGTCGCCGCAAAACGACGGCCGAGCAGGTCTTGGAAGAAGTGCAGCGCATCGCCAAGGAGCGGGCCCGCGGATTGTCGCTCGATTCCAGCATTCCGGAACTGGGGCTCGATTCGCTCGAGCGGATGGAGATCCTGGCGGCGATCGAAGAACGCTTCGGCGGCCGGTTTCCCGAAGACGTGCTGCCGCAGTTGGAAACCTGCCGCGACGTGGTCGACGCCGTGGAGAACTACCTGGCTCATCCCCAGCCGGCGACCGACAACGACGACATCCCGCCGGAGAACTATCGTTTCGATCTGTACAAGGAATACGTGGCGCTGAAGCAAAATCTGGAAATGCTCGATGCCTCGGGCTTGGGCAATCCGTTCTTCAACGTGCACCAGCGCGTGACCAACGACACGACGATGATCGACGGCCGCGAGCTGATCAATTTCTCCAGCTACAACTACGTGGGCATGTCGGGCGACCCGCGCGTGACGCAGGCGGCCAAAGATGCCATCGATCGCTTTGGTACCAGCGTCTCGGCCAGCCGGCTGGTCTCCGGCGAAAAGACGGTACACCGCGAACTGGAGCGAGCGATTGCCGACTTCATCGGCACCGAAGACTCGATCGTCTTCGTCGGCGGGCATTCGACGAACGAAACCACGATCGGGCATTTGTTCGGCCCCGGCGACCTGATCCTGCACGACGGCCTGGCGCACAATAGCATTATCCAAGGCTGCATTTTGTCCGGCGCCCGCCGGCGGGCGTTCCCGCACAACGACTGGGAGACCGTCGACCAGTTGCTCACCGATTTGCGCGGCGATTATCGCCGGGTGCTGATCGCCATCGAAGGCGTGTACAGCATGGACGGCGATATTTCGGACCTGCCGCACTTCGTGCAGGTGAAGAAAAAGCACAAGGCCTTCCTGATGGTCGACGAGGCCCACTCGGCCGGCGTGCTGGGGGCGCATGGCCGCGGCGTGGGCGAGTATCACAACGTCAAGGCGGCCGACGTCGACCTGTGGATGGGCACGCTCAGCAAGTCGTTCGGAAGTTGCGGCGGCTATATCGCCGGCTGCAAGGCCGTCGTCGAGTATCTGAAATACACCGCGCCGGGCTTCGTTTACAGCGTGGGCATTTCCCCCCCCAACGCGGCCGCTTCGCTGGCTTCGATTCGCGTGCTGGAAGCCGAACCGCAGCGTGTGGCCCGGCTGCACGAGCGGGCCAAGCTATTCCTCTCGCTGGCGAAAAAGCACCAGTTGAACACGGGACTCAGCAAGGATTCGCCGGTCGTGCCGATCATCCTCGGCAACTCGATGCACTGCCTGCAATTGTCGCGAGCGCTCGCACGCCGCGGCGTCAATGTCCAGCCGATCCTGTATCCGGCGGTGGAAGAGAAGGCGGCTCGGCTGCGGTTCTTTATCACTTCGAACCACACGGTCGATCAAATCCGCTACACGGTCGACGCAATGGCCGAAGAGCTGGCGAAAATCAACCCTGCGTACGCCACCAGCGGCCCCGCCGCTCCGCACACCGTGAAGTTGGAACCGTCGCCCCGCTAGCGTCTCGCGCCGGTAGCGGAATTCGTGAGAATTCCGACGGTTCCGGGCGCGTGTTCGCTACCACGGAGGAAGTCTCACGACTTCCGCTACGGGGCGGAATTCAGTCGAGCGGCTTGTCGTAGATGCGGAAGGTCTTGTACCGCACGCCGCCGACTTCCTCGATGGCATGATTGATCGCGAGGTTGTCTTCCAGCGTCCAGCCGAGCTCGGCCCAGGTAATGCCCTGCTGGCGGGCATTTTCGGCCGCCCGCATGATCAGCAACTCGCTGAGCCCACGGCGGCGATATTCTTCGATCACGCCCAGGGCCACGAGCCGGCAAGCGTGCAACCGGCGGCAGTTGCGCAGGAATTGCAACAGGCCCAGCGGCAGTCCCCACTTGAATAGCCGGCCATTGAGCGGCCGCATGGCTTCGTTGAAGTCGGGCAAGGTGAGCGACAACCCGACGGGCCGCCCCTCGACTTCGGCCATCAGCAGCAGTTGGGGCGATACCAGTTGGGTCAGGCCGTTGGCAAAATGATCGAACTCGGGATCGCTCATCCGCACGAATCCCCAGTTGTTCTGCCAGGCGGCGTTGTAGACCTCCTTGCAGCGGGCGATTTCGGCGGCTTTGTCCTTGAGATTGAAGGGCCGGATCGTGACATTGCCACGGCGGGCGATGCGGTCGGCCAGCCGGCCGAACTTGCGCGTCGGATAGTCGGAGATGACGAACGACCAGCCGTACAGATCCTTGGCCTTGCGCAAGCCCCAGCTCTCGAACAGGCCGATGTAATAAGGCGGGTTGTGATTCATCAGCACGCGAGGCGGCGTGTCGAATCCCTCGATCAGCAGCCCGCAGTTGTAGTTGGTCGAATAGTCGACCGGGCCCATGATTTGCGTGCGGCCACGGGCGGCGACCCAGCCGGCAGCGGCATCCAGCAGGCTGTGCGCCACGCCGGGATCATCGATGCACTCGAACATGCCAAAGCAGCCGGTGTTGGTCCCGTGAGCCGCGTTGTAATTCGGATCGTCGCTGGCCAGCACCCGGCCCACCGGCCGGCCATCGGCAAACGCCAAGAACTGCGCGGCAGCGCCATGGCGATAGAACGGATGCTTGCGCGGGCTGAGAAACTCTTTGCGCTCGGCCAACAGCGGCGGCACCCATACCGGGTCGTTGCGATAAATCGACCAGGGCAATCGCAGAAACTGATCGCGCTGCCGGCGGCTGGTAACCTCGCAGACCTCGACTGAGGTCAACCCAGGACGCTCCTGATATCCCACCGCAGCTCTCAGGCTCGACATAATTCCATGCCTTGGGTTTCCATCGGCGCGCAGAAGCCAGGCCATGCCCGGAGCCGGCCGCGCGGGGGATCGTCCTTAGCATAGGGGAGGGCAATCCCCTCACGCAACCCTGAGTTTGAAGGCTACCGTTTTTAATTTGGGCCACGGCATCCCGCTGGCGCGGGATTCATCGTGGCACCGGCGGCAAAGCCGGCCGGTTTAGCCGGTCTGGCCTCGGGCGAGCACAGGGGCGGGATCGCCGCCCGGCTCGAACGATCAGGATTGTCCGGGGCAGCCGAGCAGCGCTTCTGCGAGGTCGGACTTGCGATTAGGCCCAGGAGCCCTACAATGAACTAGACTGATATCCCCACTCATCTCGCGCCGAAGGGGCCCAAGCTTGCTAACCGAACAAGAAGTGGCCAAGAGCTGGCGGAAAATCATCCAGCTGCGTGTATTCTCAGACGACACGTTTGCCAAGCTCGAATCGCTCATCGACGAGCTTCGTCCCGAGAGCCCATTGCGGCATCGGCTGTGCAACGAGCTGGCCGAGTTGCGTCGGATGCACCGCGTGAGTGGCGCGGTCTGACAGGCTCCGGCAAGGCAACGGCCCCAGTGGCTAAACCTCCGGTCGCTGATGCTCCCGGCTCACCGAAATATCGCTGGGCGGCGCGCTTAGCGATTGAACTGGATGCCGATATTCAAGCCCGTCAGCACCACGGTCTGGTGCTGGCCAGCGCCCTGCATGAACGTGAATGCCGGCACCGCGTACTCGATCTGCCTCGAGGCCTGGCCCACGCCGTTGACAAAGATGCCGGTCCAACCGGCGGTCAACGAGACCTGGTTGAACAACTGATACGACCAGTTGGCCCGTAACTCGCCGACGGGCGAGAAGGTAACCTTGTGTTGATTGACGTTGAACCCCGTGGGGTTCAGGTTCATCGGCTGGTTCACGCGGAAGGCGGTTGTTCCGCCGCCGGGGTTATTGGCCTGCGTGGTTACGATGACTAACTGGTTGGTGGTCGTCGGTGCCGGCGTGACTTGCGTCTGCGGAATCGTCACGGTGGTGTACACTACCGTGGGATTCGGCTGAACCATCGTCAGCAGGCTGCCGATTTCGCCCGACATGTGCGAATTCTGAAAGTTGGCGCCGGCGGTGCCGCGGGCTTCGATGGCCAGGCCCATGCGGGCCCATTTCTTCCTCCAGCGCAGACCGGCTTGTCCACCGCCGATGTGGTTTTCAACCGTGGCACCCCAGTACGAATTCGCGAGAATGCCGCCGGTGCCGTAGCCGCCGAAGTAGTCGCCGTAATCCAGGTAGCGGACACCACCGAATGCTTCCCACGTGCCGCCATAATGGCCCTCGCCAAGCCGCCACAGCCGTGAGGCTTCTGCGCCGTAGGCCCAATTCGTGTACTGCAACTTCAGGCTGCTGAAGATCACCGGCAGCGGCACCGCGTCGCCGTAGTCGATGGGCTGGTAGGTGCCGGACGCGGGCTGGCCGGGGTTGGGGCCGGTGGCCGTGAAGCCGGGCCCGCCCGTGGTCACTGTGTCCGCTGCGCCTTCATTCGACGGGTGCCCGGACAAGGTGGTGCCGGTCGACAGCACGTTGCCACTGGATACGCCGCGGTCGCGACCCTGGGGACCATAAATATTGTTGTGGTTGACATCGTCGACGTAGCCATCGGGCTGTAAGCCGGTTGCACCGCCGCCGGTGCGATCCACCCAGCCGTAGAGCAACGGCAGCGACGTAGGGCCGCCGGGAATGCCATTGTAGACCGCGGCCTGCGGGATATTGGCGCCGAACGTATCGGTCGGAGAACCATCGTCGAGCACCATGTTCGCATTGGCCGTGTTGGTCGACTGCGTGACGCTCGCCAGCCGGAAACCGCTAAACAACCAGCCCGAATTCGTGTCGTCGTCGATGTAGCCCACGTCGATGCGCGCACCGGAGTGGAAGCCCATGCGCGTAAAGCCCGTGGTATCGCTGTTACTTTCGGTGGTAAACAGCGAGGTGGTGTTGATGCCGCTGGTTATGGTGCCGGTGTCGGCGGTCGTATTGGTGAACCCCGGGGTGGCGCCGTTGGATTGCCCCGCCGCGCCGTTGTTCGTAAACACCTGCCGGGTGTGATCGGCACCTACCGGCGATACCTGCGGGGCCGAAACGCCCCAGATCAAGTAATCCACATTGCCGAACCAGCCGTGCGGCGGCTGGTTGCCGCTGCCATAGCCGGTGAGATCCGGCTGCGAAAAGAACTGAAAGTCGCTGTCCTCGAAGATGCCGGGCGCGAACGCAGGGACGCCCGCGCTCGAGCTCTCTTGCGCCCTGGCGGCGGAAATGACGAGTAGCTGCAAGATGAAAACGAGCAGCCACGGCTGGAAGCGGTTGAGTGCCATCGGTGACTCTACCTGAGCTTTTTGGCGTCTATTTCCCGGCGCACGACTTCCCACGCTGGAAAGTCTATGCGGTGTTCGTGCGGGTAGTATCGGCCATGCCAGTCGCGCTAGTTGAAAAAGAAAGGTAAAAGCTAACGGATTTGCCGATTGTCGGTCCTCGGCTGCCTTTGCATGCCCAACAACAGCCAGCAAGCTCGCTGCGGGCCATGCTTTGCTTGCATGCAAAGTTGTCCGTGGTCAGTTGTCCGTTGTCAGTTGCCACGGACCACTGACCACGGACAACATCCCGGTGGCTGGCAAACGGCTGCGCCACCCGATAGGATGAAACCACCGCACCTTGCCAACGAGCTGGGGCAGCGGCTGACAGCACCGCTTGCAAGGGGAAATGGCCCTGGGAGCTCCGACGTTTATGCCGAAAGTCCTGCTGCCAATTGGGGATGCGACCGAAACGCTGGATACCATGTATCCCGTGTTTCGATTGCCCGAAGACGGTTTCGAATGCGTGATCGCCGGCCCCGAGGCCCGGCTCTATCACACTGTGATGCACGAGATTCCGCCCGGCGATCCGCCCTGGGACATCACGCGCGAAAGCCCGGGCTACCATTTACGGGCGACGGTCGCGTTCAAGGACGTGGACCCCAGCGAGTATGCCGGTCTGTTCGTATCCGGCGGGCGGGCACCCGAGTATCTGCGCTACGACCGAAAGCTGCTGGAGATCACCCGGCATTTCTTCGAAGCTCGGAAGCCGGTGGCTTGCCTGTGCCACGGCGTGGAGATTTTGACAGCAGCCGGCTGTATCAAAGGCCGGACCGTAACGACCGTCGCCAAATGTGCCCTCGATGCGGAGCAGGGGGGCGCCAAGTATGTCGATGAGCCACGAGTAATTGATGGCAACCTGGTAACGGCTCGCACCTGGCACGATATCAGCATGCTGATGCAGACCTTCATGCGGATGCTGAAGGCTGCCAGCAGCTAGGCGAGGCCCGGGGCGTCAGCCCGTTCCGTTTTTGGCGAGCGAAAGGCAGGCCTGCAATGCGATCTCACCCTGTGCGTCTTTCCGTCCTGCTTCTGCTGGCCGCTAGCTGCGGCTGGATGCCGGCGGTGCCGGTGCTGGCCGAGACGCCCCCGGCCAAGGTGCGGCCTGCTAGCGAAGAGCCGAAGCCCGGCTTTGTGCGGCTGCTGCGTGACGGAAAGGATCGGCCGATTGCCTTGCAAACGGCCATCGTTCGCTACACGCGCTCGGGGCGCGAAGATCAAAAGCACTACGTCGACTTAGTCGGCGCGGTGCACATCGCCGACACCGCGTATTATCGCGGGCTCAACGAGCGCTTCGAAAAGTACGACGCGCTGCTTTACGAGTTGGTCGCACCGCCCGGCACGGTGGTCCCCAAGACCGGCGCCAAAAGCTCACATCCGATCGGTCAGCTCCAGCAAGGGCTGACCGGCATTCTGGACCTCGATTTTCAGCTCGATCGGATCGATTATCACAAGCCGAACTTCGTGCATGCCGACATGTCGCCGGATGAGTTCAAGAAATCGATGGAGCAGCGCAACGAAAGCTTGCTGACGATGTTCTTTCGCATGATGGGCTACAGCATCTCCCAGCAGGGCAAGCATCCCGAGCAGAGTCTCGACGCCGCGCTGCTCTCGGTGTTGTTCGATCCCGATCCTAGCCTGGCGCTTAAACGCATCATGGCCCAGCAGTTCGAGGATCTCGAAGGCTCGATCGGCGCGATTGAAGGCCCGGACGGCTCGACGATCATCTCCGAGCGCAACAAGGTGGCCTTGGCCGTGCTGGCCAAACAGCTGGCTGCCGGCAAGCAGCGTCTGGGCATTTTTTACGGTGCCGGCCACTTGCCCGACATGGAAAAGCGGTTGGAAAAGGACTTTGGTCTCAAGCGGCAGAGTACGACGTGGATCACCGCCTGGGACATGACCGGCCGCAGCCGCCGGGGCGCGGGCAAGTAAAGGCCGGCGCCGCCGCCCAGCGCAGCGGCGCGATCCTTTTGCCGTCGGGCGTGCGGTGTCGACGCTGCCGCGGGTCCTACCTGTTCTTGCTACGATGCTTGAGAAATCGGCACTCGACCAGCAGGTCGGACAACTCGCAGCCGTTCTCGTGCAGTTCGACGAGTTCGTCGTGCGAGATCTGCGTGAGTAGCACGCGGTCCAGCGTCAGGGCTTGGCGAAGATGTTGCTCGGCAGCGCTGAAATGCTTGAGCCGCATTTCGATGCGGGCACGCTCGAGGCTGGTCGCCGGAAATTGCCAACCCTCGGATGGCGCTTCGGCCAGTGCTGCGCCGGCTGCCTCGAGTTGCCCCGCGCGCTGCTGAATCTTGGCCAGGTACAAGCGGCTGCTCTCACGGATCGCTCGCTCGATCAATCGCAAGTGGCTGGGATTTCCGTCGCGGGCATGCGCCACGATTTCGTGCATCATCAAATCGTAGTCGAACTCGTAATCGTGAAATTCCCGCCAGAACAGCAAGTCTTTGGGATGATACTGCAGCGTTTCGTCGCGCAGGACGCGCTCGAAATCTGCCTGCGCCTCTTCGTAGTAGCCCTTTTCGTAGCGGATGCGGGCCAGGTTGAAGTGGGCCGCCATGTGCGCCGGAAATTTCTCGGCCAAATTCCGATAGGTTTCCAAGGCGCTCGTCACCAGGACGTCGAGCTGCTCGTAGGTGAGGTGCGCAAACACGTCGTTACGCAGCCGTTTCGAATACGGCACGATGCCTAAAAACGGCTTGATGAAGGCCTTCACCGCGGGACGCTTCTTGAGCCATGCGGCCACCGGAATGGCCCACCGCGCCGTTCGCTTATAGAACCAGTCGGGCTTCGAACCGTCGGCCAGCGACGAAACGTGGGGCCGCGCGATCAAGTAACTGTACAGGGCCGATTCGCCGCAGGCATCCAGATGCGCATAAGCGGACGAGTCGGCGAATTGCGTGCGAAATCGGGTTTGCAGGTCCAGCACCTTGGACATCGAGTAATCAAAATGAAACCAACTGCGCTGCGGCGAGCGGTTGGGATACCGCATGCTCGAAAAGACCGGGTCCACGGCGCGGCGCTCGCGCTGAATCCCCCGCAGCGAACAGAGCGCAACAAAGTGCATGTAGCGCTCGAGGCAAGTTTCGATGCCGAACACCTTGCGAACTTTGCGCTGACCGTTCTCGGCAAAGCGATGATAGCGCGTATCCCATTGGTCCACCACTTTCGTAAGCGTGGCCAGCTCGTTGCCGGGGGTGTAGGGTACGGCGCCGTCTTCTTCGTTCAGGAACAGGCCGAGTTCGCCCCCTTCTTGGTATACGGCGCACGTGCCCTGGCTGATGGCCTCAATGGCCCGGCCGTTGATCAGCCCGCAACGATTGACGAACGTAAAGGTGGCTTTGGCCTGTCCCAACCGGCGGTAGTAATCGTCGGCCGAGATGTAGCCGTCCAGCAGCTCGATATTGTAGCGCGAGGGCAACTGCGAAATATCGAACAAGTGCCGGCCTTTGGCCCGCGTGTGGTTGAACAGCGTGCCGGAGATAAAGACGTCGATATTCCGGCGTTTGAACGTTTCGCGTTCCGCCTTGGCGCTGACGCCCAGCAGCTTCGGGAATACGAACACCGAGCCGCCGGTGAGCCGTTGCATGTCCTCGTGGTCCGTGCGGCCCAGCGTCACCACGGCATCGAACAGCGGCAGGTAATGGCGGCAATGATGAAAGTGCCGATCGAAGTCCTGCGTGTGGCAGATCGTGGGAAAAAAGGCGTTTTCGATGCCGATCGGCGGCGGATTGTCCTCGACCAGGTGGCTGAGAAAGAAGTCCGGGCGCCAGCCCGTCGGAAGCCGCTGGACCATCTCGTCGTACGTGGTCTGGTGGTCGATGACGATGTCGCTCTTCGACGAAAAGCCGACCGTCGTCACGTCAAAGTGCGGCATCGCTCGAATTGCGCCCACGAAATCGTAATCGGGGCAGTTCGGATCGTCGCGGCCTTGCAGCAGAATTCGGATCTGCCGGCGCTTGATGAACTGCCGAATGCCGCGGGCGATGCTGCCCACGTCGAGATCGTCGCACACCTGGGCGAGTTGGCCGTCGGCTTCGTTGTAATACCCCATGCCCCACAAGCCGAAAGCGTGGTACAGGATCGCGCGGGGCGACGAGAGCCGCTCCAGCAGCGGCATGCCTTCCTCGTGGTTGCCCAGCAGCACCAAGGCCGCTCCGCGCAGCTCGTCGCTGCCTGCCTCGAGTGCCGCGGTCGTATAATCGCCCGCGTCGAACGCCCGTTCTGCAGCCGCTTCGTCGTCGCCGATCTGCGGCTGTTCATCGACCATCGATTGGCTCATCGAAGACCCCCTTCCGTACAAAATGCGCCATCATGACCTCGTGTCATGACCATTGGTTTTTTGTCAGTAGCGCCGTAGGCAACGGCGGGTGAAAGACGCTGCTGAATCGAATCGGCCAGCACGGCCGCCTGGTGGGCGCGCTGCTCGCGCCGCTCGACGTACAACAGTTCGTCGCGCTCGCGGCGCCGATTGGCATAGCCTTCGTCGGCCGCCGCTTTGCCCGCGATGAAATGCAAATGTTCGACGATGACTTCCGGCAGGTAAACGGCCCGCGCATGGCCGAGCCGCTCGAGCCGCCGAAATACGTCGTGCAAGTGCGTATCGATGAATTCGCGGTAATAGCCGGCCGGACAGATGCCGCCCCACAGGTCGCAAACCGTGCGGGACAGAAACGGGTGAGCCGGAGCGCCGCTGCACAGGTCGTTGCCCCAGACCAGCGCGATGTCGTCGGAAAATTGCTCGAACGCGGCCAGCACCTCCGCATCCCAGCCGGGCGTGCGGAACACGATATCGTCATTGGCCAGCATCACGTAGCGGCCCGAACAGGCTTCGTAGCACGTTCGCGTGATCGTGCCCATCGTGCCCCGTTTGCCCACGATTTTCACTAGACGCAGTCCAGAGAATTCGACGGCGCGGGAATCCGCGTCGTCTTCGTCGACATACAGCACGACCTCCAGCGCTTCCGGCCGCTGGGCCGTGGCCGCGATCGACGCCAGCGCGCGCTCGAGTTGCGGCACTCGTTTACGCGTCGGCAGAATCAGACTGATATCAATCACGATGCGCACACTCGACACGCAGTCAAAGACACCACCGCCAAGCCAGCTTGGTTCGTGTAGGGGGCGGATTGTAGTGATCCAGCCCCAAATGCACAACACGGTTGTGGTGACCGACGTTCTGCCATTGTGCGGGCCCGTTCGATCGAGTAACAATCGTCGCGCATCCGGTGTATTGCGGCTGGTAGCCGTGCTGTCACGGCACTGCTTTCTGACACTTCTATCCCGCTCGAACTGGCAGCTATGATTAGCGGCCCCACGACCACCCGCCAGGCTCGGCAACTCGCGTCCCGGCCGCTGGACTTTATCGCTCGCCGACAGCCGGCCGGCCGCGTGGACCTGACCTTTGTGCTGCTCGATTGGTCCTGCCGAGAAAGCTATCACTTTCTCGACTATCTCAACGACCAGACCGCGCCGCGGACGACCTACGAGATCATCTGGATCGAATACTACGCTCGCCGCGCTGCGGAACTGATTCGGCGGCTGGAGCAGTCGCGGGCCTCGGGCCGGCATCCGGACGTCGACACCTACGTCGCGCTCGGCATGCCCCCGGACGTCTATTACCACAAGCACCTGATGTACAACCTGGGCATTGCCCTGGCCGCCGGCCGGATCGTCTGTTTCTGCGATTCCGACGCGCTGGCGCATCCGAATCTGGTCGAGTCGATTGTCGAGCAATTCGACGCCGACCCGAACCTCGTGCTGCACTTGGACGAAGTGCGCAATCACGACCGGCGGTTTTACCCCTTCAATTATCCGCCGCTGGACGAAGTGGTCGGCTATGGCTGCCTGAACTGGGTCAATGGCCGGCCGTCCGGACTGTTGGACACCGCCGATCCGCTGCACACGCGGAACTACGGCGCGTGCATGTGCGCCACGCGCAAGGACCTGCTGGCTATCGGCGGCGCCGACATGCACCGCGATTACTTGGGCCATATTTGCGGGCCATACGAAATGACCTTCCGCCTGGCCAATGCCGGCCGGCGCGAGCTTTGGCATCCCAGCCAGTGGCTGTATCACGTGTGGCATCCGGGCCAGGCGGGCGACCAGAATTACGCCGGGCCGCACGATGGTGCCCAAATGTCGAGCCGGGCACTCGAGGCCAGGCAGTCGGGCCGGATCTTGCCGATGGAGGAGAACCCGGCCATCGCTCGCCTGCGAACCGACCTTGACGATCGGGCTCCGGCGACATTGGGCGACCTGCTCGACACCGACCTGCTCGCCCGTTGGCAGCCGCAAAGCCTCGAGCACCGCAGCCGCAGCTATCGGCTCGGCGACGGCCGAATCCACGTCCTGGAAACCGTCGATTCGCCGGCCGACGCGCCCGAAGTGCCGCGCGCCCAACCGCAGCCGCTGTTTGGCCTGCGATTCAATCGGCCGGCCAGGCTGCGCGTCCTGCCGGCGCTGGTGCTCATGCTGTGGCATCAACTCCTCGAAAAATACGGCACGACTCGGCTCGGCGTCGCCGTGCCGGGCCAGCCAGCCGGCCGCAAAATCCTACGAAAGCTCAAGGGACTGGCCAATTTTCTGCGGCGAATGTGGGCCTACGACCGGCATCTGACGCGGCGCTGCTGGGTCACACTGAGCTATCTCAAGGCCACGGGCCGAACCGAATTGGTCTTCTACGGCGACGGCGACGCCGCCCGGCTGCTGGCCGCCATGCTGCCCTCGCTGGGATTGAAGCTGCGGGCCGCCTGTACGTGGATCGCACGCCCACAGCGCGCCGGCAAGATGATCCCGACGTGGACGCTGGCTCAAGTCCGCGACTGGGACGGCCCGGTGGTGATCGCCAGCTTCGTGGATTCCGCCGAGCACGTCGCGCGACTGCAAGCATTCGGCGTGGCTCGCGATCGATTGATCGTGCTCGAGTAGCGCAAGCGCCTGGATCGATGGCCGTAACCGCTGCGCCCCAATCTTGCACGGAAATTTCAAATCCCGTAGTATCCGCCCCGCCTACAACAACTGCTGTCGCCTCAGCACCCATCCGCAAGACCGGCCGCAGTCCTGGTTTCAACTGGTATCAAGCTCACAATTGAGGAAGCGTAGACGATGCCTACAAACGTGCTCGTAACAGGCGGCGCCGGATATCTGGGTTCGATTCTCGTGCCGGCTTTGCTGGAGAGGGGCTACCACGTCACGGTCCTCGATAATTTCATGCACAACCCGAACAGCCTGACCGAGTGTTGCGTACACGCCGGGTTCTCGGTCATTCGGGGCGATTGCCGTGACCGCTCGGCCGTGGCAGCCGGCCTGCGCAAGGCAGACATCATCATTCCCTTGGCGGCGATCGTGGGTGCTCCGGCCTGCAAAGCCGATCAGACGGCCGCCATCGCCACCAATCGCGACGCCATTCGCCTGCTGCTCGAGCTGCGTTCGCCCAACCAACGCGTGATGTATCCCACGACCAACAGCGGCTACGGCATTGGCGAAAAGGGCAAGTTCTGCACCGAGGACTCGCCGCTGCGGCCCATTTCGTTGTACGGCACGACCAAGGTCGAAGCCGAGCAGGCCGTGCTGGCCGCCGGCAATTCGCTCACGTTCCGTCTGGCCACCGTCTTCGGCATGTCGCCCCGCATGCGCATCGACCTGCTGGTCAACGATTTTGTCTATCGGGCCATCAACGATCGCACCGTCGTGGTGTTCGAAGGCCACGCCAAGCGAAACTATATCCACGTCCGCGACGTGGCCCGGGCCTTTTTGCACGCCATCACGAATTTCGAAAAGATGCAGGGCCAGCCGTACAATGTCGGCTTGAGCGACGCAAACCTCTCGAAACTCGAATTGTGCGCGCAAATTCAGCGGCACCTTCCGCAGTTCGTCTACCTCGAAGCGCCCGTCGGCGAAGATCCCGACAAGCGCGACTACATCGTCTCGAACGAGAAGATCGAGCGCACGGGCTTCAAGCCGGCCCATTCGCTGGACGACGGCGTCCAGGAATTGATCAAGGGCTTTACCATTCTCAAGAATGGCCGCTACAGCAACGTCGGCTGAGTCGCATCCGGCAACCCACTAGGCCGTGCGCCTGGCCGCCAGAAACGAGGCGGCCAGCGCGTACGACTCTGGCGTGCCGATGTCGATAAACCGGGCGTGGCAGCGATGCCCGTAAAACCGACCGCCGACCCACGTCGGAAAGATTTCGCGCTCCAGCGACACGGCACGCCCGTCGGGAATCGCCTCCAGCAGGCGATGCGCGACGAGATAAATGCCGGCATTGATCCAGCCGGCGCCTTGCGACGCGGCCTTCTCGCGAAACGCCGCCACGCGCTGCCGGCCGTCCAGCAGCACCTGGCCGTAGCGGTCGGCTTGGTCCACCTGGGCCAGCAGAACGCTAGCATCGGCTTGCTGGGCACAGTGAAATTGCCAGAAGGCGGCCAGGTCGGCGTCGCAATACGAGTCGCCGTTCATGACCATCACCGGATCCGATGTCAGCCGTGAAAGTGCATAGCGCACGGCGCCCGCCGTGCCCAGCGCGGCAGGCTCGAGCGAGTAGTCCAGGCTCATGCCGGCATAGCTGGAGCCGAACGTGGCTTTTACCTGCTCGCCCAGGTAGCCGGTGCAGAGCAGCACGCGGCGCGCGCCGGCGGCGGCCAGTTGTTCGAGCTGATACGCCAGAAACGGCCGATCCGCCACTTCTGCCAGCGGCTTGGGGCGGTCGCTGACCACGCTTTGCAGCCGGGTGCCTTTGCCGCCGGCCAAAATCGCCACGGTCACATCCTCGAGTCCGCCCCTGGCTGGCACAGTCATCCGGCATCCCTTCCTGGCAATTTGCAAAAAAAATCTTCGGCACTTCCGATCGGCCGGCCAGCAGAATCGCGTGCCCGGGGCCGATCTGTCAAGCTCGCTTGCACGGGCAAATTCCGGATTAGATTCCGTATTGGATGGATGTAAAACACCGCACGGGCCTCCGCCCAAACCGCCCAGTCAGCTTGGGGGGAGCAATTTTATGAAAAATGCCAGCGAAGTTGGCGTTGAGCCACAACATTTTCTTTGGGTATAACGCTACGCCGCGGGCGAGCTGCCAAGCTCGTCGCAACAAGACCAGGAAGGTCTTGCGGCACTTCGCTCGCGTTACGGATTCGTGCACGGAAGCTGACAAGAAATCCATTTATGATTATCTGCCGAACGCCGTTTCGCGTCTCGTTCTTCGGTGGCGGAACCGACTATCCGGCCTGGTACCGCGTGCATGGCGGCGCCGTGCTGGCCGCGACCATCGACAAATACTGCTACCTCAGCTGCCGCTACCTGCCCCCTTTTTTCGAACACCGCACGCGGCTGGTGTATTCGAAAATCGAGAACTGCAAAGCCGTCGACGACATTTCGCATCCCTCGGTGCGCGAAGTCCTCAAGTTCCTGTCGATCGATCGCGGCCTTGAAATTCATCACGACGGCGATCTGCCCGCCCGCAGCGGCATGGGCTCGAGCTCGGCCTTTACCGTGGGCTTGCTCAATGCCATGTACGCGCTCAAAGGGCAGATGCCGAGCAAGCGCCAACTGGCCAACGAGAGCATCACTATCGAGCAAGACCGGCTGAAAGAATCGGTCGGCTCGCAAGACCAGGTGATGGCCGCCTACGGCGGCGTGCGGCACGTACGCTTCACGCCGCACGGTGAGATCGTCGCCCGGCCGCTCACTGTCTCGCACGAGCGCATTTCGCATCTTAACGATCACCTGATGCTGTTCTACACCGGCATCAAGCGCACGGCCTCGGACATTGCCGAAACGTACATCACCAATATCGACCTCCGCCGGCGGCAGTTGCGGCTGATGAAGGATTTGGTGGAAGAAGGCATCAACATCCTCAACAGCGACAACGACCTGATGGAATTCGGCCATCTGCTGCACGAAGCCTGGCAGGCCAAGCGCAGCTTGAGCGGCAAGGTCTCGAATCCGCAGGTCGACGGCTTGATGGACGCGGCCATGAAGGCCGGCGCGTTGGGCGGCAAGCTCACGGGCGCCGGCGGCGGCGGGTTCATGCTGCTGTTCGTTCCGCCCGACTTGCGCGGGGCCGTCGCCTCGGCCCTGACCAACCTGATTCACGTGCCCTTCAAGTTCGAATTCTCCGGCAGCCAGATCATCTTTTTCGAACCCGAGACCGACTATTCCGCCGAGGAACAGACCCGGTCGCGGCAGCACATCAACGAATTCTGCGAACTCGAGAAGCTCCGTGCAGCCTGATCCAACAACCAAGATCGATGCCACCTCGACCGTGTTTGTCGCCGGTGCCGACACGCTGATCGGCGAAGCCATCGCCCGGCGCTTGGGCGATCACGGCTACGACCGGCTGATCGGCCTGGACAATGCGCAGCCCGATCTGCGCGACGCCCGGGCCGTCGATCGGTTTTTCGAGGAGCATCGGCCCGAGTACGTATTCCTGGCCGCCGGCAAATCGGCGGGCATTGCCGGCAATCAGAAATTCCCGGCCGAGCTGATGCTGGACAACCTGCTGGTCGCCTGCCACGTGATCGATAGCGCTTACCGGCACGGCACGACCAAGCTGCTGTACGTTGCCAGCAGTTGCACGTATCCCAAGTTGGCTCCGCAGCCGATGCGGATCGAATCGCTGGTCACCGGACCCTTCGAGCCCACGAACGAAGCGTATGCCACGGCCAAGTTGGCCGGCATGAAACTCTGTGAGGCTTATCGCCGGCAGTACGGCGCGCGGATGATCGCCGCCATTCCGGCCAATGCCTTTGGGCTGGCCGACCATTTCGACGCCCGCGATGCGCACGTCATTCCTTCGATGCTGCGAAAAATGCACGACGCCAAAGTCGAGCAAGCGCCGCGCGTCGAGTTGTGGGGCACCGGACAGGCCCGGCGCGAATTTGTCTTTGCCGACGACCTGGCGGATGCCTGCCTGTTCGTCATGCAGCATTACGACGAAGCGGCGCCGATCAATTTGGGCGGCGGCTGCGATGTTTCGATCCGCGAGCTAGCCGTCGCGGTGCAAGAAGTGGTCGGCTACGAAGGCGAGCTGCGCTTCGACGCAACCAAGCCGGACGGCATGCCGCTCAAGGCGCTGGAATCTTCGACGCTGGCCGCGCTCGGCTGGCAGCCGACGACGCCTTTCCGCGAAGCGCTCGAAAAAACGTACAGGTGGTTCCTGACCCATGAAAACCTCGAGAGTGCCAGCTATGCATGAGCAGTTTTATCATTCGCTCTATCGTATCCGCCGGGTAGAAGAAGAGCTGGCCCGCAACTACCCGACCGACAAGATCAAGAGTCCTGTGCACTTGTCCATCGGCCAGGAGGCCGTGTCCGTGGCCGTGTGCCAGGCGCTGCGGCCCGAAGACGTGGTCTTTGGCACGTATCGCGGCCATGCCATGTACCTGGCCAAGGGCGGCAATCTCAAGGCGATGGTCGCCGAAATGTACGGCAAGGCCACCGGCTGCACGAAAGGCAAGGGCGGCTCGATGCACCTGATCGACACCGACGCCGGCGTGATGGGCACTTCGGCCGTCGTTGGCACGACGATCGCCAACGCCGTCGGCTGCGCCTACGCCATGAAGCTGCGCGGCAGCCAGGGCGTGGTGGCCAGCTTCTTTGGCGACGGGGCCAGCGAAGAGGGCGTGTTTTACGAAAGCCTCAACTTCGCCGTGCTCAAAAAACTGCCGGTGCTGTTCGTGTGCGAGAACAACGGCTACGCCATTCACACACACCAGACCCTGCGCCAAGGCGTGGCCAAGATTCACGAGCGGGCCAAGAGTTTTGGCATGTCCGCTGAGCTGATCGAAGACAACGACTGCCTGGCGCTGCACGAGCACGTGACGACGGCCGTCAAGGCCTTACGCGGCGGCAAGGCCACTGGGCCGTTTTTCTTCGAGTGCCGCACCTCGCGCTGGCGCGAGCACGTCGGCCCCAACGAAGACTTTCATCTCGGCTATCGCTCCAAGCAAGATCTCCAGCCGTGGGTCGACAACGACCAGGTAGTGCGCATCGCAAAATTGCTGCCGCCGGCCAAGCGAGCGCAGATCGAAGCGGCCGTCGAAGCCGAAGTCCAGGAGGCGTTTGCCTTTGCCGACGCCAGCCCGTTCCCGCCCGAGTCGGAATTGTACACCGACGTGTTCCATCATCAGGTCCCGGCCCCTCTGTTGAAAAAGGTAGCGTGAGATGCAAGAAACCATTTGCCTCGACCGGCAGTCCTCGGCCACGCACGCTGCTACCGCCGGCGCCGCGACGCGCACGTTGTCTTATGTCGACGCGGTGCGCGAGGCCACGGACCAGGAGATGCAGCGCGACCCCGCGGTGGTCATCTTCGGCCTCGATGTCGACGATCCGAAATGCATCCAGGGCACGACCAAGGGTCTGCTCGAAAAATACGGCCCCGAGCGCGTCTTCGGCACGCCGCTGTCGGAAGACAGCATGACGGGCGTGGCCATCGGCGCGGCTATGGCCGGCCTGCGGCCGATCCACGTGCATATCCGCATGGACTTCCTGATGCTGTCCATGAACCAACTGGTCAACGTGGCCGCCAAGAGCAGCTACATGTACGGCGGCCGCGTCAAAGTGCCGCTCGTGGTGCGCTCGATGATCGGCAAGAGCTGGGGCCAAGGCGCCCAGCACTCGCAGGGTCTGCACTCGTTCTTCATGCACATTCCCGGGCTCAAGGTCGTGGCCCCCACCACGCCCTACGACGCCAAGGGCTGCCTGATCGAGGCCATCCGCGACGACAACCCGGTGATGTACGTCGAGCACCGCATTCTGCATTTCCAGAAAGGCCCGGTGCCGACTGCGCCCTACACGGTCGCTCCCGGCAAGGCCCGCATCACGGCGCCCGGCAAGGATGTGACGCTGGTCGGCATTTCGTATATGCAGCTCGAATGTCTGCGGGCCCACCATTATCTGAAAGAGCGCGGCGTAACAGCCGAGGTCATCGATCCGATCTGGCTCGCGCCGCTGGACATCGACACGATCGTCGAGTCGGCCCGCAAAACGGGCCATCTGTGCGTGGTCGATAACGGCTGGACCACGTGCGGCGCCAGCGCCGAGATCGTGGCCCAAGTGATCGAGCGTCTGCAAGGCACGCCGAATGTGCGCATTCAGCGGCTGGGCTTCGCCCCGGTCACGTGTCCCACGACGCCCGGGCTCGAATCGGCTTTTTATCCCGACGCCCGCCGCATCGCCGCCTCCTGCTACGACCTGGTGCAAGGCCGCAAGATGGGCTGGGTGCCGGACGAGCGCGACGATCTGAAAGCCATCGAGTTCAAGGGCCCGTTCTAGGCGGGTTCTGGTCCCGATTCCGTGCCATCGACTTTATCGTGTTTTCCGAGGATATCATGCCGCAAACGCTTTCCCCGCCGGCCAGCAAGTCGCTCAACTGGCCGCTGATGAAAAACAACATCACGCGTGAAGATCTCGACGCTGTGATCGAGTTTCTCCAGCAGGACGATCCGATTCTGACTCAGAGCAAGCAGGTGCGCGCTTTTGAGCAGGAATGGTCGGACTGGGTCGGCGTCAAGCACAGCGTGTTCGTCAATTCCGGCGCTTCGGCCAACCTGCTGACGATCACGGCCCTGCGCGAACTGCACGGGCAAGGCGAAGTCATCGTGCCGCCGCTCACCTGGGTGTCGGACGTGGCCAGCGTCATCCAGTGCGGCATGACGCCCGTGTTTGCCGACATCAACCCGCGCACGCTCGGCATGGACGAAGACGAAATCCTGCGCAAGATCACGCCGCGCACCAAGGCCGTGTTTCTCACGCACATCCTGGGTTACAACGCCCTCAGCCAGCGGCTATTAGATGAGTTGAGCGCGCGTAAAATTCCGCTGATCGAAGACGTGTGCGAGTCGCACGGCGCGACCCTGAATGGCCGCCGGCTGGGTTCGCTGGGCCTGATGTCGAACTTTTCGTTCTACTATGCCCATCACCTGAGCACGATCGAAGGCGGCATGGTCTGCACGAATGATCCGCAGATTTACGAAACCGTGCGCATGCTCCGCTCGCACGGCATGGTGCGCGAGGCTTCGTCGGCCGACGTCAAGCAGAAGTATTACGATGCGCACCCCGATCTGAATCGCGACTTTATCTTTGCCTTCCCGGCCTTCAACGTCCGCAGCACCGAAATCAACGCGGTGATGGGCCGCTCGCAGCTTAAGCGGCTGGATGCCAACAATCGCATCCGCACCGCGAACCTGAAACTGTTTTTGTCGCTGCTGGACCCCAGCCTGTATCGCACCGACTTCGTCACCGAGGGAAGCTGCAACTACGCGTTCACCCTGGTGCTCAAGCGTCCGGACCCGGCGCTGTGCGAGACCGTGATGAATTCCCTGCGCGAGCACGGTGTCGAGTTCCGTCGCGGCACTTCCGGCGGCGGCAACCAGTTGCGCCAGCCCTATCTGCGCAAGCTGCTGGGCGACGCCTGGCGCGATTATCCGCAGACGGATCACGTGCATTTCTATGGGTTTTACCTGGGAAATTACCCGACGCTCGAACGCGAAAAAATTGTCGATCTCTGCTCGATGCTCAATTCATTAGGCAGCAAAACCAGCCGCAAAGTCGCCTGAACAGGCCCGCATGTAGGTGCCGCGAGCCGAGCGGCACCACGCTAGCGGCTGCGATTGCCCCAGCAAGAACATCGGTCCGGCTCGGCTCGCCGGACCTACGGAAAAGCCCGCCCCGCCCTGGCAAAGGAGAACCGCAGGATGCCCAGCAAGCAATTGGACGTGGTGCTGATCAATCCCCGCAGCCGCACGCAGGTTTACCAGGGATTGGGCAGCAGCCTGGCCGCCATTGAAAATCCCGTCTGGGCCGGCCTGATGGCCACGTTCGTCCGCAAGCAAGGGCTTTCGGCCGAGATCATCGACGCGGAAGCCGACGAGCTGACTCCCGACCAGGTGGCTGAGCGAGTCAAGCACCTGGCTCCCGTGTTGGCCGTGGTCGTGGTCTACGGCCATCAGCCTTCGGCCTCGACGCAAATCATGCCGGCCTCCGGCGCCACGTGCACCGCGATCAAGCAGGCCGATGCCAGCCAGCCGGTGCTGATGGTCGGCGGGCACGTCGCGGCGCTGCCCCAGCGAACTCTCGAAGACGAATCGACCGATTACGTGGCCGCCGGCGAAGGCTTGCACACCATCGTCGAGTTGGCAAGCGCGCTCAAGGCCTCGAAGCGGCCCGACCTGTCGAAGGTCCGCGGCCTGTGGTATCGCGACAATGGCCGCGTCGTCTCGAATCCCAGCGCTCCGTTGGTCAAAGACGTCGACAACGAGATGCCCGGCATCGCCTGGGACCTGCTGCCGATGGAAAAATATCGGGCCCACAACTGGCACTGCTTCGAAGATCTGAAGCGGCAGCCTTACGCGGCCATCTACACCACGCTGGGCTGCCCCTACCATTGCAGCTTCTGCTGCATCCAGGCCCCGTTCAAGAGCGGTGAAAAGGAGTTGGGCCTGAAGGAATCGACCAACAGCTACCGCTATTGGAGCACCGAGCGCGTCGGCGCCGAGCTCGACTACCTGGCTAGCCGCGGCGTGCGCAATATCAAGATCGCCGACGAAATGTTCGTGCTCAACCGCAAGCATATTCTCGGCATCTGCGATTGGATCATCGATCGCGGCTACGATTTCAACTTCTGGGCCTACGCTCGCGTCGACACCGTCAAGGACGGCATGCTCGAAAAGCTCAAGGCGGCCGGCTTCAACTGGCTGGCTTTCGGCATCGAAGCGGCCAATAGCCGCGTGCAGGAAAACATCGACAAGCGCTTCGACGAGGACGAAGTCTACGACACGATCCGCAAAACGCAGGAAGCCGGCATCCATGTCATCGGCAACTACATCTTCGGCTTGCCCGAGGACGATTACGAAACGATGCAGCAGACGCTGGACATGGCGCTGGATCTGAATTGCGAGTTCGCCAATTTCTATTCGGCCATGGCGTATCCCGGCTCGCCGCTCTACAACATGGCCCTGGCCCAGAATTGGGCCCTCCCGGCCAAGTGGTCGGGCTATTCGCAGCACTCGGTCGATAGCACGCCGCTGCCGACCAAGTACATCGGCGCCGCCGAGGTGCTCGCCTTCCGCGACGAGGCGTTCCAGAAATATTTCCGCGCTCCCAGCTACCTCGACATGGTCGGCCGCAAATTCGGGCAGGACACGCTCGATCACATTACCGAAATGACCGCGCATAAACTCGTGCGGCAATGCGTGCCGGCCGGCGCGGCATGAAGTTCGAGACCGTGTTCCTCGATCGCGATGGCGTGATCAACGCCAAGGCGGCCGAAGGCGATTACGTCAAAAGCTGGGATGAATTCCGGCTGCTTCCCGGCGCGGCCGCGGCCATCGGCCTGCTCACAGCCGCCGGTCGGCGCGTGATCGTGGTCACCAATCAACGCGGAATCGCTCGCGGCCGGTTCACCGAGGCTCGGCTGGCCGAAATTCACGCGGGCATGCGCCGCGAGCTGGCCGTTTATAGCGGCCGATTGGATGCGATCTACCATTGCCCGCACGATCGCGGTCAATGCTCGTGCCGCAAGCCGGCCACCGGCATGCTTGAGCAAGCCCGGTTCGAGCACCCCGGCCTCGATCTCAGCCGCTCGGTGCTCGTGGGCGACTCGCTGAGCGATCTGGAGTGCGGCGCCGCGGCCGGCTGCCAGGTCATTCTCGTCGGCAGCGGACAGCGGACCGCCGAGATTGCCAGCCAGGCCCGCCAGCAGGGGATTTCGCTGCTGGCAGTCTGCGATTCGCTAATCCAGGTTGTGGCGGCCCACGTTCTTCAATCGCCGGCCCCGCTGGCGGCGTGAGGTCCCGCGACAGGTTCTTCGTCCCGCTTTGCCAGCAGTGGGCACAGACCCAGCGCTTGAGCGCAGGTGTCCCACCGTAGACATCCCGCTCCGCCGGGATGAAAGAGCACCACCACGGGCACATCCCGGCGTCCAGCCGAGTTGCTTTTTTCGTCTCGTCGGAGCGAGACGACTATGGTGGTGAACGGGGTGCCACTGCTGGCTTGTCCAGCAGTGCGATCCCGCTCAACAATTCGCGGTTTACGCCGAGGCCACGCGGGACCTGCGGCGGCGGCTTACCGACTCGCGCGTTCCGCACTGCTGGACAAGCCAGCAGTGGCACCCGCCGAAACGGCAACGAGCCGGAGCAGCCACCGTAGACATCCCGCTCCGCCGGGATGAAAGAGCACCACCACGGGCCATCCCAGCGTCCAGCCGAGTTGCTTTTTTCGTCTCGGCGGAGCGAGACGACTATGGTGGGGCGTCGGCGGCGCCTGCGCTCTGCATCTTTTTCAGGCTGGCATAGCAGCGGAATTGCAATTTTCTTATGATCCGACGCGATTCGAAAACCATCGGCGGACGGATGGCCGGATTCGATCAGCGCGCCGCTGCTCGATGATCCGGTGCCCGCAGCGCCGATTGCGCTGGGCCGATTGCACGCAAGCAGGGCAAGGCCGGCGGCGTCAAGGAGGACGACGTGAGCTCGCTGAAAACCTTGTGTGTGGTGATTGTCCTGGGAGCCGTGGGCTACGGCGCCTATGTCACGCTCACGGGCCGGCCGCCCAACGATCCGCCGGCCGACGCGGCGACCGATTGGGAAAAAGGGCCGCAAGTCGAAATGCCCGAGGGGCTGGCCGCCGGCCGCACGGCGCCACCCGCCGCCGCTGCTGCTGCTCCGGCCACTCCCGCCCCATCGCCTCCTAGCCCTTCGCCTGCGGCGACCATCGGCTCGCCACCGGCCGACATCGCACTGGCGGCACCGCCTGCGAGCACCGGTCCCAGCGCCGCTCCGCCGTTTAATGCGCCCACGATCGGACCACCGGCCAATGCCGACCCCAATTCAACCCCGCCAGGCATGCCGGCGCTCGGTGCGCCCCAGAATGCCGCCGACGCGGCGGCGCCGCTGGCCAAGTTGAGCGCGGGCGGCATCGACACGGTGCCGCCGGCCGAGCCCGACACGCACTCCGAGTTCGTCGCCGCCATGCAAAGCACGCAAACGCTGTTGGACCAGAACCGCCTGGCCGATTCGCTGTTGGCCTTGTCCGAATGGTATGCCAACCCGCGCTTGCCGCCCGCCGATCAACAGCAGCTCACCGATCTGCTCGATCAATTGGCCGGCACGGTGGTCTATTCGCGGCAGCACTTGCTCGAACCTTCTTACACCGTGCAACCGGGCGATACGCTCGAACGCATTGCCGAGCGCTACGATGTGCCCTGGCAGTTGCTGGCCAAGATCAACGGCGTGCCGGATAGCCGGTATTTGCGCCCTGGCGACCAGCTCAAAGTGCTGCGTGGGCCGTTTGACGCGTCCGTCAACCTCACCAATTACGAGCTGACGCTCATGCTGCGTGGTCGCTACGCCGGCCGGTTCAAGGTGGGCATCGGGCAAGACCACAGCACGCCCGAGGGCGAGTTCGTCGTCAAGAACAAGGTGACCAATCCGGCCTATCCCGGTCCGCCGCCGGTGGCCGCCGACGATCCGGCCAACCCGCTGGGCGAGCGGTGGATCGATCTGGGCAACCAGATCGGCATCCACGGCACGAACGACCCGGCGAGCATCGGCCGCGCCGAATCGCGCGGCTGCATCCGCTTGAGCCCCACCGACGTCGAGGACGTTTACGACATCCTCTCGATCGGCTCCAAGGTCGTCATCCGCCGCTAGGCTGCACGCGAGCGCGCATTTGGTCCCGGCTACGGCTTCGCGTTGGCTTCCGCAGCCTTGGCTTGTTCCCAGTGAATCTCGGCTTCCAGCCGCCGCGCTTTGATCTTGAGAGCAACGACGCGACTTGCTCGTGCACGCTCCACGTTACTCTCAGCGAGCCCTTCGTATTGCTTCAACACGTCGACCATTTTCTTGTTGAGCGCGACGCGGTCCGACGCCTTCTCTGCAACCTCCAACTCCGCGTCGAGAAGCTGCAACTGGGCGTCGATGACCTCCTCAAAATCGATGCGCCCATTTTGGAACAGGACTTTCGCAGTTTCTACCACCGCCTTCAAGGTAGCAATCCGCTCGTTCTGAAGTTCCTTTACCTTCTTGGCTGACGCATCGATCTGTTCCTGCCGCGACAGGTTTTCTCCGCCTTTCGCTCCGGCAGAAACCATCAGCAGAAGCGCGGCCGCTGCAAGGGTCGGGATAAGCGTAGCGATCCTCATGAGTGAACCTCCGAGAGTTGGGGGGCACGCTTCCGCCGATTGTCGGCGCTCGCAGGCGCTGTGTCAAAAACCTCTTTGCGGCTCATCTGCGGCGTCGAAAAATGGGGGTGGAAGGAGCGTGGAGTTGGTGGAGGTGGCGGAGCAGTTGCTCGATTTCGAGCTTGTGCAATACGGCCTCGACGACGCCGAGATTGCGGTGCAGCAGCGGGTCGGTCCGTTCGGTTGCTGAAAAACAAGCGCCGCCGGTGGCGATGGCCTCGTGGCGGCGGCGGATGAGCCAGGCGAAGTCAGCGACGTGCCGATCGAAGTACGTGCCGTCGGCCGAATTCTCTTTGGGACAACTCGCACAGGGCGTCGACACGCCGGCCGGGCGCGCGACCGGCTGTCCGCGACGCAGGATCTTTTTATGACGCTGGTCGTAGATCCAACAGCGACAATCGGCGCAAGTGCGCCCGAGGATTTGGGGATGAAGCACGAGCAGCTTCACCCCCTTGATTAGTTTTTTTCGCGCCGCTCATCACCCACTTCGCCGGGCGTTCGGCCCTCGGCAGCGGCTTCGGCCCGATCGTGCAGCACTTCGTCGGCAATTTCGGCAGGCCAGGCCGGATCGACCGCCGAGGCCTCATATCCCAACACAATCAAATAGAGTTTTCGGAACAATTCGGCGTGCAGCGCGAGCACGCTTTCGGCTGCCAGCGGCGGAATCGCGCTGCCGTCGGCCAGCTCCCAACTGACGAGCTTCTGCACGAGCATCGCGGCGGCATTGGCGGCGAGCTCATCAGCCGGCTGCGCATGCTGCCGGGCGACGATGGCAGCCCGCTCGGGCATCGTGGCCGGGCGGTATTGAAAACGCAGGGCAGGGTACCGGCCCGGCGCGGCGGCGATATAGCCGGGCAGGGTGCAAGTATCCGAAATGAAGGCGACTTCGCGAAGCATGGAACTTCCTTTCCATTGTTGAGGATGCGGATGGACAAAAAAAAGAGCCCGCCGTGAGCGATGGTCGAATTCGACCAGCTCGCGACGGGCTCTTTTTGATACCTGATCTTACGTCAGGCCCTGCGGATACCCACGGCAGCAATATCTTGCGAGATGATAGCGCGGGCAGCCGTGGATTTCAAGCCGCGGATTGGGCCACTCGGCGTTTGCCGGCGCTAATGATTGCGGCGATAGGTCAGTAGCGGATGATCTTGCGCAGCAGCCAGGCGCCCATGGCGACAAGAATCACGTTGCCCAGCCAGACGGAACAAGGCGGCAACTTGCCGGCCTTCGCCTGGTCCACGCCCAGCGCCAGCAGCGGGTAGTAGATCACGAGGATCGGAAAGAAGCAGGCAAAGAAGCTGGTAAGAAAATCGGCGTTGCGCCGCCAGATGGCCATCGGCGCACCGATCAACACAAAGCACAAGCAACTGAATCCGTTGGACCAGCGGCGCTGCGGCTCGGTGAGCAGCCGCGACAGGTGGTTCTCCTGGAATTTGACGTGCTCGTGTTCCGTGCGCGTGACCGCGCCGTTGAGCGCGGCGTAGTCGCCAGTGAGCAGTTCAAGCGCCGTCTTGGCGGCCCGATGCTCGCCGTAGTCGCGCAGCTTGATGCGCTGCAGGCGTACGTGCTCCGGAATCACGGACATGCTCAGCCAGGCCGGCAGAATGGTGTCTTCGCCGGCCGGGCTGGCCGAGTCCAGCGGCACTTCGCGCTCGAGCACGTCCTGGAACCGCAGCCGGCCCTGGCCCGTGATGTCCAGATTGCCGTTGCGGCACAAGATCGTGAGCACCATCTGCTTGGTGTCGGCACGCAGCTCGGCTTCCTCCGCCGTGAGCGTGATTGCCGGGTCGTCTCCATTGGCCTGAAAGCTGATGGTCGGCTGGATGAGCTTACGATCATCGACGCGCTTGACGATGATCGAAAACTTCGGCGCGCTGAAGGTCCGCTGCGCGCGCAGCATGCTGTAGGCGATTTCCTCGACCGACTCGACGACGATGCGCCGCACGTTGGAGCGCCCCCACGACACGGCCAGATCGTTGAGGTAGACGGTCACCAGGCTCAGCAGCACGGCCAGCACCATTACCGGCCAGAGAATTGTCGTGGGGCTGATGCCCAACGACTTGAGCGCCACGATCTCGTTGGAGCCCGACATGCGGCCGTAGACGCTGCAGACGGCAAACAAGATGGTGCCGGGCACGGTATAGCGCAGGGCGTCGGGCAGGATGTAGGGAATGATTTGCAGCACCTGCCGCGGCTCGAGGCCCTGGTCGCGGGCCTCTTTGACCACGCCCACCAGGATCATCATCAAGGTCAGCGCCGTCAGCGCAACGGCAAAGACCTTGAGGACTTCGGCCAAAACATAGCTGGTCAGGATGCGCATGGGGGCGGTAGTTTCGTCGCGGCGCCGGTCCCGGTCAAGGTCAGCGGCTGCCAGCATGCAGGCAGACGCGCCAATTGACCTGTTTTTGCCAGTGGGCTTGTGCCATACTTCCGCGCCAAAAAACAAGCTGGCAAGCTGCCGGCATCATGAAACGTGGGATGGCCGGGAAGGCGCGATGAAGATCTTTTTCTCGGTCGGCGAACCCAGCGGCGATTTGCACGCCGCGAACCTGATCCGCGCGCTGCGACAGCGGCAACCGGATCTCGAGTTCGTCGGCTATGGCGGGCCGGTCATGGCGGCAGCGGGTTGCCAACTGCACACCGATCTCACGGCGCTGGCCGTGATGTGGTTTGCGCGGGTGTTGGTGAACCTGCACAAGTTTCTCGATCTGTTGAGCCGGGCCGATCGTTATTTTCACCATCATCGCCCCGACGCGGTGGTGCTGGTGGACTACCCCGGCTTCAACTGGTGGATCGCGCGGCGTGCCAAGGCCCACGGCATCCCCGTGTTTTATTATGCCCCGCCGCAGATTTGGGCTTGGGGATCGTGGCGGGTGAAAAAGATGCGGCGGTTCGTCGACCACGTGCTGTGCGGTCTTCCCTTTGAAGAAGATTGGTTCCGCCAGCACGGCTGCCGGGCCACGTTCGTCGGCCATCCGTTCTTCGACGAAACGCACGACCGCAAGCTGGACCAGGCATTGCTGGCTCGCGAGCGCGCCCGCGCCGGACGCCTGGTGACGATTCTGCCCGGCTCGCGGACGCAGGAGGTCGAGCACAACCTGCAGTGGATGCTCAAAACGGCGGCCTTGATCCACGCACAAAGACCGGACGTGCGGTTTGCCATCGCCAGCTTCAAACCTCACCAGGCCGAGTTCGCGCGGCGGCTGGTTGGACGATCGGGCTTGCCGGTCGAAGTGTTTCTGCGACGGACCCCCGAGTTGATCGAGCTGGCTGACTGCTGCCTGGCGGTCTCGGGTTCGGTGTCGCTGGAGCTATTGGATGCCGCAAAACCCACGGTCGTGCTTTACTGGATCAGCCGCCTGGCCTATTTCGTGCAGGGGTTTTTCCGTCGCACGACATATATCACGCTGGTGAATCTGCTGGCGGCCAAGGAGCTCTTTCCGGCCAAAGTTCCGGCTTTCGATCCCGACGCGCCGGGGGCCGAAGCGGTGCTGTTTCCCGAGTATTTGACCTGCGAAGATCGCTCAGAGGCCATGGCGCGGCATCTGTTGCGGTGGCTCGAAAACGAAGGCCAGCGGCAAGCCTGCATCCAGCGGCTGATGGCATTGCGCGAAAAAGTCGCCCACGGCGGAGCTTCGGCCCGGGCGGCCGACTACATTCTCGCCGAGTTGACGCGGCCGGCCGATTCGCCGCCGCGGCCCCATTGCCTGCCGGCCGGGCAGGCCCGAGCCGCCGCTAGGACCTCACTCGGCAGCGTGTCGCAGCCCTTGGGTTTGGGCTGACGGCACGTTATGTTGGGCCAGGAATCGTTGCCAGCGGAGCGCCCGTGCGCCCGTCGCCGGCGGACCTCGATCGATTCTGCGCAACCTTTTGGAGCCGACGTGTGTTTGGCGAGCCGTCTCGAACCGCCTGGGATTTGAACTTCAACCTGGCCGGCTTCCACATTCGTATTCATCCGATGTTCTGGCTCGTGACCTTGCTGTTGAACATCAAGTCGCCGCCACAAGTGGTGGCGATCTGGACGGTGGTCGTGCTGTTTTCGCTGCTGATTCATGAAATGGGGCACGCGCTGGCCTTTCGCTATTTCGGGGTGAATTCGCATATCGTGCTGTATTCGTTCGGCGGGCTGGCGGTTCCCGAGGGAACCTATGGTCGCTCGCGGACGCCTCGCGCGCAGATCCTGATTTCGCTGGCCGGTCCCGCCGCCGGGTTTTTGTTTGCGCTCGTTTTGCAGTTGGCACTCGTGCTGGGCGGCTACCACGTCGGGTTTGACACCGGCTTGTTCAGTTGGGACTTTCCCGGCCGCGAGATTGAGAACTTTCGCATCCAACTGATTGTCTATTTCCTGCTGGAAGTCAACATCTTGTGGGGGCTGATCAACTTGCTGCCGATTTTTCCGCTCGATGGCGGGCAGGTGTTTCGCGAAATCCTGCAAATGTCCAATCCTCGGCAGGGCTTTGAACAGGCGCTGCGGCTTTCGATCGTCACGGCCGTTGGCATGGCGGCCCTGTCGCTGATGCGCTTCAACGAGTTTTACCTCGCCTTGATGTTCGGCTATCTGGCATACATGAATTTCCAAATGTTGCAGGCATACGGCGGTCGAGGAGGCTGGTGAACGGTGCCGGCATCCACGGTTGCTCTTCCGCTGCCTTCGCGGCGATTGATTTTGTTGGGAGCCAGCAATCTCACGCGCGGCCTGGCCTTGGTGCTGCAAACGGCCGCGCAATTGTGGAACGAGCCGCTCGATATTCTGGTCGCCGCCGGACATGGACGCTCGTACGGCAACACCAGCCGCGTGCTGATCCGCTCGTTGCCGGGCACGATCCAGTGCGGACTATGGCCCGCCTTGGCCGAGCGGCCGCCGCTACCGGCTCGGGCACTGGTAACCGACATCGGCAACGACCTGTTCTACGGCGCCGACCCAAAACAAATTGCCCAGTGGGTGGCGACCTGTTTTGATCGACTCCAGCAGCACGGTGCGCAGGTCACGGTCACCGGCCTGCCGCTGTGCAACTTGCCACGCGTCACGCCCGGCGGCTACCAACTCATGGTGCGTCTCATGTTTCCGGGCTGCGAGGTGCCCTTCGAGGCCGCCGTCCGGCGGTCCTGCGAGCTGGACGGCCTCGTCCGCGAGTTGGCCGCCGAGCGGCAGATTCCGGTCGTCGAGCCGGTGGCAGCCTGGTACGGACTAGACCCGCTGCACGTCCGGTTGCGTCATGCCGCGCGTGCCTGGCAAATCATGCTGACTGCCGGACTCGACCTTCCGTCGCCTTTGCCGCCGGCGCGGGTCTCGCCCGGCATGTTCGTGCGGACCGCTCTGCTGCGGCCCGAGCAGCGCTGGATCTTGAACCACGAGCAGCGCCAGGCCCAACCGGCCTGGACGTTTGCCAATGGCACGCGCGTCTCGCTGTATTAAGGCTGGGATCCGCCTGCCGAGTCGCGACGTTCTTTGCTTTATCAAAAAAAAGAACCGGCCGAGCCTATTTTGGGGCTCGGCCGGTTCGCGATACGCGATTCGCAACTTGTGACAGCGGTGATTAGGCGAAGAGTTCCTTGATCACGCGGCCGCTGTTGGCGATCTTCATGGGGCGGTTGTTCTTGCTGGTGAACACGGTTTCCAGCGAGATGCCGAGGCCCTTGAGCACCGAGGCCATGAGATCTTGCGAGGTGTAGGGCTCGCTCTCGACCATGGTGCCATCGGAGTTGGTCTTGCCGACGGCCTGGCCGCCCTTGATGCCGCCGCCACCGACCACGCAGCTCCAACTGCGGGCCCAGTGATCGCGGCCGGCCCGGCCGTTGATGCGCGGGGTGCGGCCGAAGTCGCCCATCCAAATGATGGCCGTATCTTGCAGCATGCCGCGCTCGTTGAGGTCTTCGACCAACGCACTCATGCCCTGGTCCAAGGCGGGCAGGCGCTGCTTGAGGTTGGTGAACACGTTCTGGTGGTCGTCCCAGCCGCCCATGTCGACTTCGACAAACGGCACGCCCTGCTCGACCAGCCGGCGGGCCATCAAGCAGCTCTTGCCGAAGGTCGTGTTGCGGGCCATGCCGCCGCGAGCACCGCCGCCGGCGGGAGCATTGACCCCGTAGCGCTCGAGAATCTTGGCCGGCTCGCCCGTGATCTTGAAAGCAGCCATCTGCTTGCTGGTCATCAGGTTGACCGTGCTATCCAGCACCTTGGCATGGTCGGTGGCCGCATCGCCGCGCCGCTGGCTGGCGAAATTGCGCTCCAACTCCGAGAGCATGGTCATCCGCTGTTGGAGCCGGCCGACGTCCATCGACAGGTCCAAGTTGCGGACGTCGCCATTGGAATCGACGACAAAGGGGGCGTAGCTCATGCCCAGGAAGCCGGGCCCTTCGCTGGCGCCGCCGATCGACACGAACGGCGGAATTTCGAGACCGTGGCTCTGGCTTGACAGCTCGTGGCTGATCACGGCGCCGTAGCTGGGATAATCCACCGTGGGATTGGGCACGTAGCCCGTGTGCATGTAGTAGCGGCCGCGGGCGTGGTCGGCCTCGCGGGTGCTCATCGAACGCACGATGGCCATGTGCTTCATCTGCTGGGCCATCAGCGGCATGTGCTCGGTGATCTGCACGCCGCTGGCGGTGGTGTCGATAGGCTTGAACTCGCCGCCGGTGGGAGCGCCCGGCTTGAGGTCCCAGATATCGATCGTGGCCGGACCGGAGCTCATGTACAGCAGGATCGCGGCCTTGTGCCGCTTCTGCATATCCGCCGCGCCGGCGCGAAGGGCGTTGGTAAACATGCTGGCCGCGGGAACCGTGAGCGCGGCCGCGGTAGCCATGTGCTCCATGAAATGGCGCCGGTTCATGCCGCGTGGGGTCTCGTAGGACATTGCACTTTCTCCCTGCTTGTTAGTTGAGCCGCATGTTGCTTGCTTGGTTTTGAAAACGCGCTGACGAGTCTAGTGATTGAAAATGAACTCGTTGGAGTTCAGTAGTGCCCACCACAGATCCTGATAGCCGGTCATCACCGCCGCCCCGCGCGAGCTGACCATATCCATAGCCAGACCCACCTCATTGCCCGACGGCCGGCGGGCCAGGGCCGCCAGGTACAAATACTCGACCGCCTGCGAAGGCCCGGCGTCGCCAACGAGCATATTCATCACCTTGTCGCTGGTGGCGTCCTTGACCATTTCGCCATTCATCATCATCAAGGTCTGAGGGATCGTGCCGTTGAAGGTCGTGGCTTCGTCCCCTTCGTCGTTGCCGAACGTCAGGGTGAACTGTTGCAGCCACGCGCCTTTCGTGCGTTCGCGCTCTTCGTAGCTCTTGGCCTCGTCGGCCTTGGTGATCACCAACAGCGATTCGTACAGATCTTCGGCCTGCATCATCCGCAGGTAGAAGTGGCTGAACTTGGGCTTTTCGCCCAGCGTCGGATCGTCCTTCGCGTTGCGGGCGTTGGCCTTGCTCGACAACCCGTAGGCGTCGCTCAAAGCGATCCAGCGGATCAGCTTCTTGAGGTCGTGGCCGTGGGTCGAGAACTCTTTGCCCAGCCGCTCCAGCAGCTCGGGATGCGAGGCCTGGTTGTGCGGGCCGAGGTCGTCGACGGGCTTGGTGAAGCCGTAGCCGAGGAAGTGGGCCCACATGCGGTTGGCGATGGCCTTGCCCAGGAATTCGCTCTTGATCATCAGCTTGCCCAGCTCGGCGCGGCGATCGACTTCGCCCACATAGCCGCTGGGATTGATGCGCGTGCCGTCGACGAACGTGGGATAGGCCACTTGCATCTGGCCGTTGCGCAGCTCGAAGTAGATTTCGGCTTCCTTGGGCGTGTTGCCCTCGCCGCCGAAATCGTGATTCGAGAGCACGGTGTTGTCGATCTCGCGGCCAATGCGCGAGGCCTGGGCCCCCGTCTGCCGGAAGAACGCGTTCATGCTCCAGAACTGGTCCTGCTTCCAGTCATTGAACGGATGGTTGTGGCACTGCGTGCACTGCACCTGCAAGCCCAGGAAGTACTTGGCCGTCTTGCTCGTGGCCTCGGTGGCGTTCTCTTGCAGCTTGTTGACCAGGAAGTTCGTCGCGCCGTTGTAGCTGGGTTCGCCTGGCTTGGTGTTGCCGGTGGCGCTGACGATTTCGTAGACCATCTGGTCGTAGGGCTTATTGGTCAGAAACGAGCGACGCAAGAACTGCTGCATGCCGTCGCGATTGGTCATGTCGCGATTTTCGCGGCGGGCCGGCGGACGGCCGATCAGCAGGTTCGTCCAGATCGTGGTCCAGTTGCGAGCATACTCCTCGACGTATTGGTCGCTTTCCAACAAGCGATCAAGGAGCTTAGCCTTCTTGTTGCCCGGCGTGGTCAGGAACTGCTTCAACTCGTCGACTCGCGGCAGGCGGCCGAGCACGTCGAGAAACACGCGGCGGCACCATTCATTCTCCGTCGCCTTCATCGAAGGGCTGATTTCGGCATCTTTCCAACCGGCCCGAATCTGGGCGTTGATATAGTCGATGATGTCCTGCTCTGACACACCGCTGCCGGTATTGGCTAGCGAGTCTGACTTGCCGCTTTTCGCATCGCCGCTGGTTCCACCGCTATCGGCCAACTGTTGCGCAAACGCCTGCGGAGCGGCGGCCAAACCGCAGAGCCCTGCAAAGGCCAAGGCCAGTGCCAGTGCAAACTGGCGCGCAGCGAAAAACCTTCGAACGATCAACGACATGGCGGACCCCTCCCTTGGCAGCGAGCGAACTAGGCAGTGAATCGTCATATTAAGTGATTGCCAGCGGCAGTCAAACGAAAACCAAGTCCGCGTTTGGCTTCGGCTTCGGTCAAATTTGGCCCGACGTCTTTTCGACTGCTGATCCCCAGTAGGCAAGGCTACACCAGGGTGTATCGTTTCGCTACAAGTGTTCGATAACGATACAGCATTTTGCAACAGGATGAAGCCGGCACAGGTCTGTTCCCTCCTGTGCCGGCTCGTCCTGCAGGCTTGCCGACGAGGCCCAGAAACCGGCCGGCACGAGTGCCGTCCGGAGCGATAAACGGCTCGTTTGCGGCTGTTTATCGCGGTTTTGCATGGCGGGCCTCGTCCCTCTTCTCTTCCGGCCCCACGCGCTTGTTCAGACGTTGGAAAACGTCGCGCGGCGGTGGCAGGCGTCTCTTGTTCGAGCCCGGCAATACGCAAACCCGATGCCGCAATTGAAAAGTGGTGACCCGGCGGCCGGCGGCAGCAGATATTTACCGGCAGCGTGCACTCGGCGGCTGCGGGTTGCGGCGACTTTGCCGGCCCAGACGCCGCCCGTGAACTGGCGCAGCGGCGCAACGGACCACTGACCACGGACAACGGACAACGGACCACAGCTCAGGCGATCTCTTTGAACTGGATATCGTGCAGCCGGCCGTAGAGTTCGCAACGCCGCAAGAGCTGCTCGTGCGAGCCGACATCCAGGATGCGGCCGGCGTTCATGACCACGATCCGGTCGGCCAGGCTCAGCGTGCTCATGCGGTGGCTGATCATGACCGTCGTGCGGCCGCGAATGAATTGCTCGAGCACGCGATGGATAGCCTGTTCACTTTCCAGGTCCACCTGGCTCGTGGCCTCGTCGAGGATCAGGATGGCCGGGTCGCGCAGAATGGCCCGAGCCAAAGCGATGCGCTGCCGCTGGCCGCCCGAGAGCCGGGCGCCCTTGGGCCCGACCACCGTCTGGTAGCCGTGTTCCAGCCGTTCTTCGATAAACCGATGCGCCAGCGCCTGCTGGGCCGCTTCGTAGACCTTTTCGGGCGGTGCCCAGGTCGAGCCGTAGCGGATGTTATTGAAGACCGTGTCGTCGAACAGCAGCGTCTCCTGCGTGACCAGGCCGATCTGCCGGCGTAAATCGTTCAGGCGGCCGTGGCGAATGTCGACGCCGTCCAGCCGCACGGAGCCGCCGATCGGATCGAAAAAGCGGAGAATCAAATTCACCAGCGTGCTCTTGCCGCAGCCGTTGGGTCCAACGATGGCGATGGTTTCGCCAAAGGGGATGTGCAGCGAGACATCTTCGAGCACCCGATGGCTGGCGTGGTAATGAAACTGGACGGCATCGAAAACCAGGTCGCGGCAATGCCGGCCGATGGCCGCCGGTTGCGGCGGGTCGACAATCTGCGGCACGCGATCGATCAATTGATAGATGCGATCCGCCGCGGCCGATCCCCGCTGAATGCGGCTAAATACCTCCGAGAGCTTGCGGGCCGGGTCGCTCATGCCGGCCAGCAGGCCGTAGAACAAAAACAGCTTGCTCAGCGACAGCGGCTCTTCGCAAATCCGAATGCCCAGCAGGTGGGTCTCGCGGTTGATGGTCAGGTATGCGCCGGCCAGCAGCGCCACGGCGATGGTCAGCACGCCCAGCAGTTCGACCAGCGGCCGAGTGAGAGAGTCGTAACGGGCGATGCGCAGCGACTTGAAGAAATACTGCTTGCTGTTCAGGTGGAAGCGGCGGCGCTCGAGCCGTTCCATGGTGAAGGCCTTGACGACCTTTACGCCCTGGAACGTTTCTTCCAGCGTGTTGTACATCTGCGACATTTCTTCCATCGCGCGGCGATTGGCGCGCTTGATCGCCTTGGCCAGCCAGCGAATCAGCAGCATGGCCAGCGGCGCAATCACGAGCGAAATGAACAGCAGGCGCCAACAGACCAGCGCGGCGCCCAGCAGGCAGGCGAACATCTTCAACGGCTCGCGCACCAGCTTGCCGAACAGTTCGTTCATGCCGGCCGCCAGGCTCTCCATGTCGCTGGTGAAGCGGTTCATCAGGTCGGCGGTGCCTTCATTGCCGAACCGCGCGATTTCCATGGCCAGCGTACGGCGATAGAAGATATTGCGCAACTGCAGCGCAGCCAGTTGGGCCAGCCGATTGACCAGGACCGCGTGCCAGACCATGAAGCCGCTTTTGACCAGCGTGCCCAGCAGCAGAATGCCGACGATGATGACCAGCGTGCCGAAGGCATCGTCGGGCAGGTAGGGCTCGACCAGGTTTTGCTTCAACCAGCCGTACATCGCGGCCGTATGCTGGCTGGCAGCCAGTTGCCGCTCGAGCTCCTGGCGGCCGGCGGCCGGCGGGCCCTGGCTGGCTTCACCGGCCGGCGGGGATTGCAGCGCGGCCAGTTGCGCCTCGATGGCAGCCGAGCGAGCGCGGGCATCGCGAATGCGGACTTGGGTCCACTCGTGCAGCGACTGGCCTTGAAAGGCCACTTCCACGACCGGATAGACCGTGCCGATGTTGCCGCCCCACAGGACCGCAATCATCAGGGCGCAAGCAATCGACGCGGCGAACGTCCAACGATAGCGCAGCGCCAGCCGCAAGGCCCTGCTGAAGTTCTTCATAGGTGAAGTTCGTCCGTGAACGCGTCACTGCTAGCATCCGCGGCAATCGCGGCACAAGCTTGTAGCAGACGCACGCGGGTCAAGCCAAGATGAATACCGGTCGCCCGAGCCGGCGAGCGGCCGGTTGGGAGCGCCTATTTGCCTGGCGAGCCGGGAGCGTCAGCCTGCCTGGCGAGCCGGGAGCGTCAGCGACCGGAGTTCTTTGGCGCTCGCTGGCAATCGGCCGCCGGCGAGCGATGCGGCTTGTTTCTGAATCGAGCGTGCGATCGCCCTCATCTGGCCTTCGGCCATCTTCTCCCAGGGGGAGAAGGGTTTGGCACGCTTCGCTGCGCTCGGCGAGATACGGCAAGATGCTTATTCGGCCGGTGGCGGGGTGAGGCGCGCGACGCGGGCGACGGCCTCGGCGTGCGTGATCGGGCGATCGACCGGCAGCATGACATAGCAGGCGTTTTCGCCGCAACAGTCGACGATCAATTGTGTGTCGTTGGGCGTGCTATAACCTTCGCGACAGGGCTCGTGCCCGTGTACCAGCAGTTTGGCCCCCACCAGGCCGGCAAACGCATGCGCGTTGTCTGGCCGATGGTCGCGGCCCCAAACCAGGTCGAAGACCGCGCCGTGCTCGCGCAAGTCGTCGTCCTCGTAGGGCCGGTCGAATACCGTGCGATCGAAACTGTGCCGATCGAGATGCTCGGGCAGGCTGTGGCTGATGAATGCGCCGCTGGCCAGCCGCACGGCCAAGGGACAGCTGATGATGAACTGGCAAAAGGCCTCGCGCACCTGGTCGGCCGCGTCGCCGTATTCTTCCTGCAAGCCCAGCCGGAACGACAGATTGAGCATCCGCTTGGCTTTGAGGATGGGATAGTCGGTCAGTTCGGCCAGTTCGTGATTGCTGAGCAGGAAGTGGACGCGCGCGGGATGCTCGCTCTTGAGCCGCGCGACTTGCTCGAGCATGCGAAACGACTTGCAGCCGCCGTTGTCAAACGTGGGGCCGCCGTGGCAGACCTCTTGCAGCACCAGGTGCCGCCGCGGAAAGCGGCCGAGATCCGCCACGCGGCAGATGGACTCGAAGTTGCCGGTGTGGCCGTGCAGGTCGCCGGTGACCATGCACTCATCGGCCATCTCGGCCGTGAGGTCGACGACATTGCCCACCCGACCGGGCGTATCGTAATTGGCTTTCGCCGCCGCCTGATAACAGTCGACGACCGAGCGGACTTGGTCGGTGCTGATGGCCATTAGTCAAACGGTAACACCACGTTAATAAGCCGTCTAGCGCAGCCTTTAGAAGATCATGCTAGCGCACGAAACGCAAGCACCGGCCCGGGACAATCCGGGGGGGGCCGGCCGGTCGACTGGCAATCTATTCCGTTTGTTACCACGACCACGGCGGCCGGCAAAAACCCGGCGATTGCCCAACGCCGATGAAACCAGCGGGGCCGGTCGTGCAGATTGTGCCGATTGTCTCAATTTTAGGAGTTTCGACAGTCGATAAGCAGGGTCAGCAACTCGTCGCGGTTCGGCCGCGGCGCGAAACGGACGCGAAAGGAACTTCCGCCATCATGAAACGCATTTGCCTAGCCGTGCTGTTGACGACGATCGCCTTATCGAGCACAGGATGCTGTCTGTTCGATAAGCTCTTCTGCTGTCCGCGCGGCTACCCCATCGGCCCCGGCGGCTGCGGTTCAGGCTGTGGTTCAGGCTGTGGCCCCTGTGGGCCGGCGTGCGGACCCTGCGGCGGCGGTTGCGGTCCGGCTTGCGGATACAACAGCGGCCCCAGGCACCCGTCGTGTTGTGATTGCGATTGCACCCAGGGCGGACCTCCGCCCGGATACTATGGGCAGCAGGCATCGTATGGGCCGCAAGGCAACTGCGGGCAGGGCAATTGTGCCCAGGGCAATTGCGGCCCGGGCGGCTACTGTGGACAGCCCGGCTATGGCGGCCAGCCGATCGGCGGGCAGGGCCGTTCGATTTGTGCGAACAGATTCGTGCCGGCCAACTCGGGTCCACCCACGGGTGCCATCACCTATCCGTATTACACGACACGCGGCCCTCGCGACTTCCTGGCCGCCAATCCCGGTTCCATCGGACCGTAAGCGGACGACAGCCGCCCCTGGCACTTGCGGGATTACCCGCAGGTGCGACGGTGCAAGCTATTTCGACTTGCTCGTCTCGGGCAGCGTCAGCCAGCGTGGAGTGAAGATCACGCGCCAGCCCCCCTTGATCACGTCGACGTAATCTTCGCGCCGCTCGGCCACGAACTGCACCCAGCAAAAGCACATCTCGTCGGTCGTTTGTTCGCCGAACTTCACTTTGGCGGGCGGGTCGCTGGGATTCGCGGCATTGGCCGCCGAATTGTCGAACGACGCGGTCAGCTTCAACTGCGTCCCCTTGGGCAAATCGATCATCTGTCGATAGACGTATTGCCCCTGCCAGTTGAAATCCCAGTCCTTGATCCAAATCAAATGCTCCGTGCGGCCGCCCGGCAGCACAGCCTCGACCCGCATGTCGCGCCCCAGCCAGTGCATGTGGGGCGAGATGCCGACGGCGCGGATGTCGGCCGGCAGCGTGTAGGTGCTCGTCAGCCGGTAGTCGGCGTCGCCGGGGGCAATGCTGATGTCGCGGTTGCCCAAGGCCAGGCTGGCCACGATGTGCCGCACTGGCCCCTTGACGAAATACACGCCCAACTCCGACTGATCGACCTCCGGCTTGCCGTCCGGATGGTAGTGAACCTGCAAGACGAGGTCCGAGCCTTTGCGGATCAAGTTGCCCATGCCCTCGGGAAACTTCCGGATGCCGGCCCCAGGAGCCCAGCCGCCGATGCCGCCGGTCGGGGCAAAACCCACTCCGCCGAAGCTCGCATAGCCGTAGCCCGGCGAGGCTTCGTCCAGCTTGCGGGCTTTGCCGGTGTTGTCGAGATAAAACAGCGCGTGATGCACCACGCGCCGGTTGCCCGGGTGGAACTCCACGCCGGACACCACCTTGTCGGTGGCCAGGTCCAGCGGAATCACAAAGCAGCGGAAAGCATCGCGGCCAGAAGCCGGCAAGTTGAAGGGCTCGGCCATCTTCAGCACCATGTCCGGCTCGCCCATCTGCCATCCATTGCCGGGAAAGCTGGGCGTGGGCGGAAGATCCTTGAGATCTCCCTCGAGCGCGCCGCCGGCAGTCCAAGCGGCCAGCGTCGAGACTTCCGCATCGCTTAAGCGGCGGACATTGACGAAATCGCCATAGCCCGGCACCGGCTTCCAAGGCGGCATGCGGCGGCTGCGCGTGATGTCCACCAGAAAATCGGCCCGCTTGGCCGCGTCGGCATAAGTCAGCAGCGAAAACGGTCCCACCTCGCCCGGCCGATGGCACCCGGCACAATGCTTGAACAAGATCGGGGCCACGTCCTTGGTGTACGTCACTTTGCTGGCCGCCGTCGGATTGGCCGAAAAACACGTGCCGGCCAGCAACAGCCACGAGCAGAGCCCAGCCAATAATTTTGCAACTCGCATCGGATCAGCCCCGGCTATGGGTGCAGGTGATAGGAAAGCCATCCCGGCAAACCGGACATCAAAGACGCCTCATTCACTTCGACGCGGCCGCATCATTCATTCTGGCGCAGCCGTACGCCGTTTGGGAAGCGGGCAACCGAAGGCCGGAGCGCTCGCCATCGGCGGCCGCTGGCCGGCCAGCACCGCGCTCACGGCGGCGTCCAGGTCGTGACGCGTCGCCTCCAGGCGGCGTTTGCCTTCGCGCGAATAGCGATTGTCGATCCGTCCGCGATACAGGACTTTGCCGTCGGGCGCGAGCACCACCGCCTCGGGCGTAATCGTGATTCCAGCCTGTCGGGCCAAAACTTGCTCGGGATCGACCAAGACCGGAAAGCTCAGCGAGTACTCCTTGGCGTGTTCGCGGGCCGCCTTGCGCGTGACACTCGGATCGCTGTACACGCCCTCCACGATCACGCCCTGCTTGGCATAGCGGCGCTGGAGCTCGCTCATCGTCGGCGCGTAACCGTTCGAAACCGGGCATTCGGTGCCCAGAAAGAACAGCACCACCGCGCGGCAACCCCGATAATGTTTCTGCGAGACGGTATGCCCGTCCAGATCCTGGATCGCAAAGTCGCCAACTGCCCCTAAGGCCGGCTCGGCAGCCGCATTGGCCTGCGTGTCTTCGGCGGCTAGTGCCCACTGGGCAGAAATGCTCAAAGCCAGAACGCAACTCAGCAACAATAAACGTCGTGTCGCCATCGAAACCGGTTCCCCCAGCAAGAATTGCAGCGCCCCGTTACTGTTGTACCCTGGGTGCGGCGCTCGTGTGTCAGCAATTGTCCGTTGCTCGAGCTACGATGACCAGTCGGCATGTGGCTGCCGATCGATCATCGGAGTCGTGCCTTGGCGTAATTGGATCACGTCTTCGCGTGCTTTGCCCACGCTGGCCGGGTCGGGATGGACTTCGAGCGTGATCGTAAAACTTCGCGACTGGCCGGGTTCGAGCGTTGCCACGCGGCCGTGGCTTTTTTCGAAGTCGCGCACATTGGGATAATTGATGCCCGGCTCGAGCCCCGTGACGTAGCCATCGGCCGGTGCGAGCTGGCTCTTCCATAGCGTGAAGCATGGCAGCTCGTGGACATTGAATTGCAGACTCACGCCCTGCCGGCCATCGGGCGTGGCCAGCAGCACGCGCGTGCGGCCGCTATTATCGCCGGCCAGCGAGGCCAAGTGTGCAAACTCGCGCGAGCCGGGCCGGGCGGGTCCGTAGTCTTGCCAACTCGCCACATCTTGCGCCGAGTGCGAGTCGCGCGGAGCCAGCCGCTCGATGGCCGCCTCGACTCGGGCTCCCGGCGCCAGCAACGGATGCCCGAAGTTGATGTGATACAACAACTCGAGTTCCGCCGGCTCGGACGACGGGTTGCTCACCACGTCCTGGATCACCAGTTGATGCTCACCGGCCCGCGTGCGATACGTCGACCGCAGACTCAACTTGTTGCCAAACATCCGGGCTTCGTCCACCCAGCCGGTCACCGCGATCTCGCGCTCGGACGGATCGATTGCGACTTCCACGCGATGGGCCGGCTGATTGGCGATGCGGCCGTGCAGCGGATAAACCAGCCGGCCAGAGGGGTCGAACTGCGGAGCGCCGTTGCTCTCCAAACCGCAGCGGCACAGCAGTTCGTCGAAACCATCGAGCCAGCCGATGCCCGACGGCTCGAACAAGTTCACCAGCGACGGATGGACCGGTCCCTTGACGGGCGACTGCCAGCCGATTTCGAGCGGGCCGGACCAGGCTTTCCACAAACCCATGCCGCGGGTGGGCACCACGACGAAGCGCAGCACTCCAGTGTCCACTTCGATCGTATCGACGCCGTCTTGCCGGCCACCGTGCAGCCGCCGTTTGCGCACACAATAGCCGCCGCCTTTGCCCGCCGATTCTTCGGCATCGCCCAGGTCGCAACGATCGACGTAGATCTGCTGCTCGGTGTCGGTGAGAACCCAAACTTTGCTTGTCATGACGGCAACTCAGTGCTCGGTTTTCGCGGCAGGATGGCCCAGCCAGCCATTGAAAACCTAGCCGACGCCGCGGCCATTGAAAAGCGGCGGCATGGCGGCGTGAACCGCCCATCCACGAGCAGAGCAGGAGTTGCCCAGCGGCTCAACGCGGTGTGCGCGGCAAGAAGATCGGCGTGCAGCGGAAGCCGGACTCGCAAGAGGCTAAGTACCGGCGAGCGGCAGCATCTGTCAATAAGATGCTCATGCGCCTTGCGGAAAAGCCGTGGGCCGGCGGCCAATGGGACAGCAGCACGCCTGGAGCGAATGCGGTCCAGCGCATCGCACCGGCGAATCGCGCAGCCGGCTCGCCAAGCCCTCGTCGCCCGGGCCGAGCGGCCTAGGCGGCCGCGTTGTAGCTGAAATAGTTGTCCCAGGCCCGATCGAGATTCTCGAGCGCCGCGGCCAGGGGCACGGACGAATAGCGGCCATCGGTGCCCTGGTGCGCCAGCCCCAGCCGCAGCAGCTTGGAAAGGGCATCGTCGACTTCGAAATCGATCGGGCGGCCCAGGGCCTCGGCCAGGAACGTCTCGATGTGCCGATCGAGCGTGTCGGCCAGGGTGCCTCGCGGATTGGCATGGCGCCAGAGGAAGAACCAGGCCAGCACGGCCTCGCGGTTTTCCTGCTCTTCGGCCTCGTCCAGCAGGCGGCAGACCACGCCGGCGTTGTTGTCGAGGTTCTGGTAGTAGAGGCTCTCGGTGAGGTTGAGCTGGTACTTTTGCTTGGTCTGCAAGTACCCGAAGAAGGATTTGACGCCGTAGCCCAGCGTCACGCCGAGCAAAGCCAGAATGCCATAAATGCCGGCCGCCGCCGCGAGCAAGGCTCCCTTGAAGGCCTTGAACGCCGACACGGCCAGGCCCGACAGCGTGGGCATCATGATCTTGATGCGGTCCAGCAGCGACATTTTGACCCGCGTGCCCGGCAGGAGCATCTCCAGGTCCATCTTGGGAATGTCCTTGAACAGCTTGATGAACACGTCCTGGGTATCCAGCTTGCGCGTGACGTGGCCGGGCCGCAGGCGAAAGATAATCACCAGCCGTTGAAACACGGGCACCTGCACGTGCTCGACCCGATACAGGCGTTTCCAGTTTCTACGCTGCTGCGTGCCGATGACTTCGCCGCGGCTGTAGATTTCGAGCCGGTCGAAAACTTCGAAATCGACTTCCAGACTCAGGCCGTGATGGCTGGCGGCGGCCAGCGCTTTTTCGAGATCCTCGTGCGAGAGCCGGCAGAAATTCGCCCGCTCCAGCAGCCAGGTGAAACGATCGAAGAGCAGGTTCAAGCGCGACTGCTGCTCGCGCTCGGAGAGCGTGGTCAGGCTCTGGGTATCGGAGTCGGGGTCGAAGGTGGCGTAGGCGCTCTTCAGATCCTCCAGATGCGTGTGATATTCGAAGTGCAACGTGGCATCGAGCAGTTGGCACAGCCGGCGAAAGCCGTCACACTCGGCCGGCGAGAGCCCGGGCTGCTGGCACAGGCGGTCGATCAGATCCGCCTTGCGCAGGGGAATGAAATGCTCCAGTCGTACCGGTTCGGCTTCACCCTTTGCCGCTTCGCATTTCGGCGCCGCGCAGGCGGTGTCAGTCGTCGGCAGCGGATCCGCGTGTTGCACAATTCTCAAGTGGCTCATGCCTGTTGGACCTCTGCCGAAGAAAAATGACGGGTACCTCCGGGCAAACCCGCGCTAGCGCGGCGCCCCCTACCCGTTGTCTTCGGCATAATCGGCAGGCATTCTCTACAACGCACAAGACGGCTGGCGTGCTAGCAGCGTGGTGGCTAGCATTGCGGCCGCCAGCATGACACCACGCCAAAGTAGCCGGCACATTCATGTGCCGTAAGTGGATGCGAGCGATCGGTCCCGCTTTGCTAATCCCCGCTAGCGAGCGACGGCTCACGGGAGTGAGGCTGCTACGATGTAGCGGAAGTTGTGAAACTTCCGGCGGACGAGTTGCGGCTCGGAATTCTCACGAATTCCGCTACCGGGCCATGCCGCGGAATTCTTACGAATTCCGCTACGACTCCCGCTTAGTTCGCACCGGTCAGATAGGCGAACAGGTCGGCGATCTCTTCCAGCGTCAGCGAGTTGAGCAGCCCTTCGGGCATGGCCGACTTCTTGCTGGGCAGCACTTCATCGATCCGGCTCTTGGGGACCGTCACCTTTTCGCCGTTGGCCTGCAGGATCAGCACCTTGTTGCCCGCCAGGGGCGTGACGATGCCCGTGTAGCTCAAGCCATTGGTCGTGGTCACGGTCTTGCTGGCGTACTGGTCGGAAATGACTTGCGAGGGATAGAGGATCGATTCGAGGATTTCCTTCTTGTGGAAGCGGCGGCCGACGGTGCTCAAGTCGGGGCCGATCGACTCGCCGCGCCCGCCGTAGCGGTGGCACTTGGCGCATTGGGCCTTTTCGAAGACCGCGGCTCCCTGGCGGGCATGATGCTGCCGGCCCTCGGGGCTGGCCAGGTACGCCAGAATATCGGCGGCGCTCCAGCGGTTGGTTTCCGAATCGCCCGCCAGCGTCGGCGGCGCGACGTCGGGATATTCGCGAACGAACCATTTCTGCCAGGCGGCCAAGGCCACGTCAGGCTTGGCGCCCGCGTCGGCCAATTGCTTGCCGCTCCATTTTTCGAGCAAGCGCACGGCATGTTCGCCGCCGTCACCACCCAATTTCAGTCCGCACAGCAGGACCTGGCGCAGCGCCTCGGGATCGTTCGAGATTCGATCGGCGCCGGCCAATTGCATCAGCACTTCTTGCGCGGCCATGCCTTCGACAATCGGCAGCGAGCGCAGCAGTAGCGGCCAGTTGGCGCCGCTGGGCTGCTGGGCCAAGCCCATGGCCAGTTCCTGGCGGCGGTCCGGCTCACGCTCGAACGCCTCGCGCAGATGGTTCATGGCCCCCGCGTCGCCGCTGGAACCCAACACGGCCACCAGGCCCAATTGCAGCTTGCGCGCGGCGGGCGTATCGACGGCCCTCAATTGGTTGTCCAGCTTGATTAAGCGGGCGATCAGGTCCTGGCTGGGATGCTCGGGCAGCGTTGTCAGCAACGAGAGCGCGGCCCCGGGCAGCCGCACCGCTTCGGCCAGCAGTTGCTGGCGCTCGGCATCGGTGAAACCGGCCAGGAAATCGCGCGACACGTTGTCCACGTAGCCGGCGAAGCTGTTGCCGCCTTCCGTGTCGCGAGCCTGTTCGAAGAATTCGACCAGCGTCATTTTTTGCGCGCTGGTCCAGCCGGTCTTGAAGAAGCGGGCCATCATCGCCGCGTGCAGCTTTTCGACCGCCGGGGCCGAACCCTTCAATTCGCCCAATAGCCGGGCAATCACGCTCGACTCGTCCAGTTGGCCCAGCAGTCGTAGCAGCTCGCGGTTCATCCGCGGTTCACCCGCGGGATATTCCTTGGCCAGGGCACGGGCCAGCTCCGGCACGTCGGTTGCGCGCAGATTGCCGCGCACCACGGCCAACTCGATCACGCGCAGCAGGTCGATGAAATCGTCGTCGCTCAAATACTTTTGCATCAGCGCGTGCGCACGCCGAGCAATGACCTTGGCATCGTCGGCCGTGGGTTCGGCGATGAGCAGCGCCACCGAGCCGACCATGAACACGCGTGTGTTGGCCGACTTGAGCACCTGCGATCGCCATTCCTCGGGCGGAAATTCCTCGATCGCCCGCCGCGCGGCAAACGCGGCCAGCGGATCGCTATCGCCCAAGGCCGCGATCAACTGATCGGCGGGCACGGAATAGCCGCCGCGGACAATCGCTTCGCTTGCCATCCGCCGCACCGCCGGCTCGGAATCGCCCAGCAGCCGGGCCAGGGGTTCGCCGGCGGTCTGGTCGGAATGAATCCCCAGCAGATACGCCGCCTTGCCGCGGACATCGGCTTGGGAATCGCTCAACAGGTCGATCAGCATGCCCGACCGCGGCGTGGGGCCGTAGAGCTGCAGCAGGTCGAGGGCGCGGCAGCGCTCGCTGGCTTCGAGCGCCGCATCGCTCGCCGCTTCGTTCAGCGTGGCACTCCATTGGTCGCCAATCTTCTGTTGCAGCAGCGCGAGCCGCTGGCGGCCCCAGGCACTGGTGGGTTGCGGTTGGTGCAATGCGCGCTCGATCGGCGTATTCATTGTCGGCGGCTGGACGCGGCCGCTGTAGACTACGCGATACACGCCCCCTTCGGTGTTGCGGCCGCCCAGGCAAAAATACAAGCCGCCTTCGGGGCCCACGGCAAGGTCCGTCACGTTCAACGGGCTGCCCTGCAAGAACACTTCGGCGCGGCCGGTGTAGCCGGCGCCGTCGGGTTTTAGCTTGATCGCCAGGATGCGCCCTTGCGACCAGTCGCCGGCAAACATTGCTTCGCGATATTCCGGCGGAAACGCATGATGGCTGTACACCTCGACGCCCGTCGGCGAGCCGCGGCCCGTGTTCACGATCGGCTGGACGTTGTCCAGGTAGTAGTCGGGCCAGACCGACCAGCCGCTGCGCCATCCCAGCTCACCGCCCGAGGGGATCAGCACGGCCCGCGTCGGCCGATACCAGGGCAGGCCGACGTCCCATTCCATGTCCGAATCGTACGTGAACAAGTCGCCGCGCTGGTTGAATGCCAGGTCGTAGGCATTGCGCAGCCCGCCGGCAAAGATCTGCACCGCGCCGCCGTCGGGGGCCAGCCGCACAATCGTGCCGCCCGGCGCCTTGATGCCGGCGGCGGTGCCGCTGGAGTCTTCGTACTTCGGCTGCGGCAGGTCGCCCTCGTAAGGCCGGCGATACGGACTCTGCGCATCGGCCAGCTTCTTGAGTCTCGTATGGTTGCCGATAATGGCATAGATGTAGCCGTCGGGACCCAGCGACAAGGCGTGCGGTCCGTGCTCGGCCATGCCCGGCTCGAACTCGACGATGGTCTTCACCTGGTCGGCCTTGCCATCGCGGTCGTCGTCGATCAGGCGATAGATCGCGGCGGCCCCTTTCGGGCCTTGGGCCATCACGTACACCTCGCCGTTGAGCGGCAGGATGCCTTGGCAATTGCTGACCTGGTCGCAGTAGGTGGTCACCGTTTCGGGCACGCCGTCCTTGTTGCGATCGATGACCAGCAGCAGCGGCCCGCCTTCGCGCGAGAGCAGAATTTCGCCCCATTCGTTGAAGGCCATGGCGATCGTCGAGCCGGTGGCCGCGGAGGTGAGCACGCGTTCGATGCGGAAATCGCGCAGCAGCGTAAAGCGTTTTGGCTTCGAGCCGTCGGCGCCGGTCACCTGGTCTGCCCACGGTTCGGCCGTGCCCAAGTCGCCGAGGCTGTGCGCGGCGACCCAATTCGAATCGTTGAAGAACACCCGTTCCCAGCCGCCGAATTGCTGCGTGCTGGTTTTCCAAGTGCTGTCGGTCGAGTACGAGATCTCGGTGTGGCCGGCGTCCTTGACAGTCAGCGTGGCCACGAGTCCGGCCGTCGTGCCCGACGTATTGTCGGCCTTGACGGCCACGACGTTGTGGCCGCGGCGCAAGAGTTGGCGGATGTCGTAGGCGTCGAGCACTTTCCAATTGCGGCCGCCACCCACGAAGCGGCCGTTGACGAACAGCTCGTAGCGATCGTCGCAGGTGATATTGAGCTGCGCACTTTCGGGACTGGCGACCTCGAAGCCTTTGCGGAAGTAGCAGACCGGCGCCGGCGCGTGCTCGCGCGTTTGGGCCGGCGACCAGATCCACTGGGTCTCGCCCGACTCGCCCGTGGCCTGTGCCCGGGCTTCAGCCCCTAGCATGCCGAGCACGAAGGCCGCACTGGCGACAAGAACTGCGAACCGCGGCATCCTGCCGCTTGAGAGTCGGTCTTCCATAACCTTAAAAACCGCTTTGGCGTCGAAGTAGGTGCCCGCTTGCCGCGCAAGCGGGAGACAAACGGGCGGCAAGTTACCAATTTTTCCCGGTTTGGGGCAACAGAGGTCCGCCGCCCATCACGTTTATTTGACCGCCAAGCTTTAGTCCCCGGCGACTCGCCGGGGGGCTAATGGTCGCGCTCGGCCGGCGAGTGCTAGCGCCGCTGCCATCGTGCCGCCCCCACTCAGCGCCGGATGAGGGCCAAAAAAGTCGGAGCGCTAGCGCGCGTCCGGCTTCCGGCAGCACTTGCGCGGCGACCGCCGGGTAGCGCGAGAAAAATCTGCCATGAGCCTTGGAGCCAAAACACTATTTGCGCGATCGCTTGGCCGGAATAGCATATCCGCTCGAAGCCAAAGATCATTCGCTAGACAGGCGTTCTGCTGCATGGCAACCGTGAAGACCGCCGGCCGACGATTCACGCCTCCCTGGCGCTTCCGCCTGCGGACGGTGCTGGTCGTCATTTCGGCGATCTGCCTGCTGGGTGGCTGGCAGGCGGAGCGACTGCGCCGGCGCGCCCGGGCGGTCGAACTGATCAAGCACTGGGGGCTGTGTATGGGGCATGAGGAGCTGGCAGCCAATGGCCTGCTCTGGCGCGTGATTCCTGATTCGGTGCGCCCCGTGGTCGTCCAGGGGACGGCCAATTTCGTCGGGGTGGCCAGCGGACCGTATCTGACGGATGACTGGCTAGATTGCAGCCGACGCAGGGCTGGGAGCAGAGTTTGGTTGGGTGGAATTAGGCGGAGCACAGTGACCGTAAGCGATGCGGCCGGGGCAGACCGTAAGCGAATTGTGGCCGCCATCGCCGAATTCAGGGAACTTAAGCTCCTCGATGTCCCATTTAACCTCGACGACGACGACCTACAGAAACTGTCGCGCCTCGCGGGGTTGGAATACTTGAGTTTTGAGGCATCCGGTCTCAGCGAAGCGGGGATAAGGTCCCTTCGCAAATTTCGTAAGTTGATCCGCCTGACAGTATCCCTCGACGAGCCCTGCTCCATGCCCATTGAAATGATTGCGGCGCTCCGCGAGCTTCCGTACCTTGAACGATTTACCTTAGAGCCCATCTCAGACGACATGCTGTCACGGATCAGCGCCGTGCTACCGCGTGTTAAGGTAAACCCAGCTTGGCGGGCCGAAGAGCCTGCCACAGCGGGTCCGTAAGGCACCTCGTCGCGCGCGGGCAGCTAATTCTTGAAATACGGATTGACCGCCCGTTCCGTCGTAGTGCTGATCTGCGAACCCTTAGGCACGGGCGTGATTCTGTTTCCAATGTTCCACTGCTTGGTGTCTAGCGCCGGCGCGAACTTGTTGGCAGGCCCGCCGTTGATCTGGCTAATTGCGGTATGTCCGAGACCGTTGGCGCCGACAATCGTCGTCGACGTCCAAGCGATCTCCCAAAGTGGGCCGTTCCCGTCTACCAGGTACGTTTTGAATTCGACATCAATTCGAGTTGCTCCTTGCGAGGCCGTGCCCTGGGTCGGCAAGTCGAACATCACGACATGCCCCTCTCCGCTGGTGGCGATGTTACCGTTCGGCTTATAGTCGTAATAGATCGCGTTGGGATCCTGTTTTCCGCCTGGAGGAGGGAGCGGCATATCGACATGCCACTTCCCGTTTCCGTGGTATACGGTTTTGCCCTCCGCCACCGATCCGCCCGCGATGGCGTTCCCTTTGGCATCGTATTCCGACTGCTTAAAGAACTGCACCCAATGCAGCTTGCCCGCGCCGTTCCCATGCGCGCCGATTTGGAGAACGTCGGGACTTGGTCGAGCGATCCATCGGGGCGTCGTGTGGGCTGCCCGTTGACGAAGTACCCCAACGTTATGTCTCGGAGAACCCCCACGCCAATTCCGTTCGGTAGTCTCCCGCTCGCGGCGCGGACGAGCTTCCCTTGTACGACCGCTTTGATCTCGGGCGCCGCTTGTGGCTGTGCACCGGCCGCCCCGCCCTGGCCCCCTTGCGCCGGCGGCGCCACCTGGGCGAGATACTGGGGGCCGCGGGGCAACACGAGCCCGTCTGGCTTTGACGGGGTGCTGAGGCGTCCCAGCGTTCTCGCCGCGCTGCCGCCGGTCGAGGCGAACCAGCCTGCATTGGGCGGGCCGCCAGCGCGCGGGTGCTTCGAATCGTCCCATATCTCTCGCAACCGCTCCAAGTTCTCGATGCACCGACTCGCACGCTGGCGCACTTCGGCGGCCGCCGCCTCTTCGCGCAGCAATTCGTCGAACCGGCGCTTGGGATCCGTCGAGATCCCCGCCACCCATTCCAGTTGCTCGCGCTTCCGGCTGTCAATCTGCCTGGCTTGCGCTAAGTCTCGTAACTTGCGCTCGTGCTCGGGTGAAATGCTTGCCAGGAATTCCAACTGCTCCCAATCAAGCCCGTCGCTGGCAGCAATGCCCGCACGAGGCCCGAATGATTCTCCAAGGATCGCCTGGGCGAAAGACAACGCTTCGCTAGGTGTGGGATCAACGGGCGGTCGAGACGTTGCAAGATAACGCGGGTCACGGCTCATGTTTCATCTCCGGCATAAAAGCTGAGTTCCTGCGCAGCGGGCGCAGAGTATCGCCTGGGAACAAAAGCGGCTTACTAAAAAACGCTTTGGGCGCCGCTGGCTGCGCCTGGTGGCGGCGGCGAGAATGGCAAGCGGGGTGTAACCGGACGCGCTCGCTTAAAGAGCATAGCGCCCCGGTCGTCGCTCAAGCGGCCACGGGCCAAAAACGCATGCTCCTGGCCGCCTGCTGCCCTTTGCAACTATCCCCAGGCTGATCCACTAACGCGGCATTTTCCCAAAGCGAGTGTCAAAAACCAAGAAGTTTTTCGCGACATCGCTTTCACATGCGTGCGAAAATCGACGGTCTGGCAGACTGCCCGGGCCGGCGAGCGTTTAGCGCCACTGCCCTGCTGGCCCCACTCAGCGCCGGATGAGGGCCGAGAAATCGGGGCTGCTGCCATAGCGATGGGCCAGCTCGGTGACTTTGGCCCGCTGCCTGGTCTGCTCGAACGATGTGTCGGTGTCGAGCAAGCCCATCTGGTACACCAGCCGGTCGGAATAGCCGGGCAGCAGCACTTGCCAGGTGTAGGGGACCGGCCGCGCGGCCACGCGGTTCACATGCCGCAACGCGTTGGTGTTGCAATTGTTCGTGACGACATTGTAGTACTCGGGCCGGCTGATCAGCGTATTGGCCCGCTCGAGCACGTCGCAAAACATGACGCGTGCCTGCTCGCGATTGGTGCGCAAGCGATAGACGTAGACGTCGTTCTTGCGCAAATTGGTGCGCATGCCGATCAGGTCGTGCTCGTCGCCAATGACGTAGATCAGCGGCCGCAGCGGCAGCCCGGCGCGCAGCGAAGGAAAGATGTCGCGGCGGCGCTTGCGCATTTCGGCCGAAACGGCCACGTACTGCCGGTCATCGAAGCCGAAGCTCAAGAACGTGTGCGCGCCGCCGGCAAAGTCGGCAAACGGCACCACCACGAAGTCGACCGACGCGATCTGTTCGAGATCGTACGTCCGGTCGTAATACTGCGGCGTATAATCGTCGGCCGTGCGGTACACGCAATTGCGCACGTTGTGCACCGTGACCCGGTTGGCGTCGAAGTCCGCGTGCGCCAGCACCGCGTGGTCGGGCGTCCAGTCCGTGGGCCGGCTGGCCCGCATGTTCTGGCAGCCGGCGACAATCGTCAACAGCCCAAACGCCAGCAACGCTGGCGCGCGCCATAGGCCAACCGAGCGACCGGAAATCGGCGAGCCCGAAAACGGCATAGAGTTTGGCTAAGATGACGAGAATAGATCGAACGGACGGCAACGCGCGCGGCCCTGCCCACCCAGCGGGCATGTTATTAGCCGAATCCGCCACGTCTTGGCAAGGGGTCTGGGGGGCGGTTGTCCGTGGTCCGTTGTCCGTGGTCCGTGGTCCGTGGTCCGTTGCAACTGACAACTGACAACTGACAACTGACTATTCCACCGACACCGTCGCGCCGATGCGCCAATCGGTGATTTGCAGCTCGACGGAGCGCCGGCCGCGAAAATCGTTGATCATGGGCCTAAACGCAATTTCCAGTTCGCCCTCGGCCTGAGTCAGCTCGTCGATCCAATCGCCGCCGCCAAAGGCCACGGCCCGCAAGCACACGCCGCACTGCGTCACTTTGAGCGCCAAATGCCGTCCGCCGCCGCCAATGCGACGGGGCGGTTCGGCCAGCGTAATGCCAGTGGCCGAAAACAGCGGCCGATGATTGGAATGTCCAAAGGGCGCCAGCCGATCGATCTGGCTCACGGTCTCGAGCGTCAGCGTGCCCAGCGGCAGCTCGGCATCGATCCACAATTCGGCCTGGCGCTCGCCGGGAATGATTTCGCCGGATACCACCTCGCAAAACGCTTCGCGGAACCCGGCGACTGCGTGTTCTTCGATCTTCAGCCCCGCCGCGGCTGCATGCCCGCCGTGGCTGAGCAAGTGCTGGCTGCAAGCCTGTAGCGCGTTGTGCAAATTAAAGCCCGGCACGCTGCGGGCCGAACCGATGCCCGGCTTCACGCCGGCCGAATCCAGGCCGATCATCACTACCGGCCGGCAAAACTTCTCGGCCAGGCGACCGGCCACGATGCCGATCACGCCCGGATGCCAGCCATGTTCGGCCAGCACCAGCGCCGAGTCGCGCTCCAGGTCGTACGTTTCCTGCGCCTGCTTGAGCGCCGCCAGATAGATGCTGCGTTCGAGGCTTTGCCGGCTGCTATTGAGTTCGTTGATGTACTCGGCCAGCGACGTGGCCCGCTCGGTGGAACTGGTGGTCAGCAGCTCAACACCCAGTTGAGCCTGCCCCAGCCGGCCGGCGGCATTCAGCCGCGGCGCCAGGGCAAAGCCCAAGTCTTCGCAATTCAAAGCCGGCTTGCCAGCCACTTCGGCCAGCCGCATCAGCGTCAGCAGGCCGGGTCCGGCCCGTTCCTTGAGGCTGGCCAGACCGTATTGCACGAGCACGCGGTTTTCGTCCACCAGTGGCACCATGTCGGCCACGGTGCCCAAGGCTGCCATGCCCACCGCATCGAGCAGGAAGTTGCGCATCCGCTCGGTGACGCGCGTGGCGCCGCTGGCCCGCTGGCACAGGGCCCAAGCCAGCTTCAAGGCCACGCCCGAGCCGCTCAAACCGGCGAACGGATAATTCGTGCCCGGCAGGCGCGGATGCACAATGGCCGAAGCGACGGGCAGCCGCTCGGCGAACTCGTGATGATCGGTCACGATCAGCTCGATGCCCAGCTTCGCGGCCGTGTCGGCCTGGTCCAGGCTGGCGATGCCGCAATCGACCGTGACGATCAGTTGCGTCCCCTCGCGGGCCAGCGTGTGCAGGGCCTCGTGATTGAGGCCGTAGCCCTCTTCGATGCGGTGCGGCACGTAGTAATGGGCGTTGGCGTTCAGTAGCTTGAGGCATTGCCAGAGCAGGCTCGTGCCGGTCATGCCGTCGACGTCGTAATCGCCGTAAACCACGATCCGCCGGCCGGCGGCGATGGCCGCCAGCAGCCGATCGGCGGCCAGGCTCGTGCCCGGCAATTGCTCGGGCGGCCGCAGATCGCTGAGCTTGGCGTCGAGAAACGCCCGGGCCTGCTGGGCATCGCCCAGGCCGCGGCAGATCAGCAGCTGGGCCACGACGGCCGGCACCCCGGCCGCGCCGCAGAGCGCGGCAATGCGCTGGGGGTCGTGAGCATGAATCCGCCAGTGCTTGGCCATTTCATCCCTGAATGCACGTGCCGACAGCGGTCAACGTCCGTTGTCCGTGGCGAGCCCCAAGGCGCCCCGTGGCGAGCCCCAAGGCGTCAGCCTGGGGAGTCCCCCCGGGCGGCGACAAACCGTGTGTTCCCGCCCGTCTACTTCTTCTTTTCGACGTGTTCGGTGTGCTTGCGCAACCGGGGCGAATACTTGCTCAGACGGAGCTTTTCGCCGCCGCTTTTTTTGCGGATGGTGTAGTTGTGATCGCCGGTCTCCTCGCAGACGAGGAACACGACTTCGACTTTTTTCTTGCTCTTGGCCATAGCTCTCGGACTCGCGGTACGCCGAAACCACCCAGAACCCTAAAACATCAAGCCCCGGATTCTACCCCATTCCCCCGCCGCCCGAAAGGCGGTCCAAAGGGAGAAGGGAATGGCCAAGCAAGTTACTGCCGGTCGCGGGGGTCTTCGACTATTGCGTTCCGGCAGCCGCTATGGGCTGAGTTCGCGGCGAACCGTCCAATCATCAGGGCTATCGCACACAAATATTTTGGACTCGGGAAAGGCGCGTCTCAGGTCGTCGAGGCTGCCTGGCGACGACGGATCCCATCGAAGCGCGTAAAAACCTTGTTCCCCAAACACCCAGAGTAGTCCTGGGGGCATGATGGGCGCGGCATCTGGGTTTGGCGAGCCCGGCGGCTTATCCGAGTGCCGGGGCGCCATGAGACGCCTCTCCCGGATCCACTCCAGCGAGTAGCCCACCCAAGCCAGCGGCACGGCCGCAATTGCGATCAGGACCAAGAGCATCCGCAGCCTGAACGCTAACCAGCGACGGCGGGGTTTCTCGTTCATACGGGCAATATAGCGGGTGGCGGCAGAAATCGCGCGCTGCTGGCCGCGCAGGCACCCAGCGGGGCTGCAAACGCAATGCTTTCGTCTAAACTTGTGCTGTCCGATCCGGGCGCCGTGATCGTTCGGCCTTTCGATACTCCAGAGAATGGTAGTCATGAAGGAAATCGTGCTGGTTACGGAACCGGAGTTTCGAAAAGCGGAGGCCGCGTTTCGGGAAGTGGCGGATTGGCAGTTGGAACCGGCTCCGCCGCAGGAGCAAGCGCTGGCGGCGGCGGTCCGAACTCGATCGGCGCGGGCCGTGATCGTCGGCATCGAAAAGTATCAAGGTCCGCTGTACGAAGCCCTGGCAGACACCGGCGGCAAGCGTGGGGCGCTCGTGGCCCGCTTCGGCGTCGGGCACGACGGCATCGACAAGCCGCTGGCCCGGCAACACAACATCGTCGTGACCAATACGCCTGGGGCGCTGGATATCAGCGTCGCCGAGCACGCGCTGTGGCTGATCGGCAACTTGGTGCGTCACGTGAGCGCGCTGGAAGCCCAGTTTCGGGCCGGGGAATTTGCTCCGCGCCCCGGCACCGAGATTCAAGGCAAGACGCTGGGCATCGTTGGCTTCGGCCACATCGGTCGGCGCGTAGCTAAGACCGCGCACTTCGGCTTCGGCATGGACGTGCTGGCTCTAGGATCGCGGTCGCCGGCGGAGTTGGAGGATGATGAAAAACGCCCGTTGAAAGAACTTCTCGCCGAGCATGGCGCGCGGGTCTACACCGACAACCTGGCTGACGTTTTGCAGCAGTCCGACATCGTCAGCCTGCATCTGCCGTCGAACTCTCAGACGCGGCATCTCGTGAATGCCGAGCGATTAAAGCTCTTCAAGCCCAGCGCGCTGCTGGTGAACACGGCGCGCGGAGCGGTGGTGGACGAAGCGGCGCTGTACGACGCCTTGTCGGCTGGTCGACTGGCCGGCGCGGCGCTCGACGTGTTCGAGGCCGAACCTTACCGGCCGGCGGCGCCGGACAAAGATCTGCGCACGCTCGCCAGCGTGGTGCTCACGCCGCACGTCGGCTCGAATACCGCAGAAGCTAATTGGCGCATGGCCCAAGCTTGCCTCGAGAACCTCGCACGGTTTTTCGCCGGCTCTTGGGACCAGCTTGCGCGCGTCGACCTGCCAAAGGCGTAAGGGGTTCGCCAATTCGACGACGAACCGCCCGCGAATTACAGCGCATGCGCCGACGGAACCATCTTCCGGCGCTCCGCGACGAAATTCGGCAGCGATCCGCGAGTTCACAACGATTCGACGAAACAGACCGGCATCGGCCAACTCTGCGACGTGACGTGCTTCAATGGATTCGCGCAGCTTGCGCAAACGAGCCTGAAACTCCGGATTGCTGTGCAACCTGTGCACGCTACTCGGAAGAATGCCGGTTCTCATCGCCGGAGACTCCTTTGGTTGACCATGACGCCACTATGCCTGTGTGCGGCGCGGCAAGCAACGCCCGGAGCCGGCTCGCCCTGTCCTGCGGACATATTTTCCCGACCCAGTGAATATCCAACGGCAGTTGCGCGTCTTAGGATAATGCCCGGTGCCGTGCCCGAGAAACCTAGGAGTTTGCCCATGTGTCGCCGCGGGATCGGATCGTGTCTGGCCGTGCTCCTGGTGATCGCCGCGGCGGGGAACCAGCACGCCCGTGCTGCCGACGCCCAGCGGCCGAACATCGTGTTCATTCTGGGCGATGACTACGGCATCGACGGCGTCGGCTGCTACGGCTCCGACCGGGCCAAGACAATGACGCCGAACATCGACGCCCTGGCCCGCTCGGGCACGCGTTTCGAGCGTTGCTATTCGACCCCGCTGTGTGGCCCGTCGCGATGCGTGTTGATGACCGGCCGCTATGGCTTCCGCACCGGCGGGCTGACCAACCAGTCGGCCGGCCAGCCGTCGTATTACAACGAGCCGTCGCTGGCCACGATTCTCAAGCAGGCCGGCTACGCGACCGGCATGGCAGGCAAATGGCGGCAGATGGGCGACTCGCCAGGCGACTGGGGTTTTGGCGAGTACGTCACCGACCCCACCGCCAGCGGCTGGTATTGGCGAAAAACCTATACGAAAAACGGTCAGGAAGTCACCTCCGACAAAGAGATTTATTATCCCGACGCGGCCTCGGACTTTGCCGTCGACTTTTTGCGGCGGCATCGCAACGAGCCGTTCTACTTCTACCTGTCCGAGCATTTAATTCATGGGCCGATCGTGCGCACGCCCGACTCGAAGCCGGACGCCAGCCCGCGGCAGCTTTATGACGACAACATCGCATACCTCGATAAAACGGTCGGCAAGATCGTCACCGAGCTGGAAAAACTCGGACTGCGCGAGCGCACGCTGATCGTGTTTGCCGCCGACAATGGCACGTCGCGCGTCGGTTATACGCCCGAGCACGATCCGGACAAGACATCGGGCAAGATCGGCGGTCGCGCCGTGAATGGCATGAAGGGGCAGATGCTGGAAGGCGGCGCGCGCGTGCCGCTGGTCGCCAGCTGGCCGGCAACAATGCCCGCCGGACGCGTGGTCAGCGACCTGATCGACTTCAGCGACGTGCTGCCGACATTCACCGACCTGGCCGGTGCCAAGCTGCCCAGCGGCGTAAAGTTCGATGGCCGCAGTTTCGCGCCTCAACTGCGGGGCGAAAAAGGAAATCCGCGCGATTGGATCTTCGTGCAGCTTGGCTCGAATTGGTACGCGCGCAACAACGGCTGGAAATTGAACCAGTCCGGCGAATTGTTCTCGATGAAAGACGCTCCGTTTGTCGAAGCGCCGGTGGCCGCCGACTCTACCGATCCCGCCGCCCAGGCCGCGCGCGAGCAATTGCAGTCCGCTCTCGACGAGCTGAATCCGGCCGCCGGCAAAACCGCTCCGCCCGACGAGGACAAGGCCAAGCGGCAAAATCGCCGCCGCAAGCGCGCCGCGAAGAATGCGACGACCACGCCGAACTGACCGGCCCTTTTTATGGACCGGCGGCTACCTCGGGCAGTCCGCCACGTGGGATAGCGCTTGGCTGGCTGCCTCTGGCGTGAACGAGCTGACTTCCGGCGGCGGCGCGAGCAACGATCGCGATGCGACAACGAATTGCGATTGGCTGGCTACCAGCGTGTCGGAGCGATTGGATGGAGGGCCGGGCCGGTGGCACGTTCGAGCATCACGGCCATGTCGTTGGGGCGGTTGGCGTGCCGAACCGCGGTGCGCGCAGACTTGCAGCCCGTGGTCCCGGGCTTTGAGCTGGCGGACGTGGCAGAGCAGGCAGGGCATAAACACCTTGCCGCCGCAGCCGGGACAGCGCACCAGCGGTCCACGTTGCTGCTCGAACTCGTCGGCCGGCGTGGAAATTCGCGGCCGCCGTCCCAGGGCGATGCTGTTGACCGTGCCGCGGCTGATGCCCACCAGCTTGGCAATTCTGCGCTGCGAAACCAAGCCCTGGGCCAGCATGCGCTCGACCACTTCCACCATCGCCAATGTGATCTTCATGTGCGTATCTCCTTGCGCCCATGCGCTGGCCGGGCGCCGTCATGAACTGAGTGGGCGTACTAATCTTCGTCGTCGTCTTCGCTTTGATCGAAATCATGCCAATCCTCGGCTTCGTCCCAATCGTCGTCGTCCTTGTCACAGCCGTCTTCGAAGGATTCGTCCGCCAGCGGCTCGTCCCATTCCTCGAGCTCGGCCGGGTCGGGATCGATCGCTTCCCAATCGTCGGCCTCGGCATCGTCGTCCGGAACCGAGCGGACTTCGGCGAGCTCGATTCGACTGAGCTCATCGAAGTCAGTCGAGCCGTAGGCCTGGGCGCCGCCGGCTGAGAGGCGGGAGTTTCGAAAACAGGCAGGCATAGCGGACCTCGCTGAATAGGGCGCGGACGCGGCGACTCATCGCCTCGGCTGGCCGGAGCGTTCGTCCTCACCGGCCCGGCGTGTCGAATCCTAGCGGCACAAATGGCCCATTTGCAATCATTATTTTGTACATTTTTTTGTTCCTTTTATGCCGACCTTACGAGGTTTCTTCGGATCGCATTTTCGGACATCCTCGACAGCCGGCGGCCGGAGCGATTACGATAGCGGCCAACGATGATTCAGCACGTTGTCCTCAGGCCCCGGGGCCGCGATCTATGACGCTCGTTCCCTTTCCGCCCGAAGCGCTCGATGAATTGGCACTGCGATTCTTCGACCTGGCGGCGATCACACGGCAAATGGCCGCTTCCAGCCGCGAAAACGAGCTGGCCGACTTCGCCCTGCACGCCAATAAGGTCAACGAATGGCTAAGTAAGATGGAGGCTTGGGCCCATGACGCCTCGCGCCGACTGGAGACGGCCGTGATCCGCGAGCGCGGCGTTCGTAAGGCCCAATCGTTGACCGCGGCCAACGGCGAAAAAGGCAAGGGCCGCACCGGACGGAACCGTAGAAAAAGCGCCGCAAAATGACCAAAATAGTTGCTGCCAGTCAGGCGGCGATGAACGAGCGGCGGCAGCCCATATGACCGGCGTCCCGCATGGCGGCCAGCAACAGGTGGAAGAGCAATTGCGTGCCCGTTTCGACGTGGTCGAGACGACGCTTTCTTTGGCCGGCCGCGAACTGCGGTTGCTGCATCCGCGCAGCCCGGACGACCTGCTGGACGAAGAGGCCTTCGACCGCGACGGCCGCATTCCGTATTGGGCCGACATCTGGCCTTCGTCCCGCCTGCTGGCCGAGCGCCTGGTGAAGCACGATGGCCGCGGCCGCCGCCTGCTGGAGTTGGGCTGCGGCGCGGGCTTCTGTGCGCTGGCCGCCGCCTTGGCCGGTTTTGAAACTTTGGCCACCGACTATTACGTCGAGGCGCTGGAGTTCACTTTAGTCAACGCAGTCCGCAATGGACTGGCCCCGATCGCCACGCGGATGGTCGACTGGCGCGAGTATCCGCGCGACCTGGTCGGTTTCGATTGGGTCGTGGCGGCCGACGTCTTGTACGAGCGTCCTTATGCCGATTTGGTAGCCGCGGCCGTGTCCCATTCGCTGGCGCCCGGGGGGCAGGCGCTCGTGGCTGATCCGGGCCGCGCCGGCGCGGCCGCTTTGCCCGCAGCTTGCCTTCAACACGGTCTTGAACTGGTCGGCCGGCAACAAACTGCGTTTGCCGAGGGTGAGCGGCGGTGCACCATCGATTTTTATCAGATTCGCCGCGGAGGTGCGTAGCCACCCGCCTGCCGGTTCATAGACAAATGCGTATTTTTGTGGACCGGCCGGTAAAATGCGCGCATGAACTTTAGCCCAAGCCAAATCGACGGCCTAACTCTTGTGATACTCCGCCATCATGGGAATCGATTCGATATCGTCGCGTGCGGCCGTTTATCGTACGACGGAGAGACGTTGCTTCTGCAAGGTGACGACGGAGACCGCACGGTGACGGACGAAGAGATCGCCGGGTTACAGACCGTCACCGCCGGCAACCGGATAAAGGCGTGCCGCGGCTTCGACTTCTTTCTGTTGATCGGTGAGTCTGCGTAGCGGCCCACTGCCGCCGCGGCAAGATTGCTTGACTCGGCTGCGCGGCCGCTTCTAAGATTTTAGTGGGGCGGGGCACGGCGGCCGCCCGGCGTTGGCCCGTTGAAGAACACGCTTTGCGGTTGGTCGAACAGAAAGGGAGGGCATTCGATGACTGCTCTTTCAGCGCTGCGCGCCTTGGCCGTTTCGGGCGCTGCTGCGAGGGATTGGCTGCCCAGCCGGTCGTTTTCCACCCGGCGCAATGTTTCGGACCCCGAGTGCTGGCTCTCGCTGGCGGCGGGGGGCGGCATGCTCGCCGCCGGCTTGTTGCGCCGTTCGTGGGCCGGGATTGTCGTGGGGGGCGGATTGCTCGCTCGCGGCGCCACGGGCCACTGCCCGCTGTACCAGGCGCTGGGCATGGGTGCCAGTGTTCGCCGGCGCCACTCGGGCTGGGTCTCCGTGCCGGCCGGGCATGGGGTGCGGCTGGACCAACGGGTACTGATACGTCGGGCGGTGTCCGACGTGTTCGAGTTCTGGCGGAATTTCGAAAACCTGCCGCGCGTGCTGGATCATTTGCACTCGGTCGAAAAAGTCGGCACCAGCTACACGCACTGGATGGCCAAGGGGACGCTGGGCGTGATGGCCCAATGGGACGCCGAAATCATCAACGAGCGCCGCGATCGGTTAATCGCCTGGCGGTCGCTGCCCGGCGGCGATCTCGACATGGCCGGCTCGGTCCACTTTTCGCCTGCGCCGGATGGTTTTGGCACGTTGGTGCGCGTCGAGCTCAAGTACGATCCGCCGGGCGGGCGTGTGGGCCTGGCGCTTGATCGGCTGTTGGGCGAAGACCCGCGCAGGCAGCTTCGGCAAGATCTGGCCCGGTTGAAAGATCTGCTGGAAGGCGAGGACGAAATCATCGAAGGCGAAGCACCGGCCGGCAATCGAAAGGCCAAGTGAGCACAAGCAGTCCAAGTGAAGCACAAGTACGTATGTAAGCCCCGGAGGACGAGCGGATGAATACCTGGATCCTGGTCGGCGACGCGAGTCGAGCCCGGCTGTTTAGCGCAAACGGAGCCAAAGGGCCGTGGACCTTGGTGCGATCGCTCGAACATCCCGAGAGCCGGATGAACGACGCCGACCTGGCCGGCCGGCAGCGCGGCAGGCAGCAACAGAGCGGCGGCGTCGGGCGCCCGGCCATGGAGCCGGTTACGATGCCCAAGGAAGTGGAACGCGAGGCTTTTGCCGCCGAACTGGGGCACCTCCTGGATCACGAATTCGACGTGAATTCCTACTCCGACCTGGTGCTGATCGCCCCGCCCCACTTTTTGGGACTCCTGCGCAAGACCCTGGGCGGCAAACTGCGAAAGCACGTAATTGCCGAGCTGGACAAGGATTACAGCCAGTTGCCGCTGCACGATTTGCAGCCGCGGGTCGAGCAATGGCTGAAGGACCAGAATCAGGCTTCGGCCGCGCACACGGGCAAGTAGGTCCGTTGTCCGTGGTCAGTTGCGGGTCTCAAATTAGCGTCAGGCATGGGGGGGTAAATCACGGTATGTATTTTCCTTGCCTTGCCTAGGTTGCCAAATTATTATCGGAAGGGATGCGGCTCTTTGCGGGCTCGCGTTCATTTCCCTGGTTTTCAGGACCCTGGTCTCCAGGCTATTTGAGTCCACAATCGCCCCCACCTCACCGGCCGCCCGTGTTGGGCCTGGCTGGTGGGGGCGTTCCGGAACATATCGGAGATTTTGCCCCATGGGCTTGCGCCAAATTCTGCGAAGCGTGATGCCGGCTGTCGTGGCCGGCCTGGCCTGGTGTGCAATGCCCGAGAGCGCTAGCGCCCAGCTCTTTACGCCTAACGCCGGCGTGATGGTCGACGGCAAAGGAGTGCTGAGCACCGTGACCGTGCCCGACCCGACGGGCGAACAGATGCGCAAACGCATCGAAGCGGCCAAAGTGGATCTCAATCCCGAGGTCGCACACAAGAGCACCTCGCGCAAGATCTCGCTCAATCGCTTGGAGAAAGCGCTGGCCAAGCACCTGGCCACCGGCCGCAAGCCGACCGACGAAATGCGCTACCTCGCGGGCCTGACCCGCGTGCAAAACATTTTTCTGTATCCCGAGAGCGGCGACATCGTGATTGCCGGCCCGGCCGAAGGTTGGGTTCCCGACCTGACCGGTCGCGTAATCGGCGTACACACCGGCCGGCCGATCATCGAACTGGAAGACCTGGCCGTGGCCATTCGCGCGTTTCCGCCCGGTGGGCAGGCCGAACGAATGATCGGCTGCTCGATCGACGCCACGCCCGAGGGCCTGGCGCGGATGCAGAACTTCCTGCGCTCGATCGGCACCGGCGCCGATCCCTCGAATCCCAACTACACGCAGTTCATCGTCGACGGCCTGCGCACTAGTCTGGGGCTGCAAAAAGTGCGCGTGGACGGCGTGCCGCCCGATACGCATTTTGCCCAGGTGATGGTGGAAGCCGACTACCGCATGAAGCTGATCGGCATTGGGCTGGAAAAGCCGCCGGTGAAGATTACCAGCTACGTGGACCGCGCCGATCCGTCGCAGGTTAGCCGCAATGCCATGCAGCGCTGGTGGTTTGTGCCCGACTACAAATGCGTCCGCGTCAGCGAAGATGGTCAGGCCGCCGAGCTAGTGGGCGGCGGCGTCAAGCTGATGAACGAAGAAGAAGTGGTCACCGCCGACGGCCAGCGCCACACGGCCACGACTCAAGGCAATCGGGCCAGCAACCTGTTCGTCACCGGCTTTACCCAGAAGTATCCTGAGCTTTCGAGCAAGAGCCAGGTGTTCGGGCAGTTGCGCAACCTGATCGACCTGGTCATTGCCTCGGCCTACATGCAAGAGCACGACTACTATGGCAAGGCCGACTGGAAGGCCACGCTGCTCTTGAGCGAAGACAAGTTCCCGGTGCAGACGTACCAGGCGCCGGTGGAAGTGGAGACGGCCGTCAACAGCAAGTGGAAGGGCAACCGGCTCATGACGCCCGTGGGCGGCGGCGTGAGCATTCACGCCAACCAGGCCCTGGCCGCCGACAACCTGCTGACCGACGACGGCGGCAAGGTGCAAAAGCAGCGCGACCAGATCGACCTCAAGCAACTGGCCGACGGCCAATGGTGGTGGGACTAGAGCGGCCGCTTTTGGCTGCACGCTCACGTCTCGCCTACTCCCCGCGATTCATCTCTGCGATGCCTGCTCGGCAACCGGTCCCGCCGGAGCCGAGCAGGCTTTTTTTGTTGGGCGAGTTCTCCGCCCGGGTAAACGCCAAGTTTCCACGCTCGTTAAGAAAGAAGCGTGGTGCTTCCGCTAGCTCTTCGCCCCGGAGGGGCCGAAAGTCAATAGCCAGGGGCGTGAGCCCCTGGACACTCGCGCGCTAATGCATCCAAGCCCTGAAAGGGCGCCAGTGATCTGTCGCCCCTTGCGGGGCTAGCGCTTCGCATCGACGCGATAAAATATCAGGCCGATGCCGAGGCTCTCGCGCTCGTTGGCCGAGCCGATGATGCCGAGCACCGGGTGCCCCTCGCCGCTGAGCTTGGTCTGACCGCCGGGCCGATTGTCGCCGACCCATTCGCTCTCGTAGTTGTCTTCGGGAACGAGCCGCGCGCCGTCGATCCTCATGAACGAGAGCGACAGGCCGTCGACATTCATGCCGGTTTTGACGGTCATCGCGCCCACGGCATAGCCGGGTTTGGCCAGCAGCCGCACGACGCGTTTGAAATCGGTGCCGTATTGCCGGCCGAACAAGGTCGGCTTTTGACCGCTGCGATAAATCGGGCATACGGCGTGGATGAATTCGTTGCCGCCCGCCTCGACTACCCCCACGTCCAAACCCACAAGCAGGTTGTCGCCCGGCGCAACGTCTTCGTAATGGGCCAACCCGCGATTGCCCAGCAGCATCGACTGGTTGGCCAGGGCCTTGGGGATCTTTGGCATTTCAATGCCGTGCGTCTGGGGTAGCACGCCCGGCTGATCGGTGGTCTTGAAGCGCAGTCCCAGGCCCGTCGAATTCTGGGCGTTCTCGCGCCCGAGCAGAGCCACTGCCGGCCGGCCGCCACCGCTCATCAGTGCCGGTCCGCCGCCGCCATAGCCGCCGATCCAATCGCTGAGATAAGAATCTTCGGGATCGAGCACGTCGCCTTTGATTCGCATGAAGGTGACACAGCAGCCATCGGCTCCCATTCCGGCTTTGACGGTGATCGCTCCGATGGCGTAGCCCGGCTTGGCCTCGACGTGTACGACGCGGTTGGTCTGACTGCCGTGCCAGCGGCTGACCGATACCTTGTCGCCAGTGCGAAAGATACTGCGGGTGGCGATAATCACGTCGGAGTTGAAGAACTCGCCCAGGCCGACGTCCATACCTACCAACATTCCGCCAGTGGGCGCCGCTTCTTCGTAGCGCGCGTCGTTGCCGCCGCCCAGGATATCCGTTTCATTGCCGGGCCTGGTGTTTACGACCGGCGGGGCGCCAGGCACTCCGGGCGCGCCCGGTGGCGGACCGCCGGGGATGATCCGAATGCGGGGCCGCTGCCCCCGATGCCGCGGCGGCACGATCACGATGCGATTGGGCCCCGGCGCCACGCCGGGCGCCCGCGTGGGGGCCTGCGGTGGCGGCTTGAGCACATAACTGGAAACGGGCGTGACGGTCGGACCCGACTCGTTGGTGAACACGGCCTGCGTGAACAGCTTTTTGCCATCGCCGGCGCTGGTGAGCGGGATGTCGGCCGTCGCCAGGTACTTGTCGATGGCCAGATCGATCTTCTGGCAGCCGGCTTCTTTTTCCAGCACGTCGCCGGCCTTGGGGTCGCTACGCGAGGCATCGGCCAGCACGTAGTGCAGCTTGACCGAGCGAATCTTGTGCAGGGGATCAACGAGCCACCGCTCGACGCGCAGCACGCTTTTCCCGTCGGGCTGATGGACGACGACCATATACGCCGGCCCGCAGCGGCCCGCCAACAGCGGCGGCAACTGCTCGCCCGGAATGGCCAGGCCGATGCCGCTGGAATTGCGGATCGTGGCCACCGCTACGCCGGCCAATTGTCCGTCGGGCGTGACCAGCGGGCCGCCACTGTTGCCGGGATTGATGCTGCCGTCGATCTGCACCAGCGCGAGCTTGCCCTCGTCGTCGCGCCGCAGGCTCGAAATCGAGGCCTTGCCGACCGTGATGGCCGGATTGCCTTTGCTCGTGGCCAGCACTTCGCCAAACGGGAAACCAAAGCTGTAAACCGGCATGGTTTCCAGCAACGTGGTCGGATGGCTGAAGTCGATCGGCGCGGGCAAATCCTTGACGCCTTCCACTTGCAACAAGGCAAGATCGTGCACCAGATCCGCCCCCAAAATTTCGGCTTTCGCCATGCGCTCCTGGGGCGTGCCGCTGTCGAACACGACTTCGATCGCCGCTTGCTTCAACTCGGCCGCCAGTGCGCGCGGCGTGAATGGTTTGCCTGGCTGGTCGGCGGCCTCTTCCGGAACTCGACCGACGACGTGCTGATTCGTGACGATCAGCGCGCGGTCGCCAGTGGCAGAAATCACGAAGCCCGAGCCGCTGGACGATCCCTTGTCGTGCTTCACACGGATGAACACCGTGGCGCGTTTGACCGCCGCGAGCGTGGCGGGACTGATGGCCACGTCGGACACCGGCGGCTGATTGGCAGGCGGGGGCGACGGTGCCGTCGCGGCCACTTCGGCCTTGGGCGAGGTCGATTCCAGCGACGGCGTCAGCTCTTGCAAGCTGTAGCTGACGTCCTCGGTCGGACTGTCCGGACCTCGCAGTCCATTGCTACTCGCGATCGGTTCGCTGCTCGCGATCGGTTCGCTGGCGGTGGCCAGCGGAGCAGGCTCAACGCTCTTGTGTTCTTCGCTTTTGGGCGGCGTGTTAACCGCCACCGCTTTGACCGGCGCGGGTGCTGCCACCGCTGCCGTGGCGGCCAGCGGTTGTGTGTCCGATGGCTCGCTGCCGGACCCGGAAGAAAACTTGACGGCAATTAGCACACACAGCCCCATCGTCGTGACCGTTGCGACGCCAATGCTGCCCAGTACCCAGGCCGGAGTGCCCTGGCGACGTTTTTTGTTGTGCCGAGCGCGTGGCTCGCGTTCCGACAATGGATTGTCCAATTGCCCTGCACCGCCACCCATCGGCGCGGACGGCACCGGTCGAGCTTGAAGCGGTGCCTTGGCTTGTGGCGTGGCAGCCGGTGGCGCAGCCGAAGGTCGAGGCGGCTGTTGTGCGGCCGGCCGAGAAGCAGGACTGCTCACCAGTCGCGCCACGGGCGGTGCTTGCGGTGTTGCAGGCCGGGCAGCTTGCGGCAGGGCGGGCTTGGCAGTCGCCGGCGGACGGGCCGCGGGGGCCGCCAACGGTTGACCGGATGCTTTGGCCACTGGCGGCTGCGCTTTGGGCTGCGTCGGCGCCGCGGCCGGCACCGTCGCGAGCACCAGAAAACTTGCCCCGCATTGTTGGCAAACGACGTCGCGGTTCGTGGCTTGCGGCGGAAGATCGTATTGCTGTTTGCACTGCGGACACGCCAGCATCGTCATCTGAACCGTCCCCTAGCCATGCTAGTTCAGTCAGCCCGCGCGGCGCGCCACCATGGCGTGCGGTCCCAATCATCATCCCGCCGGACAGACACCATTTCAACTAGCCAGCGAGCTGGAAATCATCGCCGCCCACTCGGATCTCCCGGCATGATGGCCGCTGCCGGTTGCGGGACCGTGAATCTCCATGTTCTAATCAAGCCTTGCCGCGGGGGCCTCCGTGTCGCATTTGCCCATTGGAAAAGGTCAGTCGTATGAAAATCGAGCGTTTTCCAGGCGTTTCGCTAGCGATTGGCTGGCTGGCGGCGGTCGCTACAACTGGTTCGGCTGAAGAACCGGTCCGGTATGCAGGTCATGATTGGACCACGGCGGCGCCGCGGGATGAGATTCGCCCGCAGTTCAGCTTCGTCGCGCAAAACGCCAAGCAACGCGACGGCCTGGTCATCGACGCGGCCGGCTTCGAGGGGTCACACGGCTGGTGGCAGACGACGATGCCGGTGACCGGTGGCCAGTACTACCGCTTCTCGGTGCTGCGGAAAACCCAGGATGTGGCCGTGCCGCGACGCTCGACCCTGGTGCGCATCCTTTGGTCCGACGGCAAAGGCCGGCCGGTGGTTCATGACGAGCCGGGCCCACCGGTCCGCTACAACAAGTCTCCCACGCCGCGAGCGGAGGCCGAATATCCTCTCGACAAACCGGCAGAAACCGACGGCTGGACCGAAATCTCCGACACGTACCATGCCCCATCGGCCGCTGCGCAGGCGACCATCGAGCTGCACCTGCAATGGGCCGGCGGCCGGGTCGAGTATTCGCGGCCGTCGCTCGAGCCGACCGTTGCGCCGGCCAGTCGAAAAGTCCGGCTGGCAACGGCCCATCTGCGGCCGGTCAGTGCCGACAAGACGCCGATGGGCAACTGCCGGCTGTTCGAGCCGCTGGTGGAAGAAGCCGCCAAACAGAAGGTCGATCTGCTCGTCCTGCCCGAGACGCTGACGTGGTATGGCACCGGCAAGCAAGCGGCCGACGTGGCCGAACCGGTGCCTGGGCCTTCGACCGAGTACTTTGGCCGGCTGGCTAAGAAGCACGGGATGTACATCGTCGACAGCGTCTACGAGCGCGACGGTCGGCTGGTCTACAACACGGCGGCATTGATTGGTCCCGACGGCGAGTTGGTGGGCAAATACCGCAAAGTCACGCTGCCGCGCGGCGAAGTGGAGTGGGGCGTGCAGCCGGGCCACGAGTACCCGGTGTTCGAGACCCGCTTCGGCAAGGTCGGCATGATGACCTGCTACGACGGCTTCTTTCCGGAAGTCGCACGGCAGCTCACCTTAAACGGAGCCGAAGTCATCGCCTGGCCCGTGGCCGGCTGCAACCCGCTGCTGGCCGCAGCCCGAGCGTGCGAGAACCACGTGTATATCGTCTCCAGCACGTACACGGACGTCTCGCAGGGCTGGATGATCTCGGCCGTATTCAATCACGACGGCCAGCCGCTGGCCCAGGCCAAAGAGTGGGGCACGATCGCCGTGGCCGAAGTCGATTTGAACAAACGTATGCACTGGCCGAGCATCGGCGACTTCAAAGCCGAAATGCAGCGCAACCGGCCGGCCACGGCCGACGAGCAGCGGTGAGGAGCCCATGATGTTCAATCGTCTCGCGGTTTTGATGTTGTGGGGTTGCTGTTTGTGTGCCTGTTGCAGCGGGCTCGCAGGCCAAGCCGCGGCGGAGCCGAAAGTGATCAACTACGACGAAGCACGCGTGCCGAAATTCGAGCTGCCCGACGCGCTGCTCACGCAGTCGGGCCAACGTGTGACCGACGTCGCGACCTGGCAAAATGTCCGCCGGCCCGAGTTGCTGCGGCTGTTTGCCGAAAACGAATACGGTCGGACGCCCGACATTTCGACCAAACCGACGTTCAAGCTGCGCTCGGCCGACTCGCAGGCCTTGGGCGGCCGTGCGACGCGCAAACAAGTGACCGTGTATCTCACCGGCTCGCCCGACGGGCCGTCGATGGAGCTGCTCGTCTACGTTCCCAACGGAGCCGCCGGTCCGGTGCCGGCCTTCCTGGGTCTGAACTTTGGCGGCAATCAGGCCGTGGCCAATGATCCCGGCATCGAGATTTCCACGCGCTGGATGCGGAAGAATGCGAAGGAAGCGGCAGCCGTCGTGAACGATCGAGCCACGGAAGCTTCGCGCGGCAGCGAAGCCAGTCGCTGGCAAGTGGAAAAAGTGGTGGGGCACGGCTACGCTCTGGCCACGGTCTACTACGGCGATTTGGAGCCGGACTTTGCCGAAGGCTGGAAACAAGGCATTCGCGCGGCCCTGTCGCCGCAAGGCGCGAACACGGTGTTTGCTCCCGACGCGTGGGGCGCCATCGGTGCCTGGGCTTGGGGCCTGAGCCGGGCGATGGATTATCTGGAGCAGGATAATAGCATCGATGCCCGGCACGTCGCGCTGCTCGGCCATTCGCGCTTGGGCAAGACGGCGCTGTGGGCCGGAGCCCAGGATCCGCGATTTGCGATCGTGATCTCGAACGATTCGGGCGAAGGGGGCGCGGCCTTGGCCCGGCGGCAGTTCGGCGAGCGGATCGAGAACCTGGTGACGAGCTTTCCCCACTGGTTTTGCCTGAACTATCGCCGCTATGCCGGCCACGAAGAGCAATTGCCGATCGACCAGCACGAGCTGATAGCCCTGATGGCTCCGCGGCCGGTGTATGTGGCCAGTGCCACCGAAGACCGCTGGGCCGATCCCCGCGGCGAGTTCTTATCGGCCCTGGCCGCCGATCCGGTGTATCGGCTGTTTGGCCTCGTTGGGCTGGGAGTGGATCACATGCCTACGCCCGACCATCCGGTCGGCGATTTCATTGGCTATCACCTGCGCACCGGCAAGCACGACGTCACCGCCTACGACTGGGACCAATACCTCCGCTTCGCCGACCGGCATTTTAAGCGCGCCGCCAAGCACAACTAAGGACTCACTGAACTTACTGCGAGGTTCCATACTCGGGCTATTTTTCCGTAGCCCAGGCATTCATGCCTGGGTGCCCGCGCCGAAAAAATGCCCGAGTTTTTCGGCCCCTTCAGGGGCTAAAGCCCCGGCGAAATATGGGACCTGATACCGTGCTGGGGATCCCAGGCGTGAACGCCTGGGCTACGGAAAGAATCGCCTTGTCCGATTAACGTTTACGTTTTGACTGGAAATCGAATCCGATGGATCGTGGCAAGATGCTCTCACTTAGCGTCCTGGAAGAGCTGCGCGACTTTGATACGGCGTTGCTGGCCAATACGATCGACTATATCGATCCAACGCCGCCGCACCGCTTCTATCTCAGCGGCGATATTCAATCGGTCACGCCGTCGCTGGGGCCGACCGTGGGCGTGGCCTTTACCTGCGAGCTGGATAGCAGCACGCCTAATAATGAGGGCGATACCGAAGTCTTTTGGCAGCAGCTCGAGGCGATGCAACAATACCCGCTGCCGGCGGTGTGGGTCGTGAAGACGGTCGGCCCACGGCCCGAGCACGAGTGCGTCATCGGCGACGGCATGGCCAAGACCTTGCATTCCGTGGGCTGCGTCGCCCTGGTCACCAATGGCCGCGTGCGCGACGTGCAAGGCCTGCTCACCACGCCATTTGCCGCCTACTGCCGCGGCACGGTCGCCCATCACGAGCCGCTGCGTTTTCGCGCCGCCAATCAGCCGGTCGAAGTCGGCGGGCTCGTAATTCACCCCGGCGACGTGATTCATGCGGGTCCCGAAGGCGTGATCCGCATCCCGCCCGAGTGCATCGGCCGGCTGGGCGCCAGCGCCGTGCAGATGCGGGCCTTCGAGCACAAAGCACACATGGCGCTGCGGCGCACCGACTTATCGTTGACCGAAAAACGCAAGTGCGTGCAAAACCTGCTGGCCGAATATGGCTTCAGCGACTGCGTCAGCGGCGGCCCGCGCGTCGACACTTGATTGCGAGGGGCCGATGACGACGCTGGCGGGCAAAACAGCACTGGTAACCGGGTCCGGTCGGGGCATCGGCTTAGGTTGCGCGCGCGAGTTGGCTCGCTGCGGTGCGAGCCTGGTACTCAACGATCGGCCGGCGAGCCCCGATCTGGCGGCGGCTGCCGAAGAGCTGCGCGGAATCGGCCGCCCTTGCTGGGCAATCGAGGCCAATGCCTTCAGCCGGGCAGGCTGCGAAGATCTCGTGTCGCGGGCCGTCGAGGCTGCCGGGCGGATCGATATTCTGGTTGCCAACGTGGCCACGAGCATCCGCGGCGATTTTCTGACGTACGACCCGGCGGACTTTCAGCGCGTGGTCGAAGGCACGCTGATCTCCGGTTTTCACATTGGTCAGCTCGCCGCCCGGCGAATGGTCGAGCAAGGCCAAGGCGGTAAGATCGTGTTCATCTCCAGCGTCCACGCAGAAACGCCGTACGCCCGCGCGATCGCCTACAACGCGGCCAAGGCCGGCTTGAACCATCTGGCCGCCAGCATGGCCGTGGAGTTGCTCGCGCATCGCATCAACGTGAACGTGATCGAGCCGGGCTGGATCGACACCCCCGGCGAGCGCGCGACTTTCGGCGAGGACGCGGTGCGCCAAGGGGGCGCCAAGCTGCCCTGGGGCCGGCTGGGCACGCCGGCCGATATCGGCCAGGCCGTAAGCTTTCTCGCTTCCGACAATGCCGACTACATCACCGGAACCGTGCTCCGCGTCGACGGCGGCTTTTTGCTGAAAGACGCGCGCTAGGCGAGCCGGGAGCGTCAACTTTTGGCGAGCCGGGAGCGTTAGCGACCGGAGGTCTGCGAACATGCTGCGTCAAAAAACCATCCAAGGCGGCGACGGCCCGCACCTGCTGATCACCGGCGGCGTGCATGGCGACGAATTCGAGCCGATGGCGGCCGTGCGCCAATTGGCCGGCCGCATCGATCCGGCCCGTTTGAGCGGCCGCGTCACGCTGGTGCCGGTGGTGAATGAAGCCGCATTTGCCCGTGGCATGCGGACGGCCGAGGATGGTCTCGACCTGGCAAGAACCTGTCCGGGCCGCGAAGACGGTTCGATCACCGAGCGAACGGCGGCCGCCTTGAGCCGGCTGATCCGCGCGTCCGACTTTTACATCGATCTGCACACCGGCGGCGCGGCATTGCGCATTCTGCCACTGGCTGGATACACGCTGCACACGGACCCGGAGGTGCTCGAGCGTCAGCGGCTGATGGCCCGAGCTTTTAACTTGCCGATTGTCTGGGGGACTACCGCCCGGCTCGAGGGCCGCTCGCTGTCGGTGGCTCGCGATGCGCGAGTGCCGGCCATTTATGTCGAGCACGGTGGTGGCGGCGGCTGCGACCCATCTGCGGTCGAGGACTGCGTGGCCGGATGTTTGCAAGTCTGCTCGGCGCTGGGCATGTACGATGGGACAGCGCCTGGCGACGGCGTGCGCTATGACGTCGAAGACGACACGGATTCAAGCGGGCATCTGCAAGTGCAGCACCCGGCGACCGTGGCCGGCTTTTTCGAGCCGGCCGTGGCCTTGGGCGACGTGGTGTCGCCAGGCCAGACGTTGGGCCAGATCGTCAATCCGCTGGGCGAAATTTGCGAGCTCGTCCGCGCCCAATCGGCCGGGCTAGTACTTCTGCTGCGCGTGCAGCCCGCCGTCCAGCCCGGCGACGCCCTCGCCGCCCTGCTGCCGATCACCTCACCGGGATCAGTGCGCTACATGCGGTCGCGAACGTAGCGGAAGTCGGACTTCCGGAGCCTCGCGCGACCGGTCGGAATTCTCACGAATTCCGCTACTGGCATGTGAATGATCGTGTGTTAGCGGACGGTATTCGGATCGGTGGCCGGCTTGGCGGCTTCCTTGTTGCTCTTGGCCTTTTGCGGGCTGTCGTCGGGCACTTGGGTGACGACGGTGTCCTCTTGCAGCAGCTCGCGCCAAGGCTTGCGCGCTTCGTAGCTGGCCAGTTCCTTCTTGAGCTGTTCGCGCGTGGTGTCGTTGCCGGCGACCTCGACGGCCTTCGCCGACCACTTTTTCGCCGTTTCGTAATCACCGGTCTCGGCATAGCCGGCGGCCAGCGTGCTGAGAATGTGCGAGGCCTTGTAGTCGGTCAGCTTGCAGGCCTTGGTGGCCAGCTCGATGGCCCGCTTGCCGTCGCGGAGTTTTTCGTCCGGCGTGGTGGCCAGCAGCCAGGCATAGTTGTTCAGCAGGCCGCTGTCTTCCGAATTTTGCTTATAGGCAGTGGCATAGTCGGCCAGCGCCTCGCGGTGCTTGCCCATGCCCAAGTACAAATCGCCGCGTCCGTAAAACACGAACCAGTTTTTCGGGTCCGCGTCGATGGCCGCGTTGATCAGTTCCAAGGCCTTGGTGAAATTCTTTTTGTTGCGATAGAGCATGGCCAACTGAAAGGCCGCTTCCGCGTCTTCGGGCTCTTGCGAATAGACGCGGGTCAAATCGCGGATGGCCTCGTCAATCTTGCCCGTCGAAGCCAGAATCACGGCCCGCGTCCGCAAGGCGGGCGGCAAGTTGGGCTGCCGCTTGAGCACCTGGTCCACGTCGGCCAAGGCCTCGTCGGATTTGTCCGTGCGGGCCAAGGCTTGCGCCCGCAACAGCAGCGCCGCCGCATTGTCGGGATCCAGCTTGAGCGCCTGCGTGACGTCGGCGATCGCGGCGTCGAACTTTTCCGTCAGGTAATTCACCTGTGCCCGTTGCAACAGCAGAGCAGGGGACTTGGGCGCCAGTTCCACGGCATGGGCATAACTTTCGCGGGCTTCGTCCATGCGCTTGAGCAGCGCCAGCGCCATGCCACGAATCTCGTAAGTCGCGGCGTTCTTGGGATCCAGCTTGATCGCCGCGTCGAAGTCCGCCAGAGCCTCGTCGCGCTTGCCCATCGACAGCTTCAGCGAGCCGCGCAGCCGCAGCGGCATGGGATCCTGCGGGTTGAGCTTCGTCGCCTCGTCCAGATCTTTCAGGCGGTGCTGCGGACTGTCGTCCATGCCCGCGTGCAGCATCAACGCGTCGAACTTCAACTCGGAATCGTCGCCAGCGGTGCGGATGGCGTCTTCGATGGCCGTTAGCGCCCGTTTGGCGTCGCCGCCGGGCAGCGATTCGAGCCGGCCGATGAGCATGTAGACTTGCGGCTGTTCGGACACGAGCTTGACCGAGCGGGTCAGATCGTGCAGAGCCAATTGACGCATTTGCGGCCAGCGTGGATCGGGCTGCGGCGGGGTGAAAATCACTTCGGTAATCATCCGGCCCCGTTGGAACAAGGCCGAGGCCAGCAGCTTTTCGGCGAACTCGGTGTTCGAGGCGTCGAGTCCTTTGTCCAAAGCCTGTTCGCACAGCGCGATGACTTCGGCCAATTCCTTGGGCCCTTCGGCCGCGAGCTTGGTCTCGACCGCACGGTCCAGGTCATTCTGCCCGGCATTTTCGCCGGCATTCGTATCGGCGGCCTTGTCCTTGTCGGCAGCCTGGCCATTCTCGCCGGCATTTGGAGCGGCAGCGGCCGGCGGATCAGCCAGCGCGGGCCGCGAGCCCCAGACTGCGGCCAGAGACAGTGCAACGAACAACGCGGTGAGACGTGCGGACATGATTGAGAACTCCCTCTCTCTTGTGCGGGCCACAAATCCCTGCGAGCCCCCCGAAAACCCAAGGGCACAGCGGGCGCGGGCCACATTATGCCGCTCGAGGCGATTCAACGCCATGCGAGTCTGGCGGAAGGAGCGGCAGGGGTGCTAGCAGAGGAAGGGAAGTGCAAAGTGAACAGTGGAAAGTGGAAAGCAGACGCCCGTCGGCATCCCTACTTTTCACTTTTCACTTAGAAGCCCGTGATCGTGCCGGCGGCACGCTGGGCCCAATCGTCGATGGGGACGTTGCCGCGGATTGCGTCGGCGGCGCGCCAGGCGAGGATCACGCTGATCGCCGAATCGGGCGGTTGGAAAAGATACAGCTCGAAGCGGCCTGGCAGCTTGTTCGGTACATCCGAGTTTAAAAATCGGAACTCTTGCTCCCCTTCGGCCACCAGTCGCCGCCAGGTGATTTTCGTGCCGGGATCTTGCGGCGTTTCGCATTCGACCGTTTCCCACTTGAGCGGCGTTTTGCCGCCAAAAGCCTTGTTCACTACGGCCGCCAACTGCTCGTCCAGCGGCACGGGTTTGGGCTTGGCTGCCGGCTTCTGGTCGGGCTTCTTTTCGCCCTCTCCTTCGGCCTTTTTTTCCTCGTCGGCAGGTTTTTTTTCGTCGGCAGAAGCCGCTGCCTCGGGCTTGTTGCCTTCGGCTGGCTTCGCTTCTTCCGCCGGCTTGTTTTCGTCCGCCGGTTTGTTCTCTTCAGCGGGTCTGTTCTCCTCCGCCGGTTTATTTTCGTCGGCGGGCGTTGCTTCGGTCGCCGGAGACACGGGCTCGGCCGGTTCTTGGTTTCGATCGATCGATGCCATGTACAAGAAATACGGCAACCGAACGCCGCGCTCGTCCGCCTCGGCGGCTTGGTAGAGCGCCTTCACACCGGGGATCGTCATGAAGGGCGGCTGCAGCATCTCCGGGGGAATCGGATATTCGCCCGTCAGCGGATTCTGCGATTCGAGCGTGTATATCACTCCGGTATTGCCGAAAAAAGTGCTGGGCAAGCGAATCATGTACTGCGTGCCCAGGATGGGCACCGGCGCCAGACGCAAGGCTTTGAACTTGGCTTCGTGCTCCAACTGGTCGACCGTGGTGTGCAGGCGCGCTTCGTAAGCGCCCTGGCCGCAACCGGCCAGGAAGACACAGCCGGCCAGGGCAGCACAGCGCAAGACAAATGTGACGAATCGCACGCGAGCAAACAGAATCATGAAGGCAGCACCACGGCAGATGACGCTTGTTGAGGCTAGAACCGACCGAGCTACCGCTCACCTTAGCGGTACAGCGGCTCGGCATCAATAAAATGTTCCACGCCTTCGGCCTTGGCAATCACCACCACGCCCTCTTCGGTGACCGTAAAGCCGCGGGCCCGATCGTGGTCGTGATCGTAGCCGATCTGGGTGCCCGCCGGGATGTGTACGCCCTTGTCGATGATCGTGCGGCGAATTTGCGCGTGGCGGCCGATGTCGACCCCCTCGAAGACGATCGAGTCTTCGATCCGGGCAAAGCTATTCACGCGGCAGCCGAACCCCAAAATCGACCGCTCGACGTGCCCGCCCGAGATGATTGAGCCGCCGCAGACGATGCTGTCCAAGGCCTGGCCGCACCGGCCGTTGGGATTGCGCTCGGCGAACACGAACTTCGGCGGCGGATAGGTCGGCAGGTATGTGCGGATCGGCCAATGCCCGTCGTACATGTTCAACAGCGGATCGACCGCCACCAGGTCCATGTTGGCGGCGAAATACGCGTCCAGCGTCCCCACGTCGCGCCAGTAGGCGTCGCTCTTGCGGTTTTCGTCGCGGAAAGGGAACACATACACGCGGTGCGTGTTGATGATCGCCGGAATGATGTTGCGGCCGAAATCGTGCGCGCTGTCGGCACGCGTGGCATCCATGCACAACTGCTCGAACAGGAAGCGGGCCGTGAACACGTAGATGCCCATCGAAGCCAGGCAGTGCTGGTCGTCGCCGGGAATGGTCTTGGGCTGGGCCGGCTTCTCGTCGAAGCCGAGCACGCGCCCCTCGGCGTCCACCTGCATCACGCCGAACTGCGTCGCTTCCGGCACGCTCACGCGTAGCGCACCGATGGTCAGGTCGGCCTGGTTCCGCTTGTGCTCCTCGATGAGCTTGAGGTAATCCATCTTATAGATGTGATCGCCGGCCAGGATCGCGACGTACTCGGGCCGCTCCTTCTCGAGCGTGTAGATGTTTTGGTAGACGGCATCGGCCGTGCCCTGATACCAATGCTCGTCGATGCGCTGCTGCGGCGGCACAATGTCGATGAACTCACCCAACTCGCGGCACAGGTAGCGACGCCAGCCGAGATTGATGTGCCGGTCGAGGCTCATCGCTTTGTACTGCGTGAGCACCAGGATCTTGCGAATCCCGCTGTTGAGGCAGTTGGAAAGCGTGAAATCGATGATTCGATACGCCCCGCCGAAGGGCACCGCCGGCTTGGCCCGATCGCGCGTCAGCGGTTCCAGACGCGAGCCCTTGCCGCCGGCCAATACCACCGCCAACACGCTATCCATGCTCTCATCCCTTCGGCCAAATCATCAAAAGTCGCTGCCGACCAGTGTACCGGTCGGACAAGGCCGGCTAAAGAGGCCTTTCGTCCCCCCTAGTGGCGAGTCAAGTCGCGGATCCTTGTAGCGGAAGCCGTGAGACTTCCGACTCTTTGTAGCGGAAGCCGTGAGGCTTCCGGCGCAGCAATCGGTGCCGCTTCGGAATTCTCACGAATTCCGCTACCGACGCTAAAGGGCAAGCGAGCGGTACAGGTTCAGGAATGCTTCTGTCATGCGCTGGACCGAAAAACGCTCCATAACCTGCTGGCCGCGCTGGCCGATGGCGCGGGCATCGCTCGGCTTGTCCAGCAATTTGCGCGTCAGCCGAGCAATTCCCGCCCGATCACCGACCGGCACCAAAAAGCCGCTCTGTCGATGGTCGATGACTTGTTCCGCGCCGTCCAACCGGGTGGCAATCGACGGCACGCCGGCGGCCATCGCCATCAATAGGGGTAGCGGCTGGGCATGATCTTCGCGGCCCGACCAGAAGACATCCAAATGCGGCAGCCAATCGACCAGATCGTCGCGTGCCGGCAGAAAATGGACCTTGTCCTCGATTCTCACCAGCTTGCGAAAACGCTCCAGTCGCTGCCGCTGGGGACCGGTGCCACAGATCAGCAGGTGTACGTCGTCGCGGATGAATTTGAGCATGTCGGCCGCCCAGATCAGGTCCTTCCACCGCCCGCTGGTCTGCAAACGTCCAACGCCCGCCGCCACGCGGGCATCGGCCGGCAGGCCCAGGCTTTCGAGCCACTGGGCTCGCGTTTGCCCGGGCACTGCAACCGGCTCCACGCCGCTCGCGACCAAGTGCACTCTGGCCGTCGGCAACCCGCTGGCCAGCGCCAGCGCACGAGCGCCCGGGTGCGAAACAGTCCAATGACAAAAAGGGGACGGGAGTCTTTTTTGAAAAATAGTTCTGACCCCTTTTTCGAAGCCGGATTGGCTGACGAGCCAGGGCAGGCGACGGGCCGTGAATGGTAGCAGCCGCAGGCGCGGCTCGTGGGTCGGCAGCCAGGCGTGCACCAGGTGCGGGGCGAGCCGCTGGATGTGCCGCCGCAGCGCTAACCAAGACACCGGATCGAGCGGTCCACGGCCGGCGATCGGTGTGTGTGGGACTCCTTGACCCAAGCAGAAGCTTGCGCGGGCGGCCAACGTACACACGTGCACATCGTAGCCGGCGGCCTGCAACTGCGGCAGCAGCAGCCGGGCCTGGTGCGTGGCCCAGTAGGGTTCGATCGCCGGCAGCACAAACAAGACACGCTTCATGGTACCAGGGCCGCGTGCGTTTGCGCGGATCGTGCGTGGACTTCAGTCAGCAGTGTCAGATGCCGATCGAGGCAACGGTCAAACGAGAACGTATTTTGGACCCACTGCCGGGCCGCGCGCCCGAGCCTGGCTGCTTCGTTGCTTTGGCAGCAGAGATCGGCAATCGCCGCAGCCAGTGCGCGTGGCTGGCCGATCGGCACGAGCCGGCCGTGCTGGCCATTTTCGATCACCGCCCGGTGGGCCGCGGTGTCGGTGGCGACGCTCGGCAGCCCGAGCGACATGGCTTCCAGCAGGGCCAGCACACCGCCGTCGTCGTGCGAGGCAACGACAAACAAATCGGCTGCGCAGAGGCAATCCTCCACGTCGTCGAACGCGCCGGCCAGCGTCACCCGCGAAGCCAGGCCGCGACGCTCGATCTCGGCCGCCAAATGCACTTCCTGCGGCCCTTCGCCAACCAGCCACAGGTGCGCCTCCGGCACGCGCGCCAGCACGGCCGGCCAGGCTTCGAGCAGATCCAGCAGGCCCTTGCCGGCGACGAACCGGCCGGCAAACACGGCCAACGGCGCCACGGCCGGCACCGCCAGCCGGCGCTGGCTGGCGGCTAGCGCTCGTCGGGCTTCGAGCCGCGCGTCGGGTTCCGGACAAGCCACATCGGGGACGCCCAGCGAAATCGCGCGAATTCGCTCGCGCGGATAACCTGCGGCGATGACCTCGCGCTCGACCAGGGGCGTCGGCGCGACAATCGCGGCCGCGCGACGGCACGACCGCTTGATCGTGCGGCCAAATCGGGCGTCGAGCTGCCAGCGGCAATCGCCGGCCAACCCGGCCTGCTCGGCCCGCAGAACGACCGGAAAACCTGCTCGGCCAGCGGCCAGGAGCGTGGCATAGGCATCGTGCCGCAGGCCCGAGACATAGGCCAGATCGAAGCTCTCGCGGTTGGCTAGCAGCCAGCGGCGGAGCCGGGCGATGTACGCCGCAGCAGACCACCAGCGGGCGCCAGGCGGTTCGAGCCGAACCACCCGCGCGCCGTGATGCTCGAATTCATCCGGCCAATCGTTCTGCCATTTGGCGGTGACCACGGTTGTGCGGACGCCGCTGCGCTCGAAGCCCGCCGCCAGGCGCGCCATCATGACTTCGGGCCCGCCAAATAACGGCCAAAAGCGGCGCGTCACGAGCACGACTCGCGGGGGCGTCACGGCGGCGAGTCCTCGTCGAGTTCGGCCGAATCCAGGATCGCCACAAACGGCAGATTCCGGAATTCGTCGCGGTGGTCGAGTCCGTAGCCGACGACAAACGCGTCCGGGATCTCAAAGCCCACGTGGTCGGGCGAGATCGCCACCTGCTGCCGGCCGAGCTTGCGCAACAGCACGGCCGAGCGCACGCTGGCCGGTCCGAGCCGGGCGAATTGCCCCAGCAGCGTGCCCAGCGTCTGGCCCGTGTCGAAGATATCGTCGACCACAAGCACGTGCCGGCCGGCCAGTTCCGGCAGCAACTCGGCATGAACTGTGAGTTCGCCAGGCACGGTGGCGCCGCCTCGATAGCTGCGAGCTTGCACGACGCCGACGCGCAGGGGCATTTCGAGTTGCCGGATCAAATCGGCGACCAATACCAGGCTGCCGGTCATGACGCCCACGATCACCAGCGGCTGTTGGCCGTAGTACGCATTGATCTCGCCGGCCAGTCGGCGGACGCCCTCGTGCAGTTGCGTCTGCGTCAGCAGCACGTTCAAGCGAAGTTCCAGAATTATGGGCGATTAAAGGGCTATGCACAAAAGCCGATGTGTCAACGCCACGGCGGTACTAAATTTATTTGAACAGAAGGACGCGAAGGACGCGAAGATAAGTAGATTGTGCACGTGTACCGAAAAACTTACCCGCGGGCTCGGGAGGTCTTCTCAGTGATTTCTTCTTCGTGGCCTTCGCGTCCTTCTGTTCAATTGCTTTGTTGATTTCGGTCGATTCTCAGCTGAAGTAGGCTACCGCGTTTCGAAAGACGCGCAGGCCGTCGCCGGGGTCGTGGGCTTCGCCGCGGGTCCAGCGGGGATGCTGCGTCGGGTCGATATAGCGCTCGGGATGAGGCATCAGCCCGCACACGCGTCCGGTTTCGTCGCACACGGCGGCCACGTCGTCCACTGCGCCGTTGGGATTATCGGGATAGCGGCCGGCGGCCGGCTCAGCGGTGCTCGTCGATTGATACCGCAGTGCGATCTGGCCGGCCGAGTTGAGTTGTGCCAGCAGGGCTGCGTCGCGCGGGACGAATTTGCCCTCGGCATGGGCCACGGGCAGGTACATCCGCTCGATGCCCGAGAAGAACACGCATTTGGCGCTGACCACTTGCAATTGCACCCAGCGGTCTTCGAAACGGCCGCTGTCGTTGCGCGTGAGCGTGGCCGCCGGCGTCGGCTCCTGCCCCTGGCCGCTGGGCTGGTCGGCCAGCAGCACGCCGGAGCGGACGAGCACCTGGAAGCCATTGCAAATGCCCAGGATGAGCTTGCCGTCGGCCTTGAATTGTTCGAGTTCACGCACCAGATGGCTGCGCATCTGGCTGGCAAGAATCCGGCCGGCGCCTAGGTCGTCGCCGTAACTGAATCCGCCGGGAATGCAGAGGATCTGAAACTGCGCGAACAGGCGCGGGTTTTCCAACACGCGGTTGACGTGCAGGGTTTCGGACTGGGCCCCCGCCTGGCCAAAGGCAAAGGCGGTTTCCTGGTCGCAGTTGGTGCCGGGGGCACGCAGGATCAACACGCGGGGCAGCGCCATCGCCGGGGGTTCTCAAGGCCAAAATTCGCCACTAGCGAAAAGGCCTATTCTGGCGTAGCAGCCGGCAAACCTCCAGCCCCCAGCGGGCCCGCCCGAGAAGCCGGCCTACCGCGGCTCAATCGCGATCGGGCACTTGAGCAGCACGTGGACGATCCGGTCCTTGACCCTGGCTACGCTCTCGGCGCTCAGGCAATGGCCGGCGCGTTGGGCCGCCTCCAGTTCCGAAGCGCTAGATCCGCTGAGAAACTCGGGTCGCAAATGACCGGCCAAGGCATAGACCCGTTGCCGAAACAAAAACAAATTATAATTCAAGTAGCACTCTGCGAAGCTGAGCGGCTCGACGGGAGACTGCTCGTGCTGGATCACGTCGGAGAGGAATTCGTTGTCGAATTCATGTTCGGCCGCGACTTGCATGGGGCCGCTTAATTCTGGCACGTTCGAGTCGTCGTCGGCCAGCGTGTGGTTCCAGGCGTCGGGCAGCGATAGTTGGAACTCGTCGTGGAGGTAATCCGCGAGTTGCCGGGTGCGGCCCGAGTAAACATGCCGCATCGAGTCCAGCAGCGACTCGGTCGAGGGCACGGCCAACCCTTCGTTCACACGCTCGTCGAGGCCCGACTGAATTCCCTCGGGCGGTTCGATGCCCAGAAACGCCAGCACGTCGCCGACCAGTTTTTCCGGCTGCGAAATCATCTGTTCGAAAAAGCCAATGAAGATCTGCTCGCGCGGAAAATATGCCCGCCAGCGCCGCAATTGACCCAGGTAATCGCCGGAGATGCTGGGCCAGGGATGATAGATGTTTTCGCACCAATCCGCGTCGGACATCTGCTCCAGGGCCGGGCGGCGTTGGGCGAAATTCGCCTCGCCGTGTCTCCAATTATGCCGGGCATGCGACCAGGCACGGCCGACCGGATCACGCAGCAAAAAGATCAGCTTCAGATTGGGCATCAGCGCATGGATCGTCTCGATCATGCGCGGCGGCAGCAGCGAATACGTCGGCGTCGCTTCGCCGCGATGTGTGGCCGGCTTGTCGCCGTAGCGGGACAAGTACCATTGCAAATCGCACCAACGGTAGAAGGTGCTGAAAAATCGCGTTTCCTTTTCTCGCGGCACCGCGATCCGCGGGTGCTGCAACAAGCGCGAAAACAACCAACTGGTCCCCGTCTTGGGCGGAGACACGATCATAAACGTCGGCAGCCGAGCCAAGTCACGCGGACCGAGAATGCCCAACTGCGAAAGCGACTCGCGAAGTCGGTGGGAATGATCGTCGGTCGTAACCGAATTCGATCCGGCTTCGGTTTCGAAGCTCTCGGCAAATTCGCCATCCGGCCACTTGCCGATCGGACGAAACGCTCGGGATGCACTCACAATTGTCATGGGCTAGCTCGTATACGCTTTCGCGAATTGCCGCGGCATAGTACGGCAACTCGGCCAATGTCGGGCATGCGACAAATTTTCGCGGTTTTTGCAATCGTCGCCTTTTGCCTCCCGAATCCCGAATACCTCACGCCGCTGCACGCGAATGTAACCTTTCATCCTGCCGCTGATGGATCGCGCCCAAACGCCCAGCGCCCCCCAATCATCGCCGAACCGCGAAAATGTTCCAAGACCGATCGAAAACCGGCTCGCTACGCGAGAGAAAAAGGCCGAGCCACCAGGGCGCTGCTAGCGTCCGCGGCAGATTTTTCTTTACAGCCGACGAGGGAATCGGCTATGCTCGCCCCCAATCTGAGGCCAAGGGACTGGTGGCAAAGACCGATAAGGACGTGGTCATGACGACCCAATTGCAGCAGGCGATGACCGCCGGCGTATTTGTCGAGTTTCACGATGCGCAGGGCCATTGCGTTGGCCAGGCGATCTTCACCGACTGGCATGCCCGGCCGCTGCCGGCCGTGGGCGACACCATGCAATGCGGGGTGAACTGTCCGGCCACAGGCCGCCGCCGCAAGCTGACCGGCCGCGTGGTTTCGCGCCAATTCGAGGTGCAGCACGCCGACCAAACGCCCTGCGTCTGGGTCCGGCTGGCTCTGGAAGTTGCCCAGCCTGCCAACCGCGGCGGCGTACACGCCGGCTTTTCAGAGAACTGAATCTCTGGAAACAGCGTCTCCCAGAACGGCGCCGGGTTCTTCGCTGCGCGTGACGACGAAGCCCAGGTCTTCGATCATCCGATAATCGGCCTCGGCCGCCTGACCCTTGGTTGTCAGGTAATCGCCGACGAAGATCGAATTGGCCGGGTACAGCCCCAAGGCTTGCAGGCTGCCCAGGTGCAGTTCGCGGCCGCCGGCAATCCGCAACTCGCGGCTGGGATTGGCGAAGCGGAACATGGCCAGGGCCTTGAGGCAGTCGCGCGGATTGAGCCGGCTGACCCCTTGCAACGGCGTGCCGTCGATCGGGTTCAGGAAGTTCACTGGAATCGACTCCACGCCCAAATCGCGCAAGGCAAAGGCCATGCGCACCACGTCGGCCGGCGCTTCGCCCATGCCCAGAATGCCCCCCGAGCACAGCTCGATGCCGGCGCCGCGCACGGCGGCCAGCGTGTCGAGCCGGTCCTGGTACGTGTGCGTCGAGCAGATTTGCCCGTAATACGACTCGCTCGTGTTGAGATTGTGGTTCACCCGGTCGACGCCGCAGGCCTTGAGCTCGCGGGCCTGTTCGGGCGTGAGCAAGCCCAAGCAGGCGCAAATCTTGAGGTTCCAGCGCTCTTTGATCTCGGGCACGATGCGGGTGATGGCCGCCATTTCGCGCTCGTTGGGCTCGCGGCCGGAGATCACGATGCAGTAGGTCTTAGACTGCCGGCTGGCGGCCATTTCGGCCCCTGCCAGCAGCTTATTGCGGTCCAGCAGGTTGTAACGCGGGATTTCGGCGTCCGATACCTTCGACTGCGAGCAATAGCCGCAATCCTCGGGGCACAAGCCGCTCTTGGCGTTCATCAGAAAATACAACTGCACCGTATTGCCAAAATACCGCCGGCGGACCGTGTAAGCCGCAGCCAGCAGGTCCAGCAACTGCTCGTCGGGGCAGGCGAGCACGGACAAGGCCTCGTCAAATTCGAGTTCGCCGCCCGAGAGCACCCGCTCGGCCAGCATCTGCCAGCGGCCGGAAGCTACGGGGGACAATCCAGCCAAGGCTTCAGTCTTCAAGTGCATTGCGATCCTCGACCTCTGATGTAGCGGAAGTCGTGAGACTTCCGCCGGATTTCCGCTACGAGTATCGCCAAGCCGGCGAAATCCGGCAAGCGGCATGTCGCCTGTAAGCCCACAGACTGCGGTCCGCGGGGCCCATCCGCCCGGCGCCACCCACCAACTGGAGCGACTTTCAGCTTGGCACGGCGCGCAGGCTGGTTCAAAATAGCGGGGCCGCCCGGCCGGATGCCGGCCGGCGCGCCGTTTCCATACTTGTTCCTACTGCCAAAGCCCCGGTTGTTCGTCCATGCGGTGTTTGCATTTAGTGCGGGTCGGCGCCTTGGGCCAGGTCGGCCGCTTTAGCGCGGCCGACGGCACGCAATACCCCCGCGCCAGCCGGGTCGTGGTGCGCACGTCGCGCGGGCTGGAAGTGGGCGAAGTGCTGGCCGGGCCGGGGCTGCCGGACGCCGATACGGAGTCCGACGGCACGATCCTGCGCGGGCTGGCCGTCGAAGACGAACTGCTGCTGGCCCGGCAGGCCAAAAACCGCGAAGCGGCCTACGAGGCCTGTCAGACGCGAATCGACGATCTGCAACTGCCGGTCACGCTGATGGACGTCGAGCACTTGTTCGACGGCCAGACGCTCGTCTTCTACTTCCTCGGCCCGCAGCCGCCGGAGCTGGAATCGGTGACCGCCGAGTTGGCCGAGCTGTACGACTCCCAGGTGCAGTTCCGCTCGTTTGTTGCCGCGGCCACGGCGGGCTGCGGTCCCGGCTGTGGCACCGACGAAGCCGCCGGCTGCGGCTCGTGCTCGACTGGCTGCGCCATTGCCGGCGCGTGCAGCACTCGCAAAGTCGTCGCCGCTGGTTAGCTTTTCTCCGGTCGCTAACGCTCGCGGCTCGCCACGCATGCTCCCTTTCACGATCGAAAGCCTGGCCGGCCAACTGCGGGCCGGCACGCTGCGCGCCGTCGATCTGCTGGACGAGTGCCTCGTCCGCATCGACCGGCATGAAGAGCAACTGCACGCCTGGGTCCGCGTCGAGCGCGAGCAAGCCCGTGCCGATGCCCGGCGACTGGACGAGGAGCTGCGACGCGGCCATGATCGCGGCCCGCTGCACGGCATGCCGCTGGGGATCAAGGACATCGTCGACGTGCGCGGCTGGCCCACGTTGGCCGGCTCGCCGCTACGGGCCGGCCACCTGGCGACCGAAGATGCGCCCCTGGTTTCTCGTCTGCGCGAGCGCGGCGCCGTGCTGATCGGCAAAACCGTGACGACCGAGTTTGCCGGCTTCGATCCTGCACTGACCCGCAACCCTTGGAACCTGGCGCACACTCCCGGCGGCTCCAGCAGCGGTTCGGCGGCCGCCGTGGCGATGCGGATGTGCGTGGCGGCGATCGGCTCTCAGACGGGCGGATCGATTACCCGACCGGCCAGTTTTTGCGGCGTGTATGGCTGCAAACCGACGCACGAACTGGTCAGCATCCGGGGCGTAGTGCCGATCAGTTTGCGGCTCGATCATCCCGGCCCGATCGCTCGCTCGGTGCGCGATCTGGCTTTGCTGCTCGAGGCCATTGCCGAGCCAGATCAACCAGGGGCGAATCAGTTCGCCGCGATGTTACGCAGCGGAGAACTTGCGCAGCCGCCGCGATTGGCAGTTGTCGAGCCTTTCTTCATGGACGAGGCTGACGCCGACGTGCGTGCGGCCACGCGCCAGGCAATTGTGGCGTTGGAGAAGGCCGGGGCCACGATCGATCGCGTGCCGTTGCCGCCTGAGTTCGAGGGCGTGTACCAGCGGCATCGCGCGATCATGGCGGCCGACACGGCCGAACAGCACCGAACGAATTTCCAGCGGCAGCCGGAAAAATTTGGCCGGCAGATGGCCGCAATCATTGAAGAAGGCCTGCGAGTCGACCCGGCGGTTTATACCGAAGCGGCACGGCAGCAACCGTCGTTGGCCGAGGCTGTAGCACGAATCTGCGACTCGTACGATGCGCTGCTTACGCCGGCCACTGTTACGGCCGCGCCCGCGATGGCTACGACCGGTGATCCGCGCTTCAATTCGCCGTGGAGTTACGCCGGCGTGCCGACCGTCTCGCTCCCTTGCTCGCTCTCGGCCGGCGGCTTGCCCTGTTCGATCCAATTGATTGCCGAGGCCTCGGCCGACGCCCGGCTGCTGCGCGTGGCTGACTGGTGCGAGCGCCATTTGGGCTTTGACCTTGAACCCCCGATGTTGGTAGGCGGTCTATGAAATCGACGCTCAAACTGCCGGGTGCCATGCCCACGGCCGCCGTGGGCATGCGGATTAACGAGCCATCTCGCCCTGCATGCCCACGAAGCGTGGGCATGGCACCCAGAGCGTGCTGCGTGGCACTGTTGATTGTCACGCTTGGATTGCCGCTGAATTCAGCTCGTGTCTTGGCCGACGAGCCGCTTTCCGTCGGTATGGCCGAGACGGACATCACGCCGCCGAGCGTGCGGCCGGTGTGGCTGGCCGGCTTTCAGCAAAATCGTCGGGCCGCCGGCACGCACGACCCGCTCATGGCTCGAGCCGTTGTGCTCAAGCACGGCACACAAAAACTGGCGCTGGTCTCGGTCGATCTGATCGGGCTGCAATATCCGGTCGTCAAGCGCATCCGCGCTCAGTTGCCTGGCTGGACCTATTGCCTGGTTTCCAGCACGCACAATCACGAGGGGCCCGACGTCATTGGCATCTGGGGGCCGGGACCGTTCACCAGCGGCGTCGATCCGGCATATCTCGAGCTGGTGACCGCGCGGGTGGTCGAGGCGGTGCATGTGGCCGAGCGGGCCGCCGAGCCCGTCAGCGCCGCCTTCGGCACGATCAAAGCCGAGGAGCTGCTGCACGACAGCCGGCTGCCGAAGGTGTACGACGGCATGCTCCGCGTGCTGGCCTTCCGCCATGCCGACGGCAAGCTGGCCGGCCTGCTGGTGCAATGGAACTGTCATCCCGAGGCGCTCGGCCGGCGCAACACGCTGATTACGGCCGATTTTCCGGCAGCCACGGTGGCGGCCTTGCGCAAAAAGTACGGCTGCCCGGTGGCGTATTTCAGCGGTGCGGTGGGCGGTTTGATGAGTCCGCCCGACGGCCGCTATCGCGATGCCGACAACCGGCCGCTGGACGACGAGACGTATCTCTACTCCGATCGTTACGGCCAGGAAGTGGCCGAAGTCGCGAGCCGGGCCATCGACGCGGCCGAGTCGATCGAGCTGACGCCTTTCACCGTCGCCGCCAAAACCGTGACCGTGCCGCTGGACAATATTCTCTATCAACTGGCCCGGTCGTTCGGCGTGCTGCGGCGCCAAGGCCGCATTTGGACCGGCGACGGCGAGCAGCTCGGCCGCGAGTCCCACGGCATGCCGCAAGATCGCGGACAGCGGGTGGCGGTCGAGACGGAAGTCGCCTGCATTCGCTTGGGGCAGCTCTTCGTGGCTTGCATTCCCGGCGAGATTTATCCCGAGTTGGTTTACGGCCAATATCCGCAGGCCGCCGAAGCGGGCGTCGATTTTCCGGACGCGCCGCTGGAACCGAGCGTAGCCCAGATCATGGGCCGCCGGCGCTGGATGCTCCTGGGGCTGGCCAACGACGAAATCGGCTACATCATTCCCAGGCGGCAATGGGACCAGCGATCCCCCTACGCTTACGGCCGCCCGACCAGCCAATACGGCGAAGTCAACAGCTGCGGCCCCGACGTCGCGCCGAGCATCATGCGATCGCTCCAACTCCGCGTCAAAGAGCTGGAGTAGCGGATCGAGGTGCGTTTTGACCTATGGCCGCGGAGGAAGATAGTCGCGTTTGTCGCGGCACCTATCGTAAAATGGCTCCTCGAACTCTATCGCCTCGGTATGGTTGATTGGCCATTGCGCCTCAGAGCGACGAGTTGTGCTTACTGGATACGCTGAAAACAGTTCGATCGCGCGCGTTTGCGCGACCGCGATCTGCTTGACTTCCGCGGCGGCTTCCGACAAGTCCTGATCCTGGCTGAAAATAACGCCGACGTCGTAGGCTTGGTCGATTGCAAGCTTGATCAGATCAATCGCAATCCGGACGTCGATTCCTTTTTCAACGGCGATGTCGTGGCTGAACGAGCCGCCGCGCAACTTGACTTCTTTCCGGTGATATCGCAAGTTGCGCCGAAAGACCGTCGCCCCTTGCTTGCCTAGATGGGCGAGTTTCTTTGTCCAAAAACCGTGCCAGTGCGCGCTCCTCTCCATGGTGTGCACGCCCGTGTAAAACCGCACGCCAGCCAGCTCCCAGTCTTCCTCGCTACAGACCTCTCGCGCCAGCAACATCGGATCATAATCCGGAAACGTGACGTTAAAGGCTTGCTCCGCGGCCTTAAAGAGGTTCTGTCCGTCAAAAAACGCGACCATCCGCTTGCGGGTCGGCGGCCCCAATTCTTTTCGTAAGTCGTTGAAATCGGATGACATGCAACAAGTCCCGGTTGTTCTCTAAAGCGGCGCCGCTAGCAATGCCGAACAAAGAGATTGCATTTGACGTAGGATTGAGTAAAAGAGGCAAGAAGCTCTTTTAAGCTACGGCAGCCTCGTTTTTTGCATTTACTGCCCGCCCGACTTGGCGAAAGCCCTCGGGTGGGTTTTTTATGCGCCTCACCTGCCGAACCCCGCCCAGGGCTGTCCAAAACGGCAGTTGCCAAAGTGGCACCATCGCCACAGCGACGGGATGCCGAAGGGAATCGTGAGGATTGGAGGACCATAAGACCATGATCCGCAACGAGAACGAGTACAAGGAGGCAGTGGCGCGGCTCATTGCAGAGGAAAAGACGATTGCGGCGCAGACCCAAGAACTTGAAGGGATGGGCCTCACCCCGGAGCAGATCAAGCGAGTCATTGATCCCTTGCAGTCTTTTCATCTGCAGTTGGCCGAAGAGGTTGAGAGCTACGAGAGGCTCAAGCGAAGGGAAATTCAGGAAATCCGAAATCTCCGAGGCCTCGGGCATGCGCTGATCTGCATTCGAATAGCCAGTGGGCTGAACCAGCGGGAGCTTGCCGAAAAGTTGGGTGTGAACGAATCCCAGGTTTCGCGAGATGAGCGCAATGAGTATCACGGCATCACGCTGGAAAGGGCCGCAAAGATCCTCGAAGCGCTTGGCGTTGAAATTCGTATCGGAGTCAATATCAAGGAGCCGCTATCGGCATAGCCAAGGCCGGCCCAGCACCGGCGGGCGCTAGCCCACCTTCTCGGCGGCTGCTAGAAAAGCGGCGTGGCAATTAAAAAAGACCGTCAACGGGAAGGAACCTTTCGCATGTTGCGCTGGCGCTTCGCTCGAATGGGTTTGGTGGTGGCCGCGTCGAGTTTGTTCTGTGCGCCCTGTCGCGCCGATGAAGTTGCCGATCCGGCACGGCCAGCGGCCATCAGCACCGAGGAAGTGCCGAAGCTACCGGCCAGGATTTTCGCTCGGCTCGAGCAGTATCAGAACATGCGCTCCGCGCAGTTTTTTGGTTGGGCACCCGACGGCCGCGGCATGCTCATCGGCACACGCTTCGGCAACTCGCCGCAATTGCATCGCGTGAACAAGCCGGGCGGCCGCCGCGAGCAAATCACCTTCTTCGAAGAGCCGGCGCAGGGGCGGTTTATCCCGCATGCCAAGGACAATGCCGTGCTCGTCTCGATGAGCGCTGGAGGCAGCGAGAACTACCAGGTTTATCTGCTCGATCGCTCCGGCTATCGCAGCCGGCTGCTAACCGACGGCACGAGCCGCAACGAACTCGGTCCTGTCAGCCGCGACGGCTCGCGGATGATCGTCCACAGCAATCGCCGCAACGGCCGCGACACCGACCTGTACCTGGCCGATTGCCGCCAGCCCGACTCGATGCAATTGCTGTTGGAAACCAAAAACGAGTTCTGGGTGGCCCAGGACTGGTCGCCCGATGGCAAGAGAGTGCTGGTCGTGCGCGAGGTTTCGATCAACGAGTCGTATCCCGGCATCGTCGACGTGGCGAGCAAAACCCTCACCCGGCTGCCGCTGCCGGCTGGGGGCAAAGCGGCCATCGGTCAAATGGCTTTCGCGCCCGACGGAAAGACCGCCTATGTGACCACCGATGCCGAAGGCGAGTTCCTGGAGTTGATGTCGCTGGATTTGGAAACCAAGAAATATCGGCCGCTGGCCCACGATCTTCACTGGGACGTGACCAACCTGGAAGTCGAGCCGACGACGGGCGCGGTGGCATTTGCCTTGAATGCCGACGGCGCGAGCGAATTGTACTTGCTCGAGGGGCAACAGCGCCGCCGACTGGAAATCCCGCTGGGCATTCTGGGGCATCTTGAATTTTCGCCCGATGGCAAACAGCTCGGCTTCTCGCTGTCGCGGCCCGATGCGCCGGCCGATGCGTATTCGCTCAATCTCGACGACGGCCGCGTCACGCGCTGGACATTCAGCGAGACGGGCGGCATCAATCCGGCCAGTTTCGTCAAACCCGAGCGTGTGCAGTTTGCGTCGTTCGATGGCCGCGAGATTCCGGCCTATGTGTTTCGCCCGCTTAATGCGAGCCCCCACCATCCGGTGCCCGTGCTCGTGAGTATTCATGGCGGGCCCGAGAGCCAGTACCGGCCGGACTTCGCGCCGCTGGTGCAGTATTACGTCAACGAGTTGCACCTGGCGATGGTGTATCCCAACGTGCGCGGCTCGGCCGGCTACGGCAAGACGTATCTCCAGTTGGATAATGGCCCGAAGCGCGAAGACAGCGTCAAAGACATCGGCGCCTTGCTGGATTGGATCGGCACGCGGAAGGACTTGGACGCTTCGCGCGTAGGCGTAATCGGCGGCTCGTACGGCGGCTTCATGGTGCTCTCGTCGCTCGTGCACTACTCCGACCGCCTGCGGGCCGGCATCGACATTGTGGGCATCGCCAACTTCATCACGTTTCTGGAGCAAACGAGCCCCTATCGCCAGGACCTGCGGCGCGTGGAATATGGCGACGAGCGCGACCCGAAGATGCGGAGCTTCTTCGAGCAGATCAATCCGGCGGCCCATGCCGAGAAGATCGGCACGGCCCTGCTGATCGTGCACGGCAAGAACGATCCGCGCGTGCCGTTTTCCGAAGCCGAGCAGATCGCCCGCAAAGTCCGGGCGACCGGCCGGCCCGTCTGGACGCTGTATGCCAGCAACGAAGGTCACGGCTTCCAGAAGAAGGATAACCGCGACTACCTGGCCGCCGTGCAAACCGTCTTTCTCGAACAGAACCTGATCGGCGACGGAAAAAAATCCAAGCCGTAAAGGCCGCAGGCTAGCTCAGCTTGCGGCGCACGGCTTGGATCACCTCGGGCGGGACGAAGTGCGATAGCTCGTCGTCGGTGGCCAGCGGCGCGATCTGCTTGATCAGCGAACTGGAGACGTGGGAAAACTCCTTGTCGGCCATCAGCACTACGGTCTCGATGCCGGGATCGAGTTGGCGGTTGGCGACCATCATGGTCAGCTCGGCCTCCAGGTCTTGCAGCGGCCGCACTCCGCGGATCATGACCCGCGCGCCGCACTCGCGGACAAAGTTCACTGCCAGGCCCGCAAACGTGCGCACTTCCACGTTGGCAAAGCCGGACGTCACCTGCCGGACCAACTCCACGCGTTCCTCGGGCGTGAACAACGGGTTCTTACCCGTGTTGACGCCGATACCCACTACCAGCCGGTCGACCAATCGGCTGGCCCGTTCAATGATATTCAAATGCCCCAGCGTGACCGGATCAAACGATCCGGTATAGACCGCGACGCGCGAGTGATTTCCGTCCATAGGCGATTCAATGGGTAGTGGCGATCGGCCAGGGCGTTAACAGTCTTCAATGATGCCGGTCGGCCCGCCGCAAAGCAATCCTGCTGAATGCCCCGATCCCGACGGAAAAAAACAAAGGTGGCTAATAAAAGGCATAAACCGCCCGGTTTAAGCCGCCAAGAGGAATTAGTGGACGGAATTTCACTAATCTAAAATCGTATCATATATGGTACAATTATTAGGCGACTTAAAGCTGTGGTCGGAGGGGGGAGGATGCCGTGCAACTCACAATCGAATTCAACCAGCGCCGCAAGCTGCTCAAGATGAGCATCCCGGCAATTGCACAGCGCAGTGGTGTTTCCACGGCGACCGTCAATCGAATCCTTCGTGGTGGTCTGGAGCGAGCGGAATTCCGGCATGTCGTGGCGGTCGCGTCCGCGCTCGGGATTAGCCTCGACTTCAAACCGCGCGACAGCGGTGTTTTCGTGGCGTACCAAGCGCGAGGCAAGGCCGAGCGCCTGGTCGGCATGGTGCAAGCCAGCTCTGCGCTCGAGAAGCAAGCCGTCGGAAAGAACGCCTACCGAGCAATGGTACGCCGGACAGCGAAAGAGTTGCTCAAAGGTTCGCGCAAACGGCTATGGTCGAAGTAGCGCATGGAACCCATCCCTCCCGCCGACGGCACAACGCCGATCGACGACCTTTCGGGGCTCAAGCTGCGCAAGCTAAAAACGCTCAGCCAACTCTACGTGGCGGAGGCTGAGAACATTCGGCGTCCCCACGTAAAGTATCTTTCGAGCCGGCCAGGACGCCGCCTCGCGCCGTTTGACGTGCCGTGGATGAAGCGCTTGCACCGAGAAATGTTTGGCCGCGTCTGGCGATGGGGCGGCGAGCCCCGCAAGTCCGACCTCAATATTGGATCAACCTGGATCCAGATCGAAGCCGACCTGCTTGGCCTCGAGCAAACGCTTGCGTTCTACCGAACTTCCGATATGCCGCTTGTCGAACAAGCGATGCGGTTGCACCATCGGAGCGTGGCAATTCATCCGTTCCCCAATGGCAACGGCCGCTGGGGTCGGCTGCTTTCGAATATCTGGCTCAAGCAGAACGGCGGCGAGCCAACCGCCTGGCCCGAGGCGATGCATGTTGAGAATGACATTCGCGGCGAATACCTCATGGCAATGAGAACGGCCGACGCTGGAGACTTCGCACCGCTCATGCAAATGCACCAGCGTTATACCCCGACGCCCTTGTCCTAGGGTGCCGAGCGCTTAGGGCTCCCCTTCCAGCACTTCGATCAGCCGGTCGATGTCGTCAGCATTACTGTAAGCGTGCGGGCTGATGCGCAACCGGCCGCCGCGACAACTCAGTGCGATGCCGGCGGCCAGGCAGCGCTTGCGCAGCTCCACCGGCGAACGGCCGGGCAGCTCGAAGCTGACGATGCCGCTGCGGTGCTCGCCCTCGCGGCAGGAAAAGATCGTGGCGCCCAGCGACTGCAGCCGCTCGCAGGCCAGGTCCGTGATCTCGAGTACGCTGGCCGCCAGCGCCTCGGCCCCGAGGCCGACGAGCAGATCCAGGCTCGCGCCCAGGGCCACCAGGCCGCCCACATTGTACGTGCCGCCTTCGTAGCGGGCGGCCGAGTCTTTGAACTCCAGTTCGATGCGGCCGAAATCCGCCCCTTGCCGCACGCTGTTCCAGCCGACGCCCACGGGCCGCAGCAGCCCGAGGTGCTCGCGGCGGAGGTAGAACACACCGGCCCCTTCCGGCCCCAGCAGCCACTTATGGCCATCGGCGGCCAGGAAGTCGATCGGCGTGGCTTGCACATCGATCGGAAATACGCCCAAGCCCTGAATCGCGTCGACAAACAGCAGTGCTCCGCGGCCGTGGGCCAGCTCGCACAGTTCGGCCAGATCGTGCCGCCATCCGCTGGCGTAGCCGACCCAACTGATGCTCACCAGCCGCGTGCGGCTGTCGCAGGCGGCCGCTACGGCAGACAGGTCAGGCATCGCCCCGGTCACGGCCACCCGGCGTGTTTCCACGCCCAGCCGCTGGAGCTGCATCCAGGGATATAGGTTCGACGGAAACTCATCGGCCAGGGTCACTACGTTGTCGCCCGGCTGCCAGGGAAAGCCTTCGGCGACGAGGTTGATGCCTTCGGTCGTGTTGCGCACCAGCGCGATTTCGGCCGGCTGGGCGCCGATGAGCTGCGCGGCCCGCTGCCGCACTTGCTCCAGGAGCTGCGACCAGCGCGGCCAGTGAACGTCGCCGTTCTCGACCACGTCCGCCAGCCACTCTGCCTGGGCGTCGTGCGCCGCCTGCGGCATGGGTGCGACCGCCGCATGGTCAAAATACGCCCAACGCCGGGCCACCGGCATCTGCTCACGCAGTCGCTGGCGGGTGTTCTGCGTCATTTGCTGGGGACGAGCTTGGGCGAGGCTTCGGCCGCGCCAAGCTGGTGTTCGCTGAGGGTCAACTCCATCACGGTGGTGCCACCAGTGGTGGCCCGCAACTGCACGATTTTGCGCGGCAGGTCGAAGCGCCCGACACGCAGCCATCGGTTGACGTGCGTCTCCGTGCGATCCAGGATGCCGCTGGGTTTTTTCCAAAAGCTGACGGTGAACACCTGCGGCAGATTCTTTTGATCGGCCGTGCGATGGACTTCGAGCACGGCGATGCTGAAACGCGTGTCGCCCATCTCGCGGTTGACCTGGGTAATGACGTCGTCGCGGACGCGATACGTGCTCTTGAGCTGCTCGTCGCCTTTGAAACGCAGCAAGCGTCCCAGCGGATGCGATTCGTTCTCCGTCACGAATTCGACGTTCTCGTCGGCGCCCGTGTCGGCAAGGCGATGCTGCACGAGCGAATCGAGATAGCCCTCGACCTGCTTGAGATCCCCGCCGGGTGCAAAACCCTGCAACTGAACTTGTCCGTCGGGCGTCACGACCACGTCGCCCTGGCTTGTGTAGTTGGGCATTTCGACTTCCAGCCGCGCGCGAAAGCCAGGAAACTCGCGCCACACGCCACGGGCTTCGCGCGCCCGCTTGAGCACGGCCGGCGCATCGAGCGCGGCAGCGACTGGCTCGGCGGCCGAAGCTTGCCGCACCGTTTCTCCCTCGCCGCTCATGGTCAAGGTGCTGTAATGCAGCGCGCCGTCGTAGGCCTCGCCTTGCAAATTGCCGCGGCGATCGGTCTCGATCAATCTGGCCCGCACCGCCAGCCGGGCCAGGGACTTGTTCCACTCGACTCGGCCCCGGGCGTCAGTCGTGGCTGTTTGCGGCTCGGCGTCGCCGGAATAGAACGTCACCTCGACGCCCGCCGCCGGCCGGTCTTGCCACCAAACATCAAAGGTCATGCCGGAGGCCGACGCGCGCGGCTCGATATCCAGTTCCAGCGCCCGCGAGCGCCGCAGGGCTGCCGTCTTGGGATCGGTCGCCGCCCGATCCAGGTCCAGGTGCTTGGCGTAATAGGTCAGCAGCCGGGGCTTCTCGCCGCGTTTGAACACGCCATAGCGGCACACGGCCTCGATGCTGCGCGGGGCGCCGGACGGCAGCGTGGCCACCAGCGCCGGCTCGACCTGGTTTTGCGACATTTCGAGCTTCAGCGGCTGCTGCCGGCCGTCGGCCGTGCGGACCCAGGCCTGCGTCTGCTTGATGCGATCGAGCAATTGCGGATCGCCCGGCTCGGGCTGCTCGTTGAACCAGACTTCGGCGATGGGTTGAAACCGGCCGATGCCGATCCACACAAAATGGGCCTGGGCCGCCCCGGCGAGCGATGCCCATAAACAGGCCGATCCGACAAGCATCCTGGCAAGCGGCATGATCCGTACTCCCCGAAGCGCAAAGATATTGGGTTCTTCCAGCCCGGCGGCGGCTGGTCCCAATATAACGCTCCCGGGCCGGGCCGACGACCTGCCGCCGCCGCGGGGATGGAATTCGATAGGTAGCGGAATTTGTGAGAATTCCGACGGAGCAGGATCCGGAGTTACATCGACGAAAGTCTCACGACTTCCGCTACCGACAGCGGCCAGGCCGGCCCCGGGGAGATGGAATTCGGGAGGTGGGAGAACTGCCCCCGTGACACCCCGCTGGGGCTGACTATACTAGACCAGCAACCCGTGAGCCGGGGACGCACCCGGTGTGGCCTGATGGAAGTTCTCGATGCCCAAAGCTTTTGCGATCCTCGGCTTGATCGTCGGCCTATTCCTGCTGTTGATCTTTGGGCTCGACCTGGGAACCGGCTTCCCGTTTCGCAAAGCCAGCACGACCATGGACGTGGGCTTTGTGATCTGCGCCCTGGCCTTGTCGTTCATGAGCTGGACGACGCTGCGCGAACAGCGCTGAGGCATCTCGGCGCGAAGTGGCAGCGCAAATAAGCCGGCGCAAATAAGCCGGCGAAATTATCTACGCCGCGCGTCCAAGAATCGAACGAGCCGGCTGGCGCTGTGCGCTGGGACTGGTGGTGGCCAGCCACTGGGCCATCGTCTGCACGTGCAATTGCTCGGCGTCGCGCAGTTGCCCCGCGCGCTCGACGATGCTCTCGACCGCGTCCCAGCCTTGCTCGGCGCCGCCGGCCAGGCGCGGCAGATCGAGCGTCAACGACAACAGGCCGCCACTGGTCCGAGCGAGCGACCGCCACGTTTTGCGCAGCGTCGGACCGGGCAGGCTCGGCCCGCTGGCCAATTCCCAGATGCCGTGGCGCAAGGCTCGCGCCGGCGCTTCACACCGCGGTGACTGGGCCAGGCCGAGCAGCAGTTGCCGCCAGCCGCTCGCCTGCGGCTGGCTCAGCGGTGCCGGCCGCACGACCCGAATGCCGTGTTTCGCCAACAGGTCCGACGGCACCTCGGACGGGCCGCTATGGACTAGCAGGCTGGTCACCTGGGCTCCCGCGTCGAGCAAGGCCGCGCTGCGGCTGGCCAATTCGGCCCAGCATCGTTTGCGCACCACTTCCGGCCCGGTCCAGGCGACTTCGCCCAGCACGCCCACCTCGTGACCGGCGTCGACCAATCGCCGGGCGAGACTGCTGCCGGCCAATTGTCCCAACGCCCAGGTGGCCCGCACCTGGCGGCGGCGAAACATATCCAACAGCCGACCGGCCGCCGCATCCACTTGTTTCAAGCCGGAAAGATCGCTGGCCGGATATCCGGCGTCGACATCCACCGAAAAAATGAGCCGTGCGTCCGCGGGAGTAGCAGGCATCGTGCGGGGATCCTCCAGGGGCGTCGCGTGATCCACTGGGCGACGGCAAACCCACGGACGGCCGTCCGTGGCTTCTGCCGGTTCACTTGGCCCCCTATACAGTTCGGCACTCTCGGCCAGACGACTCCACAACACCGCGCCAGCAGGCAGGCCGGGGAAGACAGGCAGACTATTCGGGCAAGTTTCGCGGATTTATTTAAGTGCGGCGGTCGCTTTCCCATGGGCCGCCGTCGTTCTTTCCGCAGCCCAGTCCCTTGTAGGGCTGGGTTTAGCGGCGATGAGTCCATTTCATTCCCCGTTCCGAGGCGGCCGAAGGCCGCCTCGGAACGGGGAGGCTTCGGGCGCGGGTCGTGGCCCCAGCCCTGAAGGGCTGGGCTACGGAAAAAACCGGACGGCGGCAAGCGACCACCGATTGTGCTACGCTAACGTGCGGTTTCCCGCTGTCCGCAAAGGCTTTCGCCGATTGCATTGCCAATTCTCGGGAAGCTGCGTCGCGCGTCGCACCTTTCTTGCGAGGACCAGATCATGGTTCGCGTGGTAGCGTCCTTGTCGCTGGCAGCATTGCTGGTTTTGGGGCTTTCCGGCATTACCGTGGCAGCCGAGGGGGAAGCAGCCCGCCCGGTGCCGCGTCGTCTGGACCGCAAGCCAAAGTTTGTCGGCGATGCCGAGACGATTCGCTTCGTCAATGCCGAAATCCGCGAGGGCTGGCAGGATGCAAATCTCGAACCGTCTCCGCAGGCGCGGGATGGCGAATGGTGCCGACGCGTTTACCTCGACGTGCTTGGACGCATTCCAACCATCGACGAGTTGCAACGCTTCGAGCGCGAGCCGGCCGCTTCCAGACGGGGTCTGTTGGTCCACCGCCTGCTCGACTCGGACGAGTACGCCGAGGACTACGCTCGTTATTGGGCCGCCGTCTGGAGCCACGTGCTCGTGGGCCGGCCCGCCCCTAGCGATGCAGCGCTGCCATCGCTGACGAACTACGAAGGTCTGCGACAGTATCTGCGGAACTCGTTGTTCGATAACAAACCGTATGACGTCATGGTTTATGAATTGTTGACGGCCACCGGCGATACGACGCCCGGCGAGCCAGGCTTCAACGGAGCGACGAACTTTCTGATCGATTGCCTTGATGACGAGGCCGTCGAGGCCACGAAACGGACGGCCACGTGCTTCATCGGCTTTCGCGCGCAGTGTGCGCAGTGCCATTGCGAACCGTGCACGGGTTGGCAACAGAGCCAGTATTGGAGCTTGAACGCGTTCTTCCGTCAGGCCCGCGTGCAGCGGATCAGCTCGCCTGATGGGCGAGACCATGCGATTCTGAGTGATGCGGATTTCGTCGGCGAGAGCAACGATCGGCAGCATGCGGAAGTCTATTTCCAATCGACCCAGGGCAAAATGGAAGTCGCCTATCCGGCCTACGTCGATGGCACGAAAATCGACGCCAGCGGCGAGCTGCAATCGGTGCATCGCCGCGCTGAGTTGGGACGCCTCGTCATTCACTCCGACCAACTGGGTACGGCGATCGCCAATCGGATGTGGGCCCAGTTATTTGGATTCGGCTTCAGCTCCTCCGGCGAGGTCGACCAGTTGGGCCTGCGTGGCGAACTGGCACTGACAGGGATTCCCGCTGCATTGGGACACGAATTCGCGGCGAGAGGGTTCAATCTCAAGCAATTGATCCGCTGGATGGTGCTCAGCGAGCCGTACTCGTTGTCCAGCCGTATCACGGACAAGAACCGCGCGGACCAGCACGGCCACGGCATGAGGCCACATTTCAGCCACTTCTACTTGCGGGACATGCAGCCGGAACAAATTTACGCGTCAATTCTCGTCACCAGCGGCGGATATCTCGCCGGCTCCGATCCGGCGCATCGGGCGGAACGTGACAAAATCGTCGGCGAGCTGGCCATCGCCTCCGGCCACACCGGCGCGAACCGCAACCGATCTCCGAGCGGTACAGTGCCGCTGGCCCTGACGCTGATGAACGGCCCGTTGACGAGCCAGGCGACCGGTCTGGCGTCGACATCGCTATCGCGAAAGCTCAGCGCGCGCGGCACTTCCAAGCTCGACCCGATCGATGCGATTTTCCTATCCGCGCTCAGCCGCAAGCCAACTCGGTCGCAGCGAAGTTGCGCCGCTCAACTGCTCGCCGCGCACCCGGTGGATCCGGAATCCGCGTACCGAGATATCTGGTGGGCAGTTGTTAACAGCAACGAGTTCATCTTGAACCATTAACGGCCTTGCTCGTCGGCCGCGACGATCGCCCGCACGAGGCCGGGCAGGGTGAACTCCGTGGCTTCGGCAGCCGGCTGCCAGCCAAGCTCGCGCAGGGTGGCGCTGGTGATGGGGCTGATGCTGGCCAGGCGGGCGTGCGCGAGCAGCGGGCCATAGAGCCGCACCAGCGAGCGGGCAATGGCCGAGCTCGTGACCGTGATCCAATCTACGCGGCCTTCGGCCAAAGCCGCCGCCGTCTCGGGATCGGGCTGTTCCACATCCTGGTTGCGGTAGGCCACCACCTGGTCGACGCTCGCGCCGGTTGCGGCCAATTGTTCGGCCAGCACTTCGCGGCCGCGGCTGGCCCTCACCAGCAGCACACGCCGAGCACCGGCAGCAATGAGCGCTTCGGCCAAGGACTCGGCCCGATACTCGTGCGGCATGAGATCGGCCCGCAAGCGGTACTTGGCCAAGGCCTCGGCGGTGCCGGGACCCATCGCGGCCAACTTGAGCGGGCCCAAGCGGCGCAGATCGCCGCCGCCCGCTTCCATCCGATCGAGAAAATAGCGGACGCCGTTGGCGCTGGAAAAGACCAGCCAATCGTAGTCTGTCAGCCGCGCGAGGTGTGCATCGACTAGAGCCCAATCTTCCGGCGGCAGGATTTCGATGGCCGGTTGCAGCAGCACCTGGGCGCCGAATTCTTCGAGCAAGTCGCGCGCGGCCGCGGCCTGTTCGGCGGGGCGCGTGACCAGCACCCGCTGGCCCCACAGCGGCCGGTCGGTAAACCAGCAGGCGTGCTGGTCCCAGGCCACCACGTCGCCCACGATCACAATGGCTGGCGGCCGCAGGTGATGGCTGGCGACCAGCTCGGCCAGGCTGCCCAACGTGCCGCGCAGCGTTTGCTGGTCGGGCCAGGAACAGCGGCGAACGACGGCCACCGGCGTATCGGCCGGCTTACCTGCGGCCATCAGCGCGGCCGACCAGGCTCCGGCGCTGGTCACGCCCATGTAAAAGACCAAGGTCCCGGGAAACGTCGCCAGGGCCGCGTAATCGATGGCCGCGGCCGGCTTGTCGTCCTGCTCGTGTCCGGTGACAAAGGCCACGGCGCTGGCCAGCTTGCGATGCGTAAGCGAGACTCCGGCATGGCTGCCGGCGGCCAGGGCTGCCGTGATGCCCGGCACGATTTCGAAGGCAATTCCGGCCGCCACCAGGGATTCGACCTCTTCGGCCGCGCGGGCAAACACGGCCGGGTCGCCCGCTTTCAGCCGCACCACCGTGCGGCCGGCATGGGCCTCGTCGATCACCCGGCGATTGATCTCGTCCTGCGAGAGAATGCGGCCGCGGCCATGCCGCCCCAGGCAGACCAGCTCGGCCCCGCGACGGGCATGCTCGAGAATCTGCGGGTTGACCAGGTAGTCGTAGAATACGACGTCGGCCCGAGCCAGGCAGTCGCGGCCGCGCAGCGTCAGCAGCTGGGGGTCGCCAGGGCCGGCCCCCACCAGATAGACGCGTGCCAGGGGCTGGTCGGGCTGGTTGTTCATTGGGTATGGAAGCGGATTATCCCGCAGCGGGCGGCGGAGGCAAGCGGCCCGTGTTTAGTCGCCACAACACCCCCACGGACCGCAGTCCGTGGGCTTGGTGCGACAGTACGTTGTCACGCGGGGGCGAGGTGGTACATTAAGAAGTTGCGGAATATCGGGGATCTGGCTTCGTTCTTTTCAATTGTCACCGAGTTTGGCCACCTATGGCAACTAATCCGACTCCCCCGCCTGCCGACGAGCCGAGCGGCAAACAGCCCATGCCCGCGGCCAAGCGCCGGCGGCTGCAACAATGTTTCGAACAAGGGTCGAAAGTCGGAGCGAAAGGCAACTTCGACTACGCGACCGAAATGTTCGCGATTTGCGTCAAGGAAGACTCGGGCAATCCGCTCTACGTGAAGAGTTTTCTGACCAATCTGCAAAAGAAGTACGCCAACAACAAAAAAGGCGCGAAGTTCGCCGGCATGAAAACGGCCGGCACCAAGGCCTCGATCAAGAAGTCGGCCATGCAAAAGGACTGGCAGGGGGTGATCAACGCCGGGCTGGAGGTGTTGAAGCTCAATCCTTGGGACACGTCCACGCTGACCGAGATCGGCCGAGCCTGCGAAATGCTCGAGTTCGACGAGAGCCAACTGCTCTACATGCGGCTGGCGCTGGATGCCGACCCGTCCGACGTGGAAGTGAATCGCGTGGCCGCGCGGGCGCTGGGCCGCACCGGCAACTTCGACGAAGCGATCGGCTGCTGGCAGCGCGTGAGCAAGGCCAAGCCGGGCGACGAAGAGGCCAATCGATCCATCGGCAACCTGGCCGTCGAAAAAACCATTCACAAAGGCGGCTACGAAGACGCCGAAAGCACCAAGCAGGTTCGCGTTACCAAGATCACGCACGACGACGAAAACGACAAACGGCTGACCCCGCATCAGCAGCTCGAACGGGCCATCAAGAAGAACCCGGCCGATACGGAAAAATACATCGAGCTTTCTGATCTATACCAGCGAGAGGAAAACTTTGCGGCGGCCGAGGAAGTGCTGACGCGGGCCCTCGAGGCCTCGGGCGGCAACGTGCAAATCCGCGAGCGGATGGAAGACGTGCAGTTGCGCCGGGCCCGGCAGCAGCTCGAGGTGGCCGAACAGAAGGCCAAGGCCGAGCGTACCGAAGCCGCCATCAAGCTCTACCACGACATCAAGGCGGATTTGCTGAACAAGGAAATCATCGTCTATGGGGCCCGCTGCGAGCGGTACCCGGCCAACCTGGGCTTCAAAGTCGAGCTGGCCATGCGGCTGGAAAAGGGCAAGAAGTTCGCCGAGGCCATCAAGCTGTTCCAGGAAGCCCGGGCCGACCAGAAGCACCGCGGGCAGGTGTTCATGGGGCTGGGCCGGTGCTTTACGCACATCAAGCAGTACAAAATGGCGCTTTCGAACTTCGAATCGGCCGTGGATTCGATTCCCGAGCGCGAGACCGACCAGCGGAAGGACGCGCTCTATTCGGCCGGCAAGCTGGCCGTACACATCAAGGACCTGGATAAGGCCGAAAAGCACCTGACCACGCTGGCAGGGCTGGATTTCGCCTATAAGGACGTGTCGGAGTGGCTGGACAAACTCCAGAAATTACGCGAAGATGGGCCTCAATCGGTGGACGATTAGCAGCCACCCCGTGGGCGGTGCCCACCCTGTTTCTCAAACTGCCCCCCCATTTTTTGACGACGACGAACTGCCCCATGCCCAATACCAATAGTGCCAAAAAACGACTGAAGCAAAGCCTTGCGCGCCGCACCCGCAACCGTTCGACGCGGGCGGCACTCAAGAGCCAGACCCGCAAGGTGCGCGAGGCCGTGGCCAGCGGCAACATGGAGCAGGCGGCCAGCGAGTTCAAGCTGGCGACCAAGAAGATCGACCAGGCGGCTGCCAAGGGCGTCGTTCACGACAATGCCGCCGCGCGCGTCAAATCGCGGCTCTCCGCCGCCATCAAGGCCGCCAAGCAAAAGGCCAAAGCCACGCCGGCTTAGTCCCGGCGTGCATCATTTAGCCGCGGCATTCACGCCGCGCTTGCCTTGAACCGCCGATTTCGCGCAGCGCTGATTTGCTTATTTCGCCGGCGGCGTTTCGAACTGATAGGCGTTGACCGGTTCACCGGGGCGGCGCTTGCGGAAAACATCCGAAGTGCTGCCGGGCGATCGCTTCAAGCCGCCATCCTGCTCGCGCGGCTTGTATTGCTCGACGTTGGAGTCGCGGCCGAAACGGACAATCTGGTTCGGGTCGCGCCAGCCGATCTTGTCCATCAGCTTGTCGAGCGAAATGACTTCGACGCCGACCTGCTTGGCGGCTTCCAGCAGCTTGGCCGCCGCTTCCTGGCCTTTGTCCGAGCCTCGTTTGCCCTGGACCAGATATCGGGTGTCTACGCTCACGCCGAATGGGGTGGCGGCGGTCACGTTGGCGCCGCTGACTGCGCCGGTTGCCGGATCGACTTCGGCGTCGATCGTGCCTCCATTGGCTCGAATTAAATCACGCAGCCGCTGGCGGTCGTCGTCTTTTTCGGCGTCCCCCTTGAAATTAATGCGGCCGACGATGGCAAAATGCTCCGGATGCCCCGGCTCCCACAGTGGCGTGTAGATCTTGTCGCCGGGCACGATCGGGTCTTTCAGGCTGTCTTCGAGAATCCGGGCTTCGCTCAGGTGATTGCCCAGGACGTTGGTGACTTCGATGCTGGCCTTGCGCCCATCTTCGGTGGCCGGCAGGCCGGCGCGGTGCACGGTGAACGTAACCTTCGGTTGCAAATGATCGGCTTTGCCGAGATTGATCCACACGGTGGCGGTGCGCTGATTGACGGATCGGATCTCGCCGTCGTCCATGGCGAAGGTTCTGCCGAGCAACTTCTCCTTTTCGCCGGCCAGATCCTTGACCAGCACCTTCGAACCGGCGATCTCCTTTTGCAGCACTTCGACGTCCTTCTTGACCTTGTCGACTTCGGCTGTCTTTTCCTGCGCCACCTTGTTCAGCTTGTCGACGAGATCCTTCTTTTCGCTGTCGGCCACCTTCTGCGCTTCCATGAACTTGGCCTGCTCGGCCTTCAAGTCGGCCAGCGCCTTGTCCTTGGTGGCCGTGGCGGCCGCGACCTGTTCATTGGCGGTTTTCTGATAAGCGGCGTTGATGGCGTTCAGCTTTTTGATCTGGTCCTGCGCATCGGCCAACTCGGCGCTGAACTTCTCCTTGGCGTTGAACGTTTCGCCCAGCGACTGACGGTAATTATGCTTTTCGGCCGGCAGCGCGGCGGCGTATTTGTCCATGTCGGCTTTGAAGTCCGTCTCGGCCGAATCCTTCGTGGCCTCGGGCTTGAAACCGATGAGCTCCTTGAGCCTGTTCAACTCGTCCTGCGCGGTAAGTAGTTGCTTCTCGCTTTCGGCGGCCTTTTGCGCATCCTTCTTCGAGCGGCTGTCAGCCTCCTGATAGCTGTTGAAGAAGATGAACGTGGTCACGCTGAGCACGACCATCAAGATGAAAAACACGATCAAGGCAAATTGCAGTCCTTGATTCTCGCTGCTGGCCATCGTCGTAGTTCCTTAGTCCCGAGTGGGGAGTTATTCGGCAAGAGTAGCGCGCAAACCATCGTTGCGACTACTGTGAAAGCATCGCCCAGACACCAAAAAATGCCGGAAATGATCTGCACCATCGAGTCTAAACCCGCTGCCCGGCGCCGTCAAAAGAAAAAGGGCGCCTGGACTTGGGAGGTGTGGGCGTCTCGTAAGTAGCTGAAGATTGCTACGGCTGAGTGGGTGGCTTCGCGCGATCCGTTTTCCGTAGCCCAGTCCCTTTAGGGCTGGGTCTGCCATCGCCGACCGGAATCCCTTCCCATTCCGATGCGGCCGTCGGCCGCATCGGAATGGGAAGGAGAATTGGGCCGCCGCGCTGTCCCAGCCCTAAAGGGACTGGGCTACGGAAATGCCGTATTCCGTCACCTACAAAAATGACGCCCACAAAGCAGCGATTTTGAATGGCCAAAAACGGGCCGAACCCCGGTTCGGCGGAGGCCGTATAATAGGCACGGCCTCTTGTTCCCCCTCCACCGATCGGGCCGCTGCGGCAGTTGGTTCCGACTTCCTGCCGGCTGTGGTATCCTCAGCCAGCCGCGACTGGGCCGGTTGCCACCGGGCCGGACGACCACTCATTTCCATCCCCGAGGGTCTCGACCCTCGCCCAATATCCCTTTTTGGCACCTGGCGTATGTCCTCACGTACCGTTCAGCAGCAGTTTCCTGGCCTCGACGACGAGCCGGCGGCGTGCGAAACGCCTGAGCAGGCGAATAGCCAGCCCCCCTGCCAGCCAGGCGAACCCGTCAATCCGGACGAGCAACTGCTGGCCTCGCCGCCGTCGTTGGCGGGAAAAAATGTCTGGGTCGTGGATGCCAATTCGCTGATTTTTCAGGTGTTTCATGCCATTCCGGAAATGACCAGCCCGCAAGGCGAGCCGGTCAATGCCGTGTTTGGCTTTACCCGCGACATGCTGTACCTGCTGGAAAAGAAGCGGCCGGACTACCTGCTGTGCGCGCTCGATCCGTCGGGCCCCACGTTCCGCAATGAGTTGTTTGCGGCCTACAAAGCGAACCGCAGCGAATGCCCGCCGGAGCTTGTGCCGCAGCAACCCAAGATCCGGCTGGTGCTCGAAGCGCTGGGCATCCCGGCCGTTTGCGTGTCCGGCTTCGAGGCCGACGACCTGCTGGCCACCATCGCCCGGCGGACCGAAGAACTCGGCGGCGATTGCGTCGTGGTCACCGGCGACAAGGACTGCCGGCAGCTCATCAGCGACCACGTGAAGATCTACAACGTCCGTAAGGATCAGCTCTACGATGCCGCCGCGCTGGCTGCCGATTGGGGCGTCAAGCCCGAGCAGGTGGTCGACTTCCAGGCCCTGGTGGGCGATCCGGTGGACAACGTGCCGGGCATTCCGCTCATCGGCCCAAAACTCGCGCGCGATCTGCTGGTGAAATACGGCACGCTCGAAGAAGTGCTGGCGCATGCCAACGAACTGAGCGGCGAGCGGCGGCGGCAAAACCTTATCGAAGGGCGCGAAAGCGTGCTGGTCAGCCGAAAGCTCGTGCGGCTGGACAACGACGTGCCCATGACCATTCCCTGGCAGGCGGCCAAGGTGGGCCCGGTGAATCCTAGCGCGATGCTCGCCCTGTGCGGCCAGTTCGGTTTTCATCGCTTTGCCGAGCAATTCCGTGGTGCGCAGGCCGCGGCGCCGGTGGTCCAGCCGGCAATCAAAAGCCATGTGATCGACACGCCGGAAAAGTTCGCCGATTTTCTTGTCGAGCTGAAAAAACAGCCGGTATTTTCGTTCGACCTGGAAACCACGAGTATTGCCCCGACCCAGGCCGAGATCGTCGGCTATTCGCTCTCCTGGCAAGCCGGTGAGGGCTATTACTTGCCGGTGCGCGCTCCGGCCGGTGAAGCGCATCTGGATCCCGCGGCCACGCTCGAAGCCTTGCGAAGCGTGCTCGAGTCGCCCGAGGTCGGCAAGATCGGCCAGAATCTCAAGTACGACGCGCTGGTGCTGAGGGCCTGCGGCGTAGCGCTGGCCGGCATCCGCTTCGACACAATGATGGCCAGCTACCTGCTCGATGCGGGCGAGCGCAATCACAATCTCGATGAGCTGGCCAAACGCTACCTGGACCACACGACAATCAAGATCAGCCAACTGATCGGCACCGGCAAGAACCAGAAGTGCATGGACGAAGTGCCCGTGGCGCAGGTGGCCGACTATGCGGTGGAAGATGCCGAAGTGGCGTGGCGGCTGTGGCCGATCCTCGAGCGCCGCCTGGCCGAAGACAAGCTGACCGAGCTGTTCGAGCAACTCGAACTGCCGCTGGTGGACGTGCTGGTCGAACTGGAGCACAACGGCATCCGCATCGATGCCGATCGGCTGCAAGTGCTCTCCACGCAGTATGGCCAGAAGATCTCGGGATTGGAGACCGAGATTTACCAGATGGCCGGGCATCCCTTCAACATTGCCTCGCCCAAGCAATTGCAGCAGGTCTTGTTTGTCGAACAGGGATTGCCGGTGCAGGCGCGCACCAAGACCGGTCCCAGCACGGATGCAAGCGTGCTGGAAGAGCTGGCGCTCGCGCATCCGTTGCCGGCCAAGATCATCGAGTACCGTCAATTCGCGAAGCTCAAGAACACGTACGTCGATGCGCTGCCATGCATGGTCAACCCACGCACCGGGCGCGTGCACTGTTCGTTTCACCAGGCGGTGACGGCCACCGGCCGCTTGAGTTCGAGCGATCCGAACTTGCAGAACATTCCGATTCGCAGCGAAAGCGGCCGCGAAATCCGTTCGGCGTTTCTGCCGGCCGAGCCGGGCTGGCGACTGCTGGCGGCCGACTATTCGCAGATCGAGCTGCGCGTGCTCGCGCATTTCTGTCAGGACAGCGCGCTGTGCGAAGCGTTCGCTCGCGACGAAGACATCCATGCCATGGTGGCCAGCCAGGTCTACGGCGTGCCGCTAGCAGACGTCGATAGCACGATGCGCCGCGCGGCCAAAGCCGTCAATTTCGGCATCATCTACGGGCAAAGCGCCTTTGGGCTGGCCAAGTCGCTGGGCATCGAGCAGGAGCAGGCCGCGGCGTTTATCGATGCGTACTTCCAACGCTATCCGGGGGTCGAGCAATTCCTGGCGAAAATACTGGAAGACTGCCTGGCCAATGGATATGTTAGCACTGTTTTGGGTCGGCGGCGGGCGATCCGCGGCATTCGGCCGGGAGCTGGCCGACAGCGGAACCTGCCCGAGAGGACGGCGATCAACACCGTCATTCAGGGCTCGGCCGCCGACCTGATCAAGCAGGCCATGATCGCCATTCACCGACGATTGCGGCGCGAAGGATTGCCCGCCAAGATGCTGCTGCAAATCCACGACGAACTTGTCTTCGAAGCGCCCGCCGAACAGATCGACGCGCTGGCCCAGCTAGTGGTTCACGAGATGACCAGCGTGATGCCCTTGCGCGTGCCGCTGAAAGTCGACGTCAAGACCGGACAAAGCTGGGCCGACACCGAGGCGTGGAATTAGAAAACACGAAGGCGGAAGTAGGAATGATGAATGAAGGAGGAAGACACGGAATGATTTGCCGCCTTCCGGCATTCATCATTCCGTATTCCGACTTCATCATTTCCTCAAATGAATGAACACGACACCGATCGCCTGCGCTCGCTGTTGACCGGTGTGCGCGTGGTGGGACTCGTGGGCGGAGTGGCCAGCGGCAAGAGCCTGGTGGCGAAACAACTGGAGGAACTGGGCGCGCTGCGGCTGGATGCGGATCAAGCGGCACATCGCGTTTTACTGGATCACGAAGTTGAGGAGGCGGCACGCAGCCGATGGGGTGAAAACGTCATGCGGGAGGACGGGCGGATCGACCGCCGCCGACTGGGGCAAATCGTGTTTGCTCCCGGCGAAGCGGGCCGCCGCGAGCGGGCTTTTTTAGAGCGCCTCACGCACCCACGCGTTGCCAGCATCCTCGAAGAGCAGGCGGCCGCAGCCCAGGGGGGCAAATACCGAGTAGCGGTGCTGGATGCGCCGGTGCTGTTGGAAGCCGGCTGGGACCGGCTGTGCAATACGATCCTTTTCGTCGATGCGCGACAGGAGGTGCGAGAGCAGCGAGCCGGCCAGCGCGGGTGGGACCGTGACGGTTTTGCCGCCCGTGAGGCAGCCCAAAAAACCTTAACCGAAAAAAAAGCCCGGGCCGAAGAAGTGATAGACAACTCCGGCTCGATCGAGGCCACGCGAGCGCAGCTTTTGAGCTTATGGCGCCGTTGGGTTGGCTGAGTTGCCGGCCCCCGGGGCTGGCTAGCGGTCCCCCCCTCGATTTCCTTTTGTTACCCGTTCGACCGGCCTCCCGGAGAACGTTTTTTTCTGGCGAGTTCAAATCGAGAGGGAATTCGAGTACAATAACGGCGACAAATCGGTCGCCAGACCGGGCAGCCCCGCGGCATGGGAATGAGCCGCGGGTGGGCACTCGGCCTGGAACCCTCCGTGTCGACCATCCCGATCGTTACTGTCCCGCGCCAGTCTGCTGCGGTCTTTTCTCCATCTGCTGTTTGCCTTTCATCGGTTTTCCTTTCATCTGGTTGATCCGCCTGCCGTCGACGCCTTCCGCGCGCCGACACCGCCCCCAATCGACTTCTGGAGCATGCTCTGATGACGGAGATTCGAAGCACCCGACCACATCACACCAAGCGGCCGCTGGCCCCCAAGGGCTACGACGATCGCTCGGACGACCCGGACGAAGGCGAACCACTGTCGCTGGCTGAGGAGTTGGCCGAAGAGGCCGATCTCCCCAAGGACGACACCCACGATCGCTACGAACAAATCAAGCAGGGCGATATTCACATCGCCGAACTGCAACGCATGAGCATGCCCCAGTTGATCGAGCAGGCCCGCAAGGAAAACCTGACCGACTACATGGGTATCAAGAAGCAGGATCTGATCTTCAAGATCCTGAAGGAGCGCGTGAAGCTCAATGGGCTGATGTTCGGCGAAGGCACGCTCGAAGTGTTGCCCGACGGCTTCGGCTTCCTGCGCAGCCCCGACTATCACTACCTGTCGTGCCCCGACGACATTTACGTTTCGCCCAGCCAGATCCGCCGGTTCGGGTTGCGGACCGGCGCGACCGTGTCGGGCCAGATTCGCCCGCCCAAGGAAAACGAGCGCTATTTCGCGCTGTTGCGCGTCGAGGCGATCAACTACCAGGATCCCAATCTGCTGTCGGAAAAGGTCTTCTTCGACGATCTTACGCCGCTGCATCCCGACAAGCGCGTAGTGCTCGAGTATTCGGCCGAAGACGTCAACATGCGCGTGGTCGATCTGATCGTGCCCATCGGCTTCGGACAGCGTGGACTGATCGTCAGCCCGCCGCGGGCCGGCAAGACCATCCTGCTGCAAAAAGCGGCCAAGGCCGTGCTGAGCAATCATCCGGAAGTCTACGTGATCATGCTCTTGATCGACGAGCGCCCGGAAGAAGTGACCGACATGGAGCGACAGGTCAAAGGCCCGAACTGCGAGGTCATCAGCTCCACGTTCGACGAGCCCTCGGCCCGGCACATCCAGGTGGCCGAGATGGTCATTGAAAAGGCCAAGCGGATGGTCGAATACGGCCACGACGTGATCATTTTCCTGGATTCGATCACGCGCCTGGCCCGCGCCTGGAACGCCGAAGTTCCGCACTCGGGCAAGATTCTCTCCGGCGGCGTCGACGCCAATGCCTTGCAGCGGCCCAAGCGATTCTTTGGCGCCGCGCGCAAAGTGGAAGAAGGCGGCTCGCTGACGATCATCGCCACGGCGCTAGTTGACACGGGCAGCAAAATGGACGAAGTGATCTTCGAGGAGTTCAAGGGCACCGGCAACCTCGAAATCGTGCTGGATCGCAAGCTGGTCGACAAGCGCATCTGGCCGGCCATCGACGTCAACCGCAGCGGCACGCGCCGCGAAGAGATGCTGCTGGATCCCGAGGAACATCGAAGAGGGCGGATCGCTGACCATCATCTCGACCGCGCTCGTCGACA
>DATATB010000071.1:0-11540 GCA_036268995.1 Pirellulales bacterium | reverse complement strand
ATACGTGGCAACTGGTCATTAATACGGGCACGTCGGTCATCACGTTCTTGATGGTGTTCTTGATTCAGAACACGCAAAATCGAGACACGGCCGCGATCCAGATCAAGCTCGACGAGTTGATTCGCATTTCGCAGGGCGCACACAACGTGCTTTTGAACTTGGACGATCTCACCGATGACGAAATCAAGAAGTTGCAGGAGAACTATCGTGCCCTGGCTGAGCGGGCCCGCGATGCCGCCCAGGGGGGAAGGCATGACATTGGTTGTCCGCCGGTAGACATTAATTGCCCGCCTGTGGGCGCCGAGAAGCCGGCTTAAAGGCTGCTGCGGCCTGTGATGCGTGCGGCGCGGACCTTCAATTCGCTTGATTCTTTGGTTGTTGGGCCGTGTAATGAGGGGTGGATAAACAAAACTGCGTTCCCCTTGACCCTGTTCCTTGTGACAGCCGGCGTGCCATGCCGTTCATTCGCCCCTGGCTGGCCATTCTTTTCGCCTGGCGCCGACCGCTGGCCGCGTACGGCATTTCGGTCGTCGTACACGCGGCGGGCCTGGTCGGCTTGGGCATGCTAGTCCTCGAAGCGGGTCATCCAACCAGCACTCCGCCCGGCCTCGATGCGGAATTCCGTGCACCGATTCGGCAGGCGCAATTCCAGCCGTGGCTCGAGGCCCAGCGCTCGGCGGCGTCGCTGGACGCCGTCCACTCAAGCGGCCTGGTACACGGTGCAGGCGGAGGATTCGGCGGCGGTGTCGGCATCGGGCTGCCGGCCGGAGTGGGCATCGCCCTGACGGATATCGGCGGCGGCCGGCAGACGGGCTTCGGGCTGGCCGGGGCGACCGACTCGCAGCTTCGCGAGATCGGTACGTCCGAGCATGGGCCGAGTGCCAGCTTTTTCGGCACCACGGCCGGTGGACAGAATTTCGTCTTCGTGCTCGACATTTCCGGCAGCATGAGCGAAGGCGGCCGCTTTCGCCGCGCCAAGTACGCCCTCAAAAAGACGCTCGAGGAGCTGACTACGTCCCAGCAGTTCTTCGTCATCTTCTTCAACAACGACGCCATTCCGCTGCCCGGCCCCGGCCTGGTGAACGCCACGGCCAAGAATACGCACGACACCATGCGCTGGGTCAACACGATCCATCCCGACGGCGATACGTTTCCGATGACCGCGCTGATGATGGCCCTGCGTCTGGAGCCCGACGCCATTTTCTTGCTGTCCGACGGCCAATTCGACCCCGAAGTGGTCTACGTCGTATCGCAGTTGCGCAGCGGCAATCCGATTCCGATCCACACCATCGCGCTGGTGAGCCGCGTGGGCGAGCCGGTGATGAAGGCCCTCTCGCAGGCTACCGGCGGCACGTTCCGCTTCGTGCACTAGGGGGAAATGCGGAAGGATGAATGATGAATGATGAATCGGGGAGATGACGGGAATCCGCTGTTTCCATTCATCATTCCGCATTCATCCTTCATACTTTCCCCATCATTCCGGCATCGGCTCGATCAGCACGCCCAGCGGCCCTTCGACTTTTTTCAGGGCGTAGAAGTCGGGGCCGGCTCCCAGAATCTGATCGCGCTTCAGCTCGGCCACTTCCTTGGGCCCGGTCCAGACAATTCCGCGGCCGTTCAAATGGATCTGCCGGGCCAATTGGAAGCAGCGTTCCTTTTGGTAGCCGAAGACCTTCATAAACGTTTCGATCACGTAATCGAACGTGTGCAAATTGTCGTTCAGCACGACCACCGCATAAGGCGGCAGCCGCTTGGGCTTCGTGCCCGACGGTTTTTTCTTGGGCGGCGCCGCTTCGGCCGGAGCGTCCGATTCAGATACAGCGGCGGAGGCTTCTTTTTCAGCCATTTGGCAAGATTCCTCGGGCTTCGTTCGACTGCGGACAGCGAGTCCGTGGCGCCGATCAAAGTCAACATTTTTGCTTAGCCGGCCACACCTGGCAAGCAACCACTGATGTATACTCGGCCCATCGGGCGTGAACACCTGCCTGGAGACATTTTCAAGATGCGCTCTACGGAGTCTTCGATGAAGCGATTTTCGCTTGCTGCCAAATCATTACTTGCTGCTGTTATCGTTGCCTATGCCGCAGGTTCTGTGAGCGCGCAAGAACCGGCAGCGGAAAAAATCGCTTTGTGGCCCGCCGCTGCGCCGACGGGCGACGGTAAATCAGAACCGGCCAAGAGCACGATCACCGTTTATCGATCCGATCCAGGGCAGGCCAACGGTGCGGCAATGGTCATCTGCCCGGGCGGCGGCTATGGCGGGCTGGTCGTGGGAGCCGAAGGGCACGGCATTGCCGCCTGGCTCGTGAAACACGGCATTGCCGGGGTCGTGCTCGAATATCGATTGCCCTCCGGCAGGCCGTTTGTGCCGCTCATCGACGCCCAGCGGGCGATTCGCACCGTGCGGGCCAACGCCGAAAAGTGGGGCATCGATCCGGCCCGCATCGGGATCATCGGATTTTCGGCCGGCGGTCATCTGGCCTCGACGGCGGCCACACATTTCGATGCGGGCGATCCCAAGTCTGCCGACCCGATCGAGCGGCTCAGTTCCCGGCCCGACTTCGCCGTGCTCGTGTATCCCGTCATCACGATGGGCGCGGCCACGCATGGCGGCTCGAAGAAGAATCTGCTGGGGCCGATGCCCGACGAAAAACTGGTCGAGCTGTTCTCCAACGAGAAGCAGGTCAGCAACCGCACGCCGCCGACCTTTCTGGCCCACGCCGTCAACGACAAGCCCGTTCCGCCGGACAACAGCCGGCTGTTTTATGCGGCGCTCAAGGCGCACGGCGTGCCGGCCGAATACCTGGAATTGCCCGAGGGTGGGCACGGCCTCAATCACTACAGCGGACCGATGTGGACGGCCTGGCAGGAAAAATCGCTCGCTTGGCTCGCGGCGCAAGGGCTGATTCCGCGCAAGGACGCGGGTCCCGTGTCTGGCAATAGCCAGTAAAGGTCGGCGAGGCGTGAAAACTTCGTATCGCACACTTCAGCCGGACAAGATCGTCGATACGATCGCGCTGCTGGCCCGGCGGATCGAAGAACGCTTTCCACACTCCAGCCTGGCGGCCGTGGCCACGGAGTTGCACCAGGTAGCTCGCGAAGCTTGCCTGCGGGCCGAACAGATTCGCCGGCCGGCCTGGGGACTGCGGCTGGTCATCGCGCTGCTGCTGGTGGCGATTGTGGCGCTCGTCGTCGTGCCGGCGGCCCGGCTGCAATTGGGCGGCGAACTGCTGCACCTCGAAAATTTTGTGCAGCTCATGGATTCCGTCTTGGCCAGCCTGGTGGTGATCGGCGCGGTGATCGCCTTTCTGGTCACGCTCGAAGTGCGGCTCAAGCGCGACCGCGCACTGGCGGCCATCCACGAGCTTCGGGCCTTGGCCCATATCGTGGACATGCATCAGCTCACGAAGGATCCGGAGCGGGTAACCGGCCGCGGCCCGGCCACCGAGTCATCGCCCAAGCCCGCGCTGACGGCCTTTGAGCTGGGCCGCTATCTGGACTATTGCAGCGAGCTGCTCTCGCTGATTAGCAAGCTGGGGGCCTTGTACGCCCAGAACCTGCGCGACCGCGTCGCCCTGGAGGCGGTCGACCAGTTGGCGAATCTCACCAACGGCCTGTCGCGCAACATCTGGCAAAAGATCATCATTCTCGAAAGCATTCTGACCCCCGGCGCCCGGCCGCCGCTCGGTCCGCCGTCGCACACCGCGCTGTAGCGGAATTCGTGAGCATTCTGAACCTCGCCGACTCGCTGATGATCGCGGTTCATCCGACTCGGACAGTTCCCGTCGCGCGGCCTAGCTCCAGCGCGGCGCGCACGAATTCGACGTGCGAAAAGAGCAGCGGCGTGTTGCCCAGATAAGCACCGCTGCGGGGATCGACACCTTCGGCAAACAGCCTCAGCGGCCCGGCCCGCTCTTCGGCCCGCGCGAGGATTGTCTCGGCTTCACTGACACGATTTTGCTGGGCATAGGCCCGAGCGAGCCAGAAGGTGCAAGGCAGAAACGCGCCCTCATATTCGCCCATTTCGATCGCCGGCATGCCAGGGGTTTCGGGCGGATCGAAGCGATACACGCAGCCGTCGATGGTCAATTCGCGGGCCACGCCATCCACGGTCGAGAGCGAACGCGGGTCACCAGCCGGCAAGAGGCCCGAGAGCGGCACCAGCAGGGCCGCGGCGTCCAGGTTGTCGCCTTCGTAGCGCTGCCTGAAGCTCGCGTGCAATTCGCTCCAGCCGCGCGCGAGCACGTCGGCTCGCACGCGCTCGCGCTCGGTCTTCCAGCGATCAAGGCGCCCGTCCTTGCGCAGTTTCTCGCCGATGGCGATCGCCCGATCGAGCATGGTCCAACTCATGACTTTGCCGCTGAGATAATGCTGCTCGACGGGCAATTCCCAAATGCTATTGCCGGACTCTTGCCAATGATCGGCGATAAAGTCGGCCGAACGTGCGAGCAGCTCCCAAAACTCGGGCCGCCACGGGCCACCATGCTCGAGATAGATGTCCAGGCACTCGGCCAGAAAGCCGTAGGCGTCGTGCTGTTGTTGGCGAAAGGCGTGATTGTTGAATCGCACGGGCCGCGAGCCCCGATAGCCGTACAGATCTTTGCGATCGTGTTGCTGGAGTTCGCGCTCGCCGTGGATGCCATAGAGCGGTTGCAGCGGAGTGCCGAACGCGCGTTCCCGCCCGACCAGCCACTGGAGATAATGCTCGCAGTCGCTCACGTTGCCCAGCATCGGCAGCACGGCCGACGAAAGCGAGGCATCGCGCACCCAGGCGAAGCGGTAGTCCGCGTTCCAATCGGCGCCGATTCGCTCGGGCAGCGACGCCGTGGGCGCGGCGACCAGCGAACCGGCCGGCGCGTAACTCAACAGATGCACCAACCGGGCCGAGTGCCGCACGCATTGGGCAAAGGGTCCGCGATATTCAAGCTTGTCCGACCAGCGCCGCCAGGCATCCTGCGCCCCGCCCAGCACCATCTGCGCCCGCTCGACGGACCAAGGGCCTGAATCATCGGGCGCCAGCACGCACCAGACTTCCTCGCCCGCGTTCAACTCGCCGGAGGCCCGCACGCTGGGGCCCTGCGCTTCGATCGGGCTGCTGGCCCAGAGCACCAGCGCGCCGCTGGTGGCCGGTAGCGAAACCCTGTCCGCGGCCAGCGTGATGGCCCACAGCGGTGCAAAATCCACCGCTGCTTCGAGCACCATGCACCACGGCGCGCGGCCGCGCGTACAGCGCAGCCGGCGAACGAGCGTCGGCATGCTCGGCGGCTGCAAGGTGCCGTGCAGCGGCATGCAATCGATCAATTCCAATTGCCAGCCGTTGGCCTGCCAGACGGTGCTCAAGAGCATCGTCTCCTCGAGATACTCCTGGCGGCCCAAGATCGGCGCCCCAGGCCCCAGCTTCCAATGCCCGCCCTGGCGTGCATCCAGCAGCGAACCAAAAAAGACGGGCCCGGCGTAGTCCGGCAGGCAGAGCCAATCCACGGTACCGTCGGCAGCCACCAGCGCGGCCGTTTGCCGATCACCGATCACGCCATGTCGCTTGATCGGTAGATAGGGCACGCTTTGATGAGGCGCAAGATGCGGCATGGTCGGGGCACCCTGCAAGCCGCGTGCCTAGTAATCGCGAAACGGCCCACGCGGTTCGGAGGCGTCCATGGCGCGCCGCCAGTTTGCAAAACGGTTTTGCAAATCCGCCAGCTTTGCCGGCTGCTCGGAAGACCGATCGTGCTGCTCGCCTTCGTCTTCGGCCAGATTGAACAAGCCCTTGCCGGCCTGCGAGTCGACCCATTTCCACGAGCCGAAGCGGGCGGCCTTGCCATCGCGCGATTGCCAGAACATTTCTTTGCGCGGCGTCGGCTGTTTGCCTGCGAGAACCGGCAGCATGTCGAAGCCGTCGAGCACGACGCCGGTCGGGGCCGGCGTGCCTGTTGCGGCCAGCAAAGTCGGAAAGAGTTCCAGGGCCGTGACGAACTCGCCGCGAGTCGTGCCGGCGGGAATCTTGCCGGGCCAGCGCGCGATAAACGGTACGCGCAGCCCGCCGTCGAAGAGTTGATTCTTCTTGCCGTGCAGCGGCGCGGTCCGCCCGCGTCCGCCTCCGCCATTGTCAGAGCAGAAGATCACCAGCGTGTTATCGGCCAGGTGCTCCGCCTCCAGCCGGTCGAGAATCCGGCCGATGGCCTCGTCCATTCGCGAAATGCACGCACACTTGTAGCGGCGGCCGCGCGAGGCGATGTTTGCGTACTGGGTCAGCGACTCGTCCGGGGCCTGCGCGACTTTTTGCTCCTTGTCCAAGTTCGACGCCCCATGCGGCGCGTTGAAGGCCAGGTAAAGAAAAAACGGCTGCCGGCCGGCCGATTGGATGAAGCTCAGTGCTTCGCGGCAGAACAGGTCGGTGGCATAGCCCTCGTCTTTGATCCGCTCGTTGCCGCGAAACATCGAGGGGATGCCATAGCGCTCGTGCGTCCAATAGTCGATGCCCGTGTTGGCAAAGCCATAGAAAAAGTCGAACCCACGTGCCAGCGGCAGAAAGCGTTTGGCCCGCCCGCTGTCCCATTTGCCGATGGCTCCGCAGCGATAGCCGGCTTGTTTTAGCGGCTGTGCGAGCACAACCTCGCGCTGGTCGAGCCCCAGGGTCATCTCGGGGCTGATTGCGTATTCGGCTTCTGTCATGCGATGGCCGTAGTCGACCACGTCGTTGCGGATCATATCGTACAGGCCGTTTCGCTGCGGGTATCGGCCGGTGAGAATGCTGCCGCGCGAAGGCGTGCAGGCCGGCCAGGCGACGTAGAACTCGGTCATCCGCACGCCTTCGGCAGCCAGTCGGTCGATCCGCGGCGTCTTGACGTCCGATGCGCCGAAGCAGCCCAAATCGGAATACGCCTGGTCATCGCTAAGTATGATTACAACGTTGGGTCTACGCGCCGTTTCAGCAGAATACGCCGCATGATCGACCGATAGTGACAGCAGCGGCGCAGCGGAGGCAATGATTAGTGTCGCTATTCGATGTAGTAAATCGCCTGGAAGATTTTGGGGAGCTGGCGCTGCTGAGCAGCGGCTATGCGGAAGCATCGAGACCTCGCAGATTCGAACAAGCCGGCGAAATACGCGTCAGCGCAATATCGGCTCTGGCCGCGCTTCGGTCAACTTTCGGCTAGCTGAAAACTCCGGGGAAGACCACGCAAAAAAACGACGACAAGGCCACGGCTCCGCTTGGCACTGGAAGCAGACGGACTCCTGGTACTACGCGCTGCCCCAAGCAGCCAGCGCAGCCGCAAACGCAGCGCTTTTTGGATACGACTAGCAGCGCGGATCGCGGAGCACGTAGCGGGTTTGGCTGACCCGATCCACTACGGCAGGATGTTCTCCGAAACGCGTATCGCGATCGAGATGCTTGCGCGACAGCAGCAACGCCTCGAACTTCCGCAGTTCGGTGTACACGACGTTTGGCAGCGATTCCTCTCGCTGCCCAGGCGGTATTTCGCCAACCATGGCAGCATCTCCAGAGGTTTCAATCCAGCGGACCGATAGCGGCCTTATTCTAGCTGGCGCCCAGCGGAACGCTAGAAAATAGCAGCTAAGCTGCAAGTCGTTGCTGTTCCGGGGCCGTGAGCGCGGCGGCGGAAATGAGGCGGCGTTGGCCATCGAAATCGCGACAGGCCCAATGGTCAAGGACCGACCGGGAGGGCTCGAGCGCGATGACCAGCGACGGCCGCTGGTCGGGGAGGCATGCGAGGTACTGTCTACCGGCGATGATTTGTGTTGGCTTCATTGGCAACGGACGATGGGTGGCAGCGCGGAATGGGTAAATTCTGGCCGTGCAAAAAAACGCCCCGCCCAGCTTATCGACAGCGCCGGGTGGGGGGAATTATTAGGTTTGTCATGCTCGCAGCGCATGAAAAAAACCGCCGCTGTCGGGCAATGCGAGCGGCTCTGATTCGCAATGCCACTAGCGGGGGACATGCGATAGCGGCCTCGGCTTCGGCCTGATGCGCGGTTTATCGCAGACTCCGATAGAATACGGTGAAGTTCGTCCCCATCTCGCTCACTTCACCGCTGGAAGGAGATTGATATGGCGCGCGTCATTCGATTTCATCAGGTTGGCGGCCCCGAGGTCCTCCAGGTGGAAGAGCTTGAAGTTCCGCCGCCCGTCAAGGGTGAGGTCCAAATCCGCATCAAGGCACTGGGGCTGAACCGCGCAGAAGCGATGTTCCGCCGCGGCCAATACCTCGAAGAGCCCAAGCTTCCGGCTCGCCTAGGATATGAAGCGGCGGGCACCGTCGCCGCCGTCGGGCCAGGCGTCCAAGGTTTCAAGATCGGCGAAGCCGTCAGCACGATCCCGAGCTTCTCGCTGAACGACTACGGGTTATACGGCGAGCTCGCAAATGTTCCAGCCCATGCCGTCGCACATCATCCCGCCTCGCTCTCGTGGGTCGAGGCAGCGGCCGTCTGGATGCAGTACGTCACGGCCTACGGGGCGCTCGTCGACATCGGCAAGCTGACCAAGGGCGACACGCTCCTGATTCCCGCGGCGTCGAGCAGCGTCGGCCTGGCCGCCGTCCAGATTGCTAACCGAGTCGGGGCGGTTCCTGTCGCGCTGACACGCGGCAAATCCAAGCGACAAGCGCTGCTCGACGCGGGCGCGGCTCACGTCGTCGTCACCGATGAGCAGGACCTGGTAAAGGAGGTCCTCGGGATCACGGGCGGCAAAGGCGCGAACATGGTATTCGATCCGGTCGGCGGTCCGACCTTTGCCAAACTCGCACAGGCGACGGCCCGGCTGGGAATGCTTTTCCTCTACGGTGCGTTGAGCCCGGAGCCGACGCCGCTTCCCCTGTTCGACGTGCTAGGCAAGTCGCTCACCGTTCGCGGGTACGTGATGATGGAGATCACCGGCGTCCCGGAGCGTCTGGAACGTGCGAAGAAATTCGTGAACGACGGACTGGCCGAGGGAAGTTTCAAGCCGCTGGTGGCAAAGACGTTTCCGCTCGAACAAATCGTCGAGGCCCACCGCTACCTGGAATCGAACCAGCAGATCGGCAAGATCGTGGTCACGGTCTGATGCCGACGCTATTAGCGCGCTCGAAATCTGAAATTGTCCTACGCGTTCGGCGGCATCAGTCGGTCCGGCCGGCGAGGGCGCGATCGAGGTTGAAGGCGGCGCTGATCAGGGCCAGGTGCGTGAAGGCCTGTGGGAAATTGCCCAAGGCCTCGCCGCTCGGCCCGGTCTGTTCGGAGTACAGGCCAAGGTGGTTGCCGTAACCCAGCATCTGCTCGAACAACAGGCGGGCCTCGGCCAGGCGGGCCGGGTCGGTCCGCCCGGCCCGGGTCAGCGCCTCCACCAGCCAGAAGCTGCACATGTTGAAGGTCCCCTCCTCGCCCGGCAGCCCGTCCGGTGCGGCCTTCGGGTCATAGCGGTAGACCAGCCCGTCCGCGGCCAGACCGCCGCGGGTGGCCGGCGAGCGAATCGCGTCCACCGTGGCCAGCATGCGTGGGTCGTTGGGGGCCATGAAGAAGGTCAGCGGCATGAGCAAGGCCGAGGCGTCCAGGGCGTCGGAGCCGTAGGACTGCACGAACGACCCGCGCGTCTCGCTCCAGCCGCGTGCCATCACCTCCTTGTAGACCGCGTCGCGCGCCTGCAGCCAGCCGGCCCGGTCGGCCGGAAAGGATCGCTTGTCCGCCAGCCGCAGCCCCCGGTCGAGCGCCACCCAGCACATGAACTTCGAGTAGACAAAGTGCCGTCGCCCGCCGCGCACCTCCCAGACGCCCTCGTCTTCCCGGCCCCAGTTGTTAGCCACCCAATCGACCAGGTCGCTGAGATGCCGCCACGAGTCGTAGCCGATCGGGGTGCCGTACTTGTTGGACAGATAGGCCGCGTCCATCAGCTCGCCGTAGATGTCCAACTGCAACTGCCCGTGGGCGGCATTGCCGACCCGAACCGGCCTCGACCCCGCGTAGCCGTCCAGGTGCGTCAGCTCCTGCTCGGTCAGGTCGGAGCGGCCGTCCACGGCGTACATGAGCTGGAGCGGCCCGGCGCAGTGCGATTCGCGCTCCTTCCAGCGGGCGGTCAGCCAGTCGCGGAACCGGGCCGCCTCCTCGGTGAAGCCGACCCGCAGGAACGCGTACACCGTGAAGGCGGCATCGCGAATCCAGGTATAGCGATAGTCCCAGTTGCGCACCCCGCCGATCCCTTCCGGCAGGCTCGTGGTCGGGGCGGCGACGATGGCCCCGGTTGGTTGATAGGTGAGCAACTTCAACGCCAGGGCCGAGCGCAGAACCACCTCGCGCCACCGGCCCCGGTAGGTGCAGCGGGCCGCCCACCGCTGCCAGTAAGCGACTGTCTCGCGGAACCAGTCCTCGGCTTCCTCCGTCCCGGGACAGCGGCCGGGAGGAGTGTCCGCGGCGATCGTCCGCAGGACGAACGTGGCGCTCTGGCCCTCGCCCAGAGTGAACGCGCCTACCGCCCCGCCGTTGTCGGGCCGGAGGGGGACCGAAGCCGCCAACCCCAGAGACAGGTCCGGAGCATCGAAGCGGGCACCGTGCGCGTTCACCGTGATGGCGTGCCGCGCCCGCGCGTAGTCGAACGCCGGCCGGCACTCTACCTCCAGTGGCAACTGGCCGCGGACCACCCGCACCCGGCGCACGAGTTGAGCGTCCGGCTCGGCCCCGGGCCCGACCGGCATGTAGTCGTCGATCTCGGCGATCCCGTCGGGATGCAGGAAGCGGGTCACCAGGACGTTGGTGTCCGGCCAGTAGTATTGCTTCTGGCGCAGCGCTCCGGCTGCGGCCGGGGCAATCCGAAAGCGCCCTCCTTTTTCGGCATCGAGGATGGCCCCGAACACGCTGGGCGAGTCGAAGCGCGGCAGGCAGAGCCAATCGACCGAACCGTCCAGGCCGACCAGGGCGGCGCTGTGCATGTTCCCGACGATGCCGTGGTTCTCGATCGGTTGGTAGCGCATTGGCTTGGGCACTCCCCGCAATCCTTTATCTCGCTGGCGAAATCGGAAAGCAAGAACGGTGCCAAGACATTCACGTCACGGCGCTCGCGGTAGCCGCGGTGGGACTTCGCCTACCATGCAGAGAAATCCCATATCAGTCAGACAGCCCCACGGCCGGCTGCCGGCACCGTTCGCCCGATCCCCGAAGATCCAATCATCGACTTCACGAAGTCGCCGTATTGATTATGGGTCGATCAATTTGGTCCGATGAGCACCAAGGCGCCCCAGTAATACGGGCTCTTCCATTTGCTTTGGTTGCGCACCCATTTCTTGCTGGCGTAACCGTTCACGGGTCGGAACAAAAAACTGCTCTTCGCTAGCAAGGGTATGCTTGGGTTAGTCTAAGGGCATGACGTCCCAAGAGCCGCCGATTACGCCTGAACAACTGGCCGCCTTGCCGCCGGATTTTCAAGCTTTGTTGCGCGCCGTCATCGACTATTACGAACGCCGGATTGCCGAACTCGAAGCCCGTTTGAACAAGACGCCCCGCAATTCCTCGCTGCCACCCAGCAGCGAGCATCCGCACGCCAAGCCGGTGCCGCAGAA
>DATATB010000070.1:0-7509 GCA_036268995.1 Pirellulales bacterium | reverse complement strand
CGCATACGGCCTCGGCCAACGGCAAACGTGCCAAAACTTCCCGCTCAAAATCGTTCATACTTCATCGATTCCCAAGCATGTGCTGCCCTAACCCATGCTAGAAAACCAATTAGCCACTCGCTAGCTTGTTCACAGCAGTGGCCTTGCCCTCCCTACAAAAGCCCTCCCTACCAAAGTCCGGGCCAGGCCAAGGGCGAAAACACGACGCTTTTTCTGTGCCGGCGGAATAAAATAAATCTGGATGGCATTTCTATTCTTGGCCTTAGTCCGGCTCATCCATGACTGACCGCTCCGACCCGCGCCGCCTGGCCAGCCTCCGGTCGTTCTCGCAAGTTGCCGGCCTGGTCGTGGCCTGCGGCGGATGCCTGGTGTTGATCGGCTGGGTCGCCGGTTGGGGGCTGCTCAAGAGCATCGTGCCAGGGCTGGTGGCCATGAACCCGGCCACCGCGATTGCCTTCATATTGTCGGGAATCGCGCTGAGGCTGCTGGCCCGGCCCGAGCGGGACTCCCCTCACTTACGTTCGGGGCTCGCCGTGTCGCAATCGGGGCTCGCCGTGTCTCCGCCGGGGCCCGCACCCAGTTCGTCGGGACTGGCCGCCAAGCAACTGTTGTGGGTGCGAACGTGCGCGGGACTGGTGCTTGTCGCGGGCCTGGCGTGCGAAGCCGGCGCGATTTTGGGCTGGCAGCAGGGGATCGACAAAGTCTTGTTTCGGGCATCTCTGGCCGGCAACCAGATGGCGCCCAATACGGCGCTGGGGTTCATCTTGTGCGGCGCCGGCCTGTTGCTGTCGGCTGACGGACGGCGCCGGGCCGCGATGGTCGCCCAGATTTTCTGGCTGCTGGCCTTGTTCGTCGCGACGGTGGCTGTGCTGGGCTATGCGTATCAGAACGTGGCGTTCTACGGCATCGGGTCCTTTATTCCGATGGCCCTGAACACGGCCCTGGCCTTTGCGATCATTTCGGCCGGCGGCTTGTGCGTGCGAGCCGACGTGTCTCCGATGGCCGTGCTCGTGTCGCGGTCAGCCGGCGGACGCATGGCGCGGCGGCTGCTGCCCGCGGCCGTCGGCGTGCCGCTGGTGTTGGGATGGCTGCGGCTGGTCGGGCAGCGATGGGGGCTGTACGACCCGATCTTCAGCGGCACGCTGCTGGTCGTGGCCACGGTCGTGGTGATGACCGTACTGGTCTGGGAAATGGCCGCCTCGCTCAATCGCACTGATGCCGAGTTGCAGCGGGCCAAGGAACACGCCGAAGACGCCAACCGCGCCAAAAGCTCGTTCCTGGCCAACATGAGCCACGAAATCCGCACGCCCATGAACGGCATCATCGGCATGACCGAGTTGGTGCTCGACACCCCGCTGTCGGCCGAACAGCGGAGCTATTTGTCGATGGCGCGCGATTCGGCCGACTCGCTGCTGGAATTGATCAACGACATCCTCGACTTCTCCAAGATCGAGGCTGGCTATCTGCACCTGGAATCGCATCCGTTCGAGCTGCGCGAGCGGTTGGGCGATACCATGAAATCGCTGTCGCTCAAGGCCAACAAGCCCGGCCTCGAGCTGGCGTTTCGCGTCGCCCACGACGTGCCCGACGACTTGATTGGCGATGCCGGCCGGCTGCGGCAGGTGCTCACCAACCTGGTCGGTAACGCGCTGAAGTTCACCGAGCACGGCGAAGTGGTGGTCGAGGTGCAAGGGGCCGGCTGGCGCGACGACGACGTGCTGCTGCGTTTCGCCGTCCGCGATACGGGCATCGGCATCCAGCCCGACAAGATCAAAGCCATCTTCGATCCCTTCGAGCAGGCCGACAGCTCGACCACGCGCCGTTATGGCGGCACGGGGCTGGGTTTGGCCATTTGCTCGAAACTGGTCGAAGCCATGGGCGGCAAGATCGAGGTCGAGAGCCGGCCCGGCCGTGGCAGCACGTTTCAATTCGTCACGGCGTTTCGTCTGGCGACCCCCAGCAAGACGTTTGCCGCGGCCACCGCGACCGCCAAGGCCGAAACCAAGTTGCAGGTCTTGATAGTCGACGACAATGCGACCAATCGCCTGATCCTGGAAGAGATGTTCTCCGGCTGGGGCATCCAGGCTCACTCGGTGGCTTCGGCTCCCGAGGCCTTGGACGAGCTGGAACATGCCGACCGGGTCGACAGCTCTTACACCCTGCTGGTGACCGACGTCAACATGCCGGATACTGACGGCTTCATGCTGATCGAGAGCGTGCGGCACGTGCCGGCCTGGTCGCGCTTGCCGGTGATCGTGCTCTCGTCCGGCCGCCGGCCCGAGGACGCGCAGCGCGGCGCCGATCTGGGCGTCGCGGCGATGCTGCTCAAGCCGGTGAAACAATCCGAGCTGCACGAGGCCATTGCCGCGTGTTGCGGCCACGTTGGCGATGGCCAGGCCAAGGCGCCGACAGTCCGTAGCGGCATGCGGCCGCTACGAATCCTGCTGGCCGAAGACAGCCTGGTCAACCAGCGCATGGCCGTCGGCTTGCTGGAAAAGCGGGGGCACCAGATCACGATCGCCATCAATGGCCGCGAGGCGGTTGCGGCAGCCACGGCCAATCGGTTCGACCTGATTTTGATGGACGTGCAAATGCCCGAAATGGACGGTTTCGCCGCCACGGCCGAAATCCGCAAGCTGGAATCCGCCACCGGCCGGCATACGCCGATCGTGGCCATGACCGCGCACGCGATGAAGGGCGACCGCGAACGCTGCCTGGCGGCGGGCATGGATCATTACATCTCGAAGCCGATCCGCAGCCAGGAACTGTTTGCCATGATCGAAGGTCTGTTCAGTTCCGCTGTACCAAAATGGGACGTGCCGTCGCATTCTAATACAGATTCAGCCGGCCCGATCGACTGGCAGACCGCATTGGCCACGGCCGGCGGCGACCAACATTTGCTGGCTGAAATGATTGGCTTGTTTCTAGTCGAAGGTCCCAAACTGGCAGGCGAGATTCGCAGCTCGGCGGCCAGCGGCGACGCCAATACGCTACGCCGTGCGGCCCATACGCTACGAGCATCGCTGCGTTACATTGGCGCCGAAGCGGCGGCGGCGCGCGCCGGCGAGCTCGAGCAGCAGTCCGCAACCACGGACTTTCAATCGCTGGCGCCGCGTGTCGAAGCATTGGAACGGGACGTGCAACAACTTACTCCGCTGCTGAAGCAGTTTCTTGCCTCTTGCGGGGGAAGTGCGGACCACGCCAGCACGCCAGCGACTTGACCAGCCGACAACAATCAAGAACACTGGTGGAATTCTTTGGGGATTTCAGCATGAGTCGCGGAACAATCGGCCGGCCGATGGAAATCCTCCTGGTCGAAGACGGATTGATCGACGCACGTCTGACGATTGCCGCGCTGCAAAAGAGCGGCGTCAAGCATCGTCTGACGCTCACGCGCGACGGGGCCGAGGCCGTTCGCTTCCTGCGCCGCGAAGGGCAGTTCACGCACGTGCCGCGGCCGGATCTGATCCTGCTGGATCTGCACTTGCCGAAAAAAGACGGTCGCGAGGTGCTCGACGATCTCCGCGCGGACCCGGAATTGAAGCACATTCCGGTGGTCGTACTCACCGCCTCGGACGATCCGGAAGACAAACACAAAAGCGAGCTGCTGAACGTCGACAGCTACATGACCAAGCCGGTCGACTTCGACAAGTTTCTGGAAGTCATTCGCCAGCTCCGCAAGTTCTGGCTGGCCGACATCGTGCTGCCACGAATGGAGTGAGCGGAACGCGAAGAACGCGGCATGCATGCCGCGGCAAAGTTCCGGCACTTTTCACTTTTCACTTCTTCAGCCGGCGCCGATTTCGTGTACGCGCACCATGTTGTGCCCGCGCGAGGCCAGTGCCACGCCGGCCACCAGCACGACGAAGTTGCCGGGCGCCAGCAGGCCTTCGCGCTGCCCCCACTCCTCGACGTATTGCAGCAACTGAATGCTGTCAACCGTGGGCGCACCGGGCAGCGGAATGACGTTCCAATACAGGGCCATTTGCCGCAGCGTTTCGATTTTGTCGCTGACGCCCACGATCGGCACCAGGTTGCGCCGCTTGCTCATGGCCAGCGCCGAGGCACCGCTATGGCTGACGACCACCGCCAGGCGCGCGTCGAGTTCCTGCGCAATGTTCGCCGCGCCCACCACGACGGCCTGCGTGATCCGCTTCAAGTCGTCCGGCAAAATCACCGGCGGCGGCATCGAGGGGCGATTGCGCATCAGCGGCTCGGTGGCCAGGGCAATGCGGTTCATCATTTCCACTGCCGCCCGGGGATATTCGCCCACGGCCGTTTCGCCCGAGAGCATGCAGGCGTCGCAGCCGTCGAGAATGGCATTGGCCACGTCGGTGACCTCCGCCCGGCTCGGCTGCCGCGAGTGCTGCATGCTGTCGAGCATTTGCGTGGCGATGATCACCGGCTTGTCGTAGCGATTGCAAGCGGCGACGATTTGCTTCTGCACCACCGGCATGCTGGCCACGTCGATTTCCACGCCCAAGTCGCCGCGGGCCACCATCACGCCGTCGGCGGCGATCACGATCTCATCGAGCTGGTCGATGGCCTCTTGCTTTTCGATCTTGGCGATGACCTTGGCGTGCGAATCGTGATAGCGCAGCAGCCATTTCAGCTCGTTCACCTCCTTGGGCGAACGCACAAAGCTCAGGCTGACGAAATCGACGCCTTTGGCTGCGGCCCAGACCGCGTGCTTGCGGTCGTCTTCGCTCATGGCCGGCAAGCCGATCTTCACGCCCGGCAGGTTCACGCCTTGCCGGCTGCGAATCAGGCCCGGTTGCGTCACCCGGCAGCGCACCCAGTCGGCGCCGCGTTCGCAAACGTCCAAGCGCACGGTGCCGTCGACGAGCATCACGCGGTCGTTGACGTGCAGCTCGTCGATCAGGCCGGGATAGTTGGTCACCAGCTCGCTGGCATCGCTTACATGGTCGCCCCGCACGAAAGTCAGCTCGCTGCCGTGTTGGCAATCGATCTGACCGCCGGTCAGCTCGCCCAAGCGGATCTTGGGGCCGGCCAGGTCCACCAGCACGCCCACGGGATTGTTGATCTCGTCGCTGATGCGCCGGATGCGCTCCAGCACTTCTTCGTGATGGGCCAACTCGCCGTGGGCCATGTTCAACCGGAACACGTCGACGCCGGCCTCGATGAGCGCGGCCAATTGCGCTTCATCGCGACAAGCAGGGCCGACGGTGGCTACAATCTTCGTACGTGCCCGCTGGTTTTTCTTGACGGTCGAAGTACTGGAGGGGCTGATAGCAGTCGTCACGCGGTCGTCTCGCTGGGGTGGAGGGAATTGCGCCGCCTGCCAATCGCGCCGACAATCTAGCACAAATACCATCTTTCACTAGACACCGAGCGGGGGGCCGGTGCGATGAGATTCTAATTAAAAACATGCAATCTTCGTCGCGCTGCTAGAAGCCAGCATGCTGGAGGGCATCAGCAATCGCGATCATGAAACGTTAGCTCATGCAACCTTGCGCCGCGGCGCACCAGCCTGTCATAACCGGAATAAACCTGCTTGAACTCGACTCCAAATTCCACTTCGGGTGCTGCCAACGGCCAACATTCGCCTCGATCGGCCGCCGCGCCGCGCGCTCGACGCCGCCGCTTGGGACCGCGCATCGTGGGTCTCGCGCTGGGCTCGCTATTGGGACTGCTCGTGCCGCTGATGCTGATCGTGTACCTGCGCTCCGGCGGCCAGATGCCGGAGCTTACGCCCCAGCGGCTGGAAGCGGCGCGCAGCCAGTGGCAAGCACATGGCCCTAGTGCGTATGCCATGGATTTGCGCATTGGCGGCCGGCAGCCTGGCGTGGTGCATATCGAAGTTCACGACGACCAGCCGACGGCCATGACCCGCGACGGCGTCACGCCCAAGCGGCGCGCAAGCTGGAGCGCGTGGACCGTACCGAACATGCTGGACACACTCGAGATCGAGCTGGCCGGCGCCGCCAATCCCGAGCGTGGATTCGGCGCGCCGCCGCAAGCGCGCGTCATCGAGCGTGCCGATTTTGATCCCGAGACCGGATATCCGCGCGCCTACGAACGCTTCATCCTCGGCACGTCCCTCGATATGTCCTGGCAAGTCGTCTCGTTCACCGCGCTCCCGAAGTCGGCCGCTGCCACCAAAAAATAAAATTATTTCCCCCAACCGCTAAGAAAACTGATGGGCTATTGGCAAGGCAAAGTCGCGTTGGTCACGGGCGCTTCGAGTGGACTGGGGCTGGAGATCGCCCGGGCGTTCTCGGCCGCCGGCGCACAGGTGGTCTTGGCGGCGCGCGGCGCCGGGCCGCTGGAGAGCGCGGCCGAGCAGTTGCGCGCCGCAGGGGGCCAGGCGCTGGCAATCGCCGCCGACATCACGCGCGACGACGATGTTGCGCGGCTTTTCGAGCAGACGCTCGAGCGCTGCGGCCGGCTCGACGTGCTGGTGAACAATGCCGGCCGTTCGGGCCGTCGCGCGGTGCTCGACACCACGCCCGACGATTTCCAACAATTGCTGGACCTGAACCTGCTGGCCGTGGTCCGCACGACGCGGGCAGCCGCGCCGCACTTGTTGGCGTCCGCCGGGCACCTGGTGAACATCGGCTCGCTGGCCGGCAAGACCGCCACGCGCTACATGGGCGCCTACCCGGCCAGCAAATTCGCTCTTACGGCCTACACGCAGCAATTGCGGCTCGAACTGGGACCGCAAGGCCTGCACGTGCTGCTGGTCTGCCCCGGCCCCATTGCCCGCGATCTAGCCCGACCCGCTGCAGCCGAGCCGGTAGCCGGCGTGCCGGCCAGTGCGCTCAAACCGGGAGCCGGAGTTAAAACCCGGGCCGTGCGGCCGGAAAAGATCGCCGCCGCCATTTTGCAGGCTTGCGAACAGCGGCGCGGCGAGCTGATCTTCCCCCCCACCGCCCGCATCCTCTTCGCCCTCATGCAGCTCTCGCCCCGCCTGGCCGACTGGCTAGTGCGCATCACCACATAGCAAGGGCGGCTCGCCTCGCCCTTGGGGCGTCCTTCTTCCTCCCCTCGCCCCTTGCGGGAGAGGGCTTGCGGCGAGCTCAGCCGAGCGGGCCGGGGGTGAGGGGTAGGATCACGCTCGACTTCACTCTGCTCTCGATCGCCCCTCTCATTCAGCAGCCATCACTTAGCCGCCGTCTTACCCTTCCCCTTCCGCGGCGGCAGCGGCTTGTGGTCCTCCTTGCCGGCTTTCCAGAAATCGACGGCCACGGTGTTCTGCTGCGGTGCGCCCGGCGTGCTGCGGCCTTGGGTCACGTATTGCTCCATCAGCGCGGTCAGTTCGGCCACGATCTTCGGCTGCTCGGCTTGCAGATTGGTCTGCTCGCCAATGTCGCTTTTGAGGTCATACAGCTGCACCAGCGGCATTTTGCTCGTGTCGTTCAATCCCGGCCGCGGCTTGCTCCAGCCGCCCGAGCCGGGGCAGAACTCCAGCTTCCACATGCCGCGGCGCAGGGCAAACGCGCCGTTGATCGAATGGTGGACAATCACTTCCCGGGCTGGCGGCGCGTC
>DATATB010000069.1:0-22431 GCA_036268995.1 Pirellulales bacterium | reverse complement strand
TTCGTGGAGACGATCCTAACGGTCGTCGAAACCTGCCACCGGCAATCTCGCAACAGCTTCGAATACCTCACCGCCGCCGTGCAGGCCCACTTCGCCGGTCAACCGACGCCCTCACTCCTCGCCGGGCTGTGAACGGTTACTGATCACGGCCATCGGCGAGTTGGCGTATGCCAAAGCGCAGAACTACAGCCTGGGCGTTCACGTTGCCGACAGCAAGAATGTCAACGCCAGCGCCACGATCGATCTGACAATCGACCTGGCCGACCGGTTGCCCACGCTCACCGGAGCCAACGGCGCATTGACCGTCAACGATGATAAGACGATCGCTCCCTTCAGCAGGGTGAGAATCGGCGAGGTGGTAGCCAACCAGCCGCTGACGGTTACCGTGACGCTCAGCGACTCCAGCCACGGCAGCCTGTCGCTGGCCAGCGTGCCCACGGGCACGACCTTCAGCGCCGGTACCGGGAATGCAGCCGGCACGTACACGATTACGGGCGACGCCGCGGCGGTGACGGTCGCGCTCGCGAGGGTCGTCTTCACGTCCAAGCAGAACCTGGCGGCGGTGGGCCAGCCGACCGATACCGTGTTCACGGTGAAGGTGGACGACGGGCTCGGGACCGCCAATAGCTCGATCACCAACGGCACGACGCAGGTAGTGAGCACGAGCGTCAACGACGCGCCCATCCTCAGCGGAGCCTTGGCCAACCAAGCCTTGAGCGACGAGACCAAGATCATGCCCTTTGCCCAGATGACGGTGGCCGACGCGGACCCAGGGGCCAACGGCGCCACCAGCCAGACCGAGAACATGACCGTCACGCTCAGCAGGGCGGCCAACGGCAACCTGTCGTTGGGCAATGCCACACTGGCCAGCGCCGTCGCCTTCAGCGGCGCCAATGGGGTGTACGCGTTCCACGGCAACACGGCGCAGGTGACCTTGGCGCTCGACGAGCTGATCTTCACGCCCACCAGTCACGAGGTGGCGCCCGGAAAAACGGAGAGTACCACGTTCACGGTTGGCGTGAGTGACGGCGTCGTAGCCAGGCCGGTCACCACCAACAAAACCACCGTCATCGCCACCACGGTTAACGATCTGCCGACGGTGTCGGTAGGGAACGCGAACCTGGCGGTGAACGACAACGGCACCATCAAGCCGTTATCGCCGGCCAGCGGAAACATCACGATCAGCGACCACGACTTCGGGATCACCGACACGCTGACCATTACGCTTGGCAATGCCAGCCTGGGGACACTGTCCGGCGGCGGCGTCAGGCAGACGGGAAACGGCACCGGCGTTTACACGGTGTCCGGCAATATGGCCGTGCTAGCCGCGGACCTGGCGAATATCACCTTCACGCCCAAGCCGAATCTTACGCCACCGGGCACGATCGTGAACGAAGCGATCGGCTTCACGGTGGCGCAAGGCGCCCTGACCACCAGCGCCTCGCGTATTTCGGTGGCGATCACCAGCATCAACGACGCGCCGACGATCGGCGGCACAACTACCACGGCCATCAGGATCAACGACAACGTCTCGACCAATCCGTTCCGGTCGACGGTCAAGATTGCCGACGCGGACGTGGGCCAGAGCGAGACGGCGACCATCACGCTCAACCATGCCGAAAACGGCACCCTGTCGCTGGCCGCAGGCCCGGCGGGCGTCAGCTTCAGCGCGGGAACAGGGAATGCCGCCGGCACATACACACTCACCGGCGGCAACGCCACGGCGGTCACCACGGCCTTGCAAGACCTGGTCTTCACGCCGACCAGCCACCAGGTTGCGCCAGGTAGCTCGGTGACCACGACCTTCACCATCGCGGTCACCGACAGCGGCAACCTGGATGCGAGCAACGCGCTGAGCGCCTCGGACAGCAAGACGACTGTTGTCGTCAAAGCGTTCGACGACGGACCCACCGGGCTGAACGCCACGATCATGCCGGGCCTGATGGCTCCGGTCGCCATCAACTCGGCGGTTGTCAACCTGGCAGCCGTTGACGCAGACTTTGGCGAGACGTTTACCTATTCGATTTCCGGCGGCGGCCAGAGGGCCGATTTCGTCATCGGTGGCACGAACCACTCCCAACTGCTGGCCAAAACCAGCCTGGCCGCCGATACCTATCAAGTGACGGTCGCGGCAAGGGACGCCAGCGGCAAAACGTTCAGCCGCACACTCAACATCGTGATCGGCGCCAGCAGCAGTTTCGTTTCCTAAGCCGGTGAATCAATGGGTGCCATGCCCACGCCGCGTGGGCATGCGGGCTCGTGCTGATTCCACGCGACCTCACACCAGGATCGGCTTGACCACTTCGCCGTGCACGTCGGTGAGGCGATAGTAGCGGCCCTGGAACTTGAACGTCAGCCGGGTGTGATCGACGCCCAGCGTGCGCAGAATCGTGGCGTTCAAGTCGTGCACGTGCACGCCGTTTTCGATCACGTTGTACGAATAATCGTCGGTCTGGCCGTAGGTAATTCCGGGCTTGATGCCGCCGCCGGCCAGCCACATCGTGAAACATCGCGGATGATGATCGCGGCCGAAATTCGTGGCCGTGAGATGGCCCTGGCAATAGGTCGTGCGACCGAACTCGCCGCCCCACACCACCAGCGTGTCGTCCAGCAGCCCGCGCCGCTTGAGATCGGCCAGCAGCGCGGCGCACGGCTGGTCGACGTCGCCGCATTGAGCCCGCACGTTCGTCGGCAGATTGTAGTGCTGGTCCCAACCGCGATGATAAAGCTGGATGAACCGCACGCCGCGCTCGGCTAGCCGCCGGGCCAGCAAGCAATTAGCGGCAAACGTGCCGGGCGTGTGGGCGTCGGGGCCGTACAGTTCGAACGTCTCGGCCGGCTCGCTGTCCAGATCGGTCAGCTCGGGCACCGACGTTTGCATTCGGTACGCCATTTCGTACTGGGCGATGCGCGTATTGATTTCCGGATCGAGCGACTCGGCAAATTGCTGCCGGTTGAGCTGACCCAGCGTGGTGAGCATCCGCCGGCGGTCGTCGCGATCGACGCCGTCGGGATCGGAAAGGTAGAGCACCGGATCGCCGCTGGAGCGAAAGGCCACGCCCTGGTGATTCGACGGCAGAAACGCGGAACCCCAGAGCCGCGCGTACAGCGGATCGGCCGGCGAGGCCGCGCTGCCGCGCGAAGTCAGCACCACAAACGTCGGCAGGTCCTGGTTCTCGCTTCCCAGGCCATAGCTGATCCAGCTTCCAAAGCTGGGCCGGCCGGGCAATTGATGCCCCGTCTGCAAAAACGTCACGGCCGGGTCGTGGTTGATCGCCTCGGTGTGTACCGAGCGAATGATGCACAAGTCGTCGGCCACGCCGCCGATATGCGGCAGCAACTCGCTGATCCACGCGCCCGAGCGGCCATGCTGGGCGAACTTGAATGGCGAGGGAGCCACGGGCAGCGACTTTTGATTCGAACTCATCGTCGTCAGCCGCTGACTTCCGCGGATCGACGCCGGCAGATCCTCGCCGTGCCGTTTGCTCAGATGCGGCTTATGATCGAACAGGTCCAACTGCGACGGCCCACCGTGCATGAAGAGATAAATCACCCGCTTGGCCCGAGCCACTAGTGGCGTGCCGCCGGGTACGGCCGGAGCGGCCGTCGCCGTGCCATTGGCCAGCAGCGACGCCAGCGCAGCCGTACCCACTCCGCCGGCCGCCCGGCCGAAGAAATGCCGCCGCGTGATCGCGCTGCAAAGTTGCTCGTGCGGGTTCATGCTGGATCTCGAATCAATGTTGCGTCACCGTCTCGTCCAAGTTCAAGAGCACGCCGGCCGTCATGGTCCAGGCGGCCAGCTCGCAGGGGTCGGCCGATTTGTCTGTCGGGGCCTCGCCCGCACGGAGCAATGCCCGGGCTTTTTCCGGCTGGCGGCGATAGGCAGCTAACTGCTCGTCGAAATACTTTGCCAGCGTCGCGACTTCTCGCTCATGCGGCAGCCGGCCAGTCACGGCGCGGAAGCCAAAGGCGATTCGCCCGTTCACGTCCGGCCCTGCCTTGTGCATTCGGCCTCCGAGCCCACGGGCCGCTTCCACGTACGTTACGTCGTTCAGCAGCACGAGCGCTTGCAGCGGCGTGTTGGTCCTGGCCCGACGCACCGTGCAGATCTCGCGCGTGGGAGCGTCGAAGGCCAGCATGGCCGGCGGCGGCGCCTGCCGCTTCCAAAACGTGTACATACTCCGCCGATAGAGCGCGGGTCCGTGGTCCTGTTCGTACGACTGCTCGCCGTTGTAGCTCACGGCTTCCCACAATCCGGCCGGCTGATACGGTTTGACGCTCGGCCCGCCGATCCGCTCGACGAGCAGTCCGCCGGCGGCCAGCGCCTGATCGCGCAGCACTTCCGGCGAAAGTCGATAGCGCGGCCCACGGGCCAGCAGCCGGTTGTCAGGATCACGCTCGAGCAACTCGGGCGAGAGTTTTGATGCCTGGCGATAGGTAGCGCTGGTGACCATCAGCTTGATCAGGCCTTTCAGGTCCCAGCCCGAGCGGACCAATCGCACGGCCAGCCAATCCAGGAGTTCCGGATGTGTCGGCAGTTCGCCTTGCAGGCCGAAATCGTTGGCCGTGCGCACGATCCCCTCGCCGTAGACAAGCTGCCAGTAGCGGTTGGCGAGCACCCGGGCCGTGAGCGGATTGGCAGGGTCCACGAGCCAACGGGCCAGTCCCAGGCGATTGCGCGGGGCATCGGCCGGCAGCGAGCCCAGGGCTTTGGGCACGCCGGGATTGACTTGTTCGCCCGGCTGATCGTACTGGCCGCGCGCCAGCACGTGCGTGGCCCGCGGCTGGGGCATTTCTTCCATCACGGGCGTGGACAGGATTTGCCCTCGCAGTTCGGTTTCGTGCTCGCGTAGTTCGACGAGTTGTCGCGAAAGGTTTTGCAACTCGGCCGAACCGTGATGTTGGATATAAAAGGCTCGCAATTGCTCGTTTTGCAAGCGGCTGCGCTGCTTGGCCGGCACCAGCAGACCGCCTTCGAGTGCCTCGCGCCAGTACAGGGCTTCGACTTCAGCAGCCGTTAGCGGGCGATCGAAAAGCCGTAGCTCGTCGAGCGTGCCCTCGAAACCCACGCCGCTGCCTTTCCATGCCAGCCGCCAGGGTTCGTCGGTGGCGATCGAACCAGCCAGATTGTCGCGCTCGACGACGATCGGCTGCACGCGGCCGTCGATATACAACGCGACGCCCGAGGCGCGGCCGCTGCCGTCGTAGCTGATCGCCAGGTGCCGCCATTTGCCGGTGTTGAAACTCTGTTTGGAAACCACCGAGATCGAGCTGCGTCCCCACTCGTGGACCAGGTTGACCCGCGGCCGGCTCTTGTACCACATGATTTCGAAGCCGCGGGCTTCAGCCGTCGAACTCATCTTCGAGATCACGCAGCCCTGCGGCGCCACGTCGGGCTTGATCCACAAGGCCAGCGAAAACGGTTTTGACGCGTCCAGCGGCAGCACGTCGTCCAGCTCGATATATTGCGTGGCATCGAACTTGGCTGCGCGCTCGCGCACGCCGGGGACAAATTCCAGCTTGCCAATCGGGCGCGTGCTCTGGCTCAACGGGCCGCGATCTTCCGGATCGCCATCCAACGCCAGATGGGCTTGCTGCCCGGCGGCGGGCACCGGCCGCAACTCGGCCAGCGCGGACTTTTCCCACTGGCTGAGCGACTTCTTCAGTTCCGGTTCGAGCACCTTCAGCTTTTGTTCGCACGCCTGGCGCCGCGCACTCGCTTGTTCAAGCTCACGCTGCTGTGAGGCGTCGGGCAAGCTCAGCACCGGCGGCGGGTTGACCGGATCCTTTACCAGCCCCTTCTCGGGCACGTTATTAAAATACGCCAGCAGCTCGTAATATTCGCGCTGCGTGATCGGATCGTACTTGTGGTCGTGACAGCGGGCGCAGCCGATCGACAGCCCCAGCCAGACATTGCTGGTCGTATCGACCCGATCGACGACGTAGTTGAGGCGGAACTCCTCGTCGATGATGCCGCTTTCGTTGTTCGTCATATGATTGCGATTGAAGCCGGTCGCCACCCGCTGGTCGGTCGTCGCGCTCGGCAGTAGATCGCCGGCCAACTGCTCGATCGTAAAACGATCGAGCGGCATGTTGGCGTTGAAAGCCCGGATCACCCAATCGCGCCAGGGCCAGGCTTGCCGCGGCAGGTCGGTGTAGTAGCCGTTGGTATCCGCATAGCGGGCCGCGTCGAGCCAGTCGAGTGCCAGCCGCTCGCCATAGCGGGGCGAAGCCAGCAGCCGATCGACTTGCCGCTCGTAAGCATCGGGCGACGTGTCGGCCAGAAAGCGGTCCAGCTCGGCCGGCGTGGGCGGAAGGCCGGTCAGGTCGAGCGACACGCGACGCAAGAGCGTCGGCCGATCGGCCTCGGGCGAGGGATGCAGGCTCTGCTCTTCGAGTTCGGCCAGAACGAAGCGGTCGATTTCGTTGCGCGGCCAAGTGGTTTGCTTGGCTGGCGGCGGACTCGCTGCTCGCGGGGCCACCAGCGACCAATGTGGCTGATACTCGGCCCCCGCGGCGATCCACTGCCGCAGCAACTCGATTTCGCGGGCCGAAAGCACCGAGCCTGAATCGGCCGGTGGCATGCGCTCGTCGGCATCGCTGGCCGTGACGCGGCGATAGACTTCGCTCTGCTCGGGCTTGCCCGGCGCGATCGGCCGGCAAGCGCCCGTATCGTGTACGGCATCTTCACGGCGATCGAGCCGCAAATCGGCTTGCCGATGCGCTCCGTCGGGGCCATGGCAGCGAAAGCACTTGTCCGAAAGGATCGGCCGGATATCGCGGTTGTATTCGATCCGCCGTGCCGCAGCCGCGGGCGCAACCGCAGACAGCAGCGCGATTGCAACAAGTAATTGCCGAGCGTGGCAAAACATCCATTCGGCTCCGGCAGGGTGGCGAGCCAATCGGCAGGCAGGTCTGGCAGCGGGGGCTATTATCCCCCAACCGGACCGCCATTGGCAAGGGAATTTCAATGAGACTGGCGAGGCGGGACCGGAGGCTTGGCCGCCTGTTCGATGTCTTTCTGGCGGGTTAGGATTGCCGCCATGAGACGCTCAATGAGGCTGCCAATGGCCGGAATGCTAATTGGCCCGCTGGTGATTGTTTCGGTCTACCTCATGCTGTCGCGCTGGTCAGCCCGGTGGTTTACGACTGAAAGCGACTGGTGGGCACTTGCAATTGCTGTTGCCGTCGGGGTTGTGTCCATATCGCGGCTGCCGATTTAGCCGCTATTACGAATCGTGCTGGCAGTTTGGTACGTGCCGTTCGCGTGGTTCGCGCTGTTGTTCTACTCGCTAGCCTTTCTCGGCTTGGTCTTTGGCGACTGGCTGTGAGCAAAGCTTTATTGCGCGCGACTCGCGCAGCGGGTAGAACTCAATTCCGCGGACTGCGGTCCGTCGATTTCCTGCGCGAGCCCGTATGGGCAATCACGGCGGCCCCGGCCAGCGAGGTGACGATCACCAGCCCCATGGCGGCCGCGGGCGAGACAAACCACAGGCAGCCGACCAGGCTGCTCGAGACAAAATCGCCGATGCCGTTGACCGTGGCCAGCACGCCAAAGCCGACGCCGCGCAATTCCGGCGGGAGAATCGTGGCGGCCGTGGTGTTCTCCAGCGTTTCCCACACGCCCATGTACAGACCGGAAAACCCGAACACGATGGCGAACTTGAGCACCGAATCGCCAGGCACCAGCAACGCCACGGCCGGCACCACGGCAAAACTGTAGCCGATGGCCAGCACCCAGTGCTTGGGCCAGCGATCGGCGAGCATGCCGGCCACGTAGCAGGTGATCGTATAAACCACGTTGTAGCCGACGTAAAACAGCATGGCGCGGCTGGCGGCCGCAGCCAGTCCCAATCGCGGCGTCCAGGCCTGCGTGGCCCACAGGATCAGCAGCGTGTTGGAAAAATCGCCGATGCCGGCCAGGCCGATGCCGACCAGATATTCTTTGAACTCGCCGGGCAGACCTTTAATGCTCGTCAACAACCGCGCGTGAGGTTGCGGCTCGTGCGGCCGTTCTTTCACCAGCAGGGCAATGCACAGCGCGGCCAGCACGCCCGGCACGAGCGTCCAGGCAAACACCGAGCGCACGCCGCCGGCCTCGACAATCGCCCAGGCCAGCAGCGGGCCGACGATCGCGCCGGCGCTGTCCATCGAGCGTTCGAAGCCGTAAGCCCGGCCATAGGTCGAGGGGTCGGTGGCTTCGGCCAGCAGCACGTTTCGCACCGGCGTGCGAGCGCCGCGGCCGATCCATCCGCCGACGCGGCCCAGCAGCACGTGCCACCACTGCGTCGCCAACGCAAAGCTGGCCATGCCGCTGGCCGTGACCACGTAGCCGACGACGGCCAGCGGCTTGCGACGCCGGAGCCGGTCGGTGTACAAGCCCGAGAACAGCTTGGCGAAACTCGACAGGCCGTCGGCCAGGCCTTCGATCAGTCCCAGCAGCGCCGAACTGGCGCCCAGCGAAGCCAGCAGCGCCGGCATGGCCGTCGTGGCCATCTCATGCCCAACGTCGGACGCCAGGCTGGCCAGCGCCACGCCCAGCACCGTCGAGTTCAACCAGCGCGCCTTGTTTCCGGAGCCCTCATTCATCATTCCTCATTCATCATTCTGCATTTCCCCCGTCACGCCGGCTGCTCGAGCGTGTCTTGCAGCGTCGGATAATGCGGGGCTTGGATTTCTAGCTTACCGCCTGTGACGCGCCACACGCAGTGAAACAGGCCGCGCGGCGGCGGGCCGCTGGCGCGCTCGCCGTCGGCATGGTACACGCCGCCGTGGCAGGGGCACATGAATAGCCCCGACTCGGGAAACCAAGAGACCGGACAGCCCAGATGGGCACAGTTCACGGCTAGCACCAGGAAACGGTGCGCGACATCGGTGGCCTTGCCTTCGTTACGAACATACACGCCGGTGTGCGCGACGATGCCGTCCCACGGCTGCCGCAGGGGATTGTCGAATTCCACCAGCCGTGTCTGATCCGTGGGAAACTGCTCGACCGGTCCCAGCGACACCCATTTAACCCGGCCTTTGCGCGGCGCGACGACATAGCCGACCAGCGGTATTCCGGCCAGCGCCGCGGCGATCGCGCCGAGGAGATAGGTCAGCAGTTCGAAAAAACGACGCCGCGGCGGAGGAAGCTGCGGTGCGGCAGCAGCCGATGCCACCAGGTCGTGCGGGGTTTCCATGCCGTGTCCTGTCAATCGGATTCAATCGTTTCGCCGCGCCGCCAGGCAGCCAGCAGCGCGACCAGGTCGTTGATGTCTTTTTCGTCCAGCGGTTGAAAGTCGTCGTCGCGACCGTCGGGGCTGCGATAGTCGGGCATGTCCAGATCCGGCCGGCCGGTGATGATCAGCCGGCGCAGGAGTTGGTCGCTGGTGATTTCCAGAAACGCAAGATCGTTGATCGCCCCGGCGCCCTCGGTGCCTTCGCCGTGATCGCCATGACAGGGGGCACAGGCCCGGTTGAAAGCCGCAGCGCCGCGCTTGGCGTCGCCGGCCGCTATCGGCCGATCGAGACGCAGCCAGTCCGGAGTTGTGGCATTCGAGGGTTGCCCGCCGGTATGCGGCCAGGTGATCGCGCCGATTTGCTCCTTGCTAAGCGGGCCGCCAGATTCGCGCGAAAAGGCCGGCATCGGCGTTCCGGGCCGGCCGTGGGCGATCACGCGCAGCAGTTCGTCGCGAGGCATGATTTTGGCAAACAGACTGTCGTTCAGCGGCGGGGCCGGGCCCAGCTTGCCTTCGGCGCCGTGGCAGCCGGCACAGTGGGTTTGGAACAGTTCCGGGCCGGTCAAGGCGCGGCCTTCGGAACGCAAGTTCGGATCGGGCTGGCCCGGCAGATCGCAACCGGCAGGCAGCAATGCGATGAGTACAATCAGGCCGACCAGCGCGCAGCGTGCACCCGGGCGACGATTGCACGCTCGAGCGCTGCCAGAACCCACCACGCTTAAGTCCCTTCGAGAAACGCGGCCAGGCTGTCGGGCCCGCGTCCGGCTGGCGGGATGTGCACCATCTCGGAACGCAGCACGACCATCGCCGCCACCAGGCCAAACACGAACTGCGAGACCACGAACCACGGCCAATCGACCCGCTCTTGCAAGAGCGGGTTCACCACGCCCATCAGGCCGTAGCTTGTGGCGGTCCACAACAGCGGCAGCAACAAGCCGCCCCAAGCCACGGCGGCCGGAATCGGCGGCACCCGCGGCAGCAAGAGTCCATACACCAGACCAAACGCGGCCGACATGCCGGCGTGAATGCCGACGGCAATCGCGAACCAATCGCCCCGGAATTGCTCGAGCGCCTCGACCGGCAATTTTCCCAGCCCGGGCACGGCCATGCCGGCCAGCAAGTTGATCGGATACCAAAATCCGTGGCCGGTGGCCACGCTCCAGAGTTCGGCCGGCAGCGGCATCAACAGTCCGCCGACCACGCCGCCGGCCAGTCCCGCCGCCACTGGCCGCCATCGCGGATGCCGCAGCACCACCAGTGCCGCGACGACGCCGAAAATGAATTGCGAAACGATGAACCACGGCCAATCGACCCCTTGCTGCAACACGGGGTTGATCTGTCCCATCACCAGGAAGCTCACGCCGGTCCACAGCAGCGGCATCAGCAAGCCGCCCCAGGCCAGCGGCTTCGGGATGCGCGGCAAGGTCGGCAGCAGCACGCCGTAGATCAGCCCCAGGACCACACTCAGCATGACGTGGATCACGGCGGCCACGGCCAACAGCGGCCCGTTGAACTGCTCCAGTTCGCGAACCGACATATCGCCTACGCCCGGCAGCAGCATGCCGGCCAGCAGGTTGATCGGAAACCAAATGCCGTGACCGCTGAGCACGCCGTAGGCGAGCGCTGGAATCGGCATCACGATGCCGCCGGCGATGCCACCTTTGATGCCGGCCGAGATCGGATGCACCCGCTCGGGCAAACGCAGGCGATAGCCCGGTGCGCCGGGCTTGAGTTGTTCGACGGTTCCGGGCTGCCCGGCGGCAGGGGCGGCCCGCTGGGTTTCGCGTACCAGTGGTTCGTGCATATGGCCTCGGCCGGGCAGCAGGTGGCTGATCCAAGTGCCTAAGGCGACGACGACCAGCGCGCCGCCCACGTAGGAAAACACCAGGCTGGTAGCCAGTCCCGCGGCCAGCAGCACCATGCCGACCGACAGCACCAGCGGCGCGACCGTGGGACGCGGCATCTCAACCGAGTCGAGACGCTCGGGCGGATGATCGCTGGTGGAAGGGGCCGGTTGGTTGGACATAACGAATCGAAAATTACGGTTGCGAGGTGGCGTGTGGATGTCTTACTTACCGGTGTCGCCGTTAGCGGGCTCTTCGCCCCAGCACCGCGCCAGAATCTGTCGCCCTTACAGGGCTCGGTCGTCTCGTCGCAAGCTTTCCAGGGGCTCACGCCCCTGGCTAACAACTTCCGCCCCGTCGGGGCTGATTAGGGTGCTATTCATCTACCAATCACATACACCATTGTGAACACGGCGATCCAGACGGCGTCGACAAAGTGCCAGTACCAGCTTACGAGTTGCAGCCCGCGGTGGCCGACGGAGGCGAGCTGCTGGCTGAGCACCAGGCCGAGGACGACGAACATCACCACGATGCCGATCGTCACGTGCAGGCCGTGAAAGCCGACGAGCGTGTAGTAGGTCGTGCCGAACAGGTTGCGGCTGATCGTAAGCTGGTGCTCGATCAAATCGTGCCATTCGTATGCCGTGCCGGCGATGAACGCGGCGCCGAGTGCGATCGTCGCGCCCCACCAGAGGCAAAAGCGTGCAGAGCGACCGGCCCGCGCGGCCGACTCGGCGAAATGGATCGTCGCGCTGCTGGACAGCAGGCAGATGGTCATGCCGATCACCAGCGGCAGGCTGAGCACTTCGCGCGGCGTGGGACCGACGGTGTCGGCGCCCATGAAGGTGGCGTAGGTCATCAGCAGCGTGCCGAACAGCGCGGCTTCGGACACGAGAAACGCCGCCATGCCCCACTGCGCCGCATCGAGCGCATTGCGCGCCGGGATGGCCGGCGGAAAACTCGCCAGGCCGGCGTGGCCCGCTTCGGGCATGGAGGGCGGCGCGTGGCTCATTCGTACTTCCAGTCGGGATCGTCCGGATGTTTCTGGTCCCACAGTGGCCGGCGGCTGAGCACCTGCGGAATGACTTCGAAGTTGTACGACGGCGGCGGCGAACTGGTGGTCCACTCCAGCGTCCACGCGTTCCACGGGTCGGCGCCCGCCGGGCGGCCTTTGAAATACGAGTACACGACGTTGTACAGAAAGATGACAAAGCTGGGCGCCTGCAACAGGGCGCCGGCGGTGGTCAGTTGGTTCCATATGGCCCAGCCGCGGTCGGCATCGTAGGTGTAAATGCGCCGCGGCATGCCCAAAAAGCCGGAGATGTGCATCGGCCCGAACGTAAGGATGAAGCCGAGGTACAGCAACCAGAACTGCCAGCGGGCGAGCCGCTCGGAGAGCATCCGGCCGGTGACCTTGGGATACCAGTAGTGCAGCCCGGCGAAGACTCCGAACAGCGTGCCGCCGATCAGCACCCAGTGAAAATGCCCGACGACGAAATAGCTGTCCGAAAGCTGGAAGTCAAAGGGCGCTGCGGCCAGCATGATGCCCGTCAGGCCGCCGATCAGAAACATCGAAAGAAAACCCATCGTAAACAGCATGGGCGACGGAAACGTCAGCCGGCCGCCATACATCGTAGCCAGCCAGTTGAAGAACTTGATGCCCGTGGGAATCGAGACCAGCAGGCTGGACGTGGCGAAAAACAAGTCGAGCGTGCGGCTCATGCCCACGGTGAACATGTGATGGGCCCAAACGCCCAGACTGATGAAGGCGATGGCCGCCGTGGCGGCCGCCATGAACTCGTAGCCGAAGAGCACCTTGCGCGAAAAGACCGGAATGATCTCCGAGACCATGCCGAACACCGGCAGGATGAGAATGTAAACCTCGGGATGGCCAAAGAACCAGAACAAATGCTGCCACAGCAAGGCCGAGCCACCGTTCTGCGCGTCGAAGAAATGCGCGCCCAGGTTGCGATCGAGCACCACCATGACCAACGCGACCGTCAGCGGCGGGATCGCCAGCACGATCTGGAAACTGGTCCAAAGCATCGTCCAAGTGAAAAACGGCACCTTGCGCAGCGTCATGCCGGGGGCGCGCATGGCCAGAATCGTGGCGATGAAGTTGATACCGGCGGCGAGCGTGCCCACGCCGCTGACAATTAATCCCAGGCACCACAAGTCGGTGGCCGCCGTGCGCGCAAAGGTGCGTTCGGTGAGCGGGGCGTACGCGAACCAGCCCATCGCCGGTGCGCCGCCGGTGGCGTAGCTCGAATACACCAGCAGGCCGCCCAAGAGCGTGGCCCAAAATCCCAGCGCGTTGAGCCGCGGAAAGGCCATGTCGCGGGCGCCGATCATCAGCGGCACCAGGTAATTGCCCATCCCGATCAGCACCGGCATGCCGACGAAAAACACCATCGTCGTGCCGTGCATCGTGAACAGTCCGTTGAACGTGTCGGGCGCCAAGAAGTTGTTGCGCGGCACAATTAACTGCCAGCGCATCAACAAGGCCTCGACACCCGCAATGACCAGAAACACCAGCGCCATCAGGACGTACAGGATGCCGATCTTCTTGTGATCGACCGTCGTGGTCCAGTCGTACACGATCGAATACCGCGCGCGCTGCTCGGCGTCGTGCGGGGCGGCAGGCGTGTTGGATTCGCAAACGGCCATGAAAGAATCGACTCAGAAAATCTAATCGAGCGAGTTTAAGTACCGCAAAACCTGCGAGCGCTGCTGGTCGGTCAAGCCGAAGGCCGGCATCAGGCAGCCGGGCTTGACTTGTTGCGGGTCGGCCAGCCAGTCCCGCAAATTGTCGGGCGTGTTGGGCACCATGCCGGAGGCAAGCGTTTGCCGGCTGGCCAGGTGCGTGAGATCGGGACCATAGGTGCCGCGCGCGGGCGTGCCGCGGACGCGGTGGCAATTGACGCACGACAGCCCCAGGAATGCTGCTTTGGCCTCGCGCATGGGCGGCCGATCGGCCGCGGCCGCCGCTTCGTGCTCGAGCCAGCGGTCAAAATCTTCGGACGCGTCGACATTGACGCGCAGCAGCATGTTGGCATGCTGCGTGCCGCAATATTCGGCGCATTGGCCGACAAACAGTCCCAGCTTCTTGGTCTGAAACCACATGCTGTTGGTGTGGCCGGGAATCAGATCGGTCTTGCCCGCCAACTTCGGAACCCAAAAACTGTGGCAGACGTCGGCGCTTTTGAGCGTCAGATAAACGGGCCGCGGCGTGCCATCGGTCGAGACCGGCACGTGCAGCTCATTGGCCGTGACGAAGCCCAACTTGCGGCCGTCGTAGTGCTCATACACGTATTCCCACCACCATTGGTGACCGACGACCGTAACAAACAGGGCCTGGTCGCCGGCGGTGGGCAGCGGCGTCGGACGTTCGACTTGCCAGAGCGTGCGCGTAATTACAAGCACGAGGATGAACACGATCAGCGTGGGTGCGGCAGTCCAGGCAATTTCGATGGACTTACTGCCGTAAACCTGTGGCGGCTCGGGCTGGCCCGCGGCGGGCCGCCGAAAGCGCCAGATGGAGTACAGCAAGACCCCTTCGACCACCAGGAAAATGAACCCGGTGATGGCGAACACCAGCAGCGAGAGGCTGCGGATATGTTCGGCGGGCGGAGAGTCCGGCGCAAAGATCGACAGATCCTTCTGTGCGACTTCGCCGGCGGCAAATATCACCAGATCGCCCATCGCTAATTCCATCCTCCGCAGCCCGCCATCCGATCGGCCCGCGACCGTTATACCAGCAACGGCCGGGTGACATTAAGGGGGGAGGGCGGGCCGAGCGGGCACATTAGCGCCCGGTGAGTCGCCGGGGGGCTAAATGCGGGAGGCTAAATCACTTGCCCGGCGCTGCGGCTGGCAGGACGGTGAGCCAGAGGTGCGTCGTTTTCCAATCGGCGAAACCGGCCGGCGCGCTGGTGCGCTGCGTTTGCCCGCTGTCGGCCGAACGGCCGAGGATCGAGATTGTGCCGGACTGGGCTCCGGCGGCGGCGCGGAACTCTAGCCGCATGGACTTGCTGTCTTTGGCAGTCTTATCGAGCGGCGCGACGCTGACGCCCGAAGGCAGGCCGAGCACCTTCAATTCGATCGGCTCTTGGAAGCCGGCCAAGCGCTCGATTGTTACCGGCACAACCACCGACTTGCCGGCCGGCAGATCGAAGGCGGCCGAGGCGGCGCTGAGCCGATACTCCGGCCGCTCCAATTCCAAGTCCAGGCGATAGGCGAAGCGCGGCCCGCCACCCGCCACCAGGTCAGAGATCGCAATTTCGTAGTCGCCATCGGTGTGGATCGTGTACAGCATTGTCGGGTCGCGATTGTCTTTCAGGTCATCGACCCGAAACAGCGCCCGGCCTTTGGCATCACTCAACTTGAGCACGCCGTCCAGCGGAAAGCCGGACGAACGCGAGTGAAGCCGGAAGGCGAGCCGCTGTCCTTTGCGGACCGCAAAGCGATAGGTGTCGGTATCGCCCGCCGGATCGATGCGGCCGCTGATTGTGACCGGCAGCTTGACGTTTTGCGCCGCGCCGGCGGTGCCGGAATCCTGGTCGACTTTTTCCTGCTCGACGATGGCCGGATGATCCACGACGGCGATTGTGCCGAAGCCGGCCAGGCCCGGCTGCCAGGGGTGCAAGTCGACGCCGGGCGGGCTGGGCGAAAGCGATAGCACACTTAGCTTTGTAGGAAGGTTCCAGCCCAGCAACTGCACGTCGGCTGGCTGATCCTTTTCGACGGCCAGTGGAAACGCGTAATCGATAAAGCCTTCGGCGGTGAGCGTCAGCCGGTAGATCGCCTTAGCCCCGCCGCCGCTCAGGTTAATGGATGAATTCGGCTCGGCGGTAAATGCGAACACCCGCACGGCATACGTTCCATCGCGCGGCGCCACAAAAATCAGCCGCGGATCGAGACCGTGGAAATCGTGGTTCTGGCCACAGACAAAACCCGATGCATCGACAACCTGCAAGATCGCGTCGATCGGCGAGCCGAGCACCTCGTGGGCCACGAGGTCGGCCACCAGTGTCTGGCCGCGCTTGAGCGGCACGGCGAACATGTCGACGTCGCCGGGCTTTTGCAATTGGCCGTTGATCGTGATCGGCCGGCCGGTCATCTGCTGCGCAGTGGCCACTTCGTCGTTTGGCTCGGTCTCGCGGCCCTCGGCCGTGGTGGGGACGACAAACGGCAGCGGGTTGCTGGCGCCCGAGTTGTCGATCAACCGCACGAGCCGCACTCCGCGCTCGGCATGGTCATCGATCTTGATGGCAAATTGGCCCTTGGCCGCCAGCGGCTCGAAGTGAATCCCCGAGCCATCGGCGGCTAGCGCCAGCGGCCAGCGAGTCCATTTGCCGGCGACGGTGAGCGTGTCGAGCTTTTTGTCGGCGCTCTCGCCGTTGCGAATGATGGTTTCGAGCTTGGGCGGCGCTGCGCTGGCCGATGGAACGGCCAGCGCGCACGCGAGCAGCATCAACGCAGAGATCCGCCTGGCCGCCGCACGCATCACGAGAACAGCTCCGCGATGGGCGTCGGGTCGCTCACCAGGTGTACTGGCCGGCCTTGCGGCGTCTGGTACGCCTTGCCGGGATCGATGCCCAGCTTGCGGTAGATGCTCGAAGCGAAATTCTCGGGCGACAGCACCCGCTCGACGGCCGCGTAGCCGTGCCGATCGGTCGCGCCGATCACTTGCCCGCCGCGAATGCCGGCACCGGCCACGAGCACGCTCATGGCACTGGACCAGTGGTCGCGGCCGGGCAGTTTGGCGGTGGGCAGCTTCGAAATTTTCGGCGTGCGGCCGAACTCGCCCAAGGCGACGACCAGCGTGGTCTTGAGCAGCCCGCGCTGATCGAGATCGGCAATGAGCGCGGCCAGCGTGCTCTCGAACGGCGGAATCTTGGTGCTCAAGCCGGGAAAAATTTCGGTATGGCTGTCCCAGCCGCCTTCGTACAGCGTGATGAATGGCACGCCAGCCTCGACCAGTCGTCGGGCGAGCAGGGCCCGCTGGCCAAAGCCATTGCGGCCGTAAGCCTCGCGCACGCGGTCCGGCTCCTTGGCGATGTCGAATGCGGCTTGGGCTTCGGGTGAGGTCATCAAGCTGTAGCCTTGCTCGTAGAACGAATCGAGCGACTGCACCGGATCGGCGGCCGCCTGCTCGCGCATCCGCGGCAGCCGATCGACCAAGGCCCGCAGGTCGCGGCGGCCGATCATCCGGTCGCTGGTGAGCCCGGTGGGCAGGGCCACGTCGCGCACGCGGAAATTCGGCCGGTTGGGATCGTCGGCCACGACGAACGGGGCGTAGCGAGCGCCCAGAAAGTTCGGGCCGCCGGAACGCGACATCGACGGCATGCTGAAATAACCGGGCAAGCCACGCGGGGCCGGGCGCTCGCGGGCCGTCACCGACCCGAAGCTCGGATGAAAGCTGACATAGGCACCACAGCCGACCGGCACGCGCGGCGGCGCGCCGGTCATCATGTAATGGTTGCCGGCGCCGTGGTTCTGCTGATTGTGGCAGATCGAGCGGATGAGCGTGAACTTGTCGCTGGACGCGGCCAGCCGCTGCATGTGCTCGGAGTAAAAGACGCCGGGCGTGCGCGTGGCGATCGTGTCGAATTCGCCGCGAATCTCCAGCGGCGCGTCGGGCTTGGGATCGAACGTCTCGAAATGCGAAGGCCCGCCGTCCATCCACACCAGGATGCAGCTATTGGCCGCGCGGCGCACAGGAGTGCCGCCCGCCGAAGCCTGCGACGTGAGCCGCAGCAAGTCGACCAGCCCACCGGCGGCCAGCATGCCCAGGCCCAGTTGCAGGCAATCGCGCCGCGTGCCGCCCGAACAGTTTTGACGTTGGCTCATGGGTTCAATCCTTGAAAACAAATTCGGGCGTGTTCAGCAGGGCCCACAAGAGATCTTCGGTCGTCTGCCGGCGATTGGCCTCATCGGAGTACAACGCCGTGGTGGCCGCCGCCTCCGCGGCCGTCGGCAGCCGCGAATAGGCGAGCAGGTAGAGTTCCTCGACGATTTCGCGCGGGCTCAGCTTGCTGGCGGCCAGCGTCGCGGCGCGGCCTTTGTCGCTGGTCACCTTTTGATGCAATTGCGGTGCGTTCATCAGGTGCAGGGCCTGCACCATCGTGGTTTCGCCGGTCCGCTCGTAGGGTGGATCCTGGTTGGGATCGGGCCGGCCGAAGGCATCGAGAAACAGCGAGCCGATGCGATGCGTCCACAACTCCACGGCCCGCGAGCCGGCCGGCATGGCATTGAATTGTTCCGGCACGCCGGTGATATCGCTCACGGCGTCCAGCAGCACTTCGGCCCGCAGGCGCTGGCGATAATGCCGCGAGTAATTGCGCGTGTCGGAAATATTGTGGCCGTTGTGCAAGCTCGACAGGCCGTAGACGTAGCTGGTCATGATCGTGCGCACCAGCGCCTTGAGATCGTAGTGCTGGCGGCGGAAATCGGCGGCCAGGGCCAACAGCAGCGGCCGGTTGCTGGGCGGGTTCGTGGCCCGCAGATCGTCGACCGGATCGACCAGGCCGCGACCGAGCAGTTCGGCCCAAACTCGATTGACGGCCACTTCGGCGAAGTACGGGTTGTCGTCGGCCGTGACCCACTCGGCCAGCACGCGGCGGGGATCTTCATCGGCCGCCGGTTCCCGCGCTTTGCCAAACAGCGGCTTGGGCTCGACCTTTTTGCCGGTCAGCGGATGCAAGACCGCTCCACGCTCGGCGACATAGATCACTTCTTCGCCGCCGGAAATCGGCGCCGAAATGCCTTGGCCTTTGTATGCGTTGCGAGAGAAAAAAGCCGCCAGCGAGTAAAAATCGTCCTGGCCCCAGACCTCGAACGGATGGTGATGGCACTTGGCGCATTCCAGGCGCACGCCCAAAAACAGTTGGCTCACCAGCGTGGTGATTTCCTCGGGCGTGCGGCGATCGCGAAACAGCACGGCGGCACCGTTGGTCCAGGTGCTGCCGCGGGCCGTGATCAGCTCGCGCACGAACTGGTCGTAGGGCTGATTGCGGCGGAAGGCGTCGCGGATCCAGGCGTCGTAGTTCAGCGTGGCCTTGATCCCGACCCGATAAGGATTAGGCCGCAACAGGTCGGCCCATTTGTTGGCCCAATAATCGGCGTACTCCGGCCGCTCGAGCAGGGCGTCGACCAGCCGGGCTCGCTTGTCGCTGCGCTGATCGGCCAGAAACGCGCGAGCTTCGTCCGGCCGCGGCAGCCGGCCGATGGCATCGAGATACGCGCGGCGCAGAAAGGTGCTGTCGCTGGCCCGGGCCGAAGGCGTGATGCCCAACTGTTGAAGTTTTTTCCAGACCAGCTCGTCAATAAAATTTTGCCGCGGCAGGCCGGCATAGACGGCGGCGTGCACGTTGCCGGTCCACGGGATGCCGGCATTCCAGGTGGCGATCTGGCCCATGTAGCGGGCCATGATCGTGGCTTCGCCGGGCAGCTTGCCGGCAGTGATGAGGCCGGACGCATCGACGGCCGCAACCGGCGTTTCGCTCGACTGATACGCGCACAAGCCCGTCACGTCGCGCTGCGAGCCATCGGTGTAGGTCGCCCGCACGGTCAATTGCACTTGCGACTGCGGCTTCAGCGGCCGCTCGGCCGGGCCGACGACAATCCGCACGAGCTGCGCATCGGCGGGCAGGGCACGCGGCATGCCTTCGGCAATCCAGCGGCGCAGGGTTTCGTAATTCGTGCTGCCCGGCTTCAGCCGCAGTCCGCCGCCATGCGGCAGCCGGGCCGAGGCCTTTTGCAAGAGCAGGCTCGATTCCGGCGCACTGGGAAACACGCGGCGGCCGCGATCGTGCTCGACGATGGCCGCGTAGTCGGCATCGGCATCGAAGCCGAGCAGCGAAAGCTGAAAGCCATTCTGCCCACGCGACTTGCCATGACAGCCGCCCGAGTTGCAGCTTGCGGCCGTGAGCACCGGCATGACGTCCAATTCGAACGACAACCGCGATTTGGGGCCGCCCGACTCGGCCCTTGCCGGACTGGCAAACACACTAGCCGCCAGCAGGCAGACCACCGCGGTCCATGAGCGCAAAGGCCAACGGCGCGGAAACCGGCATCTCGGCGATTGCAAGGCATGCGGCATGGCAGGGCGACGGCTGGCAAGCGCGGCTATAAAAAACCGCTCGTGTGGGGAGGCCCCCTAGTATAACCAATCGCCGATGCGATAGCCAATTGTGCGCCGATGCGTGTCAGCCCAACGGCGCGGGGCACGAGAACCCGTTTAGTTAGTGCACAATCTCGCAGTCGGGCCGCAACGCGCGAAACCTTTGCACGCCGGCATCCGTGACGCGCGAGGCCTTCACATCCAGCGTCTTCAGCCCGGGGAACGTGGCCAATATCTCCAGCCCCTTGTCGCCGACGGACGAATGCGCAACGTGCAACCCCGTCAACGCGGGCATCGCTCTCAGAATCGCCATGCCTGCGTCGGTCGCGCCGGGAGTTCCGTCAATGCTCACGAAGGTCACAGTCTTGAACCCCGCCAGGTCTTTGAGGTCGGACTCGCCGAGTTTCGTGTCAGGCAATCCTAGAGACAGCAACATCGGCAGGTTGTGCAGGTGCTTCAGGCCTGCGCCGGTAATGGCCGTGAAGTTAAGCCAGAGCGAGCGTAGTTGCGTCAGCCCGCGAAGGTGTGCTACCCCTGCGTCAGTGATTTTGCGGTTTCCGGCGATGACCAGTGAGTTGAGCTGCGCCAGGGCACCGATCGCGACCAGACCGGCGTCGGTGGTGTTGGTGTTCATTAAGATCAACCACGAAAGATTGCGTTGGTGGGCGAGGTGAGCCACGCCTTCGTCGCCGATGGGCACCTGCCGGACCTTGAACTCGACCAGATTTGCCAGGCCTTCGATTCTGGCAAAATCTTTATCCGTGACGGTATTGCAATCGTTCAATTCAATCCCATACAGCACAAACGGCTCGGCCGGCAATTGGGCCGCGGCGGTAATCTCGACCGGGTTCTGTCCGGGCGTTGCCGGCAACGTGACCTTGACCTTTCCGCCCAGCGACAGCACCCAGTTAGCCACGCCGCGCTCGACGTCGGCCTGGTTAAACGCGAGCGGCCGCTTGCCGCCGGAGGGCTGAGACCGGGGCGTCGATTTCGAAGGGCCGCCGGACGCACGGCGTTTGGAAGCCGCCCCGGCGCGAAGCTCCGGTTGCCAGACGACGCGGAGGCCAAACGGAGTGGCGGCAGCGGCGTCTTGCGCGCTATAGTTGCGCGCGTAGGAACGGCAAGGAAAGGGCAGAGTGGACCAAGATCCGCCGCGGACGAGATGATTCGCGCCGACCGGAGGGCCTTGGGGGTCGTCCGGCGGCGATTCTTTGTAGTAGTCCGGCCCCCACCAATCGCTGCACCACTCATATACGTTCCCATGCATGTCGAACAGCCCCCACGCGTTCGGTTTGAGTTGACCGACGGGATGGGTCGTTCCCGCCGAGTTTTCTTTGAACCAACCAAACTGAGGCAGCACGCCCAAATCGTCGCCGAAGCAGAATCCTGTCGTCGTGCCTGCCCGACAGGCATATTCCCATTCCGCCTCGGTAGGAAGCCGAAAACGAGTCTTCCGGGCGGCTTCAGTTTGGTTCAGCCGTTCCAAGAATTGCTGACAATCATTCCACGACGCTCCTTCGACTGGCCGTTCCAAGTCGCCTGGAGATGCGCTGGGGTTGCTACCCATAACGGCCAGCCACTGCGCCTGAGTAACTTCCGTGATGCCGAAATAAAATGGCCGCGTGATGTTGACCTGGTGATCGAGCTCCTGGCCTTTCGTCCCTGGGGCTCCCATCGTAAATGTGCCGGCGGGGATCAGGCGGAACTTCATGCTGACGCCCGGCGCCAGGGGCAGCTCGATGGTTTCCGGCAGTTTTCCGCCGGAGCCGGACTGGGCCACGGCCACTTTGCCGCCGAGTTCTTTGAGTCGCTTTTCGACGATGGTTTTTGCCAGGCCGGTCAGGCCGGGCTCGGCTAGCGAGTACCAGTACGCGGCGCCGGCACGCAGATCGGCCTTGTCTTTGCCCTTCGCCTTGTCGGCCGCGTCGAACCAGGCGTCGCCCATCTCGGCGAGCGCGGCGGGTTCAGCCGGCGGCTTGAGTCCCTTGACGGCCAAATCCTTGAGCGGCCCGTCGGGGCCTTTGGCCAGATGCGCGAGTCCCTGCTCCCAATCGCCTTGCACCAGCGCGAGGTAGCGGCCCACTGCGAGATTCGCCGCCGTGTCGTCGGGCGTTTTGGCCAGCGTCGCCTGCGCCTTATGAAAACCGTCCCATTGCTGCTTCGCCGCGGTGACCGTCTTGCCGACCTCGACCACGCGCTTTATCAGCGCGGTATCCTTCGCCTTGCGCCCGGCTGCCAAAGC
>DATATB010000068.1:0-135179 GCA_036268995.1 Pirellulales bacterium | reverse complement strand
TGATGATCTCGCGGGCGTGCGTAGCACAAAGCCGGGTTTGCGGAAGAAACTCCAGACGTTCCTCATCGATTGGCTGCTTGCAGATTTCGCAGGCTCGCATGGATTGCCCCCTGAGGTCACGATGGGTCGGTTCAAGTACTCAGGCCAGCTACGGCCGCACGCGCTGCCGGTTTTGCGGCCGCCGTGGCCGCATGAACGCCAGCAGCACGGCCAGCACGATGCCGGCGATCAGCACCGGCGGCGAAAACAGCAGCAGCAAGAGCCGCGGCCGGATGACGAGCACCAGTGCCGCGCTTAGTACGACGGCCAGGGCCAAACGGTTCTTCAGCGGCTGAGTATCGGGCAAGGCCAGCCAGAGAACGGCCAGAATGATCCCGGTGCGCAGGCAGCCGGCCGCGTATTGCTGCGTGGCCGAGGGCTCACCCCAAATCATCAGGCCGGCGCCTGCCGCCAGCAGCCCAATCGCCATCAGACCCAGAAACCAACGCCGCACAAAAATCCTCCGGTCGCTGACGCTCCCGGCTGCCAGTTGCCTCTCGCGACTCAGATCTTATCGAGCGAATCGAGCCAGCGTACCAGTTCGGCCAGCTCGGCTTCGTTCAGATACCGGTCCGCGGGGGTTTTCTGCACGGTGACGGCGTAGCGGTGTTCGCGCAAGGTCTTGGCGGGTTTGCCGGTACTCTGCTTGTCGCCGGAGAGGAAAAAGTCGAGCCGATGCTCCGGTTCGTTTTCCGGCAGTTCGCCGGCCATCGACGCCAGCACCGGAGCCACGCCCCGCACCAGCTCGCGCGTTTGGAAGGCCAACAGGTAAGCCAGGGCCCCGCCCGTGCGATAGCCGTGCGCGGCGATGCGCAGCCGGTCGACGTTGTACTGGTCGGTGACCTGCGTCAGCGCCGCGGCCACGAACGCCACGTCCGCCGGGCTCCATTTGCCGGCCTCGGGCGCTTGCGGCGCGAGCAGGATCAAGTCGTGAGCCTCGCAAATCGGCTTCCAACGCGCGAGCAGTTCCTTGCGATTGAACTCGCCGGCCGCGTGCAGCCAGACCACCACGCCATACGACACGGCCGGGTTGTAGCTCTCTGGCACGTAGGCCAGGCACTCGTTGGTAAACGCTCCGGCCTGCAAATCGACGGCGCCCACCGGCGGCAAGTCCTCGTCGCGCGGCGCCTCGCCACGGGCCTCCGGCAGCTTGTCGGGCACTTGCTCCGTTTCGGCAGCCGGCTTGAATTTGACGACCAGCGGTGCGTCGGGTTTGTCAGTTCCGCGACCAGCGGTCGCGGCTTTTTGAGGGGCGCCGTCCCCGCGCACGATTTCGAGCGAGGCTTCGTGGCCGATTTCCAAAAGGGCGACCTGCTCGGCCAGCCCCTGGGCATCGATGATGGGCTGGCCGGCCAGCTTTTCGAGGCGGTCGCCGGCCACGATGCCGGCTTCAGCCGCGGGGCTCTTGGGATACACATACCGCACCACCACGCCGTTGGTCTGCTCCGCGTCGCGCCGCGGCAGAATGCCCAAAAACGGCCGCACGTACGGCTCGATATGATCCACCAACTCCACGTCGCGCGCTAGCCGCTTGCCGTCGCGCAGCACCACCAGGTGCAGCCGATCGCCGGCGTAGCGCGTCTGGACCTGATGCGTGAGCTGGATGCGGCTGATGATCGCCTGCCCGCCGGCCTCGACGATCGTGTCTCCGGCGGCCAGGCCTGCGGCCCGGGCGGGCGAATTGGGGCGCACGCCGGCCAGCACCGGCGGGTCGGCGTACTTATCGCCCGGCTTGAGCGTCACGCCCAACATGCCGGCCTCGAGGTCCTTGCCCTTCGCCAGCCGCGGCATGATCTTGAGCACGTGCGCCAGCGGCACGGCAAAGCCGATGCCCGAGTCGTACCACTCGACGCCGGCCGCTTCGCCCGTCTTGTCCGGGGATAGCGGCACCAGCACGCCCATCACGCGGCCGTGAATATCCACGAGCGGGCCGCCATAGTTGCTCGGCGAAATCTTGGCGTCGGTCTGCACCGCCTTGCCCCACACGCGCCCCAGGGCACTGACGATGCCGACCGAAACGTTCGGCCGGGCCGTATCGAACGTGCGGCCGACCGCGATCGACCATTGGCCCACGCGCCAGCTCTCGGGCGGCGACACCTCGGGCACGCGCAGATCGTGCTTGCCTTCCACCTTTAAGAGCGTCAGCATGCGGCTGCGATCGGTGGCCACCAGCTTGGCGGCCGCACGGCTGCCGTCGGCAAAGATCACGACGATCGAAGCCGGCTGCTGCGCAAAATTGAAGGCGCTGGAAACGATGTACCCGTCGGGCGACACAATCAAGCCGGTCGTGGGGCCGGTATTCACCAGCACGTCGTCCACGCGTTCCAAGCCGCCGATCGTCTCGATGCTCACCACACTGGGCGCCACGCGCTCGACCGCGGCATCCTGGGCGCGTTGCTCGCGCTGGGGCAGATCGTCGACCGCCGCGAGGAGCACGCTGGGGAGCAAGAGCAGCAAGACGGCCACGAGCGCATGGCGTAGCGGCTTCCGGTCGCTAACGCTCCCGGCTCGCCATGGGCTGTGGTCGAAGCTCAACACTTTCCACTTTTCACTTTTCACTTTTCACTTTTCACTTCCCTTGCCTCCGCCGGCAGCGTGATCTCGACTAGGTCGTTTTCCCGGCTGACGGTCAGCTTCACAGGGTCGGCCCGATCGGTGCGTTCCAGTTCCGAGGTCACGGCTTTGCACGAGGCCACCAGGCGGTCGCCGATGAAGATCACCAGGTCGTCGGGCCGCAAGCCGGCCGCCTCGGCAGCCGAGCCTGCACGCACTTCGTCGATGTAGGGCGGTGTCCGCTCCAGCACGTCGGGCACGAGCACCAGGCCCAGCCGCTGGGCACTCCAGGCGTGCTGCGGTTTGATCTCGCGCTCGTCCGCCGAGCGTTTGACGTATTTGCCGGCCAGAATGGAGTCGACGGTTTTGGTCATTTCCTCGATCGGCAGGGCATAGTTGAGCCAGGTGTTGCTGACGCTGCTACGCAGCTCTTTGCCCAGCATGCCCAGCAGCCGGCCGCGAACGTCGGTCAGCGCACCGCCGGCGGCGCCGGGGTTATTGGTCATGGCATCCAGCACGTAGATTGGGCCCTTATAGGGCGTCTCGTACGCGCCACGCCGCGCATCGAGCCTGGTCCGCACCGAAATCACGCCGTGCTGCACGCTGGCCGGCTCGTCGCCGGTGGCCACGCCAAACAGGTTGCTGAAGGCCAGCACCCGGCTGCCGGCCGGACCATCGGCCGCGGTGTGCAAATCGAAATGCGGCAGGTCACGGGCCTCGATCTTCAACACGGCCAGCTCCAGCCGCGGATCGGCGGCCAACAGCTTGGCGTCGTAGCGACTGCCGTCGTTCAGCGTGGCCGTGATGTAATCGGTATCCAGCACGTAGCTCCAGACGGTGAGGATATGCCCCTCGCCGGAGATCAGAAACCCGCTCTGATAGGCCTCTAAACCGCGATAGCCGCCGGCGCCGTAGATCTTCACGATCTTCGGCTCGACTTGGGCAACCGTCTGACCCAACGACGAATCGCCGGCCTTCGCGCGCCCGGCGGCCGCGGCCGGTGCGCAGGCCGTCGCCAACGCGAGACAGATCAGCAGCAGCGAGGATTTTGTCATTACGGCAAAGCGGTGGGTTGGCGGGGATTGATGTCGCTGAACTTGAAGATCGCGTAGGTGTGGTCGCCGTAGCGCACTTCCAACGTGTGCGGCAGCTCGCGCTCCTGGCCATCGGCGCCCGGCAGATCGTGTACGTTGCTGAAGATCAGCTCGCAGGGATCATCGCCGCTCGCGCGAAACAGCTCCATTTTCAACATCCGGCCCGTGCCCGGCTCGAACAGGAACCGGCATTGCACGCCCGCCGAAGTGGCATACAGGGCATCGACCAGGCCAGCGCGGCCCGGCATGGGCACGGTCCCTTCGTAATACACGTCGCCGAATTTTTCCGGCCCCAAAACCACGAAGCGCCGCCAGAGATACAAGGCCGCCAGCATGCCGCCCGAGTCGGGCGGGTCCGCCGCAGTGGCCAGGCTGCCTTGCACGAGCAGCTTTTGATTGCCGCCGGGCAGCGCGCACTCGACGCCGCGGTCGGACAGTTCCAACTGCGAGTCGCCGGGCGTGAGCAACTGGCCGCGCAGCGTCCAGACACCGGTGGCCGTAGTAAAGTCACTGTGAGCCTGGAAGTTGGCCCAGACCTCGCCACGGCGCTGGCGATTGAAATAATAGTTGGCGTATCCGCTGCGGGCTTCGAAGTGCTTGCGCACGACGTCGGGCATTTCGGCCGTCTTCTGCTTCGGCTGCATGGCCGGCGGCAAGGGAATGCGCTTCGGCTCGGGGCCTTCGGGACCAGGCTTTTCGCTCTTCTTGCCCGGCCGCTTGTCCGGGTCGGGCACTTCCAGCTTGGGCCGCTCGGCCAGCTTGTCGGCCAGCTCTTGCTGACCGTGTACGCCGGCCAGGCGCACGAAGACGTCGTACGTCTTGCCCTGGCGGCGGTAGGTGAGCGGCACTTGCCAGTCCTTGGGGAAAATGCCGAGCACGTTCTTGAAGGCGTTGGCCGTGTGAATCGGCCGGCCGCCGAAGCTCACGATCTCATCGTCGTAGCGCAGGCCGCGGCGATAGGCGTCGGAATCTTCGAGGATGTCCGAAACCAGCACGCGCCCCTGATCGTCGTTGCTGACGCGGGCACCCAGCGTCGCGTGATCGAGGATACGGCCGCTCTTGAGATGCCCCAGGAAGTTTTTCAGTTGATTGCTCGAAATGGCGTAGCCGACGCCCACGTTCACCCGGCCGCGTTTTTCGAACGAGCCGCGGCCGTTGACGCCGATCAGCTTCCCCTCGGCGTTGAACAGCGGGCCGCCCGAGTTGCCGGGATTGATCGAGGCGTCGGTTTGCAGGCAGTCGGTGTATTCCAGCAGCGTGCCGGCCGGATATTGATAGCGATGCACGCCCGAGACGATGCCGTACGTCACGGTGGGCTTGTAGTCGGTGGCCAGCAAAAACGGATTGCCGACGGCAAACACCCAGTCGCCTTGGCTCACTTCGTCGCTATCGATCAGTTCGGCGCAGGGAAAATCGTCGCGGCCCAGCAGCTTGATCAGGGCCACGTCGCCCACCGGATCGACTCCGACGATCACGGCGTCGTACAGCCGGCCATCGGTCATGCCGCACTTCATGGCATTGCCGGCCGCCTGGACTACGTGAAAGTTGCTCAGCGCGTAGCCGTCGGGCGAGATCACCACGCCGGAACCGCCGTCGTTGCCCTGGTGGGCAAAGATCACGACGGCCGTGCGGCAGGCCCGCTCCATCGAGGCCACGCGCTCGGCTTCGGCCTCGGCCACGGCCGGATCGAGGTCGGCGGCGGCCGAAGCCGGACCGGCGATGCAGGCAAACAGCGACAGGCCGGCGAAAAACCAGGCTGGCAACGCATACTTCATTCGAGAATCCTTGCCTCGCAAAGGTCGAGGTGGTCCGCCACCTCGTCGCCGTTGAAATCCGCGACGATCTTCAGCCGCGCGACTCCACGGATATCGACATCCAGCTTTCGCGGCGAATCGCGGCCGGTGAACACTTCCTCGAGCAGCAGCCGATCATCGCCATAGATCAAGAGCCGCACATTGCCGCCGGGCCGCACGGCGTCGTCGATGCCGGCCATTGCCTGCAAGCGGCCGAAGGCGCCCGGCAGGCGAAACACCACTTCGCTGCGGCTGTACATGGCCAGCCCCTTGGCATATCCGCGATCGCCCAACCGCATGCCGCCCGGCTCCAGCGCGCGATTCAGCCGCGGCGCAAAGAACGTGCGGTCGGACTTGGTCGTCTGGCTGCTGCCCAGCAGCGGGGTGTAAACCATCCGCTCCGGCACGAGATCGCTCAAGAATTGCACGCGGAAGCGAATCTGCTCTAGCCGGTCCAGTGGCATTTCCAATTCCAGCCCAGAGGGGCTGCTGACGCGTGCCCGGCCGTCGGCGATGACCACCTGGTGCGCGGCCAAGCGCGTGCCCGAGGCGTCGCTGAGCGTGCAAAAGGCCGGCGGCAGCGGTCGAGCGTCGGCTGGGCGAGCGTAGACGAGCCCTGCGACTTTAGTCAGCTTGACGTTGATCGTTTCGTCGCCGAGCGTGAAGGGGACCGTCTCATTGCCGACGTTGCCGATCACGCCCGAGAGCGCGTCGAGCGAGTCTTGCTTGCGCACGACCAGCACGTCGTCGGTCCGACCACCTTTCAGGATTTCGTTCCATTGCCGAGCCACGTCGGCCGATTGGTCGTGAAAGCGCACGCTGGCCACGAGCTTCTGGTCGAAGCTCAGTTTTCGACCACCGGCAAGCGTCACGAGCGCCTGTTTCTCGTCGGTCCGAAACGTTTCGGCGGCCAGCGACGAGCCGTCCCACAGGTCGACGTGCAGCGGTGGGCGTTTGGCTTCAACGGACTTGTGCAAGCGCAATTCGGTGATCTGGCCGAGGTCGCGCCGGCCCGAGGCGGTTTCCATCACGGTGCGATTAGGCGAAAGCTCGACCAACTGCCCGGCGACTTGCTGGCCGTCGCCCAACTGCGCCGTGAACTCGGGCGGCGCAGCCAAGGTGACCAGGATCAGCAACAAGGGTGCAACACTCATGGCGTTTCGCTGCCCTCGCTGGCGAGGCGGCGGAAGTATTGCTCGATGACGTCGCGATAATGGGCCGGAAAATCCTTGCCGATTTCCTGCAAGGCCTGTTCGCGCTGCTTCGGCGGCAGATTGCCCCAGCCCGACTTGTGGCCGATGTCGCGGTGGGCCACGTCGCCGGGCCCTTTCAGCGGCGCGATGCGGCTATCCTGCATCGGCGATGCGGGGCCCGAGCTGCCGCTGCTTTGCTGTTGCTGTTGTTGCGCCTTTTTTTCCATGTCTTCAATCATCTTGTCGAGCGAGGCAATCACGCCGTCTTCTTCGGTGCGGACCTTTTTGCCCGCCCGGCCCAAGTCGAGCCGCCGCCGGATGTCGTCCATGCGCCGCGCGATGTGATCCAGCGATTCGTCTTCCAGCTCGTTCAAATCGGCCCGCATGAGTTTGGCCAGCGACAGGTAGCGCGCGGGCACGGACGCCACGTCGTGCAGCAAGCGGTCGACGGTCTTCAACCCGGCGTCCTTGTCCAGCAAGCGATGGTAGGCCACGCTTTGGCAAAACAGCAGCGTGGCCGGATCGGCCGCTTGCGCGGGATCCAAGCCTTTCACTTGCTCCAGCAGTTCGTCGTACATCGCCTCGTGCGCCAACCAGCGACCGTAATAAACTCGCAGATTGCGAGCCTCGAAAGCCGGCGTATCGGCCGCCGCCAGCCAGGCGACGTCGGGAAGTTTGAAATTCGTGCGCGGGCGTGAGCAGACGTCGACCAGTTCCCGCGCACGAGCGTCGGCCGTGGCAAAACCGGCCGCCAGCCGATCCAACAGCACCGACCGCGTCACGGGATGCTCGGCGTCCGTCCACTCGGCGCGCATTTGCTCGCGGGCTTGCTTCGTGGCGCCGCGCTCGACCAGCCAATGCTCGAGCTCATCGAGCACGGCCAGCGTTTTGGGCGGGACGAGCGTGGGCGTGGTGGCAAACGCATCGCTCACCTCGGCCGCTGAAGCCCAGCTTCCGGCCAGTGCCAACACGATCGCCGCCGTGCAAGCCGGCCAGATCGAGCGCCAATCCATGATCTGCGTGCGGTTCATTGGTTCTTCCCCACCACGATGTCGCGTGTGGCCCGAAAAATCCGTTGCTCGCGCTCGGCCAGGCGCTTGAGCGCTTCGAGCATTTCGGGCGTTTGGCCTTGTCCGAGATCGCCGCTGACGAGTTTCGAGTAGCGCTGCGTGCGGGTGTTGACGCGCATTTGCAGGGCGCGAATCATTTTCAATTCGGCCAACTGGTCCACCAGTGGCGGTTCTTGGGATTGCCCCCCGCCGCCGGGAGGCGCCTTTTTCGCCTGCTTGTCGCGCTGGGCTTTATCCAAGGCCGCGATCGTCTCTTCCAGCGCGGCGATGATGTCTTCTTCAATGCCTTGCGTCTGCGCGTCGACCTTCGCCGCGGCCAGCCGGCCGACGACGGTTTCCATGTCCTCGCGCATTTCCTCGACAGCCTCGGGCAGCGCCACGGCCGAGCCTTCTTCGTGCAGCACGGCCAGGGCCTTTTCCGCCTCGATCACGATCATGGCCTGCCGCCGGCTGAGCCGTCCGGCCTCGATCTCGTCGCCGCGGCCGCGCTTGGCCTGCGGCACCTTGTCCAGCCGCTGCGTCCCTTCGTACACTTCACGCTCCAGCGCCAGCATGTGGCGGAAGCGGGCTTCGAGCTGGGCCAGCACGCGCTCCACTTCTTCGTCGCGCAACTGACGCAGGATTTCTTCGAGCTCCGCCTTGGCCTGCTCCAACTGCCGCAAAGCTTCTTCCTGGTCCTTCTGGGCGCCTTCGCGTTTGGCTTCTTCGAGTTTCTTTTGAGCTTCTTCCATCGCCTGGCGCGCCGCGGCGACGCGTTTGCGGCCCGGCGACTCCTGCTCCTCGGCCGACGGTTGGTCCGCCTGAGCCTGCTGGTCTTCGGGCGACTCGGATTGCGGCTGGCCCGATTGGGGTTTTCCAGACTGTGATTTTCCGGACTTCGGTTTGCCGGATTTGTCGGGCGACTCGCCGCTATCTTGGGGCGATTGCGGCGGCTTGCCGGCCGACTTCTCGCCCGACTTGCCAGGCTTCTGCTCACCGCTGGGCTTTTGCGACTCGCTCGCCGGTTTGTCCGCAGGCGATGATTCCTTGCCCGGCTTCTGCCGCGAGGATTTGTCGCCGGTCGGTTTCTTGTCGGAAGATTTTGAGTCCTTGCCTGCGTTCTTATCCGATGCCTTTTTGTCTGACGATTTTTTATCCGATGGGTTTTTATCCGACTGACTTTTGCCCGACGGATTCTTGTCCGACGGATTCGCCGCGTCGGCTTGCGCTTTGTCGGGCGGTTGCATGTCGCGGGCCAGGCGGCCGGTTTCTTCGGCCAGCCGGCCTTGCGGGGTGGCCAGCTCTTTGGTCTGCGGAGCGCGGGCCGTTTCGGCCTTTAACTCGATTTGTTTGTTGATCAATTCCTTGAGCTGCTGGATCTGCCGCTTGAGTCGCTGGCGCTCGTCCTTGACGCGCTCGCTGCGTTGTTCGGAGAGGAGCAAATCGAGCAATTGGCCAAGCTCTTGCCCGACGGACTGCTGTTCCTTGAGGGCGTCGGACAGCTTGTCATGGCCGAGCGCGGCCACGAGCGTGTCCATTTGCAGGCCGATGCCTTGCTCTTTGCTCTGGGCCACGGCGCGGCGGAGCAGGGCGGCCCGTTTGGGATCGGCGGCGGCCGTGAGTTCGGCCATCCGCAGCAGGACTTTTTCGAAGGCTTCGAACTTCGCCGCAACCTGCTGCTGGCTCAGAGACAGCCGCTGAGCGGCCGAGAGTTTGGCTGCCGGCATGGCGGCGGGGCCGGTTTTGACGTCAGCGGTCGGGTCGGCCGATACCGCCTGGCCCAACAGGGTGCAAGCGACACAAGCGCCGGCGGCCAGCAGCCCCCAGTGCGTGCGGCAGACGATCCGTGCTGTCGCCATGTTTTTGACCCCCCCGAATCACGTCCCCGAGCCGGGTGCCGGACAGGCCCCGGCGGCTCTCGTTAATTCTAGTCTTCCAAGAGCTTACGTACCTGCTCGGCACGCTGTTTTTTTGTCTCTTCGGTCACATTTTTTTGCTGGTCGATGATGGCCCGGAGCAGGTCCAAAGCCTCGTTGAACGTCTCCAATTCGAGCATCCGGTCCCGCGCGCGTTGCATGGCCACTACAATCGCGTCAGCCTGCTCGGCGGCGGCCTGCCGCGCCGGCAGAACCTGCGCAGCCGCCAAAGGCAGGCTTTGATTGAGCGTTTGGAGCCGCTTTTCCAGCTCCGGAAACATTTGCTGGGCCACGATTCGCAGGGGATCGGCGATATTGTCCTTGAGCCGGATGCGCAGCTCCTCGGTGTCGACCCGATTGTTGATCAGTTCTTCGCGAATCCCATCAAAAGCGGTGGCCACGCCGGCCACTTCCTCGGCGTTTTTCTGGCCGTTTTGCACGGCCCGCTCCACGCGCAGGCGGCTCCGCTCCAAGCGCCGCTCGGGCGAATTGGCGGCCGCCTCGGGGGCGTCGCCCGGCTCGCGCGCGACGGCGCGGTTGCGGCCGGGCTGCGATTTTTGTGCCGCGTCGGCCTTCGGTTCGCCCAGTTCCAGCTCGCTGAGCGAATCACGCGTCTCAACCACTTCGCCCAGAATCGTTTCGAACCGCTGCCGCAAATTCAATTCGCGGGCCTCGAGCATCGCCCGCAACTGCTCGGGCGTGACGACGTCCAGCAGAAAACGCTCGCCTTGCCCGACATTGGGCTCGGGATGCTCGGGCATGCGGCAGAAATCGGCTGCTTGCACCCCCAGGTTCAGCTTCTGCCCCGGCTTGAGTCCCAGCGGGGCGATCTCCAGGGCCGTGTCGATCCTGAGCTGCACGGGCATGCTGCCGGCCAGCTTGAGCGGCTGCTGGGCGGCCTTGGCGCCGTTGGCCGCGTAGTCGATCCAAGCTTTCGAGATGCCGTAGTCGTCGTCGATCTGGCCGGCCAGCGGCACGCGAGCCCGCACGGTGATGGCCGTGCCGATGCCCGAGGGGCGCACATTCACTTGGGGGGCGACGTCCGGCGTGGCGGCCAGTGCAATCCGCACCGGATCGCGATTGCTGATCCCATCGTGATCCAGCAGCATGAAGGCGATGGTCGTGTCGACGTCGAGCCGCGGAATCGTGTACTCGAAGCGGCGCGGGTCAGCCAGCGGCACTTGCTCCAGATCGCCCGAGCGGGCAGCCGTGGTTTCGCTGGCCTGGACCCGATCCAGGTTCTTGTTGGCCGTGGCGCGAATCGTGGCCCGCGAACCGCGCGGGATCGGCAGCGAGGCAGCCAGCGGCAGCTCGCGCGGCGCAAGGCCCGTGTAGGCCGGATACTCGCAGTACAGCCGGGTGGCGATCGTGGGGCTATCGACCACGCGGACGCGCAGCCGGTGCAGCCGGGCATCGCCGCCGCGAACTTCGAATTCCAGCGGCGCGAGCACGTTCTGGAAAGTGTATTCAAAATGCTGATAGCGGTCGCGGCCGGGCACGGCGTTGCCTTCGCGGACCATCGGCTTGCGCTCGCGGGCGCCCTGCTCGTTGCGATAGCGGACTTCGACCACCTTGGGCACGATTTTGTGCATGTCGGCCTTGACGATGATCGTCAGATCGCCGCCCTTGGCTACGACGGCTTCGCCCTTGGGAAAACCCTCGATCACGAGCAGCGACTGCCGCGGCCAGGCCACGTCGGCCAGTGCCAGCCGGGCCATGCCGACCCGAAAGCTGGCCGGAGCGACCAGGGCGAAGATGCCAAATGAGAGCAGCAAGCCGCAAGCCGCCAGGCTGCTGGCGACCAGCGGCGAATAATTGAACACGTGTCGCAATTCCACGGCCCCGGCCATGCGCGCGGCCGCGCGGCGTGTGTCGTCCAGCATTTCGCGCGTGAACGGGGCGAGATGCTTCGGATCGTCGTCCAATTCCACGGCCGTGACCAGCGTGTCCTGCAACACGCGGTAATGCCGCTCGATGACCATCGCCATGCTGCGGTCAGGCAGCGAAACGAACACCTGCCGCAGCAGCAAGCGCTCGACGAGCCAGCCGATCACCAGGGCCGCGATCACGAGCAACCCGACGCGGACGTCGCGCGCCGGTTCGAAGAACCAATCGAGCGCGAGCCAGACCCAGAGCACGACGCCCAGCCAGACGATCAGCCGGCCGACGCCGCGACCCCACAAATACGCGCGCACGCCGCGGCGCAGCCGCGACAACAGCGACTTCAGATCGTCCGGCCCGGGTTGCGGGGCGTGCGGGTCGGCGGCAGTTGTGATGGTTTCCGAACTCACGGTTTCATAGATCTCATGCCAGCCGCCACAAGCGGCGAAGGAGCCATTCCAAACACAACACGCCGCACACGGCGGCCAGCATCCAACGGGCCCGATGCCAGGGGGCCGAATCGCTCCAGAGCGGATCGGGCGCGGCCGCCAGCGTGAGCGTGCGGCTGCGATCGGGCAAACGCTCGGCCAGCGACAGCACGCCCGGCTTGAGCCCCATCGCGGCATCGAGGCCGACGTAATATTGTCCCTGCGAGCGGCGGGCAATGTCGGACAGCAGCGCGTCGTTGCGGTCCAGCCGGTCGCGCTCCAGGTTGGGAATCGAGACTTGAATCGGCAGGGCCGTCAGCCGCAGATCCTTGCTCTCGGGCACCGGCAATTCCAACCGGTACGTTCCCTCTTTGCGAACGGTGAAATAGCCGCGGAAACTGCCGGGCCGGCGCGGTTCGGCCAGCAGGCGAACGGTTTGCAGGTTGCCATCGGGCTGAATCACTTGCAACGGCACACCGGCGGCCTCGAGCGGTTCGAGCTGGGCGTTGGTCAGCGTGGCACTGACCTCGACCGTGGCGCCGGGCACGTACTGATCGCGCTCGGTCATGAGCGTGCCGCGGTTGCTGCCGCGCAGCAGCCGGCCTTGCGAGACGTAGCGGACCAGCTTTGTATAAAAGGTTTGGAAGTACACCGGATCCGCTCCGCGCAGCCGCCACATTTCGCCGCTGCCCAAATAAAAGACGCGGCCCGACCCGAAAAATTGCCCCGCCATATACACGGGCGGCTGGCCGCCGGCAGCGGCCCGTGGGTCGGAAAAACGCGAGTAGACCGTGGCGCCGGGTTTCGGCCCGCGGACCGCGTAGTAACCATACACGCCTTTGAACTCGGACCAATCGGCCGCACTGTCGGCCGCCGAATCGCCCAACCACAAAAACGGCGCTTCGAGCCCATCGCGCGTAAAGTCCAACGGCCAAGGCTCGCGCGCACCGAACTGGGCATCGGTCGCCATGGCAAAGCGGCGATTGAACTCGACTGGGTACAGTGCCCGAATCTTGGCCAGCGGCGCCGACTGGGTCCAGGCGTCGGTATAAATCGGCCCGGCCACGACGATCATCCCGGCGGCTTGATCGGCCACCCAGCGTTCGACCAGGTCGACCTGGGCCGGCGACAGCTTGCGCCAATCGGGATCGAATGCCACCAGCACGTCGTAGTCGTACAGTTCCTGGCGCGTCTCGGGAAATTCGTCTAGAATGGCGTGCGCGTCTTGCGAAATGCCCGCCACGCCGGTCTGCAACAGCACGTCGACGACCACGTCCTTGTCGCGGCGGAGCTGATTGCGCAGGAACTGGTATTCGCGTGAAGGGCCGCCGGCAAACAGCAGCACGTGCGTCTTGCGATCGACGATTTCGACCATCGCCTCGCGCGCGTTGTCGCTGCGATTGCGATCTTCGGGCGGCGGCACCACGCGCAGCGCCAGCAGCCGGCGACCGACTTCGCCCGGCGTCAGCTCGAAGCGCACCGGCGTGACTTCGCCGTCGCCGCCGAGCGTAACTTGCTGCGTTTCTTCGCGCCGCGCGGGCGGGGCGCCCTTGCCGGCCATTTTGCCGTCGGACGAAAATAGCTCGACCGTCACGGTGCGACCGGCCAGGCCTTGCGCCTGCAAATAAGCCGACACCGTAAAGGGATCGCCCGGATACGCCCGGGCCGGCACCACGAGGTCGCGGACGCGGACGTTTGCCGGCTGCCGGTCCGAGCCTACGCCGATGGGAAAAATCGGAATCGCCGCCTCGCGGGCCCGATCGGCAATCGTGCCGGCTTCGATGCCGGCGTTCTGCTGGCCGTCGGTAATCAGCACAATGCCCGCCAGGGGCGAGCCGCGCTCGTCGTTGAGCACGTGGCGCAAGGCCTGGCCCACGCGGGTCTCGATGCCTTGCGGCGCGAGCAGCTTTTGCCAATCGGGAGCGGCCGGGCTGTTGGCAGCGGGCGTTTTGCCAGTCGTTGCGGCAGCCGGGCGGCGGTCGAGCGTGGCGATGCGCTCTTGGTCGCGATCAAAGCGGTAGACGAGCACGTCATGTACCGACTGCAACTGCCGCAGCAGCTTGCTGTCGGCCAAGGTGGCCGCGACCTTTTGCGCACGCGTGGCGCCGCCGGGCGTGGCGTCGGTGTCTTCGGCATCCATGCTCAGGCTGGTATCCACGAGCACCGCGACGCGCGAGTTGTGTACCACGTCGCGCTCGTTGCGCCATTGGGGCTGAAGATAAATCAGCAGCAACCCGGCCAGCGCGACAATCCGCAGCGAAACGAGCACGGCGCTGGACAACCCGCCCAGCTCGACCGTGTCGCGGCGATACATGAACACCGCGTACAAGAGCACCGCGCCAAACACGGCCAACGGCGCGAGCCAATCGGCTTCGGTCTGGATGCGGCCGAACTCGAACGTGTGCCGCGCCGTGGCTTGAGCCAGCAGGAGTCCGCCCATTATCGGCCCTGCCTTTCTGCGGCGGGCGGGTGATAACTGGCGACATAAGCCAGGGCCTGTTCACCGATCAGGATCGCGATCAGCAGGTACAGCACCCAGTCGGTGAGATCCGTGCCGGCCAACTCCTGGCGATTGCCGCTGAAATGGCCGGCTTGCCAATACTCGTACTTCACCGGCTCGAGGCGTTCGGCCAGTTCGCGGCTGCCCAGCAGGGCCAGATCGCCTTCGTCGGCATCGACGTTTACGGCCCAGCGGCGCAGCTCGACACCGCTGCCCATCCGGGTCAATTGCAACTCGTAGATGCCGCTGGCGTCAGGCTCGTCGATCGTGACGGTCATCTCCTGCGGGCCGGACGTGGCCTGCAAGGTGCGCGGGCCCAAGGGATCGGCCTCGGGCGGCAAGAGTTTCATCTGCCGCTCGTAGCGGGCCGGGTCGAGCTTGAACTCGATCGGAGTGCCCACGACACGGTCGTGGCCCGAGCCAGGCCGAGTGGCCAGATAAGCCTGCATCTGCAACATGGCGACCACAAAGCTGGGGTCGCGGGCCCAATTGTTCCAGACCGGTCCGGCCGTGGTCATGACGGCCAGCACCCGGCCCGCGCCGAAAATCTTTTCGACGGCCAGCGGCGAGCCATTGCGCAGTCGGGCGATGATTTGCGTCTGCGAATCGCGGGCCGGCTTCCAGCCCGGCATGGCGGCGAAAAAGCGTTCGACCGTCACCGTGTCCAGCGCCTTCATGCCATTGAGCAGGAAGACTTTGAAGACCGGATGATCGGTCACTTCCAGGTCGGGCGCCTTGTCCAGCCGATCGACCAGCAGCCGCGTGGCGCCGGCCAGCGGCAGCGGAAAGAATCCCTGGCCGTTGCGGTAGAGCTGCTTATTGTAGAAATCGACCTGCGGCCGGTCGCCCATGAAGATGCCCAGTCCGCCGCCGGCATGCACGTATTTTTCCAGCGCATCGACGGCCACGTGATCCAGGCGGCCGACGTTGAGCAGGTAAATCGACCGGTAACCGTCGAGCGGATGATCGTTCAAGAAACTCGGGGGCTCGATGCTGGGGTCGATGCCGGTCTTGACCGCGCCGCCGGGGGCAAACAGCGTCGCCAGGAAGCGGGCCTCGCGGCTTTCGGCGTTGCCGTCGATGATCAGCGCCGGCACTTTCAACGGCAGATCGAGCACGTGCCAGCGCGCGTTGTCCAGCGCCACGGCGTCGCCGACCAACCGGGCCGAGACGACGTGCTGACCGGCCGTGGCAAAGTACGAAGCAAACTTTTGCGATTGGCTGGCGCCGGCCGGAATTTCGTCAAACCGCACCGGAGCCCGGGCCACGCCGTCTTCTTCCAGCGCGATGGTCACGTCGCGGGCCGGTTCGTCCGAGAAATTGTTGACCCGAATTTCCATCGGCACCGGCACGGCCGCGGCGCGCGTGCCAAAATCCGGCTGCAAGGCCGCGACGGCCAGGTTCGCATGCCGCGTCTCGGCGCAGGCGATCAGTTGCAGCCGTACATTGCGTTGATTCAAGCGCTCGAGCAATCGCACCAACTCCGCCGGCTCGTCCCAGTCGCGCGTGCGAAAATCGGTCACCAGGTACAGCGTCACGCTGTCGCCAGCCGACGAGTCCAGCAGCTTTTCGGCGGCTTCCAAAGCCGGCCGCGGGCCGACCGCCAGTTGCGAGACGGGCGTTTCGCCCAGCAGCTTGCCTAGCCGGCTGCCGAAGCCCGAGTCGATCGATTCTTCGAGCAGATCGGGGCGGCTGCCCAGCGCGCCGCGGGCGCGGGAATAGCGCAGCAAGGTGAACGAATGGGGCGATGAGCGCAGGGCCGCGTCTTCGCCGATTTGCTGGATGGCCTGCTTGCCGCGATCCCAAGCGCTTGTGTCGGACTGCCGGTCCGACATCGAAAAGCTGTCGTCCAGCAGCACAATCAAATGCGTCTTCTGCCGCCCGAAACGGAAGCCGATCTCGTGGTTCAATAGCGGTTGGGCCAAGGCCAGCACCACGCCGGCCACGGCCGCCATGCGCAGCGCCAGCAGCAGCAGTTCGCGGAAGCGGATCCACGAACTGTTTTTGCGCTGGCTGACCAGCAGAAATTCCATCGCCGCCCAAGGCACGTGCCGCTGCCGCACCAGGTTGATCAAATGGATCAACACCGGCAAGCTCAGCAGAGCCAGCCCCCAAAGCAGCGCAGGATGGGCAAAAGTCGGCATAGTTACGCGTTGATTCGTTGATTACCAGTATTTAGCCGCGGGATTTATCCCGCGCGGGGTAAACCCCGCGGCTAAATGTCACTCGTTTTTTATTTACTCGTCGATCGGGAACCACGCTGACGGCTGGAAACAAACGCGGCCAGGGGCGCATCGAGCGGCTGGCTGGTGCGCAACATGGCGTAGTCGATCGCCCGACGCGCGCAGCCATGCCGGATCTCTTCCAGATACTTGTTCAGCGCTTCGAGATAGCCTTCGCGCAATGCCCGGGGATTGCACGTCAGCCGCTCGGGCACTTCCAGGCCGTCGAACCGCGTGGCGCCGCTAAAGGGAAAATCCAGCTCGTCATCGTCCAGGATGTGGAACAGCATGATGTCAAAGCCGCGCTGCCGCAGCATGGCCAGGCCCTTGAACAGCTCGGGCCGATTCACGAGCAGGTCGGAGACCAGCACCAGCAGTCCGCGCCGAGGATAGCTTTCGGCCACGTGCCGCAGGATGCGGCCGAGGTCCGTTTTGTTTTCCGGCGCGCTGACTTCGAGCGCCTGGATGATGGCTTCGAGATGATGGCGCTGACTGCGCTGGGGCACGCTGACGCGTGCGGCCGAGTCGAACGATACGCAGCCCACGGCGTCCTGTTGCCGCAACAGCAGATAGGCCAGGCTGCACGCCACGGTCGCGCCGTATTCGAATTTGTTCAGCGGACCCGCGCCGTAGCGCATGCTGGCCGAGACGTCGACCAGCAGCGTGGCCCGCAGGTTCGTGTCTTCCTCGTATTGCTTGAGGTAGTAGCGGTCCTGCTTGGCCCAGACCTTCCAGTCGATGCGGCGCAGATCGTCACCGCGCGTGTACTCGCGGTGCTGCAGAAACTCGACCGATTGGCCGAAGTAGGGACTGCGATGCACGCCGGAGAGAAAGCCTTCGACGACATACCGGGCGCGCAGGTCAAGCCGCGCGATCCGCTTGATCGCTTCAGGATGCAAAAATCTTCTGGAATCGGGCATCAGCCGTCAGCTCGTCTTCTTTCGTGGGAGTCATTTCCACCAGGCGGTCGATCACCGAGTCGGCCGTGATGCCCTCGCTTTCGGCCGCGAAGTTCACCACCAGCCGATGCCGCAGCACCGGTTTGGCCAGCGCCCGGATGTCGTCGGTCGACACGTGTGTGCGCCCGTGCAGCAGCGCCCGGGCCTTGCCGCCCAGGATCAAGTGCTGCACGGCGCGAGGGCCGGCGCCCCAGTTCAGTTGGTCGCGGATGAAGTCGGGCACGCCAGGCTCGCCGGCGCGGGTTTGCCGCACCAGGGCCAGCGCATAGCGCACGGCGTGGTCGGTGATCGGCACCTCGCGCACCACGCGCTGCAATTGCAGAATCTCTTCGGCCGTGAGCACCGGCACGATCCGCTCGTTGACGGTCGACGTCGTGCGGCGGGCAATCTCGAACTCTTCGGTAAAGCTCGGGTAGCGCACGAAAACCTTGAACATGAAGCGGTCCTGCTGCGCCTCGGGCAGCGGGTAGGTCCCTTCCTGTTCGATCGGGTTTTGCGTGGCCAGCACGAAAAACGGATCGGCCAAGGCATGCCGCACGCGGCCGGCCGTGATCTGCCGCTCCTGCATCGACTCGAGCAGGGCCGACTGCGTCTTGGGCGGCGTGCGGTTGATTTCGTCAGCCAGGATCACATGCGCAAACAGCGGGCCTTCCAGGAAGCGGAACTCGCGCGTGCCGGTCGACTTGTTCTCTTCGATGATTTCGGTGCCCGTGATGTCGGCCGGCATCAGGTCGGGCGTGAATTGGATGCGGCTGAACGAGAGGCTCATTGTCCGCGCCAGCGTGCTGATCATCAGCGTCTTGGCCAGGCCCGGCACGCCTTCGAGCATGCAGTGGCCGCGGCTGAACAGCGAGATCAGCAGTTCTTCGATCACATCGTCCTGACCGACAATCACTTGGGCCAGTTGCTCGATGATGCGCTGCCGAGCATTGCCCAGCTTTTGGATGGCGGCCGAATCGATGGCCAACGCGTTGGGATCGGACATGCGGAGTGATTCCTCGAGCAAAAAAGTGAACGACGCACGGCTAACCGCGGCCGGCGGGGTCTGGGGGCATACGCGGGCGGCGAGCGGGTCAGCGCTGATAGATCGGCAGGGTTCCGTTTTCCAGTTGCAAGATCGTGAGGTTGATTGCCGTAGTATAGACGGGCCCGATGTAGCCTTGGTTCCAGGACCCGTCGCCGCCGGCCTCGGACAGGATCTTGGCGAAGATCTTATCGCGGTAGGCATTCCATTGCTTGTCCCCTTCGCGGTAGCAAACTTGCGAATAGTAGTAGTGAGCGTAGTGCCAGTGGCCAAAGCCCTCGTTCTGGATGTTGTCGAGGTTGCGCTTGCAATAGTTTAACAACTTGGGGACGTATTGGCTGTCATAATCGCCAGCATTGAACAGGCAGGCGATGGCCGCGGCCGAAATGGCCGGCCGCCCCCCGCCACCCTGCGAGCTGTATTGCACGCCGCCGTCGGGCAACGTGCAGCGGCGAATGTAGCCCACGGCCTTGTCGATGATTTCCTTGGGCACCACGATGCCCGCATTGCGGCAGCCGCGCAGGCCTTGCACCTGGGTGATGGTCGTCGAGCCTTCGTCGAAGTTGTGCCCGTCCTTGGCGCTGACGTAGCCCCAGCCGCCGGCCGGCGTCTGGGCTTCGCCCGTGAAGCGGACGGCCCGGGTAAGGATATCGACCAGTGTCGTGCGCCGGTCGGCGTCTTCTTCCTCGCCCAGCACTTGTGACAAGAACAACATCGAATAACCGTGGCCATACGTGTAGCGGTCGTCGCGCGTCGGATCGCCAATCAGGCCGTTGGCCCGGCTGCGGCTGGTGAGGTAATCGACCGCGCGGCGGAGATTCGGGGCATACTTGCCCTGCATAGTCGTCGAACCTTCGGATAGTAGTGCCATACCGGCCAAGGCCGTCATCGCGGTCGGATAGCGGCCTTCGTTGGCGGTCCAATGCCCCAGGCGCGACTGCGTGTTGGCCAGCCAATCCAGCCCACGGCCCACGGTCCGCGAAAGCTTGGGGTCCGCCGCCATGTTGCCCTCGGCCACGGGCGCGGCGAGCAACGCGCAGAGCAGGACCGGGAAAATGGCGCGTGACGGCCGAACTCGCATTGTCGTTCCAAATTTGAAATCGAGCATCAAAAACTCCGGTCGCTGACGCTCCCGGCTCGCCGGTTGACTAGCGCTATGGCTTGGGACCCGGTCCGTCGGCGCCGGGGACTTGTCCTTCCAGCCATTTTTGCATGCCGCGTAGCAGCGTACGACCGGCGCGCGTGGGCAAGCCGGCGGCCGCGGCCGGATCGGTCTTGGTCGTGGGCCAGGCTTCGTTGGTAAAAGTCAAACGCAGCGACGTGCGCGTCGTTTTCAAGATGACCTGGTGGCGCTCGGGATCGCCGCTCTGTTCGATCGAAAGAATCGGGCCGGCCGGCTGCTCGTCGACGATGATCCGGCCGGTGCGTTTGTCGAGGCACTTGATGAGCGCTTTCGAAACCTGACCCAAGCGGCTGGCACGCTGCACCTGCGAGGCGAACGTGAGCATGGGAAGATCCGCCGGCTGATTGAGCAGCAGGCCCATGTTTTCGATGCGCGTGCTGTAAATGTGCTTACCGGTGTGGCGGTCGAAACCGTGCACGAGACCGTTGATCGTCGCACTGCCCAGCCCGCCAGGCACAGGCTGGATGGATTCGTTGGTACGATTCTGCGCCGGCCGGCTGGTAATCAGCAGGTCGCGCGTCGGCGTGCGAAACACAAAAATTTCCGTCAGCGCCGGCTCGGGCGTCAGGTGCGAATCGATGGTGCGCTTGCCGTCGGCCAGCGAGATCATGACGAAGTGCCCTTGGCGATCGAACACGCCAACGGCCTCCTCGTCCACCGGCCACGGCTTGGCGTTCGAGTCGAACGTATACTTCCACAGGTCGCGGTTCTCCCACACGTCGCGCAGCTTCAACACCGCTTGGGAGCCGGCCGTCTGTTCCCACACCACGACGCGGCGGTCGAGCACGGCCAGCCGATGGTCGGGCGTCGGCACTTCGCGGCGGCCCACTTCGCTGCCGTCCAGCGACCGCAGGACCAACGCCTGTTGCGAACCCGGCGCGGTGACAAACAGCAATTCCTCGTCGCCGATGACGTCGCTGCCGGGTTGAATGCCCGAGCGTGTCCACAGCACGTGACCAGTGAGCGGATCGACTGCCACCAGGGTCCGCTGTCGCTGGAAGCAGGCCAGGCTGTCGGTGAGCGGGCCGGTGTTGCCGACCGTCCGCCGCGAATTGTCGGTGGCGACAAAGCGCCGCGGGTTCCAAGGCAGATTGACCGGTTGACCATGAATCGCCACCGGCGACAGGATCGTGTCGGCCAGATCGTGTCGCCACAGTACGCGCGGGCCTTGGCGCCCCGGCGTGCCGATCGTATCCAGCGCCACCAACTCCGTCCCCAAAGAGACGAGCATCAGGTGGCCATCGACGCGCGCATGGCTGATGGCATTGGTCCCGTGATTCAGCCTTCCGCTGAAATCGCCCGAGCGGTCGACCAGCGAAATGCGCCAACGTTCGCGGCCCAGCCCGTCGCGGCCAATGAGTGATTGCTGCTGCATATCCAACTCGATGCTCGAGCGGGCGTAATAGGGGCCTTTGGGGCCACGGATTTCGATCGGCATGCTCTTGAAGCTGGGCGTCGGCTGGCCTTTGAGCGGTTCGTGGCGCACCAGGCCCGTGGGCCAGGGATCCCGGTCCGAGAGCTTTTGACGAATTTCGGCGTCGGGCGGCAACTCGGCCACCAGTTCGCGGCCCGTCTTGCCCGACAGGCATTTGACGTCGGCCAGCGGACCAGCCAGGCGGCGGTAATACCCGGCCGCATCTTCTTCGCGGCCGGCATCGAGAAACATCTTCGCCAGCAGCGCGGTCGCCGCGCGCGAGCGAACCGGATCCGCCGAGCGTTCCAAGCGCCGCAGCAGCCGTTCGCGCTCCAGCAGCGAGCCGTTGTCGATCGCCGGCGCGCCGCTATCGAGCGAAGCCAGCAGCAGCTCGCGCGCCTCGTCGGCCAGTGGATGATTGGCGAAATACGCCAGGAAGTCGCGCAAACCGTCGGTACCTTCGGCCGTGGCCCGCTTCAGCCGCTCGTCGATGGCCCGATCCATCACGGCCAGGTCGGCCGGCAGGGCCGTCTCGCGCAGCGCTGCCAGCCGCGCTTCGACCCAGCGGTCGCGGCGGCAATTCAGCGTGCGATCGATTTCATCCAGCTCCTCGCCAGGCCGGCCCAAATTCACGATCTGCATGTAGGTTTTGAAGGCGGGCACCAATTCGCCCAGCGACTGCCGGCCGGTGGCCAAGGCCCTCAAAAACCGCACGCGTTCGGCCGGCGTATCCACGAGCCGTTCGATCTCGGGAACGGCGCCGCGCTGCGCGCCAAAATCGCGCGCCAGCGCCTCGAGCAGCGCGTCGACCAGCAGTTGCCTCGTGCGCGGCTGCGCCGCCAGGCCATACGAGTGCCGCAAGCGGGCGATCGAATCGCCGAGCTGGCCTTCGTCCAGCAACAGTTCGCCCTGCAAGGCCAACGCGGCGGGATCCACCGGATCTTTTTGCAGCCGGCGGGCCACCTCGCGCTTTAATTCGTCCACCTGGTAGAAACACTCGATCTGCGTAGCGCCCTGCGAGATCACCGCCCCGCGGTAGCAGAGCAAGTTGCCCGCCACTTCGCCGGAGCGCGAGCGGGCCCGCACGGCCAGGCGGCCGGTGTTCAGATCGACCGACACGACCTCGGCGGTCGACAAAGGCAGATAGTACTGGCCCTCGCTGTAGAAGCCGCGGCCGCTGGGCAAGGAGCCAGCCGGCAGCGCGACACTGTCCGCCTTCCAGGCCGGTTCGCCGTCGGCCAGGTTGTAAGCCCGCAGCGAGTTGCGGCCCACGACCAGCACCTTGCCCTTGCTGATGACGCCCACGAACATGCCGTCTTCACGCGGTTTTTTCCACAACAGCTTGCCATCGGCCAGGTCGAGGCAGTGCAGCTCGGGGTGTTTGTCGTCCTCCTCGGGCGTATCGCGCGGCGTCAGCAACACCCGGCCGTCGGCCAGCGACAACGTGGCATCGAACCAATGGTCGTTGCCGCCCGACGAGGCGATTGGATTGTTGATCGGAAATCCGCGGAAGTGCATGCGGTTGGTCTGCATCGCGGTGGGATATTGGTAGCCCCAGACCAGCGATCGCGTGGTGAGATCCACGGCGACCACGGCTCCCGCGGCCGTGGGACAGACGAGCACGCCGTCGGCGTACGAAGGGGACAGGCCGGCGACGTGCCGCACGCCGGTGTCCACCACGCCTGGCTCGAGCACGGCGAGTTGCTGCGTCCACTGCACCCGGCCGCTGGCCGAGTCGAGCGCTAGCAGGCGGATTTCGCCCTTGATTTCGATCAAAGCATACAGTCGATCGTCCAAGGGGAGCGGCGCCCCCAGGAAAAAAGCCCCGGCCAGATCCGAGCGATCGTCGGGCGGCAACTCCCAAACCAGTTTGCCTTGCGAGGCGATTTCGTACGCGGCCAGGCGATTGGACGAACGGCCCGACGAGTTCTGTACCCGCATGCGGCCGTTGGCCGGAATGATCGTCATCGTGCGGTCCGCGCCCAAGCCCGTGCCCACGTCTTCGACGCAGAACACCAGCCGGCCGTCGCTGCTGAGCGTGCCGTAGGTGGCATCGCCCAACAAGCGCTGATCGAGCCAACTGGCCAATAGCGAAGGATCGGCCGTGGCACGATCGACGCTTTGCGTGTCGAGCACCGCCTTGACCGCTTCGTCGGTCGGCCCGCGCCAGATGCGTTTTCCCGTGCGAAAGTCGATCGCCACCAGGCCGGCCACCGAACGCGCGATGATCAGGTCGCCGACGGCCAGCGGCTGGCAGTCGGGCAGCGTGGCAATCGACTGATCCACATACGACTCGCGCACCTGCTCGGTCAGCTTCTCCAGCCGCGGGTCGTTGATGCACGACACGGCCCAGCGCCGATTCAACAGTGGGGTGCCTCCCGCACTGGCCGCATTGCGCGCCGGCGAACCGCGGCACATCAGCCAGCCGCTGGGGCCCAGTAGCCGATCGCCAGGCGCGGTGGTCGATTGTGCCAGCCATGCGGGCTCGCTACGTCCGGTGGAAAACAGCTTCTGATCCTCGCCGGCGATGGCCACGGTGAGGCTGGGATCGCGCTTGCGAAGCTGATTCAGTATGTCGCCTGCCTCGGAAATCATTCCCGCTCGCAGGCAGCACACCGTCAGCTTGACCGACAGCAACGGCTCGAAGCGGGCAGCCCCGGCCGGCGCTTCGATTAGCCGCCGGAAACACAGGGCCGCGGCCAGCGGTTGGCCATGCTCCATTTGATACGTGCCCAGCAACTCGGTCGCTTCGTAGCCAGCCCGGGTATGAAAAAAGCGGCGCGAGACGTCCGCCAATTTCGAGGCATCGCCCGCCTCCGCGGCTTGTTCCAACAGCTTGCGGGCCTGCGCGCCGAATTGCAGTTCGTACGATTCGCGTCCGCGCGGCGGCAAGGTGCCCAGGATGCGTTGGGCCTCGGTGCGCAGGCTGCGGTAGGTCCGCTGAGCTTGGGAGCGCCGGAAGAAGAAGTCTTCGGGCGCTTGCAGAATCTCGTCGAGAAAGCGGATGGCCTCGTCGAAGCGCTGATCGGCGAGCAATTCTTCGGCCTTAGCCAACCGCTGCAACGAAGTCCGGTCAGCCGGAAAGAAGACATTATCGTCGCCATCGGTCGCGGCTCCCCGGTCGCCGGGAAATTGGGCCCAAGCCGACGATAGCAGGCCCAGCCACAGCAGGCCCGGCCAAATCACCGGCAACCAGTGCCAGCGGAGGCTTTTCGGCCCCGGCCGAAGCGGAGCCGCAGTGACGGACCAGAAGCGCGATGCGCGGGCGGGGCTCCCTCCGAGACTCATCCTGCTTCCTTTCCGTCGCTTGGTACCGCCAGGACCGGCCGTCGCCGCCAGGGGCGCCAAATGGCAACAAATCGCCCCCTGGCAGCCTACGTCGCGCCGAATCTCATGCAGCGGTTCCGTCGAGCGGCTCGGCATGCCGGTACGCAGCGCCCGGCCACGCCATGAGCCTAAGCGTAAGACCACTATCATGTTAAAGGAGTCCGGCCGGCCCGGCAAGCGCCGCAGGCTGCCAAGGGGGCAAGCCGCAGGCGCCGGCGACTGGCAGTTTGCACCGGGGCGCGCCGGAAGCGCCGGAAGCGTCAGCGACCGGAGGACAACGAGCTACGATACGGCGTTTTTGCCGCTTTCTCAGCCGTTTGCCGCAGTTTTTGGGTTGCTTTTTCGAATTTGTCGATTTTAATCATCCCGTCCTGCATGACCAAAGGACGGACAAGACGCGTTTCCTATTCATCCACGAGGGAGGAACCATTCATTATGGCGAAGGCCGCAGCAGCAGGCGCCGCGAGCAGCAAACGTGCGCCCACAAAAAGCGAAGTTCTGAACAACATCTCGACCGCCACCAACCTTTCGAAGAAGGACGTGGCCGCGGTGATCGAGGCGCTGGCCGGCGAAATCAAGAAGAGCATCGGCGCGCGTGGCGTCGGCATGTTCACGATTCCGGGGCTGGTCAAGATTACCCGCAAGAAGGTTCCGGCCCGGGCAGCTCAGAAGGGCGTGCCCAACCCGTTCAAGCCGGGCGAACTGATGGACCGCCCCGCCAAGCCCGCGTACAGCAAAGTCACGGTCCGCGCTCTCAAGAACCTCAAGGACATGGTCTGATTTCAGACCGGGTCTGATTCCCAGACCCGCGTGCCGCACCGCTGGTGCCGGTCACCGTACCGCTGGTAACTGGGCATCGCTCGCAACCATTTCGGCCAGCCGCCGGGCAGGACTTAGTCCTCGCCCGGCGTGTGGCCGACTTTTTTTGCGCGGAAGCGAGTGGCGGATCGCAGTTGGGTCCGTTGTCCGTTGTCCGTTGTCCGTTGTCAGTTGCCACGGACCACTGACAACGGGCTCTCCAGCCGCCCGCCTTTACCCCGCGCCGCGAACCTTGGCTCGCGCGGGCTTGCGTTTGGCACGCTTGGCCGGCCGCCGCTTGCGGTCCTTCTCGGCCCTGAGACGAGCTAGCGTGATGCTGTCCATCTCGCGGCGAAAACGCTCCATTTCGCGCCGGCAAATCTCGTTGATGAAGGCAATCGCGGGCTGATGCGACTTTTGCACCGGCACGAGCCCCGGCCCGTCGTCCGCTTCGTCGACGGCCAGGATGACATCCAAGACGCTGATCTGCCGCGGCTTTTTTGCCAGGCTGTAGCCTCCTCGCGGCCCTGACACGCCTTGCAACAGCCCCGCGTCCACCAGCCGCCGCAGCACCCGGTAGAGAAAGCGTGGCGGAAACTTGCAGCCTTTGGAAATCGCATCGGCCGTCATCGGGCCGGCGGCACCGCCGGCTTCGACACGCAGCAAAATGCCCACCGCATAACCTACCGAGCGCGTCAATTTCATCGCATTTAATCCCTTGCAAGACGCGCGGCTGTCGCGGACTCCATTTAGCTTCGAGACAACACCCCAATCCCCCCGAATCATCCGGAAGCCCGGGGCGGGCTGCTGGCCGCGAAGGCGATACCATAGCAAATTTCCCGCAGGTTACCCAAACGTGGCCTGAAAAACTCCGCCGGCCGTTTCATTTTCGGCCCTGCCAACGCTCTTGCCGCTCGCGCTCGGTTGGTTTAAAGTCCCGTCCCGAAACGGAGTTACCTCAAATGCAAGGGCCTCTCTGGCGATGGCAGCGAGTGACTTGAAAGCGGCAACCAAGGCATTTGCGGGCCGCTTGCCACTGTGGTGCTGGCTGGCCGCCGGAATGGCCGTCGCGCTGGTAGCTGCATATTGGGGTGTCTGGTCGTACGAATTCGTCAACTGGGACGACTTTGTACACCTGTCCGACAACCCGTACTTCTGGCCGCCGGACCATCGCGACCTGGCCCGGCTGTGGCGTGGTCCGTACTTCGCCGAGTATGTTCCGCTCACTTATACCTTTTGGACATTGGAGGCCGTCGTCTGCCAATGGCTCGATGCTGGGCCCGGCTGCCATTTAAGTCCTGGCGTTTTTCATGCCGGCAATCTCGTCCTACACCTGCTGAGCGCGCTGGCGGCCTGGCGTCTGCTGGTGCGCGGCCTGGGCGGGACGACCTCGGCCGCTTGGGCCGGTGCTATGTGCCTGGCCTTGCATCCGCTGGCTGTGGAATCGGTCGCCTGGGTTTCCGATACGCGAACCCTGCTGGCCGCGATCTTTTCCTGGCTGGCATTGGATCAGTACCTGGCTTTTTCGCGCCTCGCGGCACATGGCGGCCCGCGCCGCGCCGCGTGGGGGCGTTATGCCGCGGCGCTGGCTTTGTACAGCCTGGCGTTGTGTTCGAAATCATCGGCCAGCGCCGTGCCACTGATGGCGGCCGTCATGGATGCCGCCATCTTCGGGCGCCGGCATCTGCTGCGCACGTGGCCCAAGCTGCTGCCGATGGCCCTGTTGGCCTTGGTCGCCGTCTCGCTGGCCAAGGGAGAGCAGCCCACCGGCCAACTGCAAAGCGTCGCATCCCTGACTGACCGCCCGCTGGTGGCCGCCGACGCGCTATGGTTTTACCTCCGCAAGCTACTCTGGCCCTCCGGCCTGGCCGCCGACTATGGACGTCAGCCAGGCTGGGTGCTCGCGCAGCCGAATTGCTGGATCGCGCCGCTGGCGCTCGCCGTGATCGTCGCACTGGCCGTCTGGCGGCGGCCGGCGGCCGTGTGGTGGGGGGCCGCTGGCGTGTCGGTCGCGACGCTGGCTCCCGTGCTGGGCTTTGTGCCGTTCGTGTATCAGGATATTTCGACGGTCGCCGACCGCTACATGTATCTCGCCCTGCTGGGGCCCGCCTGGGCACTCACGCACTTTCTGAATACGCGGCGAGGGCTCGTGCCCGCGGCCGTGGTCGCGGCCGGCCTGCTCGGATTGGCCACGTGCACCTGGCAACAACAGCAGTACTGGCGCAACAGTGAGTCGCTGTTCGCTCGGGCGTACGCCGTCAATCCGCGCAGCATCAGTGCCCTGGTCAATCTGGCAGAAGCGTGCCGCCTGCGCGGTCAGTATGGCCAGGCTTTGAACTACCTCTACACGGCCATTCACGACGAACCGCGCAGCGCCGTCGCATATTATGATCTGGCCAACGTGATGGTCGACCAGGGGCGGGGCGGCGAGGCGATTGCCCTCTTCCGCAAAGCGATCGAGTTAAAGCCCGAGTTCCCCAAGGCCTACAACAATTTGGGCCTGGCGCTGGCCGCGCAAGGCCAGCTGAACGAAGCCGTCGCGAATTACGAGCAAGCCCTGCGGCAAAAGCCGGTGAATGCCAGGGCGCATTACAACCTGGGCGATGCGCTCGAACGGTTAGGCCGGCTCCGCGAGGCGCTGGAGCACGACCGCGCGGCGACCCGCTACGATCCGCTGCACGCCGATGCCTGGAACAACCTGGCGAACGTCTACGCCGCATTGGGCCAAGACGACCAGGCCGAGCCTGCCTATCTCCAAGCGCTTGCGATCGACCCGCGTAACTACCAGGCCCATTACAATCTCGGCCTGTTGCTCGTGCGCCGGCGCCGTACCGCCGCAGCCCGGGAACATTTTAGTCAAGCGCTCGCCATCGAGCCGCACCTCGACATCGCCCGCCGCGCCCTCATCGAACTCGAAAAAGGGGTCAGAACTATTTTTCAAAAATCGTTCTGACCCTTTTTTCTTTATCGAATTCGCATCCGTTCTTCTTCGACGAGGCGCAGTTGCTCTTCGATCCATTCCGCAACGCTGCTGGCCGCGAGGGGAATATTGGGGACGATCGCGCAAATGAGCGCCACGCTGAGTGCCAGCGATGCCAGGCTGCCGGTAAACATAAAGGACACGATGCAGGCTAACGCCGCAAACTCGAGGCAAGCCGTCGAGATGATGGCCTGGGTCGTGTACACCGCGAATAATTTGCCCGCGTCGCCCAAGTCGGCGAGGAAGGCCGAAGCGTGGGCACCGTCGGCGTCCTGGGACGGCTCCGACGTTCCCGCGACAAGCTGTTGGCGCGAGAACTTTAGCTGCGAGGCGACCAGAGCGCGGCTCGCTACGAAGGCAATCGGAGCCAACCCGATTGCGGCCCAGCGCAGCAGGCTCATGGTCGGGGTCATCGATCCGAAATTGCCCGAGATGCGCAGCGCAACCGCAATCGTCAAGAACGCGGCTGCTCCGGCGGCCATGGCGGCGATGATGATGCGCAGCGGATTCAGCCCAGGTTTGAGTTTGTCGGCGAGTTCATAGTCGCACTGATAAATGCTCATGGTTATTGTCACTGCCGCAACGTGCAGATCCATTCAGGGTTTCGTCAGGACGGTTTACGCGTCTGCCGAAGCCTAGGTTTTTTGCGCCCACGCCGCGCCGCGACAATCGGAAGAATCCGCAAAAAGGGGTCAGAACGATTTATTAAAATCGTTCTGACCCCTTTTATAGATGAGCTTGCCGCCGAGGTAGGTGCGCAGGACTTTGGCGTCGCGGATGTCGTCGGCGGGGCAGGCAAGCAGGTCGCGGTCGACGACGACCATGTCGGCCAGCTTGCCGGGCTCGAGTGAACCGATCTGGTCGTCCAGAAACATGATGTACGCGTTGTTGATCGTGTAAAATCGGATGGCCTGCTCGCGCGTCAGGGCCTCTTCCGGATGCAGCGGCTGCGGATAGCCCTGGCTCTTGCGCGTCACGGCCACCCACATGGCCAGCATCGGGTCGTACGGGTTTACAGCCCGCAGGCCGCCGATCTTTTGCATGTGGTCGGAGCCGCCGCCGGCAATCACGCCCTGCTCGAAGATCGTTTGCAGCGGCTGGAACCAGCGCAGCCGGTCGTAGCCAAACTGCGCCACCAGCGTCTTGGCATCCAAATACAGCCAGGCCGGCTGAATATCCAGCGCCACCTTCAAGCGGCCGGCCTGCGCAATCGACTCGGGCGTCATGAAGTTCGAATGCGTGATGCACGGTCGCGTCGGCGCGATCGGGCTCGTGCGGTTGACTTCCTCATACGCATCCAGCAAACCTTGCACCGCCGCGTCGCCGACGCTGTGGGCCGTGAACTGCAAGCCCGACTCAACGGTCGTTTGCACCATCCCCAGCAGGACGTCCGGCTCGATGTAGCGCAGGCCACGATAGCGCGGATCGTCGATCGAATAAATCTGACTTACGCCCCAAGGCTTGAGCATGTAGGCGCTGCCGGTGAGCATGCCGCCGTCGAGATAGGTTTTGATTCCGATGATCCGCAGCATCGGATCGGGCCGGCAGAGCGGGTGCCGGGCCACTTCGCGAATCCGCTCTTGGATGTCGGACAGCTTGCCCTTGCTGGAAACATCGTGCGAAATCGCCACGCGCACGCGCAGCTTGTCGGCGGCCCGCAAGCGGGAATACCGCGCGATGGACCCCGCCGAGCAATCGCGGTCGATGATCGAAGTGAGTCCGTTGGCGTTGTAATCGTCAAACAGTTTTTCGAGCCGGGCATCTTGCTCGGCCGGCGTGGCTTTGCGGCCAACGGCTCTGCCCTTCACGTAGCTCAAGGCACTGCGCAGAATGCCGGTGGGTTCGCCGGTAACCGGATCGTGCTCGATTTTGCCGCCGGCGGCCGGCTGAAAATTGCGGTCGATGCCGCTGGCCTTAAGCGCGAGCGTGTTGACCGAAGCATCCGGACCGGTGGAATACACAACCGGATTGTTCGGCGCCGCGGCATCCAATTCGGCCTTGGTTGGATAGCGCTGCTCGGCGAGCCGCGTGATAAACACCTGCCGCAGCACGATCCACTCGCCCGGCTGCGCCGCCGCGGCTCGCTGGCGGATGTAAGCCAGCACGTCGGCGATCGATTCCATTGGTGGAATCTCGTGCTCGAACTCGGTCATGCTGGCGTCGAGGGGATGCGTGTGCGAATCGATCAGACCCGGCAGCACCAGCTTGCCGTCCAGATCGACGATCTCGGTTTTCGGCCCGGCCGTGGCCATGACCTGTTCGTTCGATCCCATGGTCAACACCCGGCCATCTCGCACCGCCAGCGCTGCGTGGATCGTAAACTTCGGGTCCACGGTGACGACTTTGCCAGAACGCAAAATCAGGTCGGCGGGCTTTTCTGCCGGTTTGTCAGCCAGTGCCCAACTGCCGGTGCCGAGAAGCAGCCACGCAGCCAATGGCGCGATGAGTCGATGCATATCAAGTTGCTCCAGGTAGGTGCCGCGAGCCGAGCGGCACTCGATTCTACTTGCCGCGAGTTCCGGCGGCACTCTTCGCCGATGCTCAGTCGCAAGCAGGCCCGGCTCGGCTCGCCGGGCCTACGGGGTCGATTCTAATCGACGGCGGGCCGCTTCCCACTTTTCTTCGGCCGCGCTGCGGCGAAAATAGCGCGGCACCAATTGCCACACGTCATCTCGCTGGCCATGCTCGAATCGCCAAGCGGCCAACTGCCCCACGGTCGATGCCTTTGGCGCCCACAGCGAATTGGCGACCGCCTGCACGTGCGCTGGAATCTGGTCGCCCAATCGCGCGAGCGCCGGCCCGGTGACGCGCCAACCCGGCTCGAGCCCGGCCAGCCATGTCTGACTCGCGACGATCGCCGGCGCGTGAAGCACCTCGCCTGGGGATGGCCCATAAACGGCCGCAAAAATCTCATCCCGCTCGGCTTCCAGCGCCACGGCCACTGGCGGTTCTACCCCATTGGCCCCATCGTCAAAAGCCTGCCGCGCGATGGCTTCGAGCGTGTCGATTCCCAGCACCGCGGCGCCCGTGGCCCAGGCAAAAGTCTTGGCCGTGGTGACGCCGACGCGTAAGCCGGTGAACGATCCCGGCCCGGCGGTCACGGCCACCAGCTCGACTTGCCGCGGCTGCCAGCCGGCCTCGGCCAGCACGCGGGCGATGGCCGGTGCGAGGGCCTGAGCGCTCCGCTGCGTCGGTTCCAGCTCGATTTGTACCAATGGCTGCGCAGCGTCCAAGGCAGCCACGCTGCCCGAGCGACCGCTCGTCTCCAAAGCTAGAATTCGTAAGGCCATTGGCGACCGGTCAATTGCAGCGGTCATCGCTTCCCATAGACGCGCACATAATCGACGGCCATTACGTCCGGCAACTGCGACGGATCGAGACGGTTGCGCTCCCAGGAGCTGGAGTTCAGACTTAACACGACATACTCATCGTGCTTCGACAACCCTTCCGCGGTTCGAAAGACTTCGATGCCGTCAATGAAAAACTGGTAGCCGGCTTCGGTCCAAAGCAGCGAGTAGAGGTGAAAGGCGTCCGAGATTTCCGGTCGTGAGCCGCCAATGGCAGAATTGGAGCCTAGCGGCCCTAACACGTCGATCTGCTTGGTGGATTTTTTCTGGTCTGGCTTGTTGTTCCAGAAAACGGTGCACGCTACGCCGCCGTCATCGCGGGCTGCACCAAAGAACTCGAAAATATCGATTTCAGCGCCGCACTTGGCGGGGTCGTCGACCGTTTTTCCGAAGTCGCCGGATTGGAGCCAGAACGCTCCGTGGTGCCCTTGCAGGCGTTGGAACTTGAGTCGCGCCTCGAAGTAACCGAACTTTTGCTCGAACTTTTTTTGCGTGCCGATTTGCCCCGTCGTGAGCTCGCCGTCGCGCACGCTGGTTGTCAGCAGCAGATTGCCCTTGCCATCGAGCGAGACGGCTGCTTCGGAAGTAGTGGCCCCGTCTCGCTTTCCAGGGTAGCGAATGGCCCATTTCGTCGAGTCGAGCTTGGCCCCGTCGAACTCGTCGCTCCAGGTTAATTCATACTCTCTCGGCACGAAGGGCGACCGTTTTCCGGTCGCGATGCTGCCCCCCGCGGCACCTGCTTTGCGGCTCCCGCCTCGCTTGGCGGCCAACACTGCTTTGCGTTCGGCGGCGTCGAGTTTTCCGTCGCCGTTGACGTCGAATGGGCGAAGTTCCTCGGCGAGCCGCGACCCTTTCTTGGCGATCGGTGGCTTCGGCCCGTCAGGGGATTGGCTCCAGGCGCGAGTCGCTGGAAGCGCAAAGACCACGAGAATCGTTAACCCATTTATCCACAGCCGAATATTCATGCGCTCACCCTATGTACCTGCGGCACGACGAGTCGCTTCGCAATCACGGTCGGGAACGGCAGGAGACGCCACCTGTTATATGCTGCCAAATGGACTGCGGCGCCCGGCTTCGGGATTTGCCTGTTTATTCACGCAAGAAGCCTTCAAAGCGAGCCATGGCCATTCCGTCAGGCCGATCGCGATTCTGTTGGGCCGCTTGACCGTTTTCTAACGCTAACTTAGACTGCCGTTTGAGTTTCGGTCAATTTTTTCCGCTCTGGCCCCGACCTGCATTGCTGGGGCTGGCTGCGTGCGTGCGTTTCATGCATCCTCGCTCACCCTGACCCCGTTTTCGGCCGACCCAGCAAACAGGTATTCCCGGCGTGAAGCGAGCCATTATTAGCGATATTCACAGCAACCTCGAGGCCCTCGAGGCGGTGCTGGCCGACATTCAGTCCCAGAATATCACCGAAATCTACTGCCTGGGCGACGTCATCGGCTACGGCCCCAACCCGCGCGAGTGCATCGACCGCGTCATGCAGTGCAAGCTCTGCATCCTGGGCAACCACGACCAGGGGGCGCTATTCGATCCCGAGGGCTTCAATGCCGGCGCCGAGCGGGCCATTTTCTGGACCCGCGAACAGCTCGAAGCCCCGGTGGGCGAGCCGGCCGACCGCGTGCGGCGCTGGAATTTTCTGGGCGAGCTGCCGCGCAACCGCCGCGAGAACGGCTTCTTGTTCGTTCACGGTTCGGCCCGCAACCCGCTCAACGAATACGTGTTTCCCGAAGACATTTACAACCAGCGCAAGATGGAAAAAATCTTCTCGCTGGTCGAGCGTTTTTGCTTTCAAGGGCACACGCACGTGCCCGGCGTGTTCACGCAGAACTTGAATTTTCTTTCGCCCGACGAACTGAATTACCAATATCGCCTGGCCGACATGAAGGTGCTGGTCAACGTCGGGTCGGTCGGGCAACCGCGCGACGGCAATCCCCGGGCTTGCTACGTCGTGCTGGAAGACGACGTCGTGAATTTCCGGCGGGTGGAGTATCCGTTCGAAAAGACGATCCAAAAGATCTACGACACGCCCGATCTCGACAACTTTCTGGGCGACCGGCTCCGCGAAGGACGCTAGACGGAAATGAGGCATGATGAACGCGGAATGATGAATCAGGGGCAAGCAAACGACGCGGAATGGTCGCAGCGGCTTGCAGATTCCTCCTCGTAAACATCCGTGTCATCCGTGTGATCCGTGGTCGCTTCCTCCTCGTCAGCGCCGGCTACGGACGAGGGACAAGACCACGGATTTCACGGATGACACGGATAAGGTCCTTTACAACAAGTTTGTTCGTCAGGATTGAATAAAAACCGCTAATGGACCAACGACGCCATATCATTTTCTGGATCCTCGCGGTCCTGATCCTCGCCATCAACATGCTGGTGATGCCGAAGCTCTTGCCCAAGCCGCAACCGGCGGCCAAGGCGCCCGCGAAAGAGCAAGCGGCGAACAAGCCAGGCGCGAAACAGCAGGCCGCGAAACCCGGCGACAAGGCGGCCGATAAAGCTGCCGATAAAGCTGCCGTCGCCAAGGCCGACGAAAAGGGCCAGCCAGCCAAACCGCCCGCCCTCGCCCCTCCGGCCGAAAAACTTCCGCAAGTCTGGGCCACGCTCGGCTCGGGCGATCCGGGCAGTCCCTACCGCATGCTGGTCACGTTCAACTCGCGCGGCGCCGCGGTCGAGCGCATCGAGCTCAACAGCCCGCGCTATACCGACGTCGAGCAATGGGAAGATCTCAGCGGCTACTTGGGGCATCTGTCTGAAGACAACGCTCCCAAGCACGCGGGCTGCCTGGTGCGCGTCGTTGGCCCCGGCACTCCGGCCGGCGATGCCGGACTCAAGGCGGGTGACGTGATCACGTCGCTGGCCGGCAGACCCATCCGCGATTCCGTCGACATGCTGCTGGCGATGAAGCAGACCCGCGTGGATCAAAAGATCGAAATCGGAATCAATCGCGACGACAAGCCGCAAACGCTCACCGCCGTGCTCGGCAAGCGGCCGCTGGCCGTCGTCAAGCCGGAGAAACGGCCCGGGCAAGAAAAAGACGATCCGCTGTCGTATCTGCTGACGCTCGAAAAGCTCGACGACCAGGAGCTGACTGCCGGCAAGGACGCCAAAGACGAACTGCCCGGCCTGACCATGCGCACGGGCAATTGGAAACTCGAGCGCGGCAAGCAGGACAACGAGCTGGCCTTTAGCTACCGGCTGCCCGACGAGAAGCTGGAAGTCGTCAAGCACTTCAGCTTGGCGCAGGTTCCGGCCAACGAGGCGGCGAATGCCGAGTATCCGGCTTACCACCTGGAAATGACCGTCGAGCTGCGTAATGGTGGCCAGGACGAGCACACCGTGGCGTACCGGCTCGACGGCCCGACCGGCCTGCCGACCGAAGGCTCGTGGTATGCCTACAAAATCAGCCCCGAGTGGTTCGACTCGGCCGGCTTGCGCGACGTGGTCGTGGGCTTTAAGGGGGGCCGCAACTACAACCTGGTGAGCTGCCGCAAGATTATCGACAAGAAATTCATACCCTGGAGCGGCGAGCCGCTGTTGTACATCGGCGTCGACTCGCAATATTTCTCGTCGGTCATGCTGCCGCTGGGAACAGGGAAAGACGAAGCGGCCGATCCGTTCGCCAGCGAAGTGCCGCTGCTCGTGGGCCCGGTGCCCGAGAAGGCCGCGGAAAAAAAGCTCACGGACGTTTCCTGCCGGATCACGAGCAAGCCGGTCAAGCTCAAGGCCGGCGCCTCGCACCAAGAGCAGTTCAAGATCTTCGCCGGCCCCAAGGAGCCGCAGCTGCTGGCCTCCTACGGCCTGCGCAACCTGGTCGAATACGGGATGTTCTGGTGGGTAGCCCGGCCGATGCTGGCCGTTTTGCACGCGGTCCACCACGTGATTCCGAACTATGGCATCGCCATCATCCTGCTGACCGTGCTGGTGCGTTCGTGCATGTTTCCGATCAGCCGCCGGCAAGCGCTTAACGCGCAAAAGATGCAGGAGCTGCAGCCCGAGCTCAAGCGGCTGGCCGAAAAGTACAAAGGCAATCTGGAACAACGCGGCAAAGCCCAGCAGGAGCTGTTCCGCAAGCACAACTACCATCCCATGGCCGGCTGCCTGCCGGCGTTTTTGCAATTGCCGATCTTCATGGGCTTGTATCGCTCGCTGGCCGTCGACGTCGAGCTGCGGCAGGCGCCGCTGATCAGCCAGTCGGTGCGCTGGTGCTCGAACTTGAGCGCGCCGGACATGCTCTGGCATTGGGAGCGTTACCTGCCCGCCATGCTGGCCTCGCCCGACGGCTGGCTGGGCCCCTATCTGAACGTGCTGCCGCTGGTGACGATCGGGCTGTTCATTTGGCAACAGAAGATGTTCATGCCGCCGCCGACCGACGAACAATCGGCCATGCAGCAGAAGATGATGCAGTACATGATGGTCTTCGTGAGCCTGATGTTCTTCAAAGTGCCCAGCGGCTTGTGCATCTATTTCATCGCCAGCAGCCTGTGGGGCATTGCCGAGCGCAAGCTCCTGCCCCGCACCACGCCCGCCGCCGGCGGCACGCTCGACGTCCGCTCGCGCGCCGTCACCGCCACCAGCAACGGCGCCGCGAAGGAAGCGGCCGCGAAGAAGCGGCAACGAGGGAAGAAATGATGAAGTCGGAATGATGAACGATGAATGAGAAGCTACGTTAACGCTGCCGATTGTATTCCATTCATCATTCCGCATTCATCCTTCATCATTTCCCCCATGTTCTCCTGCGATGAAACGATCGCCGCGGTGGCTTCGGCCGCGGGCGGTGCGGCGCGCGGGATCGTGCGTTTGAGCGGGCCGGGCGTCCGCGCCTGTCTCGATCGTTGTTTCCAGCCAGCCGATCCGCAGGGCTGGGCCGCGGTCGCCCGGCCGACCGTGTTTCCTGGCTTTCTGACGCTGGCCGGCAGCGGCGCCCGGCTGCCCTGCGACGTGTATCTCTGGCCGGGCACTCGCAGTTACACGCGGCAGCCGGTGGCCGAAGTCCAGACGCTCGGCTCGCCGCCTTTGCTCGAAGCGGTGCTGACGACACTCGCCGCGTGTGGCGCGCGGCCGGCACGTCCCGGCGAGTTCACGTTGCGGGCATTTCTGGCCGGGCGGCTCGATCTCACGCAGGCCGAAGCCGTGCTCGGCGTGATCGATGCCGCCGACAGCCGCCAACTGGCCGATGCCCTGGAACAACTCGCCGGAGGCCTGGCCGGCCCGCTGCACGCCCTGCGCGGCCAGTTGCTCGATCTGCTCGCGCACCTCGAGGCCGGCCTCGACTTTGCCGACGAAGGCGTTCAATTCATCACGCCCGAGGCCTTGATGACCGAACTCACCCAGGCCGCCGGGCAAGTGGCTGCGCTCGTCCAGCGGATGACCGGCCGCGCGCATGTCGGCGAAACCGCGCGGGTCGTGCTCGTCGGCGCGCCCAACGTCGGCAAGAGCACGCTGTTCAATGCCCTGGCCGGCCGCGACGCCGCGCTGGTCTCTCCGCTGGCCGGCACCACGCGCGACTATCTCGTCGCGCCGCTCGAACTCGCCGGCCTGCGCTGCGACCTGATCGACACGGCCGGCCATGACCCGTCAACCGGCGACGAAATCTCCGCCGCCGCGGGCCACGCCGCCGCCCGGCAACTCGGTCAGGCCGACATCCAAATCTTCTGCCTCGACGTTACGCGTCCCTTAACCGATTGGGAGCGCGAGCGACTCTCCGTGCCGCCGGCTGCCACACGTCTCGTCGTCTGGACAAAGGCTGACGCCGCCGACCCGCAGCGGATCCTCAATTGGGAGGGCGAGGCTCCTGCCGAGCCGGCCGCCGCGCCCGACGGATCGAGACTCCCGGCTCGGCAGGAGCCTCGCCCTCCCGAAAAAAGGGGACGGGAGTCGTTTATTAATCGACTCCCGTCCCCTTTTTACGAGCCGCTGCGCATCAGCGCGCTGAAAGGCACGGGCCTGGATTGCTTGCGCGGCCGGCTGCGTGGCGTGCTGGCCGAGCTGCAATCGCCCGAGTGCCGCGTGGTCGCCGGCACGGCCGCCCGCAGTCGGGCGTCGCTGGCCGCCGCGGCCGAAGCTTTGGCCGAAGCCCAAACGCTCGCGTCCACCGCCGCCGGCGAAGAGCTGGTGGCCGCCGAGCTGCGTCTCGCGCTGCAAGCGCTCGGCGAAGTCGTCGGCGCCGTGTACACCGACGACGTGCTCGACCGCATCTTCAGCCGCTTCTGCATCGGGAAATAGGTTTCGCAATAGACCATCGGTACAGGACAAAACGACCGTTACGCGGTACAGTATTTTTGGAAGAAAACCGCCGCCGGTGAATTCGAGCCGCAATCGCTTCTTTCCTGCTGCGACAAGTATCGCTGCAAGATCTTGAGACGCATTACCGCTGGGAAACTCCGGGCAGTCCGCCACGAAAAACGAGAAGAGAACCGTTATGGGAAGAAATTTCGAAAACCGCAAGAACTCGATATTTAAGACGGCTGCCCAGAAGTCGAAACTGTATTCCAAGTATGGCAGGCTCTTGTATGTCGCTGCGAAGAACGGCGTTGCGGACCCCGATTCCAATCCGGCGTTGCGAAGCTTGATTGAGAAAGCCAAACGCGACCAGGTTCCTGCCCATGTGATTGAAAAGGCCGTTCAGAAAGCGCGTGGCGTTGGCGGCGAGGACTTCTTATCGGCCCGCTACGAAGGGTTTGGTCCTGGCGGCTCCTTGGTGATCGTCGATTGCCTGACGGACAACAATCAGCGCACGATTTCAGAGGTTCGCAGTTGTTTCACGAAGACCGGTTCCAAATTGGCAGCGACGGGTTCCGTCGCCCTTTCGTTTGACCGATTGGCGATTCTGTCTTTCAAAGGGGACAACGAGGAGCAAGTGCTGGAAGCGATGTTGGATGCCGATGTCAATGTCGATGAGATCGAATGCAAAGCTGGCCGCATTACGATCTTTGCGCCTCCCGACGAATTCTACAAAGCCAAGACTTCCTTGTTGCAAGCCTTCCCTGCCATCGACTTGGAAGTCCAAGAGATCACCTTCCTCCCGCAGACCAGCAAAACCATTGGTCCGGAAGACCTGGCCATGTTCGAAAAGTTCATCAATATGCTGAACGATTGCGATGACGTGCAGGACATCTATCACAACGTTGACTTGCCCAGCTAGTGCAGGTCGCACTGGACGAAAAAGGACGAAAAAAGAGCCACTGCGCGTCAGCGCCCTGGACGGCACGGGCCTGGATTGCTTGCGCGGCCGGCTGAGCGACATGCTGGCCGAATTGCAATCGCCCGAGTGCTGCGTGGTCGCCGGCACGTGTCTGTCGGTCAGGCCTTAAGAGCCGCACGGTCACCCAGTTAACTGCAAGAGCGTCCCCAAGTGAACAAAGCAAACGTCTCTGCTCTCGTGGCGTTTACCGTCAGCCTGCTACTGACACCGCCCGCCGCGCTGCACGCTGCTGATGCGAAGCCGGCCGCTAAACCGAACGTCCTCTGGCTCATCGGCGAGAATCTCAGCGACGATCTTGGTTGCTACGGCGCGAAGCAGGTGCATACGCCGAATCTCGATCGACTCGCTGCCGAGGGAGTGCGTTACACGCGCGTGTTCGCCACCAATCCCGCGTGTGCGCCGAGCCGTTCCGCCTTTTTCACCGGGATGTATCAAACTACCACGGGCACGCACCCGATGCGGTCGCATCGAGATGACGACTTCCGGCTACCCGAGGGCGTGCAGCCCGTCACGCATCGTTTGCGAGCCAAGGGCTACTTCACGGCGAACATCAAGACCGCGGGTGGTCAAAGCGTTGGCACTGGAAAGTTGGACCTGAACTTCGTTAACGAAGGTCCCATTTACCACGAGAACTCCGACGAGTGGCGTGTATTGAAGTCACGGCAGCCATTCTTTGCGGTCGTCAATGCCGAGGAGAACGAATACGACATCTACGATCACCAAAGCGCGAAAAAAGAGCGCGTCGAATGGGTCGGCGAGCGTGGCCACGTTCAGCACGCACATCCCGAGAGCGTCATGCCGCCGCCTTATTATCCAGAGCATCGGGTCGTGCGCGAGGAGTGGGCGCGCTATCTGAACTCCGTCTCCGGCATGGATCGGCGCTTTGGCAAAGTTCTAGCCCAGCTTCGCGCCGATGGCCTCGAGGACGACACGATCATCATGTTCTTCGGCGACAACGGCCGCTTGGAGCCGCGAGGAATTCACTGGTGCTACGACAGTGGCCTGCGAGTTCCCCTCATCATCAAATGGCCCAAGAACTTTCCCAGGCCTTCGCAGCTTAAGCCCGGCATGGTGGACGAGCGCGTTTTAAGTCTCATTGACGTCACCGCCACCACGCTCGCACTGGCCGGCATTGAACGCCCGCCACTGATGCAGGGCCGGGTATTTCTCGGTGATCGGATCGATCCGCCGCGAACCTTCGCCTTCGCGGCGCGCGATCGAATCGACGAGACGGTGCAGCGCATTCGCAGCGTGCACGATACTCGCTTTCACTACATCCGCACCTTCACTAGCGGCCTCACGTTTGCTTCGCTCAACCGCTATAAGGAAAAATGCTTTCTCATTCTCCCGGTCATGCGCGAGCTGCAGGCCAGCGGCCAACTGCACGGGCCGCCCCTGGAACTCATGCAGCGCCGGGGGCCATGTGAAGAACTCTTCGACACTCAAGCCGATCCTCACGAGATCAACAATCTGCTGTCGTCCGCGAAGCCCGAACATCGCGAGGCCCTCGTTCGTCTCCGTGCCGCCCTCGACACCTGGATGGTTGAAACCGGCGATCGCGGAGCCATACCGGAGCCCGCTACGGTGCTTGCTCCACTGGCAGCCGAGATGGACAAGTGGTTCGGAACTCCGGCCTGGTGCCAGAAAAAGTGACGATCGACACATGGAAATCCTCGTTCGCGACGCGACGGAAGCCGACTTGCCGGCCATCGTGGACATTTACAATCAGTCCATTCCGGGCGCCTGGTCCACTGCCGACACCACGCCCGTCACCGTCGCCGATAGGATCGAGTGGTTCCGCAAGCATGACCCGGCCAGGCGGCCGCTGTGGGTCGCCGAGTTGGACGGGCAGATCGTCGCTTGGATCGGCCTCACCTCGTTCTACGCGGGCCGCCCGGCCTACAACGCGACCGCCGAAGTCAGCTTGTACATCGCCACCGCGTTTCAGCGCCGCGGCATCGGCAATTACCTCAAGCGCCGCATGATCGAGCACTGCGCACGCCTGGGCGTGACTACGCTGGTCAGCATGCATTTCGACCACAACGAAGCGACGCGCCGCATCAACGAGCAGCTCGGCTTCCAGCAGGTTGGGCATCTTCCCGAGATCGCCATCGTCGACGGCCACGCCCGAGGGCTGATCATCTCGCTGCTTCGCATTCCGCCGACGCCGCCTCGATCATGAGTGGAGAAGTGCAGCGTCCGGCGGCGAAAGTTGGATTCCTGCCAGAGTTTGGATTAGGATTGTCCCGCGCGGGCGAGAGAACGCTTTTATCCAATATGCCGGGAGCAACCCTTCGATGAAACTTCTTCCGTGGCTCGGTTTCTGTTTTGCGTGCCCGCTGCTGTGTGCGGCTGCGGAGATTCCGTCGGCGCCGTTGGCGGAGAAGGGCAAAGTGCTGTTGTCCGATGACTTCGACCGCACAGACCTCGGCGATTGGCAGGCGCTGATTCCGACCTTCACGGTCGAAAATGGCACGCTCAAGGGCGTGCAGACGCGTGACGACCACGGCGCGGTGGGGCGCGTGTATCGGCCGATGCGCGATGTGATCGTCGAGTTCAAGTTCCAGCTCGACGGCTCGACCGGATTCAACGCGGTCTTCGACGACCAGAAGTTCAAAGGTTCGCATGCCGGCCACATCTGCCGCGTGGCATTTGCGCCCAAGCAGATTCGGCTCGGCGACGACAAGCAGGGCGGCATGCGCAACGACATCTTTGCCATGCGCAAAGACCCCACCCGCAAGGCGGAGTCTGACAAGCTGCTGGCTGGCCGCGGGTCGGCAGCGCCGGCCACGATCGAGCCGGGCAAATGGCACGACGTCGTGATCGAGATCGTCGGCGACCAGATGCGCGTCAGCCTCGATGGCCGCCCGGCCGGGTATCTCAAGTCGCCCGGCATCGCCCACGAAACCAAAACCAGCTTCCACTTCACCGTCTCCGGCAAAGGCGTGCTCTTCGACGACGTCCGCATCTGGGAAGCCCGGTGAGGGAAGACAGGGCGGCCGCAGCCAGCTCGGGCTCGATTTGGCTTAATGTTCCATTGTTTGAAAGGTAATCGCATGCGCCGCAGCGTGTCGGTAGCAGTAGCCTTTAGCTTGTGCCTCGCAACCGTCGGGCAGGCCGCCACGATCATCCATGCCGGCCGATTGATCGACGGCCGCAGCGACAAGCCGCGATCGGAGATGTCGATCACGATCGACGACGGCCGCATCATGAGCGTTGTCGAGGGCTATCGCCAGCCCAAGGACGGCGACAAGCTCATCCGGCTGACCGACTGCACCGTGCTGCCGGGCCTGATGGACATGCACACGCACCTGATGTCGCAGCACTCGAAGGATTCGTACACCGAGCGGTTTTTTATGGAGCAGGCCGACTATGCCTTGCGCTCCACCGTGTATGCGCGCGTCACGCTGCTGGCCGGGTTTACCACCGTGCGCGATCTCGGCGACAACGGCGTGAACTCGATCGCGCTGCGCAAGGCGATCGAGCAGGGCTGGGTGCCCGGCCCGCGCATTTTTACTTCTGGCAAGGCGCTGGCCACTACCGGCGGCCACGCGGATCCCACCAACGCCTTGCGCGGAGACTACCGCCGCGACACCGGGCCGCTCGATGGCGTGATCAACGGAGCCGACGACGCGCGTAAGGCGGTTCGACAACGCTACAAGGACGGAGCCGACCTGATCAAGCTCACCGCCACCGGTGGTGTGCTCAGCCTGGCGGCCAACGGGCTGAACCCGCAATTCACTGAAGACGAGCTGCGCGCGGTCGTGGCCACGGCCAAGGACTACAACATGACCGTCGCGGTCCATGCGCACGGCACCGAGGGCATTCGGCGGGCGGTACTGGCCGGCGTCGACTCGATCGAGCACGGCACCTTCATGACCGACGAGGTGATCGAGTTGATGAAACGCAAGGGCACCTATTGGGTGCCGACCAACCTCGCCGGCGAATGGGTGGCCGAAAAGGCGAAGGAACGCGGATATTTTCCCGAAATCGTCCGCCCGAAAGCGGCAGCCATTGGTCCGGTGATCCGCGCCACCTTCGCCAAGGCCCAAGCCGCGGGCATCAAGATCGCCTTCGGCACCGACTCGGGCGTCTCGCCCCACGGCGAAAACGCCCGCGAGTTCGAGCTGATGGTTGCCGGCGGCATGCCGCCCATGAAAGCCCTGCAATCGGCCACGCTGGAAGCCGCCCGCCTGCTCAAAATCGAAGACCGTCTCGGCACGATCGAGCCCAAAAAGATCGCCGACATTGTCGCCGTCAGAGGCAATCCCCTCGACAACATCCACCTCATGCGGAGCGTCGTCTTCGTGATGAAAGACGGAACGGTCTTTAAAGGGCCATAACAGCGGGGGAATCCGTAGGCTTTATTCCGCAGGCACGAGCGATTGCACGCGCTCGGGCTCGGGGCCGAGCCAGGCGGGATTCATCGCGGTGCTGTCGAAGATCGACGTCGTCTTGAACGGTTCGAATTCGCCGGCGGCGGCCGAATGGGCGGTCTTGGCCAAAAGAGCTTGCAGCTCGCTTTCGCTCAGCGGACGGAACGTGCGGGCGGCCTCGCAGGCCTGGTCGAGAATCTGCATGCTGTCGATGCCCGTGATCACGACCGAGGTGGGCAGGTTCAGCGCGTAGTGCAGGCACTCGATGGCGCTCACCACTTTCGAGCGCAGGATGATGCCGTTGGCCATGCTTTTCATGCCCAGCACGCCGATGCCCTTCTCGACGAGCCGCGGCAGCACGAGTTGGCCGAAGCTGCGGTAGTGCGCGTCCATGACGTTCAGCGGCATCTGCACCGTGTCGAAATGAAAACCGTGTTCGTCGGCCACCTCGAGCATGTGCAAATGGATGCGCGGATCCTTATGGCCGGTAAAGCCGATATAGCGGAGCTTGCCGGCCTGCCGGGCTGCCAGCAGTGCGGCGTTGGCCCCCTCCGGATCGAAGACGCGATGCGGATCCTCGAAACGGATAACTTCGTGATGCTGGACCAGGTCGATGCAATCGGTCCCGAGCCGCTTGAGCGACTGTTCAAGCTGTTTGGCGGCCTCGCTCTTGGAGCGGCCGTCGATCTTGGTCATCAGAAAGACTTTGTTGCGGTATCCGTCGCGCAGCGCCTTGCCCACGCGAATCTCGCTCTCGCCACCGTTATAGTCCCACGAGTTGTCGAGAAAATTGATCCCCCGGTCCACAGCCGTCCGCACAATCCGAATCGCCAGCTCCTCGTCAACATGCTTCAGCCCCAGATGCCAGCCCCCCACGCCGATCGCTGACACATTCTCCCGCGTGCTTCCCAGCCGCCGGTACGGAATATCTGACTTTGCCATGTCCCTGCCTCCCCAAAAGCCCACCTGCTGCCAGCGAAACCACGATCGTCCTGGCCACGCCGGGCGGCTTTAACTAGCGTACGCCGTTCCCGGCTATTGGCACGCAGGCCAGGAGCTTTGTTGCAAACCCCGTACCTCATTTCAACTAGACCCGACTCGTCGTTGACGGCGGGCGTCAGTCAGCCGATATTCATAAAGAGTAGTTAGGGCGGGAGAGTTGGCTCTCCGATTTTGCAACCAGAACCTCTGAATGCCCCACTTTTCCGACCTGTTTTCGCGCCGGAGGAAGAATGTCCCGAGCACGGGCGGCGCGCAATGGAATCCGGATCCGCGGGCAGCGGGGTAATGCCACCGTGCGCGACGCACTGATTCGCTACGCTTCATGGCTGCGCAGCCAACACCACTTTCCCGTCCGCATACCCGTTTACTTGCTGCCTGGCGAAAAGTTCGTCACGGCCGAAAATGAAACGGTCGTATCCTCGTTCTTCGCCCCGTTCGATCGCAGCCAAGAGCCCTACATTCGGATCGCGACCGGTGATTTTCCGCAACTCCGACGTGACAGAGGCCGCGCCAATGCGCTCGCTGCATTCATCTTATCGCTGAGCCGGCAGTTAACTCACTATTGGCAATGGGTCCGAACCGGCGAGACTTGGCACAGTGGTGTGAACAAGCAAGCTTTAAGCATGCTGCGAGACTATGAAAAGGCCGTCAGCCGGCCTTGAAAGACGGTCGTCGCTAATGCTGAGCTATACCGCGGAGAGCGGGCATGCAGTATTACATGGAGTTGAAACCACCGATCCAAGATGTTTACTTCGAGTCGAGTGCATTTCCGGACGCGAGTGAACAGCTTGAAGCAATCGCGAAACGCCTAAGACTTCCAAGTCACTTTGAACTATTCAGCTACGCCGCACAAAACGACCTTAGTCCACCTGAGCACAAAGAGACGGAAGTCCCCTGGTTCGACGCAAGGCTAGGAATTGATTGGATCGAAGCCATCATCGGCTATGTCAGTGCGGAGCCAGCGTCGGTTCCCAACGCCGATGCGCTGCTAACCGATCTGATTCAATGCGCGGATATCTTGCGCCGCGCAGAAGCCGAAGGTTCAAAATGGCATTTCGAAATGGATATTTGACGGCGGTGCCTGAAACCGGATACCAGCATCTGTAGGGTGGGCACTGCCCACCATTTCCTTCGCTGCAATGGTGGGCAGTGCCCACCCTACTGCCAAGAGCATCGCCTTCCGCTCTCACTTCGCGAACGTCACTTGCCCTGGCGTGTTCTTCCAGCCGTATTTGGCTTCGAACTGGGAGACGGTGAGGTTGGTTTGCTCGGTTTCGGTTTGGAGGACGAAAAGGAATTGGGGCTGGAAGGCGGGGTCGATGCGGTAGTTGCCGTTGGAGCTGAGCAGCACGATGTGGTCGAGCTCGTCGAAGATCAGGCCGCGAAGCTGGGAGTCGCGACTGTCCCAGAATTGCACCATGCTGTCCCGTGTGCCGCTGACCATCAGCGAGCCGCCCGCCGACCAGGCGACATAGTCGCCGCGCACGTCGGTGCCCAGCCGCTGGGTGGCGGAGGTTTGCAGGTTCCACAGATCGATCGAACGCCGGCCCTGGCAGGCCACGAGCATGCGCGTGCCGTCGAGCGACCAGGCCAGCGAATTGACGCCGCCGGCCCTGCGACGCTGATCCAACACGGTTTTGGGCAGCGGGCGGCCGTTGGCGGTCTGCCACAATTGCACAAAGCCTTCGCTGGTGCCGGCGGCAATGGCCGAGCCGTCCGGACTGAAGGCAAGCGTCTGGATCGCAGTGCCCGGCTTGAGCACGGTCTGCAACTGCTTGCGGTCCTTGCGCCACAGGCAGATCGAGCCGTCGGGCCCGCCCGAGGCCAGCAGGTTGCCGCGGGGCGACCAGGCGAGCTGAGTCACGGCGCCGGCCTGGCCCTTGAGCTCGCCGATAGGTTTTCCAGAAGACTGCCAGAGGCGGATGAGCGGATCGTAGCCGCCCGAGGCCAGCGTTTTGCCGTCGGGCGACCAGGCCACGGCCTCGAGCGGGCCAGTGTGATCTTTGAGCGTGGTCAGCAGCTTGCCGGACGCGACGTCCCACAGGCAGACGTTTTTGTCGGCCGCGGCCGTGGCCAGCAGTTTGCCATCGCGATTCCAGGCCGCGGCGGCGATGTTGCCGGTGTGGCCGGTGAGCGTATGCAGCAATTGCCCGGTGACATTGTCCCAGAGGACGAGTTTCGGGCTGCCTAGGCCGGTGATGATCGGCCGGCCGGCGGTCCACAGCGGCGGCCTCGTGCGGGCCACGACGTATTCATAATCCTGCTTGCCCGAGTCGGGCTGCGAGGCCGTGATCGTCGTGTCGTCGAGCGCCACGATCTGGTCGGCCGTCGGCCAGTGTAGCTCGGAGCCGCCCAGCAGAATCGCCTTCGGCCGCTTCCGCCGGGTCGCTCCCCACAGGCGAGCCTTGCCGCCGGCGCTGGCCGCGCACAGCACCTTGCCGTCGGGCGACCAGACCGCGGTGAACGACGCGCTGGCGATCGTCTCGGCCACGTTGCCGCCGGGCATGTCGTAGATGATCGACTGGCCCGCGCTGCCGACAAAAAGCTTCTTGCCATCCGGCGACCAGCGGACGCAGTAATGGGCTTTGGCCGGGTCGTCGAGCGTCTGCACGACTTTGGCCGAACGCACGTCGACGATCGACACGGCGCCTTCCATGATCGAGACGGCCACTTGCTCGCCGCTGGGCGACCAGTGGATGGATCGCACCTCCTGGCCGGTTTCGGTTACGATCCGCTGCTCATTGCTGCGCACGTTCCAAACCCAAATCCAACCGCTTTCGCCGCCGGCCGCGAGCAGTTGGGTGCCGTCGGCACTCCAGGCGACAAAATCCACGCGGCCGTTGGGCGCGGAAAATACGCGCAGCGGCATGCCGCTGTGGGCGTCCCAGAGGCGAATCCGGCTGTCGCCGCGCCCGCCCGAGGCGATCGTGTTGCCGTCGGGCGACCACGACACGCTCATGATATGACTGTTGTGGCCGACGATCACGCGCACCAGCTTGCCGGTGGCCAGCTCCCAAATATGGATCGAGCCGTCGACGCCGGCAGTCGCGGCGAGTTTTGCGTCGGGGCTGAGCGCCATCGAGGTCAGCCGGCCGCGATGCTGATGCGTTTCGACCGTCCAGCTCACCGCCCCGGTCAGCTTGGCCGGCTCGGTGACCAGTGCCATGCGGCTGAGCGGCTCGCCCGGCGAAATCCTCAGCGGCTCGGGCTCGATTTTTACCGGCTCGGTCTTGGCATTCGAGCCGGCCGCGGAAGTCGATTCCGACTTCGCCTTCGAATCTGACCTGTTCGACTCGGCACCGCCGGCCGGTCCCACGCTGCACAGCCAGGCCACGGCGAAAATGCACGCCCAGTTTTGCGATCGTACAGTCATGCCGCTGTCCTTGATTTGAATTACGAAGCAATTGAACAGAAGGACGCGAAGGACGCTAAGACGAAAAACAGAGGCGAATCTAATTCTTGACGCGACATCTGAATCTCTTTGACTTCGCGCACTTTGCGATCTTCTGTTCAAATTGTTTTAGAACGAATGCTCAATCGCCCGGCTGCTGCCTGGTCCATGTAAAGTTAGAGAGGTCGAGCGAGTATTGCGAGGTATTTGGGACCAAATGGCCGGTTCCGTTGTCGATCAGGCCGCCGCGGATCGAAATTTGACGATTTTCGATAAGCCGCGCTTTGTGGCCGTGAATCCAGCCAGGAGCGTCCCCTTGGCATTGAATTCGTTCGATGGACCAGGAGTGGCAATCGACGCGATACACGGGCGTTTCAGCGGGCCGTCGCTCGTGCGAGTAGCCTAAACTGCCAATGATGTAAATGTGCGGCCAGGCGAGCGTGGCCGAATGAAAATCCGTCGTGGGAAAGACGTCTTCCGGATAACCATAGAGCTCGAACTTGCCGTTGTCGTGGACGACCAGATCGTTGTAGATGCAGAAGTCCTGGTCGTAGTAGTCTTCGTGCTCGCCGCCGATTTCCACGTAGCGGCCATCCGGCAGGCGTGTGATGGATTGCCCAAACCGATTGAAGCACCAGACGGGCTCGTCATCGGATCGCGGGTCGCCATGCCTGGAGGCGCACTCGTAGGCGGATATCCGATTGGCAACCAGCCAATCCCACAGTGCGTTGTTCATCCGCTCGGGGTTTTGCCGTCCAAAGGCACGATGCTTGTGCCGGTGATACTCTGACTCGGCCACACGGTCCGCGCCAGGCCGGAGCTTCAACAGTTCGACACGCATGGCCGAGCCAATGTCGCTGAGCTCCTCGCCGGCCGCGACCAGCAGTTCGACGATCTCGGGACTTGCCGCGTCGGAAATGGGCGTGGGGCCGTGTTCGGTGTGCCGACCGGCCGACGCGCCGGCGTCGAGCAAGGCCTTCACGCAGTTGGTTGCTCCGGATCGAGCGGCCTCGAGCAGCGGAAAAATGCCGAAGTCGCTCGACACTTCAGGATCGCAGCCCACGGCGATCAGCCATTGCAACATACCGGCGTCGTCGCGTGAAATCGCGTACATGAGTGCGCCATGTCCACATCTTCCGGTCGCCGCTAGATTGCTGCCGCGGTCCAGCAGCAACTCGGCAATTTCCCGATGGCCCGCGTGAATGGCAAGCAGAAACGGCGTGCGCGAAAAAGCGTCGTGGGCTTCAAGCGGGACGCCGTCGTTCAAAAGACGAATCACTCCCTGCATGTTGTCAGCCGCAATCTCGTGGAACAGGGGCGTCCAACCCAGCGGAGCGGGATTGGCCCCACGCTCGAGCAGCAGGGCAACGAGCGAAAAACGGGCGAAAATGGAAGCCACGCTCAACGCCGATTCCGCGTAGCGCGATTCCGCATCCAGCGGCGCGCCGGCGTCGATCAACAGCGAAATGAAGTTGCTCCACTGGTCGGCCGGCTCGCCCCCGGATCGATAGACGGCGTACGTCAGCGCGCTGTACCCGTCGGCATTCACGTAACCGGCGTCCGCATCGGCTTCGACGAGCAATCGCAGCTTGTCGGCAGCGGCCCCTTTTTGGATCGCATAGCCGAGCACCGAGTCGCGGGAAGCGGCGCTTTCCTCAATATCGGACCAGGATATGCCGCCCGGCCCTTCTTCCAAGGTCTTTCGCGTAGCTTCATCAAGTTTCGGTGGTTCCTTCGGCAACGTCAGCGCGTTGACATTGGCGCCGCGAGCCAGCAACAACCGCAATGTCGCCACGTCCGCGTTGGGACTGGCAGCCGCAACCATCAGCGGCGTCCGGCCCTGGTCGTCGCGAACGTCCACCGGGATACCGCTATCAAGATCCGCGATCAAGGCCGCGTGATCGCCCTCGGTCGCGTGCAAATGGATTTCCATGATCGCGCTGGGGCGTGTTTCACTTTTCGAATGGGGCCGATACTCGCGTCTCCAACCTAGCGGTCTCGCCGGGACCGGTCAAAACGCCGCTGGCTTCGATTCAGCGGCCTCGAGATTTCGAGAGCCCCACCCCGATCGCTGAGCCCAGCGGAGCATGTATTGCCCTTCCGCGAATTGCGACGATTGCAGCCCGCCGTCGCCCCGGCTGGTTTCATTAAAGCATTCAAGGCCAATCGCTTATCGCCCAATGCCCAGCCCCCCGCTTTGACTAAGCCGATTGCCAGGGTAGTGACGATACCAATTCTAGCGTTGGCTCCAAATGCACCATTTATGGCGGATGTGCCGGCTCTGGAACCTTGCGAGCTGGCCTTGGATCAACACAAAAGCTCAAAAACGGTCCCTCAAGAATTGGAACGATAGCAATGCGCACGACATCGCTCGTCATGCTTTCATGCGTGCTTGGCTGTGGGCTGCTGGCGTCGCCGGCTCGAGCCCAGCCGCTCGAGAAACTGGCCCACGGGCTGTGCGAAGCCGAGCGTTGCCTGTTCGGCAAAAAGCCTCCGCACGCCGAGCGCGACCTGAGCGTCGAGCAGCTTGCCAAAGAGATCGATTGGCTCGAGCACCTGATCGACAGCTACGGATCGGTCGTGGCCAAGCAGCCTGACGTGTGGGGCGAAGCCCGGCTGACAAAGTGCCGCTACCAGTACGAAGTCGAACTCCAGAAGCGTTTCAATTCCGACGACTTCAAGGAAACGCTGCAAGCGTCGGTGCGCCAGACCGACCAGGCGGCGCTTTCGCTGGCGTTTGCGCTGAACGCGGCCAGCGGCGGCGCGAGCGTGCCGACTTCCATTCCGGCCGCTACCCTTTCCGGCGACGTGACAGACGCGCAAGGCAATCCCGTGGTCACTCGCACGCCGCCGCTGGGGCAGGTCGATTATAGCCACTTCGCGGCGGGCTCACTATCGCTAGAGCCGACTGAGTTAGTCCGGCAGTTGGACGTGTATTTAAAAACCTTGAACGACTTGCGCCGGGTCAACGAGGGAGGCGATACGGCCGATTCGCCCGGCTATGCACTGAACCTATTCCGCATACCCGTTTCGGTATTCTCCGGCCATCACACGCGCAAAGGCTACGGGGCTGAGGTCACATTCACGCTCAAGCCCGTCATCAGCGAAGACCTCCTCCCAACCACGACCCGCAACCTGGTGATCAACGATCTGACCTCGCTGCTGGCCTTGCCGCTGGCGCAGATGTTCAACAACGATCCAAAGGATGCCGACCATTTCGCCGTTTCTTTCTGGCGCTATCGGGCGAGGGTTGCTGCGTGGATCCAGAAGTTCGATTCAATTGTGGCCTTATTCGAGTTTATCCACGGCCAGGACTCAAAGTGGCAAGCGGATATTGATTATCTCTACGCATTGCGTCCGTATCTTCAATTCCGATTTTTGGGGATCGCCGCGGCGGCCGAGGACGAACGTACCCGGGCGCTGAGTTGTTTGAAATATCTGGACCAGGATGATTCAGTCGCCGGGCAGCAGACACATCCAGAGCTGCAGCGGCGCCCGCTAATGAGAAAATACATCCCAGATGTGAGCGCAACTGTCTCGGTTAGTGCTCAGCAGTTCTCCGTCTTTCTCGATAGCATTGAGGGGCCTGACAAGGACCACAAGACCTGGATCGGATCGCTTCCGCTATCCGTAAAAATCGAGCCTGCGGGAAAACAAGCGAATTGCGGCACAGACCTTGGTGTAGAGATAGCGATTCCCGTCGAGTTGGACGATCTCGACGAGCCGGGTCAACTTGTTGACCGTACGGATATCCCGTTGAACATTAACAAAGCGGCAATCGTGGCGTGGGCTGTCCGTGGGACCGACCTGCCCCCCGATATCGCTAAGCTATCGGCGGCACAGCGTACCGTGCTGCTATATGTTGCGAATCGCTTGAGGGAAACACCTAGCAGTGCGGTACCACCGTCGGTCCTCGACGGCCTAATCTATAACCTCACTCCAGCTTCGCGACGCGTGCCAACACCCCCGCAGCCGGCACGTCAGGCACTTGGATGGCCCGGAGTACTTCAATCACTGCGAACGCTGCAAGAGTTCATGGAACACCCAGAAATTGTCAAATGGTTGTCGGACAAAAAACAATCGTTGTTCGAAAAGCCGTTGCTCAATCACTATGACAACGAGGTCAGTTCGGTTCTTGATAGAACCATGCCACCCGCGATTGACAACATTTTCGAAACTGGGCCCGTTTCGGTTGGAGCGCCTGTGCACTCTGGTACCGGACCACGGCCACTAGCTGGATCGCAGATCCTTCAAGTGTACGGCTTCCAGGCGTTCTGTCAGATAGCCTACGAGGCGTATACAAATCTTCGGACGAATGCGGCCAATCGAGGGGCCGTCCATGTTTACGATATTAACCAATACCTCGCGGCCGAGGCGCTCTCTGCCTACGAGTTCCTATCGCGCAAGGACAACTTGACACTGTGGCGGTTTGCCTCGCCGCAACTGGCGCAGGCCATCGACAGCCACGATTACCGCCAAGTGCTCGAAATTCGCCAGGCGTTCTTTAACGCGGTGGGCGGCTCAGTGAAACACACCATCACCGGCGCCCTAGCCTGGGCCATCATCGTCGATGCAGCGCGATTGAACCACCAATGGATGCAAGACATGACATCGTTGTCGCAGTCCAAGGGGTGCAACTGCGCGCCACCTCATGAAATGCCGTTTGTCGGTCCAAAGGAGTTCCTCCTACCTGAAGCCCATGAATACTTCAAACAGTATGTGCTCTGCCGCTGGCCGATCATCACGTTCTCGCTCGATCCGGTGAATGACGAGCAAAATGTGGCGGACGTTTTCAGCCGCCGCCGCGATTTACAGTTGGCCGTGGCCGTGGCCGTGGCGACGGGAAATGTGAGCCCCAGCGCTGCCGGCCGGTTCACGCGCCGGCTCGAGCTTGATATGGAGACGATCGCGCTTAATCGTACGCAAGTGGCGTTCTCGTACGCCAACGACACGTTCGGCTGGCGGTTTTATCCGCGCGTACAATCACCCGACACGCCCAGCACGCTGGGGGCCTTTGCTCAGACGCTGTTTGGCACGGCCAATCGCGACAGCGACCTGAAAGCCCGACAGTTGGAGCCCGGCACCCGCGACGGCACGGCGGTGGTGATCATGCCCTCGTTTGTTCCTTACGTGGACGTCACGATTCGGGCCGATTGGTTCGGCGTCACCAATCCGCGCAAAAAAGAGCTGACGATGCACGACACGATGCGGCTCAGCCGCAATTACCAGACAATCCAGAACGCGCTTAATCATACCTGCGATTCGCCGCTCTATCGGCCGGGCGATATCGCCGGCATGCACGACGTGCTCGAAAAACTGGAAAAACGCATGCCGCTGCAGACTATGCGCGTTGAAGTGCCTTACCAGAATACGCTGGGCGGCTTCGAGCTATTTGCCACGGGAATCGGTGGCCTGGGGCCGGAACTCGAGGGCTGGTACGGCGCGCCGGGCATCGATCCCGACAGCGTGACCACGCTGTATCTGGTCGGCAAGCGCTTCAGCGTGCTGGAAACACGGGTGATCGCCGGCGGACGGAGCGTGCCGTTCCGGATGCTGAGCCGCAACGTGCTGGAAATCACGGTTCCGCCCGGCGTGCAACCGCTGCTTGCACCGCAATACCAGAACTTTGTCGACGTGCAGGTGGCAGCTCCGTACGGCGTCAGCAGCCATCTGTTGGTTCCGCGCGTGGTAAGGCCCGGGACCTTGCAAAACCGGTTCGAATGGGTCACGACCGCCTCGGCGGTCCACATCGCGTACAGCGCGGCGAGCACTGGCAAGTCGCTCTACGCGACTATCACGCCCGCGCCACAGATTCAACTCAGTTCGCCGACGACCGTCACGCCGACGTCGCTGCCGTTGAATCTGACGATCTCGGAAGTTTTGGCCGGTGGACAGGAGGTGATGCTGGGTAAGGTGACGGCAACCGCCACAAACCCTGTGAACGCGCGGTTGGACGTGCGCAGCCAGCTCTATGTGATCGACGTCGACCAGATCAACAACCTGGTTGCGAATCTGCAGTCGGCCTATGCGACCCGTATGACAAACGGGCTATCCCTGCCTGCCAACGGGCGGGCGACGTGGTTGATCCGCGGCTCCGTCAGCCCTGCGAGTGGCACCACGGACGAAATCCGGGGCAGCATGGCGCTCGATGTGCATTTCGATGCCAGCCCCTGATCGGCGGCTCCGCTGGGCAGACGGCGCTTTTACATCTCTTAAAACAACCGGCGGCCGCCCTGCAAACTTAGGGCGGCCGCCGGCGTTTTAAGCGAGTGCTGACGGCCTGGATGGCCTGAAAAAAATGCGTGGCGCCCAGCGGGTGTTTCCGTGCTTTCGCGATTTCGGCTGGATACAATCGGCTTGTCATCGTTTGCAAAAACGGAGCGGAACGATGGGGCCAATGTAAACAGGCTTTGCGAGTCGATGGGGGCACTACCATGGGGATCAGGCAAAAGATTCGTTGGCTGTTGAGCTTAGCAGGGATCGGTTGGCTGGTGAGCATACCGGTCATGTTCGTTTTGTTCGTCGTCTGCGTTGCAGTGCTCTATGAATACTTGAACTCGCCGAAGCCGCCGGCGGTTGTGGGACCGGCGACTCCTCCGAAGTCTGCACCGCCGGTGGTCTGGCCGGTCACTAGCGTGGTGATCGACAACAGCATGAGTGACAAGACACAAGCGACCGCCACCGTTACCCACCGAGGTTGGCTGCAGTTTGGGAAAACACTGGAGCTCACCCTGAACGCCGCGACCGCCGACACGGCATTGGCGTCGCTTGAATTGGAGCCAGCGGATTCGCTGCAGGCCGAAGCCGATCCGGCATCGCAGACCGCAATCTCCGACCTGCAACAAGCGTTTCGGATCGAGCCCGACGCGACTAGCACGCGGCTGAGCCAGCGGCTTACCGAATTGATTGGCAAGGAGATCAGTGTCACAACGGCGTCGAAGAAGCCGACCACCGGCGTGCTCGATAGCTTCGATGCGACGTCGCTGACTTTCAAAGCCCCGCCCAGCGTTACGCCACCTACCGTCCAGCGCACGGCGATCGATAAGATCACCTTTGCGTCCGACGCGGTGTCGGGCGGCACGCGCAAAGTCAGGATTCGAGCCGTTCGCCCCCTCGGCGGCCCTGGCTCGGTGCGCTATCAGTTGGCAACTACGCCGTGGACCACGCAAGCTTGGGTGACGCTGCCGCCGGGCCCGACGCCTGGAAACGAAGCAAAGATCTATGCCGGATTTACGAATTCAACTGCCTATCGGTGGGATCATGTCGATCTACTATTGAAGAAAAATGACGCGGCCGCCTATCAGTTGGCTGTTACGCAATTGTCGCCAAAGGATATCTTGACGCAGCATGTCAATCCCATGCCGGTGGCCGGTGTAGCGTGGCACGTGCAAGTCGCGCCCGAACACCGGACCGATTTAATCTTCGACGCGTCAACTCAAATGTCGGGCGCTGCGGCTTACACTTGGACTTCGCTCACCTATCCCGTCGAGATGCACGACGTTTTGGACGGCGCAGCGTTGAGCGTGGTCGATGCCAACGGCATTCCGCTGCTGCAGCTCACGTCAATCCCCGGGCCTAGCGACCGGTCACTCAATCCGGGGGATACCGCTCACGAAAGGCGTTTGATCCCGCTGAGACCGGTTCAAACGACGGCGGTCACGTATCACGGTCCTTCGGACATTTTTGCGCGGGTGCTGTCCATCGATTTGGAGCAGCGCACGTTTACCGCTTCCATCGGCCGCGCTGCGGAGTTCACGGCAACTTTCGGTCCCGTCGGTCAGTTTACAATCAAAGTGTTCCCCGTCGAAGAATCGGGCGTCAAGCTACCGGCGCCGCCAACGCTGACGAAGGCGGCGCCCAAGATGCAACTGATTGGCACGACCGGCCGTCAGTCCACCCTGCCGATTCTAGCGCTCACGCGCAAGCAGGCGCAGGATCTAGCTAACCGGGGCGTGTTGCCATCGGGGGCGAGCCAGTTGCTGGGCTCCGCGGTGACGCCCTAGTGCGCCAAGTACGACGCTTAAAGCGTGATCGATAACTGCGGGTCGAGGAAGACGAGACGCTGGCACTTGGGGCTGGGGCAGCGCACGAAGCTGGCCGAGGGGTCATCGATGGGCTCCAGCGCGGTGTGACAGAAGGGGCATTCTTCGACGGCCGGCAGCGGTTCGTCGGCGTCGTCCGCCTCGGTCGGTCGATCTTCGAAGCGGACGCGACCTTGCCCGTCGAGGCTCATGGCCTTGGCCGTGCGATTGCGGAAGGGGAAGATCGTGCAGGCTCCCGCAAGAAATCCGCCCAAGTGGCAGAACCAGGCGATGCCGCCCGGCCCGGACTTCGATTCCGAAGCTCCCATGAACTGCATCATCACCCAGATGAAGACGAACACGGGAGTGGGAATCATGACCACGTGCGGTCTGAAAAACCAGAAGATGGTCTTGATTTTCGTCAGCCCGCCAAAGGCCATCCAGTAAGCGCCGATCATGCCGGCGATGGCCCCGCTGGCGCCGATCAGCGGCAGCGACTGGCCCCACTGCATAGCTGCATGGGCCAGGCCGCCCGCGATGCCCCAGAGCAAAAAGAACATCAGCAGCTTGGCCGCTCCCAAGTGGTTTTCCAACGAATTGGCAAAAGCCCACAACACGATCAGATTGCCGGCGATGTGCCAAAAGTCGCCGTGCAGGAAGATGTGCGACACCAGGCCGACGTAGCGGCCTTTGGTCAGGTCCTTGGGCACCAGGCCCCAGGTTTTGACGAACTGCTGGATCTCGGTTTTGCCGGTATACGGTTTCGACGCGGTCTTGAGTTCGGCGACGAACACAAACACACAGACGAAGATCAGGAGAATGCCGATGATCGAGAGCGAGCGATTGTCGACGTCGTCGCCGATCGGAAGAAACATGGCTGGCGCCTATGCGTCAATAGGTTGTTTATTCGGAACCGCGCGCCGCAGGTCCACCGCCAAAGGTCGGTGCGCGCTGGGGCAACGGCCGTTTCAAATGTAGGTTGGCGCCTGGCAGAAGCCGGCAAAATCCGGCCGACTGCGCCCATCAGAAGGGCCGAACTTTGAGGTTAGCGGTCTTACAACCGGCACTTCCGGTTTGCGCGGTGCGACATGCCGGCAAGATCAGGGGCGGTCAAGGCGCAGGCCGAGCGGCCGCCGTTTCCGTCTGCATGCCGGTGAGCGGATGATGGCAGACCGTTTTCCAGGCGATCTCCTGCAGCAGGTGGTTCAGCTTTTCCTTGTCGCCCTCGGCAATGCTCTCGTCCTTTTGCAGGGCGGTTGGAACGGCCAGGCCTTCGGGATTGCGGCGGTAGATGACTGCGAAATGGCAGTAGCCGGACAAAACCATCAGTGGCGATTTCGCGTGTCCCCAGGTGTCGCGAAACAGATCCCATTGCGCTTTCAAGCCGGGAGCCTGGCCCGCGACGATTTTCTCGCGCAAGGCAATCGAGGCTTCGCCCACCGGCACGACGAACACCGCGTCGCGGCCCAATTCCTTGTTCAAGCCGCGGACTTCCTTCTCGATGTCGCGACAATAGGCGTCGTTGCTCTTGCGCAGCTCGGCCAGGTTCGTTGCGTTGTGATCGACCTTCTTGCGCGTGTCGAGCGGATAGATCGGCTCGTAGGTATCGTTGGGCAGCCAATACTCCTGCACCATGATCCGCACTTTCGGATTGTGCTCGACTGCCAATTTCGCAAAGTTGGCGATGCCCGCGTCGGGCAGCCAGATGGGCGAGAGCGTCAGCACGTCGACCTTGCCGGCGCGCAGCGCGGCCTTGGCCTCGTTCTTTTCGTCGGCCACATTCCAGTGCTGAATGACGCGCGAGCCCCCGATCCGCGAGATGCCGGCCATTTCGTGATCGGCGATGCCGGCGGATTTTGCCATCTCGGCCAGCATGGGATAGACAAACACATGAAAACTGTGGCCGGCCGTAAAGACGCGCTGGCCCTTGGTGATCGGGGCGGCGAGCGACTGGGGCTTCGATTCTTCGGCCGAGCAGCGAGCGCCGCCGACCAGGTTCGCAGCCAGGGCCAGAATGCCGAGCGCGATCAGGCTGCGCCGGAAGTCTGAAGGAATACCGTAGTTCATGAGCGTGACTCGGGGGTAGGGACGAAGCAGGCGTGTTCCGCCAGCTTGGCCACTCGAGGCGCGAAAGTCAACGCTTGCAGGCACGATCGTCAGGCGACGTGCTTGTTCGCTACGGCGGGCGATCGATTCCAGAGTTGCAGTGCCGTGACCGGAATCACGGCCGGCTCCGTAGCGGAGCTGCCGCAACCACCAGACTCGCAGCCGCCCGAATCACAAGCGGCCGGCTGCTCGGCGGCGGCTTCCACAGGCGGCTCGACGAGCGACAGGGCCGCGTCGGTATACGGGGCCAGCCGCAACTGGCGCGTGATGCGGCGGCGTTTGAGTTCCAGCTCGACGGCGAATCGGCCCAAGGAGGCGTACGCCTTCAGCAGCTCCCAGACGTAGCGAGGATAGAAGGTCAGTGGGTTCTCACGCTTCATGCCCGGCCGACGCGCCGTGCGCACCTTGCGGCGCAGCACGCCGCTTTGCAAGGGGTGCACGCGTAGAAAGCGATAGCTGCCGTAATAACCGAGAATCGTGCCGACCAGACGTTTGACTCCACTGCGTGTCGCCTGCGCCCTGCGCAGCATGGTCTCGATGTGCTCGGGCGAATAGTACAGGTGCCAGGCCCGGCTGTAGATGTCGCTCCACTCGTCGGCCGACATGCGCGGGTGGCGCATGGTCACGTGCTCGGCGTCGTAGCGGTTCAGGTCGGGGTGCATCCACTCGCCGCGCAGGTGCATGTCTCGATGATCGGCCGAGCCCGGCAGCGGCGTCATCACGAAGAATTCCAGGATGTCGACCGGCAGCTCGCGTTGGATCAGCTTAATATCGCGCTCGATCGATTCGACCGTGTCGGCCGGAAAGCCGAGAATGTAGCCGGCAAACGTGATCACGCCCTGCGCTCGCCAGGCCAGCAGCATCTTGCGATATTCGTGGATGTTGTTCTGATATTTTTTGGCGGCCGCCAGGTTTTCGGGGTTTACGCTTTCCATGCCGATGAACACGCGCGAACAGCCGGCGCGGGCCGCCTTCTCGATGAAGCCGGGAATCTTGTGGCACATCGTGTCGACCTGGATCATGAGCTTGAGCCGCAAGCCCTCGTTCTCGCGCAGCTCGATCAAGCGGTCGAAGATTGGCTCCCAATTCTTGTTGCGAGCCAGGTTGTCGTCGGTAATGAAAAACCGCTGCACGCCCTGGGCCGCGTAAGTGCGCACGATGCGCTCGACGTCGTCGGCGTCGCGATGCCGTGATTTGCGCCCCTGCACGTTGATGATCGTGCAGAAGCTGCAGCGAAACGGGCAGCCGCGGCCGGCATCGAACGACGTGAAGTAGAACGTCTTCCGCGCAATTTCCTGCGGCAAGAAGGGCATGACCTGGCCTTCCAGGTCGGGCAGATCGTCCAGGAAGTTATAGAGCGGCTTGAGTTTTCCGGCGAAGGCGTCGCGCAATAGCTCGTCGAGACGGCCTTCGGCCTCGCCGGCAAACAGCGTCACGCCCAGCTCCTGCGCCTCGCGCAGCTCGGGCGGCAGCTCCGGCAACATCGAAATACAGCCGCTGACGTGAAAACCGCCGATCGCCACGGGGATGCCCGCGGCACGGAATTCTTTGGCGAGTTCGGCGGCGCGGGGATATTGATTGCTCTGCACGCCGGCGAGCACGACCAGGCCGCGGCCTCCGGCCCGTTGAATGTTGCGAATGATCTGGCGAGTCGGCACGACCGTATGCATCTCGTCGTAGCCGCCGATCTTGATTTCGACGTCGGGACCGAGCACGTGCCTTGCCCGGGCGTCGTCGGCCAGTGCCCACACGCAGGCCAGCGAATTGGACGGCACGAACGCTCGCCACCACTGGATGACATAGCCATCATCATCGTAGTGCGACGGCTTGATGATCTCGACCACGAAGGGTTGCGCTGTTTTCATGCGATCGAACCAACAAAGAATGAGGCCTTAGCTAGCGATGCCGCCACTTCGGACACTTGTGGGGGGTCGCATATTACGCCGCAAGGCAGGCCGGTTCAATGCAGGAATCGCACTGTTTGGTGTCGAACGATAGCCCCATGCGCAAAAGCCAAAGCGGGTTTGAGATCGTCCCCGCGGAGCGCGCGAGCCCGTGGCGGCGCCGCCGCGGATCACCATACAGATCGACGCGCACGAAGCCTTACGGCTGCTGCGGCTTGGTAGACGTTGGCGGCTGGAGAGGGGACTCCGACGGCTCGGCGGGCGGCACGGAAGGCTTCGGCGGCGTGTCGAGATAGGCCTGCAAGCCGGCCGCGAGATATTGTTTGAGGTGCGAGTCCCAGAGGCGGTCCAGCACGTCGGGCAGCGCTTTGGCGATGGGCTGTTGCGGATCCTTGGCCAGTTCGCGGCAAAGCGTGTGGGCGAACAACTGTACGTCGTCGGCTTCTTCGTTGGTTAGCCAAGTGATGTCCTCGTCGTTGAACTGGCGGACCACTTCGGCAGCCCGACGCAGCGAGCGGCCGGCCAGGCCGCGATCGTCGAGCAGGGCCGTGATGTCGGCCCGAAACTTCGCGGCGTCGAGCGCTCGGCGGCCGCGCCGGGCGAACCGCAGGGCAGCCACGTTCGCGCCCGCCTCTTTCAGCGCGGCGGCGGCCGCCAGGTTGGCCAGCGGGCCATTGGAAGAGCGGGTCAATTGCTGGCTGATTTCCATCGGCGTGTACTGATCCAAGCCCACGCCGGCCATAATTGCATCGCGGGCCAGATCCCAGAGCCACGTCCCGCGGGCAGCCCAATCGTCGCTGTACAACCAGACGCAATAGGCCATCTCGGCATTCGTGTTGTCCCGATCGTGCTGATGTTTTGGTTTGCTGCCGAGGTAGAAGGGTATGTTCGGATCGTGCATGGCCGAATTGAGTCGCACCAGCGACTGATCCAGAGGTTCAAGGATTTGCGCCGCCAGCGCCTTGCGTGCCACGCGCAGCGCTCCGCGCTCGTCGTCGCCGAGCTCCGGAAGCAATCGGGATTCGTCCATCTCGCGTGTGACAAACGCCAGCGTCGAACCCAGCGGCTCGCGCGGATCGAAATCGTTGGGTTTCCTGCCGAACGTGGCTTCGAGCGACGCGGAGCGGCTTCGGTACACGCCTTTGCCAAGGGTCAGGTGAGTGTGCTCATCGGCGCTGTCGTAGGTGAGTTCCAATAGCCGGCCGGTCGCCGCCGAGACGCGCACCTGCGTTCCACACCATCCAACTTTCTGGCCTTTACTTTTCGTGTCATCGTCGTCGGGGATGCCTATCGTCAGGATGCCGTCGGTCAAGCTGCTGGTCTTTGCATATTTGCGGGCCGTATAGATGAATGCCACCGGCTGCGCGACAATCAACGAGCGCAAGGCCGGCGCCCCCGGCGGCGCGGAGGCCCAGGTGTGCGCACCGATGGATGCGATAGCACTTCCGTACTCGCCGTCGTCGCCGGGGACCAACTTGATGGTGCCTATCATCAGCAAGTTGCCGGGCAGCGGGCGGGCGACCAGTCGCCGGCCCGTGGCATGCGAATACAAGGCCAGCGCGTCGGTCGAGATCACAGCGGTATGCGTCGGCGCCAGCGGTGTCTGAAGCCCATGCGGCAGCAGGAACGAGGCTGGCGCCGGCTTTCCAGCCGCATCGGCTAGTCGCCACGTGAAGATGCTGCCGAGCCTCGGCGAGAAGATCACCTCGATTTGCTGGTCGCGGTCGGTTCGAGTACCCAGCAATTCGTCGTCCGAGTCGCAAAAGGCACCGATCCACTGGCGAAATTTCAGACACGCCTGCTCCATCGGCGTGAAGGGCTGCGATAACGCAGGCGCAAGCTCCGACTCCGCGACTTTGACCGCCAGCGTGGCGTCGCCCGACCCAGGCTGCCGCTCGAGCTTGAGTTCGTAGCGACGAAAGCGGGCGGCCTGCCACAAACGCTGTTTCGCCAGCAACTCGCGCTCGCGCGTCCAGGCCGTGCCGGGCTGCACTTGCAAATAATCGATGACTTGCTGCGGCGTGTTCTTCTTGCATCCTGCGACGTGCACCTGCTTGATCACCGTTAGCGGCCCCTCATCAGTGATGCACACTCGCAGCCGGGCCGTGTTGCTGCCCGGCTCGGTCTTGATCTCGAGTTCGAATTTGGCCTCCGGCCGCCCTTGATTGGCGCAGGCCTTTTCCACGTGCGAACGCATGTAGTCGGCCGGGGCCAGTTGGGCCGGTTTGCCGATCTCCCAGGCAGGGTCCTTCGGCCGCTGGAGCCAATTGCCTTTGAGCCACAGAATCCGGGTCTTGCCATCGCGATTCTGTTCGAAGGCTGTGGGGTTCGCGTTTTCGGGGATATACGGCTCGCTGAGCCGCGCGAGCAACTGCTTCACGTCAAGCGTTTTGGCGCCGATGATCTCGATCGGGCCGGCGGTCAGTCGCCGGCCTTCGACAATCTCGATTTTGATCAGCTCGCCTTCGCGGCGTGCTTGCACCTTCGCTTGAGGAAAGCCGGTGGTCCGATAGCCGTCGAGCACTTTTTCCGCGAGCAAGGCCGGCAGCTTCTCGAGATCGTCGGCGGGGGCCGCCGGGTGCGTGGCCAGCAGCACGTCTTCGTCGCGCGCGACTTCGTTGCGAATGTCGTCGGGCGAAAAGTTCTGGCAACCGAGAATTTGCCAATGGGCCGGATCAAGTAGCGGCAGATGGCCCGCATCGCGATGCGTGCGCCAGGTCTTGGCAACCGGCCGCTCCAGCGGATGCTGGGCGAGCGAAGGCTCTGTGGCCGTGGGCTTGGGGATTGTGGGCTTGGGGGGCTTCGCAAGAGGTTCGTCAGCTCGGGCCGACAGAACCGTCAGGGTGATAATCAACAGCCCCACCGCCAGGCACCGCGTGCGCATCGCCCGCCCTCCTTAGCCGGCTGATTTGATCGCCCCGCGGCCAGTCTATCGGTGCGGTTCGAAATTGGGCAATGCCAGCTTGCTGACGGAAGCCAGCATGGGCTTCGCCAGCTCCTATTCCTCGACCGCGACGCGGGCGGTCGGCCTTTGCCAGGCACGCGCGAAGGCGGTGGGCAGCAGGGCCTGGCGGAGCGCTTGCCACGACCATTCGGGCGCGGAGATGCGGCGAGAGAGCTCCAGGCTCGGCCGCTCGACGAGCGAATACAACACGTGCGCCGCGCCGATGCTCGCCGTCAAGGACACGGCCAGCCAGGCGGCGGCCGGCAGCGGCGCATCGCCGGTCAACTCCAGGCCGAGCGCCGTCACCAGGCAACTGACGGGATAGTGGATCAAATACAGACTGTAAGAGATCCGGCCCAGATACTGGAGCGGGCGCCAAGAGAGCCAGTCGCGCAGGTGACCCGCACGGCCAACCAGGTAGATCGATAGCCCGGTCACCAGCGCCACGGTGATGTCCAGCGACCAATGAACGGCAAGGCTGGCGGCCATGAGCGCCGCGAACAGGCCGAACCAGAGCCGCGAGATTTTGGCTTCCAGCGCCCAGCAGGCCAGCATGCCCAGGAAAAACATGGAGAAGAAATGCACCAGCCACGCGTCACTCGCGCTTTGCCGGCCGAAATAGAACAGCGAAGCCACGGCCACGGGCCCCAGCAATGCCAACAGCCGCCGATAGCAGACGCGATCAGCCCCGGGGCCACAACCGGCCCAGCGCTGCGCGACGCCCAACAGTACGACGAACATCAGATAGAATTGCACCTCGATGCACAGCGTCCAGAACCCGACCGACAGGTTCTCGTAGCCCAGCACGTTTTGCAGATAGCCCAAATGCGCGATCAACTGGCCTCCGCTCAGAGCGTCGGCCGAGGCCGGCTCGGCAAAGCTGGCCGGCAGCAGCGTCGAGAGGACCAGCACGAGCACGATCGTGGTCCAGTACGACGGATCGAGCCGCAGCGAACGCCGCAGGGCAAATTGGCCGGCGAAACGCGGCGTGACCACGGCGCGACGCAAACTGTAGGCGATGACAAATCCGCTAATGACAAAAAAGATTTGCACGCCGATCCAGCCGTGCTTGAGCAGCAACTGCACGCAGTCGGGAATCACCTCCTCGGCCGCGTGCGCCAGCGGTCCATAACGGCTGATATGAAACGCCGCGACTGCCAGCGCGGCCAATCCGCGCAGCGCATCGACGAATTGAAAACGACTCGTGACGGGTTCGATCGAATCTGCCCGGCGCACGGAGGTGCGCAACTGGTCGGCTCCCATGCCAACTGCCCTCTGCTTCGAAATTGAGAATGGAACTGGCCGCCAGGGAAGACGAGCAATCGAAACGCGCGGTCAATTCGGCTGAATAGCCATCAAGACAAGTCAGTGCCCCGGCGCTGCCTACCATACCACATCGGCTGGCGTATCAGCCCAAAGCACTTTCAATGCCAAAGAAGGTTTGCACGAACGGATCGCGCGACGACGTTTCAAATGGCCGCTTTCGAGCCGGCGACATTTGTCGCGAAAAACCGCGAAGGAATCCATCCCAGTAAATCAACTCAAGACATAAGCACGTCTGGATTCATGCCAATGAGTTGGCAATTTGCGGGCAAGCTGTTCACAGTTCGCCCAGCACATCGGGCGCCGTGGTCCGTGGTCAGTGGTCAGTTGTTCCTTGTTCGTAACATTGCTAGCGTCGGCTGCGATAGAATTGCACCAGTTTTCTTTATTCAGCACAAAGGCAAGCCATGAAAGTGCTCGATCGGTTTCGTCTCGATGGCCGCCGGGCATTAGTGACCGGCGCCAGCCGTGGTTTGGGATGGGAGATGGCCCGAGCGCTGGGCGAAGCGGGCGCCGAGGTGGTGCTGGCGGCGCGCAGCGCCGAGGCGCTACGCCAGCGTCAGCAGGCGCTGGCCACGGCCGGCATCCGCGCCGCGGCGCTGGCGGCCGATCTGGAAACGCCCGACGGCGCAGAACAGATGTGCCGCGAGGCGCTCTCCGAGCACGGGCCGATCGACATCCTGGTGAACAACGTCGGCGGGCGGCGCATCAACGTGGCAACCGAAGAACTGGCCACGGCCGACTGGCAGCGGATCATCGATTTGAATCTGACCCAGGCGTTCATCACCACGCGCATGCTAGGCGGCGCGATGCTCGAGCGCGGTTGGGGGCGCGTGATCAATGTTTCGTCCATCTCGGCCCAATGGGCCGGCCGGGCGATGCGCGGCCGCAGCTACGAAACGGCCAAGGCCGCCTTGTCGATGTTCACCAAGGCGGTGGCCGCCGACTGGGCGACGCGCGGCGTGACGGTCAACGCCATCGCTCCTGGCTCGTTTCTTACCGACGCCAATCGCCGCTGGATTGCCGAGCGGCCCGAGCTGCAGACGGAAATCGAGTCGGCCATTCCGATGGGCCGCTGGGGCGAGCCGGAAGAGATCGGCCCGCTGGCCGTGTACCTGGCTAGTCCCGCCTCGAGCTACATGACCGGCTCGGTGATCGTCCTCGACGGCGGCCGGCTGCTGTGGTAAATGCTGCGGGCGGCCGAAAAATCGGCCGCCCGGCTTATGCGTGCTGCGTCTTTTACGCCCCGTCGGCGACGGTCAATTGCTGAGCGAAGTCTGCAACATATTGCCGCGGGTGGGAACGCGAACATCGGGATCGACGCCGGAGCCGCGGCAGACGACGCAGGGGATCAAGGCGCGGCCGTGGCACACCGGGCACGGCGTGTAGTATTTCACGTCTTCATACATGGCGGCACCGGTGACCGGATTGCGGCCGGTTTTCTCTTGCTTGTAGTTGGCGATCTTGCCGTTGGTGCAACCGCGCGCCAGGCAGCGAATCGACTTGAAGCCGTTGCAGCGGCAGCATGAGGCGTCGACTAGAAAGCCCGGGCCGATGCGCTTGGACAAACCGACGTCCTGCGAAGGAGTCTTCGAGAGCACGACGACGGTCGACATTTTCGTTTGGTCTTCGATCTCGTTCCACGGCATATCGGCCTTGTTGGGAAGCGCCGGGTGGAAGTCCGTAGGAATCGAAGCCGAGATAAACGGAAGTGCGGTGGCCATGGGAACGCCGGCGCCGTAGCGATTGTTCAACGAGCCCAGCGTCTTCCAGTGCATGGCCACCACGTTGCCCATGCTGTCGGTGACTGGTCCACCGCCTACGCTGGGGCTGCCAGCCGCTTCGTAGGTCAGCACGCCCTGTTTGCCAACGGCCGCTGCCGCCATCGTATTGCCACGGGCCATTTTGATGGACAGGCCCGAGGCATCGACCAGCGGATAGCCGGCCACGAGCACATCCGTATCGGGGCGGGGGAGCATGGGATCTGCCGGCAGAGCAGGGCTCTTCAAGTCCGGGCATTCGAGCAGTGCCAGGTCCGTGTCCTTGGAAGAAGCGACGAGCTTGGCGGGCAAAGTTTTGCCCTTGTTCATCGGATCGGCGATCATGAAATCGGTCGCGCCCTTGGTCGAGATGCGGGTGGTCAACACAAAGCGGGGCGAGACCACGAAGCCCGACCCGCACACGGCGATCGTGGGATCCAGCAACGAGGCCTCAGCGCCGGTTACCGCCACGGCCGTTTCGTCCGCCGGCGGCGGCTGCGGAACCAACATATACTGCCAGCCGAATTGGGCGTGGGCCACGCTCACGTTCTTGGCAATCACCAGCGACGCATAAATGTCCGAGAGTTGGGACAAAATGCTCTTGGAGACCAGGATGCGGCTTTTGCCTGCCTGATCGAACAAGCGGCCGAGGTTCTGCGCGATGCGCTGGTCCTGGCAAAGCGCGGCCGCCGTTTTCCAGTGGTTGAGCGCCTCGCGATGATGGCCCGTCTTGACTTCCGCCAGCGCCAGATTGTTGAGCACCGAGGGATTGTCCGGGTCGCGCCGCAGGCAGACTTCGTAGTGGTGTTCGGCCTTGTCGAACTTCTGCATGGCAATGGCGAACACGGTGCCGATGATGAAGTCGGCGTAGATGTCATCCGGCGCCACGTTGCTGGCTTCCATCAGCTTGTCGTAGCCCATTTTGTCCTGGCCGAGACGCACCATCTCGAGGCCTTGGTTGATGAGAAAGGCGGATTTGATCCGGCCGTTGCGGACCTCTTCGGCCGTGACCCACTTGGTGCCGCTGCGCACGAGCCCCTTGTCGGCCATGCCCTTCCACTCGGCCATCTGCTGCTGGGCCTTGGCGCGCGTGGCCGAAGGCACGGTGGTGTCGGAGAGGAACACGGTATAGAGGACGACCGCTTCGTCGGCCGTGCGGCAGCGCTGCGCTTCTTTATCGACGGACTTCAGTGCCTTCTCGGCATCTTCTTCTGTCTGCTGTGGCGCAGCTGGCCGCTGCGAAAGTTTGGGCTCGGCCATGCCCAGCTTGCTGCGGACATAGGCCTGGTCGGCCTCGCTGAGCTTCGAGAGCGGAATCTCGCGAGGCGAGCCGTCTTTCAGCTTGATCGAGACCGTGTCGCCTTTAACCGCGACGAACTCCGCTTCGGTGCTGTAGTTGCCCTGCGCGGCCTTCCAGGTGCGATATTCGCCGATCGCTCGATCTTGACCCAAGCAGATGGCAATCGCGGCCACAAGCGTAATGCGCAATGACCCATTCATGAGTACATGCCCTCTGAGAATTCGAAGTCGAACCTGACTGGGAATAAAAACGGGCGAAAGTCCGAAACCGCGCGTTCAGCGAATGCTCGCGGAAATCAATTCCCAGAAATCGTAACACGGTAATGTTATGATGTAAAGCATTTGGTTCGAGTTCTCACCGAGTGCTCATCACTGGGTGATGCGTGTGATGGATTCCCGCCCCCCCGCACGTCGAACCCGCCTGGGAAAACAGTGCCGGAAGATTCACTGGCGCCGGCCGGATGTTACGCAGAAATCGGGAATAAATCTGACGGTGATTTGTGCGGCGATTTGTTATCCTGGGCCAAGGGCCTGTGCTGCCCCCCGAAAATTGCCTGTGTGATGGGCGCGCCGCCCTCGATCCCGCGACGGGAACGCCGCCGGCCATCTCATGGCACAAGCCGAGGCTGGCGGGCTTTTCTCGCCAGAGAAACACACCATGACGACAGTTGTCCGCGGTCCTTGGGAAGGTCTGGCCATTGCCGGCGGCCGATACTGCGATTTGAAGACGCTCGGCGAAGGCGGAATGGGCTACGTCTATCGCGCGCTCGATCAAAATTTGCGCGTGCCGGTGGTTATCAAAACTCCACGCCGCGCGCTCGTTGACGATCCCGAGCACATCCGCCGCTTCGAACTCGAAATCGGCGCCATGGTCCAGTTGCCGTTCCCGCACATTGTGCCGGTGATCGACGTGGGCCGCCACGACGGGCTGCCATTTGCCGTCATGCGCTATATGTCGGGCGGAAGCCTGCTAGACCGCATGGCGCGCGCCGCCGCTGGCCATCGGCTGCCAATGACGACCGACACGCTAGCCGGTTGGCTGCCGAGCATTGCCGGGGCGCTGGACTTCATGCACGCCCGCGGCTACTTGCATCGCGACGTCAAGCCGCCGAACATTCTTTTCGATCAGAACCAGCAAGCATATCTGAGCGATTTCGGCGTGATCAAGGTCTTGGGCGAAGCGACCGCCGGGGCACCGCAGCGACTGACCGGACAGGGTTTTGTCGTTGGCACCGTCGAGTACATGGCGCCCGAGTTGCTGACGGAACAACCCTTCGATGGTCGAGCGGACCAGTATGCCCTGGCGGTGACGGTCTATGAGGTGCTGAGCGGAGGAATGCCCTTCGCCGGCAAGACTCCGGCGGCGGTGATGGTGCAGCAGCTCAACGAGGTGGCGCGGCCGCTGGCCGATCGCGTTGCGCGCCTGCCGGCGGGAATCTCCGACGCGGTGGTTCGCGCGATGTCCAAAGATCCGCGCCAACGTTTTAACGGTTGTGTGGAATTTGCCGAGGCCGTGATGAAAGCCGCCACCGCCAGTGCCCGCGGCGCTCCGGCTGCGACTGCCGCCTGGCCGTCGCCGACTAACGAGGTCCCGGTGCTGGAACTCGCGCCGGACGACACCGATCGCCGCACGCGTATCACTTCGGTCGCGGGTTCGCAGCCGGTTGCGCGTCCACCCCGGCCCGTGAATGCGCCCTCGCCGCAGGCCGCGACAACGCGGAAGAATCGGGGGCTCGCCGTGGCGGCCGTGGCCGTCGCGGCGGTTGCGGTGCTGGCCGCCGGCGCGGTCTGGTTTTCCCAGGCTTCGCCCGATGCGCAATCCGTGGACCGCGACGCACCGTTGCCGTCCAATCCGCTGCCGAAGCGCATGGCTGAATGGAAAGACCGCGCCGACAAGCTCGAACGCGTGCTGTGGATCGAAAGCGCGCCGCTGCTGGCCAAGCCGCGCTACGCCAGTTCAGCCGAATTGATCGCGCAACTCGACGCTTCGGCAGGAACCACGGGCAAGGCTTCCGGCAAAGAGCTCGCGGCGTTGGAGCACGAGCTGACCAGCATGGCCGAAGTGCAACAGCGCACGGCCAAGCAGCTCCAGCACTATCGCCAGCAGCATTCGACGGCCAGTGCCTCGCCCGAAGTTAACGAAGATCTCGCCAACCAACAGCGTGCGCTTGATGACTGCGGTTCGCAGTTGCTGGCCTTCGCCCGCCGCTTGCAAGCGATTAAGCAAGCCACTGCATCGCCCCAGGGCCGCTACGATGCCGGGGCCACCGCCGAGTTGACCACGCTGCGGGAAATGGAAGCCGCGGCTGCTGCCGATCATCCCGTGGTGATCAAGGCCAGCACGCTGGATCGGGCGGCCGCGCTGGCGACGGCTTCCAACCCGGGGCTGGCGTGGCTGGCAACGAACGTTCTGGCCCGTTCGGATCGGCCGCAAGCCGCCCGCCAGGCCATTCAATGGCTCGGCACTTATCCGCCGGATCGCCAGGCGGCGCTATGCTGGTCGCTGCTGTTGTCCGGCCAAAGCGAGTCGGTCGGCGCAGCCGAAGGGTTTTTTCAAGCCCATCCTGCGCTGTTGGCCAACCTCCAGCGGGCACCGCTCATCAAGCTTGTCAGCGGCGACGTCGGGAAATACCAGGCGATGCTGCCGCTATTGATCGCTTCGTGTACCACGGGCGACGAACGGTTCGAGCTGTTTCGCCTCCAAGCCCCCCGCATGACCGATGGCTGGGCCACTGAGATCGAGCAGGCTTGCACCAATGGGTTGCTCGCCGACCGGGTCGAAAAGGTGCTGCTCGAGATTCTCGCTGGGCATCACAAGGCGGCCTACCCGCTGGCCGCGCGTCTGCTGGCAAACCACCACACGCTGACGCTGTCCGCGTGGCCGCCCGAGCAGCTCGAGACCTTGCTCGGCGACAGCCCGGAACTCGCCGGCAAGCTGGCCGCGCAATGGATCGTGCGGGGCAATGCGGCGCAGCGTACCGCGGCATTAGCAGTGTATTGCGATCCGCGCTCAAAGCTCACGCCCGAGCAATTGCAGTTGCGATTGGAAACCGACCATCCGCTCGAGCCGACCCTGCTGCTGAACCAGGCACTGGCCAGCACGCAGGCCCGCGCGCTGCAATTGGCCGAGTTCCTGCTGACGCAAGCAGGACCGTTGGAGCCGGCAAAGCTGAACTACGCGGCCGCCTCGTCCGAAGCACTGGCCCGGCCGGCTTTGCGGACCGCGCTGTTCAAACTTGCCTGGCAGGCCTCGGACCAGGGCCAGGCCTGGGTGCTCGAACATTTGCTGGGGGCCGAGTTTGTCGAAAAGTTCAAGGCAGCGGACGCCACGCACGAGCGTCAACTGCAATTGCTGGTGCCGGTCGTCAAGACGCTCGACGGCAAGCTGGTCACGCTCAAGAATCTGGGTGCCAGCGCGTTTCGCGATCGGGGACTACAACTCACGGCCAAGGAGATTGCACACTTGCCCGAGAATGTGGATCCCGCCCCCTGGGCTCCCGAGGCTGCGTCGCACGCCGGCCTGGCCAAGCTGCAATCGCAGCTCGAGCCGGTGCGCAAATCGGCCGATGCCACGTATGCGGCGGCCTTGGATCAGATCGACCGGTATCTCTCGGACCTTGTCTCGCTGAATACGCTCACCTATCAATTAATGAACATCTACGATGTGACGATCAACAAGCAACTGGCCGGCGCGAAGCGCGAGGTTCAACTCAAGCATCTCGAAGCCTGGGATTTCCGCTTCATCAACGCGAGCCATCAGAATTTCGAGCGCCAGAACGCGCTGTATCGCGATCTGGTCAAGTCCATCGCCACCACGCGACAATCGCTGCCCATCGTCCAGCAGACGACGGCGAAGTAAGCATTTTTCCGGCGACAAAGGGATAGTCGGCAATGCAAGAACGAACGCAAACGATGGCCCACCAGGCACCGCAAAGGTCCACGGGCTCGGCTTCCGGCAGCCAAAACCGCCGACGCCAGCGGCGCATGCTCATCGGCGGGGCCGGCGTCGCGCTGGCGATCGTGCTGATCACGGCGAGCTGGGTGCTGCTGATGCGTGCCGAGCAGTCCAGCGGCGCGGACGCCAGCGAACTCGCCCGGTTCGAAGGACACAAGGCCGCGGTCCGCGCATTGGCAATTTCGGCCGACGGCGAATTGGCCGTCAGCGGAGACCAGGCGGGCCGGCTGCTGGTCTGGAACACCAAGAATCGCGCCGTGCGCGGGCAGTTGCCCGCCGACTCGACGAGCGTCGATTGCGTTGCCGTGTCGCTCGACGGCAAGCTGGCCGCCAGCGGCGATGAAGCCGGCAAGATCCAAGTTTGGAACCTCGAGCGCCTGGTCCAGCAAGCCAGCACCGTCGGCCATCGCGGCGCGGTCACGAGCCTCGTCATGTACCCGGCCAAGACGCATCTGCTGAGCGGCGGACGCGACGGCCGGATCGTGCTTTGGAAGCTTTCCGAGCACGGTGATCAGTGCGAGGCGTCCCAGCAGGCGTCGCTCGATTCGGCCGAAGTGACCTGCCTGGCTATCACGCCCGACGGCCTGCACTTTGTCTGCGGCGATACGTCGGGCGGGCTGACGTTGTGGGACCTGGCCGGCGTGCGGCAGGTGAAGCGGTTTGCGGCCCATAAGGGCGCGGTGCGGGGGGTGGCGGTTTCGCCGCTGGGAGCCCAAGCCATCACCTGCGGCGACGACGGCCAGGTACGACGCTGGGATCTCGAACGCGGCCGCATGGTCGTCGAGGGCCGGCCAGCGGGCGAGCCCGTGCCGCAATGGGCGATTGCGTTCTCGCCCGGCGGCACGCGGGCCTTGTCGACCGACGGCCGCGGCACGTTGCACCTCTGGTCGGTGGACGCCATGCAGGAAATCGAGAGCTACGCCGGCCATACCGCCGGCGCTTCGTCCGTCGCTTTTTTTCCCAGTGGCAGCGTGGCGCTCAGCGGCTCGCTGGACCGATCGGTTCGCGTCTGGCAAATGCCGATGCCTTCGGTCCTGGAAGCCAAGCAAACGGCCGAGGCCATCGACGCCGTGCGCCGACGGGTCGAGCGGCTGCAAAAATTCCGCCGGCAAATGGAGCTGGGCGAGCAGGCCTTGCACGACGGTCGCGGCAAAGCGGCACTGGCCGAATTCCGCACTGCTGAAACGAGCGTCGATCGCGGCTCGCTCGAATTCCAGGCGGCACACCAGGTCGCCGACGAGTTGGCGGGCGAAATGCAATCGCTCGAGGATTACGAAAGGCTGTGCAAGGCGGGCGCCGATGCCTTGGAAAAAGAAGATTTCGACAAGGCCAAGGACGACTTCCAGCAAGCCCGCAAGGCGATTGCTGGCCGGAAAAACGCCGCGACGCTGCACCAGGCCGACGAGGGATATGCCGCCGCGGTCAAGCTCGGGCAGCTCAAGCAGGCGCTCGACGGGCGCAAGATTACCTATCAGAACCTGACTTTTGCCAAACTGGCACCCGCTCAGCACGCGCTGGACACCGGCAAGCAATTCGCCTTTCTGTTGACGAGCGAAGATCCCCCCATGGCGCTGGCCAGCTCGCCGCTGAAGTGGACGATCGAAATGCACACGCCGGTGGCCTTTCCCGACGAGAAGGTCGACTTCAAGGTGCAGGTCTGGCAGCAGGCAGGCAAGGAGCCGATGGCCGAGGTGCGGCATCCGTTCGTGGTCGGCAAGACCGAACAATCGTTCGTCGGGCAAGCCACGCCTCCGCCCGACGGCTGGCCGTCGGGCGAGTATCAATTGCGAATCAGCGTCGCCACGCGCAAGAAGGACATCCCGCGCGATCCGATCGATTTCAAGCTCGGCCTGCTCGACTGGACCGAGACGCAGATCGAGCTGACGCCCGACGCGGTGCAGGACGCCAACTACGCGGTCGAGACCGATGTCAAGCTCGAGCGCGGCGACGCCGTGATCGTCAAGGCGACGGGCAAGATGACGCCCGCGCCGACCGCCTTCTATCGGCAGTTGCTCGTGGATCCGAAGATCGCTGCGGGAATCCCCTCGGGGCCGACCGGCATTGCTTGGAAGGCCGACGGCTTGCGTGTGAACAATCATCGGCTGATCGATCTCAAGTTCAACTTCGCGGCCCTGCTGATGCGCATCGGCTACGCGGGCATGTGGCTGCCATACCGCGAGGACGTCTTTCCGCTGTTGGCGCCGCAGACCGGGCAGGTGCAATTGTCGCTCAATTCCGTGTTGCCGCTGAATTATTCGGCCGCCCACGCGGTCAAGAACATTACCGCGTCGGAACGATCGTACTGGGCCGCCGGCTCCGGCGCGTATCAAGTCACGATCCTGCACGGCCGATATGATTTTCCCATCAAGCTGACGTTCATTCAGCGGGCCGGCCTGTTGATACACTTCAGCGACCGCTGACGAATTCTCCCAGAGGAATGTCGCCATGAAAATCTACCTGTTGATGGGCTGTGGTCTGGTGTTGACCATCGGTCTCTGCGTGGCCGTGATTCATTTCGAATCCGACCAGACCCGCGAAGCCATGCGCGGCATCGCCCGCGAAGAAATTCCTAATGCCGTCCCCGCAGCGATCGACAAGTCCATCGACAACACCATCGATCGGGCCCCGGAACTGGGCGTTAAGATTGTCGACAAGATCGGAACGACGGTCGGCAAAGTCGCCGGCGACGTGGCGAAGAGCACGGGTGCGACTGCGGGGTTGCCCGAGGCGGCCGAGTCCGCCGGCAAAGTCGCCGGCGACCTGCTGGGCCGCATTCGCGACACGATCAGCGGAACTTCCAGCCCCGGCGATAAGCCATCCAGCGACTCCGGCGCTGGCGACCCGACGCCGAGTTCCGGCAAAAGTGATTCGCAGTCACGCCGCTCTGGCCAGACGGGAGACGATTCTAAGGAAGCTCCTCGCGCTGCTGCCGGCAATCCAGCAAATATTATCGACGGGCTGTTCGACGTGGTGCGCGGGGCAACCAAGGCCGGCGATCAGGTCGGACAGCAAATGTTCAAGTTGTCGCCAGCCGAAGAGCGGCAATGGGGTCAAGCCTTCCACGATCAGATCTTGAGCGAGAACAAAATCATTCGCAAGCCGGCGCTGACCAAGCGGATCGAGCGAATCGCCGCCCCGCTGTTGAGCGCCCGCAGGCGCCACGCCATCGACTACACCTTCACCGTCATCGATTCGAAGATCGACAGCATCAATGCCTTTTCCACCGTCGGCGGCTTTATCTATCTGCACAGTGCGCTCATCGACTTTGCGCAGAACGACCAGGAGCTGCAATTCGTGATCGGCCACGAGATCGGCCACGTCGACCTGGGACATTGCGCGCAGCAACTGACCTATACCGCGCGGGCCTCGGAACTGGGCACTCCCGTCGCGGGCCACGTGGTCGGGGTCCTGCACCAGATCATCACAATGCCTTACTCGAAGGATGATGAATTCGCGGCCGATGCCTACGGTTTCAAGGCCGTGATCGCCGCTGGTCAGACGCGCGAGCAGGCCCTGTCGTTTCCGCGCCGCTTCGGCAAGTGGCTGATCGAGCACGGCCTGGAAGAACCTACGGATGAACCGGCCGAAAAGACCGTCGCCAGCGTGCTGGCCACGCGCGCCCAGGACCATTTCCAGTCGCACCCGCCCATGGATCAGCGCATCCGCCGGCTGGAAGCCATCGACGTCGGCGCCCACGCCAGAAAATAAGAAGTGCCTCGCCAAGCCCGACCCGCAATCTAGAATTGGCCAAATGATTAGCGCCACGGCAGTTTTCTCAGGAGGCTAAAGATGCCGCGTCACGGTTCCTCCGTGGAGGCGAACGCTCCGGCGGCGACCACCACCGGCACAAGCGGTTGGCTGGAACGCTACTCGCGCCGCTTGCTCGAACGGCAATTGTCCGGTCTGACGGGTGGAACGATTACCATCGTTGTCGACGGAAACGCCCGGACCTTTGGCTCCCAGACCGGCTCGCACGACTTGCAATCGGTCGTCACGGTTCACGACAGCCGGTTCTACAGCGAAACGGTTCTAGGTGGATGCATCGGCGCGGCAGAAGCCTACATGCGGGGCTATTGGTCATGCGACGATCTGACGTCGCTGCTTCGTTTGCTCGTCGTCAACTCGGAAGTGGAGGAGCGCGTCCAATCTTATTGGGCGAAACTACTCAAGAAACCAATTCAGCGCGTGCTGCACCTGCTGCAGCGCAACACCCGGCGTGGGAGCCAGGAGAATATTGCGGCACATTACGATCTCGGGAACGACGTGTTCATGCTGTTTCTCGATGAAACCATGATGTATTCGTGCGCCTTGTTCGCGAATGACGACCATAGTCTGCGAGAAGCGCAGATCGCAAAGAACGACCGGATTTGTAAAAAGCTTCAATTAAGCGCAAACGACCACGTGCTCGAGATTGGAACGGGCTGGGGCGGCTTCGCGATCCACGCCGCGGGGCACTATGGGTGCCGGATTACCACGACGACGATCTCGGAAGCGCAATATCAATTGGCGACGCAACGCATCACGGATGCGGGACTGGCTGCCCGAGTGCAAGTGATTCAACAGGATTATCGCGACTTGAAGGGCCAATACGACAAGCTGGTATCGATCGAAATGATCGAAGCGGTCGGCCATGCGTTCCTCGATCAATACTTCGCCGCATGCAGTCGATTACTCAAGCCCGACGGACAAATGCTGATTCAGGCGATCACCTTGCAGGATCAATCGCACGACGAATATTTGCGCGGGGTGGATTTCATTCAGCGTTACATTTTTCCGGGTGGATGCCTGCCGTCGATGTCGAGCATGGCATTGTCCACAAAACGAGCTAGCGATTTGCAGTTGTATCACGTCGAGGACTGGACGCCGCATTATGCGCGGACGCTGCACTGTTGGCGTGACCGGTTTCTGGGTAATGCGGATCAAATGCGCGCGCTCGGACGCCCGGAGTGGTTCATCAGACTCTGGGACTTTTACTTCTGTTACTGCCAGGCAGCATTTCTGGAGCGGCAAACTCAATCTGTGCAGTTGATGTTTGTGAAGCCCAGATGCCGCCGACGGAGTCTGACGCCCGCATTGATCGAATCGGTAGCTGAAGCCGTTACGTGCTGAGCCCGAACGATTACTGCCAGGCCGCGACCGGGCGGAGCTGATCGTTTCTTGCGGAGGATTCGGCGACATTCAATGGCCAGGTGCGCACCCAACTGAACTTGGACCAGCAGCCAGCGGCAAGCCGCTGTTGATCCGGACTGAAAGCGACGGATACGACCACGCCGCGGTGAACAAGCGGCGGTCTGACTTCAAGCAACGTTTCGCTGTTCCAAATGCGAATCGTTTTATCCTCGCTGGCCGACGCTACGAGAGAATCGTCGGGCGAAAAGGCGACCCCATTGATGCGGTCGGTATGGCCGCGCGACGTGGCCAGCAGAGTGACTTTCGGAAGGGAGTCGCCGGAAGCTTTAAAGGCCCAGATTTTCAGTACGTTGTCCCAGCCCGCCGTGACGAGCCGATTTCCCGCTCCGTTAAACGCCAGGCGGTGCACCGCCGCCTGATGACCATCAAGCGCCAGCACGTTTTGACCGGTCTTGGTGTTCCAGATCTTAACTCGTCGTTCCGTTCCACCCGTCGCAATCCATTTGCCGTCGGCGCTGAACGCGACATCGAAGATGGGGAAGATAAAGCCGTCGCAGTTGGTCTTTAACTCTCCGGACGACGAATCGTACAGTTTCACCTGGCCGTCGAATCCAGCGGAGGCCAGAGTTTTTCCGTCTCGACTGAAGGCGACGGAGTGAACCGGAGCGATGTGCTTGGATAATGTCAGCAGTTCCGCGCCGGTCACGAGATCCCATAGCTTGACAGTGTTGTCCCAACTGGCCGAGGCAAGCCGCTTGCCGTCCGGGCTGAACGCGACACACCACACGGCCGCCCTGTGCCCCTTGAAAACCTTGATTCCGGCACCGCTCGTCGCGTTGTACAAACGAATATCATTGTCCCAACTGCCCGACGCAAGCCAGCGGCCATCGGGACTGAAGGCGACACTGTTGACGCGGTCGGTGTGGCCTGCGGCCGTAAAGATTCCCGGCCGGGGTTGAACGGGTCGCGGCGTCGTATCCCAGATTTGGGCCGTATTGTCGTAACTCGAAGAAACGAGCCGCTGATCGTCTGGGCTGAAGGCCACGCTCCAGACCGGCTCCTTATGGCCTCGAAGCGTGATCTTGTCTTGAAACGTCACAGCATCCCAAATTCGCACGGTCTTATCGAAGCCGCTGGAGGCAAGCAACTTGCCGTCATGGCTGTAGGCAACCCCCAAAGCAGACCCGGTATGCGCAGCGATGGCATGCGCCCGTTGTCCCGAGTCGACGTTCCAGATGTGAATATTCCCGTCCTGGGCGGCGGTAGCAAACCGTCGCCCATTGGGCTCGAACGAGATTGACATCAGCGGTGCCCCATGCGCCTGAATATCGCGGACGTGCCGTAGCGTGGCGGCATCCCACAGCTTGACCTGGCCGTTGATGTCCCCAGAGGCGAGCAGCTTGCCGTCGGGTGAATAGCAAAGGCGATACACCTGCCCGGTATGCCCCTTGAGCACATCGATCACCTTGCCGCTGCGTGACTCCCAAACGACGAAAGTATTCTCATCATTGATGCTGGAAGAGGCGATCCGCGAACCGTCGTGGCTGTATGCCAGCGACAGCACGACCCCCAATTGGTTCTTGAATTGCAGCACCTGCCGGCCGGTTGCGCTGTCCCAAATGGTGACCACTCCCGGCGATTTCCGCAGCGGCAGCGTGGGCGCGAAACTTCCAGTCGCAATGAACTTGCCGTCGGGGCTGTAAGCGACGCACATGATCGGCATACGAGGCGCGCCCAGTGTCTCCAGAATTTTGCTGGCAGACGACTTGAACAGGCCAAAGGGTAGGACTGAAATCTCTGGTTCCGGATCGGCTTTGATATCGTGAATGAGCGCGCCATTGGCCGCGTCCCACACCTTCAAGGTTCCGTCAATGCTCACCGTGGCGACTTGTTTCCCGTCGGGACTGAAATCGGCCATCCATAAGCCACGCGTATGGGCGGACAAGGGGGGCATGGCACCGTCGCGCAGACGCATCAGGTAGCGCCATTCCCAGCCGCGCAACCGTTTGGGGCAGCTTTCCAGCAATTCATCAGCACGGCTCACATCGTTGCCCAGTGCCAATTCACGCTCCGCTAACGTGATATGCGCCGCATAGAGCTGCTCTTCCAGGCTGCCGTTGACTTTTTCCAACTCTTTTCCCTGGCTCTCTGCCAAATGCCTGGCGACGACCGCATCGTTCTTAGCGACGACCGCATCGTTCTTGGCGGCAGCGATCGAAATGAAAGCGGCAATCGTGCCGATGATCGCGGCCGTGGTGATGGCCAGCGCGGAAACGACCAGGCCACGATGTCCGCTGACCCAGCGAGCCACGAGTTCGGAGGTGCCCGGCGGCCGAATCGGCAACGGTTGCCCGTCCAGATACAGTTGCAAGTAAGCGGCAAATTGGGTGGCTGTTGGAATGCGGTCGCTGGCCCGGCGCTCCGTCGCCCGCGCGACAATCGCTTCTAGATCGCGGTCGAACGCCGCGTCGATCTCGCGCAATCGAGGCACATCTTCGTCGTGGATCATTTGGGCCAGTTGGCGCTCGTCTTCGGCCTCGTCAAACAGTCGCTTTCTGGTGAGCAGTTCCCAAAGCGTCGCTCCCAAGCCGCGAATGTCGGCAGCCGGGCCAACTTTGAGCGTCGCGGAAGCCAGTTGTTCCGGTGCCGCATACCGCAGCGTCCCGAGCAGTCCGCTGCCACGGCTGGTTGCCATGGATAGGGTTTGCCCCTTCGCCAGGCCAAAGTCCATCAACACGATGCGCGAACTGTCGGGAGTCAGCATCAGGTTGGCGGGTTTGATGTCGCGATGCACGATCCCCTGGTCATGAACGGCCTGGAGCCCGAGCGCCGTGTCGCGGATCAGCGCCACGACGCGCCGGACATAGCCGCCCGGATCGTCGGCTGCATCCGGCAACCCTGGCAGCGGAGGCAGTTCGACGCTGAGCTTTTCCAGGTTTTCTTGCAGGCTCTCGCGTTTCTCGGCCTGTTGTTCGCTGCGGAACGTACTGCCGGAGCCTGAGTCGCTTAGAGGCCCGCTGTCGATTCCGCTACGAGACCGGTCCGCTTTCTCGCGGCGTTTGCGGCTCGCAGTAAGGACGGCACGCGACCACGTCGTGTTGCCCAACGATGAAGCAGATCCGTCGAGTGCTGACCCGACAAGCTCGCGCCAGACCATTTCCAGGTCGCTGCCTGGCACGTATTCCATCGTGTAGTACATCTGGCCATCTGCAAACTCGCCGTTGCTCAATACCTTGATGATATTGGGATGCTCGCAGCGAGCGAGATGGCGAATCTCGCGACGGAATCGCGATAGCGCGGAATTGTCGCCCGCCAGATCGGCCGGCAACATCTTCAACGCGACAAGCCGCCCCAACGAAAGCTGGCGCGCCAGGTACACGACTCCCATTCCGCCTCGTCCAAGCTCGCCCAAGATTTCGTAATCGCCCAAGATTTTTCCGGTGGGCTGGACGGGAGGAAATAGGGCATCGACCGACATCGACTCGGCCAGGCTCCGACCGGCTAGATTCTCCAAATCGGCGTTCGTTACCTCACGCCCCGTAACCCGGCTGAGTAACGCGGCAAGGGCTGCAGCCGTTTCTGGGTTTCTGCCCAAGCTGCCGGTGACGTAGCTGAGGTATTCGACCTGTTTGCCGTTGCGGTCGCGGTTGAGAAACAAGACCTCTTCGCCCAAGTCGGTTTCGCGAAAAACCAACATCGGATGGAGTTGCAGCGGCCTCGTCCTGCCGGGCCAGATCAGAGCGACTCGATTTGAAGTGATGTTCTTGGCGTCGTTTGCGGCCAATCGAAGCGGAGCGGCGCGCTCGACTTCCGTGCTCATCAGCTCACGCAAGCCCACCTCGATTGCGCCGTTTTCGAGTGTTCGCGCTTCGGTAATAAAGACCAGGCGTGTCCCCGGCGGACCCAACAGATCGAAGACGTTTTCCGTGAGAATGTCGGTCGCCGCAGGCGACAACAGTGGACCAAATCTTTTCTCGAAGAAGGATGCATGACGTGGGCCACCGTGCCCGATCACTTCGTTGCGATATTGTACGATCGACTCGAATACCTGCATCAGCGAACAACTACGGTCGCCGGAATCTGCCCCGTCGGGGCCATTCTTGATTTGGCGGTACAAGGCCAAGAGGTTCGGCAGGTTCTGCCGCTGGCGACTGAGCTGTCCCCACAGATGCCCCAACGGATGGCTCGACGCGTCGGGGCGTTCCCCGAAACGGCGTGCCAGTTCTCGCAGCATGGCTAGCCACTGTCCGAGCGAAGGCAGCGCCAATTGGGCCAAGAGCCGATCCAAGGGGAGTGATCGCGGTTCGCCTTGCTCGATCTCCTGTAAATACGTGGCAATGGCTGGCGCTACCGCCAGCTTAATCATCACCTCAAACAAGTAGTAAGAGTAATCGTGCCGGTTGCGTGCATCGGGAGCATTCCAGGCGCGCTGATAGAGCTTTGCCAGCGGCAGCGGCAAGCGAGACAAATACTCGCGGCGGTATTCGGTGTCGTTCGACATCTGCTCACCAGGTTTGTTGGTAACAGTTAGTCCGCACGCCTATTCGAGGACAAACTTTCACGCAGCGATCCTAGCAATCGCGGAACATAGTCTTTGTAGCGCCGGTCGGGCGAAACGCCTTGGGTGGGCAGGGCGGCAAGCGTCGGGGCGAGCGGTGCGGCTTTGTCGCCCAGGGCCGTGAGCGCGTTGATCGCGGCGATCGCCGTGAAGACGTCGTTGTGGTTCCAGTCGGCCGCGTTGCCCAGCAGTGATAACGCACGCGACAAGTCGGCCGCGCTGCCATAGCGGCCGAGTGTCTCGGCGGCCGCTATCCGGACGTCGGGCGACGAATCGTCCAAGGCCTTTAATAATCCATTTCGGCCTGTAGCAACTGCTTCGGGGCCGCGCATCAGCAAGCCTAAGACGGCCCAATAGCGAACCGCGCTGTCGCTATGCGTTAGCCCCTGCATGAGCCGCGGCAAGGCGTCCGGCCGGAGCGAGGATGCCAGGTCGGCCATTTCGTACACCGCGGCAAATGGATATTCGGCCGGATCGTGGCCCATGTCATAAGGCGCTCGGCTGCCGCTGCGGCGGTGCATCTCGCCTTCCGGCAGCAGGCCCACGTCGCAAATCCTGGCCATCTGAGCGTGCAGCGCAGTCCGCAACCGCTCGAGCGCCTCGGCATGCTCGGGTGACGCGGCCAGGTTGTGTACTTCGTCGGGATCGGACGCCAAGAGATACAGTTCTTCCGGAGGTTTGGTCTTCCAGAACGCGGACTGCGCGGCGTTCAGCTTGCCCTGCTGAAACAGCCGCTCCCAGACGCGCGTCGTGGGTGTTTGCCACATGTAGTCCAGGTGCTGACCGTAGATTTTGTCGGGGCGGAAGTTGCGGACGTAAACATAGCGCCCGTCGGTCACGCAGCGCACCAGATCGTAGCGCTCGTCCATCCGCCCGCGAAAGCCGTACACGAAAGGCTGCGGCGGCGCGGCGTATTTGCCGAGGAAGGCAAAGCCCTGCATCCAATCCGGCGGCTCGATGCCGGCCAGGCTGAGTACCGTCGGTGCGAAATCGACAAAACTTACCAGGCGCTCGACCTGTCCGCCGGCATGATAGTCGGGCGGGCGGAGCGCGGCGAATCGCTCGGGAATGTAAATCACCAGCGGCACGTGCAGGCCGGCCTCGCGCGGCCAGCGCTTGTTGCCCGGCATGCCCGAGCCGTGATCGGCAAAATAAAACACGATCGTGTCCGCGGCCAGGCCGGCTTGTTCGAGTTCCTTGAGCCGCTCGCCGGCGGCCGCGTCGGCCTCGGTCACCGTGTCGTAATACTGGGCCCAATCCAGACGCACTTCCGGCGTGTCGGGATGGTAGGCGGGCACGCGCACCTTGGCCGGATCGTGGATTTGCTCGTGCGGGCGGATGCGTAGCTTGCTCTCGTGGCTTTTCTCGCAATTGAAGACGGCGAAGAAGGGCTGGCCGGACGGACGGTTTTTCCAATGGGCCTTCTTCGACGACTCGTCCCAGACCTTGCCCGGCTTGGCCAGGTTGTAGTCTTCCTTGGCGTTGTTGGTGCAGTAGTAGCCCGCCTCGCGCAGAAATTGCGGATACATCTGCTTGCCGTGCGGATAGGCCACCATGCTGCGCATGTGCTCCGCGCCGGTGCTCGAGGCATACAGTCCGCTGACGAGCGTCGTGCGGGCCGGCGCGCAGACCGGGGCATTCGACCAGCAGTGCCGGTAGAGCACGCCCCGGGCAGCCAGCGCATCGACATTCGGCGTAGTGGCCAGGCGATCGCCATAGCAGCCCAGGTGCGGGCCGTGGTCTTCGCTTGTGAGCCAAAGAATGTTCGGCTGCGAACCGCCGGCTGCTTGGGCGCAAGTGCCGCCGCAAGCGATGGCAATCCAGGCGAACAGCGCAAATCGCTGCATCATGACGGAAACTCAATCCAGGGGACGACAAGGTTGATCTAATGCACGTCGCGGTAGCGGAGGATCAAATGCAGGCCAACAATCAGAACGCCGAGCAAAATCCCCAGCGCCGCGACGCTGGAAGTGATCCCCAGGCGGCTGTTGCGCGGAAAATTCATTTGGGCCATGTCGGGCCGGTCGGAGTCGGCCGTGTTGTGATCGACGGCGATCGAATTCGAGTAAGGGCTCGGCCCCAGCGGGCGGCGCGCGGCTTCGGCCAGAAGCATGGCCTCGAAGCCGTAGCGCGACGGCATGAGATAGGCCAGCGGCCGGATCGCCACTTGCATGTTGTGTACCGGGATTAGCGTGCCGCCGAAGATGACCATCGGGATCAGCACCAGCGGCAGCAGCGCAATGGCTACTTCCTGGCTGCGAGCCAGGGCTGAGACCATCAGCCCCAGGCCGACGCCAGTGCCGGCGGTCAGCAGCATGATGAGCAACGACGAGAGCAGCGGCCCGCGCAGCCCGCAACCCAAGCGGGCGGCCAGCAGCAGGATCGTACATTGCAGCACGCACAAGGCGCCGCTGACCACGAACTTGGACATCACATAGGGTGGAAGCTGCAGGTTGACCATTCGTTCGCGGCGATAAACGGCCCATTCGCCGACGATTTCGCGCACGGCGTTGGAGCAGCCGAACCACAGCGCCGACAGTCCCAGCACGAACAAGGTCACGGCCGTCGCGCGGCTCGTCTCCAACCAGTTTTCGCTCGTGATTTTCTGCCGCGCATTGGAGCCAAAAGCGAGAATCACGAGCACGGCCACGATCGGCGCTTGCACCAACAGGATCGCCGTGTTCCAACGATCGGCAATTTTGAGCGCCACCGCGCGGCGCACCAAGGTGAACCACTGCTGGAGCGGATCGCATCCGGCGGGCTGCGAAGTTTCGGCCGCGGTCGTCGAGACTTGCCGGCCGCTGCGCGCCGTCACGAACGCTTGCCGAAAGCGCGACTTCTGATAGCGCGCGTCCCACTCGGCGGTCGGACGTTGGGCCAGCCCGTTGAGTACGTCGTCAGGTCGTCGGCCGGCATCGCCCGTCGTTCCCTGCCAGCGCTGAGGATTGAAGAAGTCGATCGCCTCGGGATAGGCCGGCCCGTAATAGACCAGTCGGCCAGGCTCGTGCGACTGCGAATCGCGCGAGATAATCGCCAGGTTGTCCAGCAGGCGGAAGGCCTCGAGGCTGGGCTGATGGATCGTGAGCAAGATGCTCTTGCCCGAGTTGGCCAGTTGCCGCAGCAGCGTCATCACGGTCAAGGCGTCGTGCGACGAAAGACCTGAAGTCGGCTCATCCAGAAACAACACGGCCGGATCGGTGAGCAGCTCCATCGCCAGGTTGACGCGTTTGCGCTGACCGCCGCTGATGCCTTGCCGCTCGGGCGAGCCGATGATCGTGTCGGCCGTGCTTTCCAGGTCCAACTGTTTGAGAACCTTCGCGATGCGAGCATCGATTTCGTGGCGGGGCGTGCCGGGCGGCAAGCGCAGCTCGGCCGTAAAGCGCAAGGCCTGCCGCACGGTCAGCTCGCGATGCATGATGTCGTCTTGCGGCACGTAGCCCAGCATGCCGCGAAAGCGCGCGTATTCGGCGTACAGGTCGTGGCCGTTGATGAGCACCTGGCCCGTGCTGGGCGGCAGATACCCGTTGAGTGCGCTGGTGAGCGTGGTCTTGCCCGCGCCGCTGGGCCCCATCAAGCCGACAAACTCGGAGGGGAAGATCGTCAGCGAAATGTCGTCGATCAGCCGGCGCTGGGGGACGTCGACCGATACGTTGCGGGCCTCGATCGTCAGCTCGCCATGAAACTGGCGCTTCGTCAGCCGGCCTTCGGCGGTGAGCTTGAGCTCGAAGCGGCCGAGCGTGATGCAATCGCCCGGTCGAAGCGGCACGGGCCCGGCGATGCGCTGCCCGTTGACCAGCGTGCCATTGGTCGAGCCCAGATCGAGTAGCTGAAAGGCCCCCTCGATTTCGGTCAATTGACAATGACGGCCGGAAATATGGCTGTCGTCGAGAACGAGATCGCAGCCCGGCCCGCTGCCCAGAATCCAGTTTTTTTTCATAACGGGGGACCGCGGCGGCGGCGGACAAACAACCGATTAGCTGGGATCAGTAAGGCGGCCGTTGTTAATCGGCGTCTTGGGCCAAGAGGGTCTTCGCCACTTCGGAACCCTGGCGGACGGCCTCTTGCCAAAGTTCCCGCGCCTCCTGGCGATCACCCTTGGGATCGACGGCCAAAAAGGCGCCCAGCACCACCTTGCTGCTGGGATCGTTGGGGTGCAGCCATTGCTCGGCCAGGCTCAGGGCCATGTTCGAGGGAAGCTTCTCGATCATGTAGTCTCGGCTTTGGCCGTCGGCGCGCACCGATAGATGCTCGGTATCGGCATCGATCACGATCATCTTCTTGCCGTCGACCTCCAATTCATCGACCGATTTCAGCCCCTTGCAGCTCTGCCGCACCGCGTGCCAGAACTCTTTATACGCGTCTTCGAGCGAGCGCATGCGGCCGATGGCCGCCAGGCTTTCGGAACTCGAGGCCTCGAGCATCGCCAGGTTCAACTGCTCTTCCACCTTGGGGAAATTGCGCTCGGCCAGCGCCGAGCGCGTCGCCGCCAGCGAGCGGCCGACGGCGGCCTTTTCCTCGGGACTTCGCGGCTTGATCGAGACCGAGTAGGCAGCCACCTGCGGCCGGGCCTTCAAACCGACGGGATTCGGCTGCTTGGGTCGTACGCGCTTCGGTGGCACCGTGTTTTGCTGGGGCACGTTCATGACTACCTGTTCGTCAGCCGGTTGCCTGGCGGGCATTATGTTGGCCGGCTGGCTTTTAGCTTTGTGCGATTCTTCGGCCACGTGCGCGGGTTTCGGCTGCGAAGTTTTGGCCGTCGGGTCCTCGCCCTCGTGAATGACGACTTGCGGCTTGTCTTCCAAAGCGGCCAGCAAAGGCTCGCGGTAGAGGTAGCCAAAGGCACACACGCCGCCCACGACGACCAACACCCCGACGATGGCGACCATCTGACCGCCCGAGGCCCGACGCCGCCGGCGCCGGGGGCTGGCAATGTCCTCCAAGCCCGTCTCGGCGGACGGTGCCCCGTAGCCCATCGGCATCGCCGGCTGGGCCATTGCCATGCCGGGCGCATAGGCCTGCATCGGCATGGCCTGGGCCACGCCGGGCTGCATCATTGGCACGGCCTGGGCCATCATCGGCGCACCATATGGCATTGCCGCGACCGGCATCGCCTGAGCCATCGGCTGAGCCGTCATGGGCATGGCCATCGGCGCTTGGGCCACGGGCATGGCAGCCATCGGCATCGTGGCTGTCGGGATTTGCCCCATCGGTGCCACGGCGACGGGCACGGCAGCCTGGGGCACGGCGGTCGGGACCGGGACTTGTGACATGGTGACCGTCGGCGCAGCCGGCTGGGGCGCCGTTGGTTGGGCCGATGGTGGCATGAGCACCGTGGTAGCGGCAGGCCGCACGGTTTTTGGAACCTGCGGCTTGGCCTCCGGAGCCGGCGGCATGCCAAGCCGCGTTCGCAACTCGGCATCGTAGGCACGCTTCGCAGCGGGCGACAGCAGCGCCGCGCGGGCCACGGTCAATTGATCGAACAACTGCTTCGCCATCGCGCCCTGCGCGCCAGCCAACAGCGGCTTGACCTTGGCAAGGCTTTCGTCGGCCGCGTCGGCAATGATCGGCGGCTCTGAGGCAAACAGCTTCAGCCCCAGCAGTTCGTAATGATTGCTTGGGCGCGAGCCCGGCGGCAGCCCCAGCCAGGCATGGTACGGATCGAAACCTGTCGACATATCTGTAAGAATCCTATGATCGCCCCGCCGGCCATGAACCGGGGGCATGCGCCTCTGTCTGACCCCTGTCCAGCGTGTGGAGCGGCTCCCAGCCCCGCGCGCCAATTCCGCTATTATGGGGACCTGCCGCACGAGGGGCAACAGCCGGACTGAAAGCGACCTGAGCTGGGCAGCGGCGCGGCCGCCGCCCGAGGCCGCCAAGCGCTAGCGGCGGGGGCCGAAATGATCCCACTCGCTGCGGCCGGGACGCTGAATTTTTCGGGTCGGCGAGTTCCAGCCTTGGCGGATCAAACGCGAGATCGCGCGAAACTGCATCGCACTGACCGCCACGGCGACCATCGCCAGCGGCAAGCAAACCAACGTGACCAGCACATCCCAGTTCGGTTCGGTCGCGTCGCGGATCCCCTCGACGGCCAGATAGGCGCCGACGAGCAGCGTCACCGTTCCACCAAGGAACTTCGGAATGGACGCCGAAAGTGCCAGCCGTATGTTGGGCCAGCGATAGTCCTCGACCACCTGCGCGTCACTTTCGGGCAATTCGTACCGACTTGGAGTTTTCGTGCTCATTAAGCAATAATAACTCGCCGAAAGAGAAGCATAATAGCGAAAAATCGTGCCAATTCGTGGCCATTTCGAGGGGATAGCCGTCTTAATCCGCCGGCTGCCAAATCTCGCTGCCGAGCAGTTGTCGCCCGAAGGTTACGGGCAGCTCAATGGCGGTAGCCACGCGGCATAAGAACTCGCGACGGGGCATGGTCGTGGCCCCGAGCCGGGCCGTGTGGGGCGTAAGTTGCTGAATATCGAACAATTGGTAGCCCCGGGCCTGGAGGTGGCCCGCCAGGTGTACCAGCGCCATCTTCGAGGCGTCGCGCTGGCGATAAAACATCGATTCGCCCGCGAACATGCCGGCGATGGCCACCCCGTAGATCCCGCCGGCCAACTTCCCCTCGTGCCAGACTTCGACACTATGGGCAATGCCAGCTTCGTGCAGCCGGCAATAGGCGGCCAGCATTTGCGGCGTGATCCAGGTGTTGTCCATGCGGTCCTGGGCCGTGGCGCAGCCTTCGATCGTGCCGCGAAAGTCGCGGTCCGCGGTGACCTCGAAGCGGCCGCTCTGCCAGACGCGCCGCAAGCGGCGCGAAATGTGCAACCGGTCGAACTCGATCGTGGCCCGCGGATCGGGCGACCACCAGGCCAGCCGGCCATCGGTCGTGGGCCAGGGAAAAATGCCGTGCGAATACGCATCGAGTAGCCACTCGACCGAGAGCTGCCCGCCCGTGCCGACTAGGCCGTGCCAGGTGGCCTCGTCGGGAGGTGGAAAGTACCGGCTTGGACGCAGAACAGCCATCCGCGAAATATCCTGCCAGAACTTCGCCCGCAGCCAGCACCAGTGAGCGAGCTGCTGTGCCCGACTACACGCAGGCCTATAATAGTCGTCGACCGCCGCGAAGCAACCGGGCCGCGAAACCTCGCGGTGCCGAGTTTCCCTGCACCTGCACGATGAGCGAACCCGAGCAACTTTGAGGTAACCCATCCTATGGACGAAGTGCATCTGCAGCGAGTGCCGCAACCACCTCGCAGCCGCTTGGGTGGCCTGATTTTTCTGGCCATCATCCTGGCGATTGTCCTGGGCGCGCCGAGCCTGGCGTTTCGCATCGAATACGAGCTGACGCGAGCCAGGTTGCAGGCCACCAGCGAACATGCCGCGGCCGAGTTGAGCGAGCTGGATCGAAAGGCCGAGTTAGTGAAACTCTCGGACACCTCGCGGGCCTTTCGCCTGGTTGCCGAGCGCATCGAGCCCTGCGTCGTGCATATCGACACCGAACAGATCGCACGCGAAGGAGGCAACAACCCGTTTGACGAGTTCTTCGGAAATCCCGGCCGCGAATATCGCGAGATCGGCCAGGGCTCGGGCGTGATCGTCGATACGGCGGGCTATATCCTCACGAACTACCACGTCATCCAGGGAGCCAGCCAGGTCGCGGTCCATTTAAGCGACGGCCGCGCCATCGACGACGTCACGCTCGTCGGCTCCGACGTGCTGACCGACCTGGCGGTGCTCAAGATCAATGCCAACGGCTTGACCAGTGCTCAGTTTGGCGACAGCAAGCAGTTGCAAGTCGGCGATTGGGTGCTGGCCGTCGGCAACCCTTACGGCCTGGATCGCACGGTCAGCATGGGCATCGTCAGCGCCAAGCAGCGGCGGGCATTTGCCGAAAACTCGGCCTATCAGAATTTTTTGCAAACCGACGCGGCCGTGAACCCCGGCAACTCGGGCGGACCGCTGGTGAACATCAAGGGCGAGGTGATCGGCATCACCACCGCCATCGTCGGCAAGGCTTACCAGGGCATCAGCTTCGCCATTCCCACGGAAGTCGTGAGCGACGTCTACAAACATCTCAAGGAGCGGGGCAGCGTCACGCGCGGGTACTTGGGCGTGGGCTTGCAAGAGCTGACGCCCGAGCTGGCCCGCAAGCTCAAGGTCGTTGAAAGCGAGGGCGCGGTGATCAGCGGCGTGCAGCCCAACTCGCCGGCAGACAAAGCCAAGCTCGAGCCGGGCGACGTCGTGATCGAATTCAACGACGAAAAGATCCACGAGCCGTCGGAACTGCGGCTGCTGGTCGCCGGCGCCAAGGTCGGATCATCGGTCAAGCTCAAGATCATTCGCGACGGCAAAGAGCGCACGGTGGACGTCGTCATTGCGGCCCGGAAGCCGAATGGGTGAAAAAGGAATGATGAGTGCAGAAGTCACGGCAGACCGAGCGGACGAGCCCCGGTAGAACGTCCAGCGCGCCGCCACGCAACACGCGGCGACCACCGTCCACAACCGGCTGCGTTGTTCCCGAGTCTTCAGAAACTTTGCCTGCTACTTTGGGGTAAGTCTCGAATGGATCATCGCACCACTCAAAGGCGTTCCCCAACATGTCGAACAGGCCAAAGTCATTCGGCTTGAGGGTCGCCACCGGCCACGCTCGATTCTCGCCGCTGGCCATGCAGCCGTGGTTCCAAGGGCGAGGCCGATTCCTCGAAAATGGGACGCATGCGTTTGAGGCTCGCACCTTTTACGCGACGCAGCCGGTCCTTCTATCCGGCGACTTTCCCACGGGAAGTTCACATTGAGCGGTGCTGTTTGATCACTCCCCCGTGTTTTGCCGCCGCTGCCTTACAGTCGCTACGGAACCTTGGTGAACGTCTGCTTTGCCCCACCGAATTGCCTCGTGAAAGAACTGTTGTTGTCGCCGAAAGTGATGGGCAGCGGTAACACTTCGGCGCCCGCGTGAATGACGAGTTGGCCGTTGCCCGAGGCATCTGGGGTAAAGATGTAAGTGAACGGAGTGGTATTCGTAAGTACTCCATCTTTTACAATCTCAGTGCTACCGGTCCGCGAGGTAGTGAACCGCATTGTCACGAAAGTGGACGCGTCTGTCTGTGCCTTCCAGGCCGCGGTCGCTCCGTTGTTGAGAGGATCATCAAAAACGCCGGCGGCCGGCGGAGACTGAGAGACGCCGTTGTTGTTATTGTTGAAGCCGTTGCCGTTGTTGTTGCCGTTGTTGAAACCGCCGTTATTGCCGTTGAACCCACCGCCGTTATTGCCGTTGCCGCCGTTGTTGAAACCGCCATTGCCGTTATTGAATCCACCTTTGTTGCCGTTGAACCCGCCGCCGTTGTTGCCGTTGCCGCCGTTGTTGAATCCACCATTATTGCCGTTGTTGAACCCGCCATTGTTGCCGTTGAACCCGTTCTGAACTTTGTGGGGGGGTTGCTTACCGGCGACAGTAACTTCGGCAGCAATAACAACGGCATAGGCTCGCCCTCGGCGCTTCGCAAGTTTTTAATTGAAGTGGTTTTACGGCGCTCCCTTGGCCAGCAGCTTCGTTAGCCGCTTTGTTCTCGTCTTCCAGCTCTTTGAGCCGGTTGGCCTCCTCGGCCTTCACCCCCGTGTTGGCTCCGCCAACGGCGCGACGTCTGCTCGCCGAGCAAGAACAATGGGCATCCCTTGTAACGACTGGCAGGCTACCGGCGCCCTGGGCGACAGCGACGCCCTGCCGCCCAACTCGCCGGCAGACAAAGACGAGCTCGAGCCGGGCGACGTCGTGATCGAATTCAACGGCGAGAAGATCCACGAGCCGTCGGAACTGCGGCTGTTGGTCGCCGGGGCCAAGTCGGATTCAACGGTCAAGCTGAAGATCATTCGCGACGGCAAACAGCGCACCGTGGAAGTCTCGATCGGGGCTCGCAAGGGAAACAGCGATAACGTCAGAAGCTCGGCAATCGGGCCATTCGCGTCGATTAGCACCCTTAATCTACGCACAATATGCGTCGAATCTGCCCGTTTGCGGTGAATACCCGCTATAATCAACGCAGGGAGTGCGTATTATGGCGGGTTTTATCCACCAGCAGCCAAGGTGGCCGAAGCTCAAATGGGACGGCGACACGCTCGCCACGACCCTAGCGGACGTGCGCCATAAACAAGGCCTGCTGCTGGGCAAGATGGAGTCCTTGGGATTCGAATCCCGAGCCGAGGCCAGTTTGGCCATGCTCACGGCCGACGTGGTGAAAACCTCGGCCATCGAAGGTGAAGCGCTCAATCCCGACGAGGTTCGCTCATCGATCGCTCGCAGGCTCGGCATCGACGTTGCTGGACTTCCAAAAGCAAGCAGGGAAGTCGAAGGCATCGTCGAAATGATGCTCGACGCGACCGAGAAATTTGAGGCGCCGCTGACGAAGGACCGTCTATTTGGCTGGCACTCAGCGCTGTTTCCGACCGGGCGAAGCGGCATGTCCCGCATCGCGGTCGGCCAGTGGCGCACAAAACAAGCCGGACCGATGCAGGTGGTCTCGGGTCCGATCGGACGTGAACGGGTTCATTTCGAGGCCCCGGCCGCCGACCGCCTGGAGTCGGAGATGGACGAATTCATCGCATGGTTCAACGCACCGCCGGCGCTCGATCCGGTGCTCATGGCCGGAATCGCTCATTTCTGGTTTGTGACCATCCATCCCTTTGAAGACGGCAATGGCCGCATGGCGCGCGCGATCGCCGACATGACGCTCGCACGCTCTGACCGGACGAAGGATCGCTTCTACAGCATGTCGTCGCAAATCGAGGCCGAGCGCAAGGTTTACTACCAGCAGTCGGAAGCGGCCCAACGCGGCGACGTCAATATTACGCACTGGCTAAGATGGTTCCTGGAATGCCTCGGCCGAGCGATCGACGGTGCTGAAGAAGGACTGGCCGCGGTGCTCAACAAGGCAAAATGGTGGCAGCGCATTCATCGCGAGCCGGTGAATGACCGGCAGCGAATCGTCATCAACCGCATGCTCGACGGTTTTAAGGGATTCCTGACAACCTCGAAATACGGCAAGCTGGCGAAGTGCTCGCACGACACGGCCCTGCGCGATATTCGCCAGTTGCAGGAGCGTGGCATTCTCGTGCAAAACTCCGGCAGCGGTCGCAGCACGAGCTACTGGCTCGCGACGCCGGAAAATGTGCCGATCTGAAAAAAGCGATGAGCGATGAGTGCAGAGTGATGGGGAACGGGCGCGGATCGTCCCCGAGTACTAAACAATCTGCTTTCGACAGTTTGACTGAGGAGTGCTGGATGCTATTCCGCCTGATCTGCGTCCGACGGCTGGCGGGGGCCATCGCGTGCACTCTATTGCTGGGCGCCGCATCTGCCTGCGCCGAGGAGCCAAGCCCGGCTTCGCCTGCCCCGGCGGCAGACGACCAAACGGACGAGGAACCAGAGGCGGCCAAGCCACTTTGGACGGCGCCCGCCAACGATGCGTGGCTCGGCGCCGACGACCCGGACGTGCTGTCACCGGCCAACCTCTGCTCGAAGGCACAAACCGTGGCGGTCTGTATTGGTCAGAGCTGCGAACTTCGGCGCTTAAGCGACGGCGTCGTCATCCGCACGATCGGGCCGTGCGAATTCGATGCGGGGGCCGGGGTGTTGTCGCCCGATGGCAAGCTACTGGCCTGCGTCCAAGACACCACAAAAGCCTACCGGCCCGTTCAGACGAGTCGCGGCGAGGTGCTCGAGCCGATTAAACCGCTGCGCGACATCCACGTCGTATACCTCTGGGAGGCCGAGACCGGCAAGCTTCTCTTCCGGCTGCGGCAGCACTCCACGTCCGTTGCCCAACTCGTCTTCTCCCCCGGCGGCAAACGGCTGTTAAGTTTTGCGCAGGGCAATCAGGCTTGCCTGTGGGAAACCTCGACCGGTGACCTGCTCGCCCGGCTCGACGGCCCACATCCGGGGTTGCCCGCCGTTCCGTTCCGGGGCGCGCGGTGGGCCAAGTTTCACTTCGACGGTCTGACCGTGGCAGGGCCAAACGAACTGGTGGTGTACGGGAAACAAGGCGAGCGGCTGTTCGGGTCGGCGCTGGCGTCCGTAGCCAATGACAATACGGACTCGTATTCCGGAGAGCGGTACTGTGAGCTCGCGGTCTCGAAGCATGGCATGTTCGCCATGACCCGAATCTTCGCGCCGGACAATCCCGAGTTCTGGAATCAATGGCAGGCGGCGAACGCTCCGCTGCCCGCCAAGAAGGACAAACCCGGCGACGCACCGCTTTGGTACACGGACCAGCCGCTCTGCCTGGTGCGCCGAACGCGTAAGGAGAATTCCCCGCCGATCCTCGATCGGGCCAACTCGTACCGGGACCTTGAGTTCTCGCCCGACGGGCTACTGCTCGCGTCGACCCGAATTCCCGCCACGGAAAAGTTCGACAAGCCGCATGACCTAGTTCTGTGGGATGTGAAGTCGGGAAAGCAAGTGTTCGGGCCGCCCGCGGCGGCAAGCAAGCTGCACGGTCCCACGCGGTGCCCCACGGAGCCCCAATACATCTTTTCGCCCGATAGCCAGTGGCTGCTCTACGGGGCATACAAAGCGAGTTTTTTGAACGTCAAAACATTCAAATGGTTCCGGCCGCGGCATGAAGTGGAAATTGTCGACGCCGCTCGGCAGGGATACGCCCGAGGTGGGCGCTTTCAAATCTCGTCCGATGGCGAATATCTCCTCGGCGCCGGTTTCGGTCGCGAAATCCGCGCCTGGCGACTCCCGCCAATCCTCCGCGACCTAGTCGAAATCGACGGCCCCCTGCCGCCTGAAACCGAGTGAGCTGTTCGCGATAGCAGCGCGCGCACACTCGAAGTCTTCGTCGCAAGCCAGAAGCAGAGTGGATGAAAAAAATGCTGCGCGATGAGTGCAGAGCGGTGAATGGGGCCAATCTCTCGGCCCGCGCGCAAGTGGCCCAATGCGCAGCTTGATTCTGGTGTGCGCGAGTCTCTATAATCCACGTGGCGCTTGGCTCCGCTGATTGCGGCCGCGGGCTCCGCGGTTGACGCACCAGCGGTTTTCTGCCGGGGTTCTGCCAGTCGGCGACTCGGTTCTTCTTGCTGTCTCTTCACGCCCCCTTCGTCGGCGATTACGGGAGTTGCCGGTGTCTTTGGGTTTCTCTGCCGACGCCAAGGAGCAGGTTCGCCAGGCGACCGACATCGTCGAGCTGGTGGGCAGCTATCTGCCGTTGCGGCGCGAAGGCCGCGGCTACAAAGCGCTGTGCCCTTGGCACAACGACTCGCGGCCCAGCTTGCAAGTGAATCCCGAGCGGCAATCGTTCCGCTGCTTTGTCTGCGACATCGGCGGCGACGTCTTTAGCTTTGTCATGCGTCACGATGGACTGACCTTCCCCGAGGCTTTGGCCCTGCTGGCCGAACGGGCCGGCATCACGCTCCAAAGTTCCAGTGGGCCGCCCGGGGGGGCGGACGAGAAACGCCTGCTCTACCAGGCCATGGCCTGGGTCGAGCAGCAATATCACGACTGCCTGCTCCGGGCACCCGAAGCCGAGCCGGCCCGGGCTTATTTGCAAGGGCGGGGGATCACGGCCGAAAGTTTTGGCCGCTACCACTTGGGCTACGCACCGGATCGCTGGGAATGGCTCGTGGGCCAGGCCCGCGAGACACGGTTTACGCCCAAGGTGCTGGAAAAAATCGGGGTGGTGGGCTCGAAGCAGTCGGGCGGCTATTACGACCGCTTCAAGGGTCGCGTGCTGTTCTCGATCCGCGACATTCAAGGCCGGCCGGTGGGGCTGGGGGGCCGCGTGCTACCCGGCAGCGCCGACAGCGCCAAAAACAACGCCGCCAAATACATCAACTCGCCCGAAACCCCGCTGTTTGCCAAAAGCAGCCTGCTCTATGCCTTGGACCATGCCAAAGACGCGTTCAGCAAGACCCGCACCGCATTGGTCATGGAAGGCTATACCGACTGCGTCATCGCCCAACAGGCGGGCTTTGGCAACGCCGTGGCCGTGCTGGGCACGGCCCTGGGCGAGCGGCATTTGAGCCTGCTGCGGCGGTTTGTCGATCGCATCGTGCTGGTGCTCGATGGCGACGAGGCGGGCCGGCGGCGGACGGACCAGATCCTGGAACTGTTCGTAGCCGAGCAGATGGATTTGCGCGTGCTGACGCTGCCCGACGAATTGGATCCCTGCGATTTTCTGCTCCAGCGCGGGGCGGAGGCGTTTTCGCAGCTGCTGGATTCGGCCGTCGATGCCTTGGAGCACAAGTTTGCCACGGCCTTGCGCGAAGCCGATGCCTCCGGCGGCATGCACGCGGCCAATCGTGCCGTCGAGGAAGTTCTGGCCACGCTGGCCAAGGCTCCGCGACTGCAAGCCAGCACCAGCACTGCCGTAAAAGTGCGGGAAGACCAGATTCTGTATCGCCTGGCGGCCCGGTTCGGAGTCGGCGAGGGCCGGCTGCGCGAGCGGCTGACGGAGTTGCGGCGCCCCCGTGGGAAAACCTCGCGCGAGGTGCCGGCCGTGGTCCAGCAACAAGAAGTTGGAAAACTGGTATTGGCCGAACAGTGGCTCCTACAGATATTGCTCCAGACGCCGGAATGTCTAGAGGAGGTGCGGCGGGAAATTTCGCCCGCCGACTTTCGCTGTCCCCGGCGTCGGCAGTTGTTTGCGACCTGCTGCTCGCTGGCCGATGCCGGCGAGTGGCCGACGTACGAGCGGTTGATGTTGGAGCTGGAAGATCCGGACCTGAAAGGCCTGCTGGTGCTGCTGGACGAACAGCGGCAGGCCATCGGGAGTGCCGATCGCAGCAAGGAACTGAGGGATTTACTGCGGGCGTTTCGCGAACAACAGGCGGTGGCCCGACCCGCGGGCCAATCCGCCGACGACGAGCGTCCGATCGACGCAGCCGACGAAATGGAACAATTGCGGCGGCTGGTCGAGCGGGAGCGAACCCGACAAGGCATTTCTCTGCCCACGGATGGGTAGGAGCCCTGCCGGTTGGTTTGGACCGAAAGCGGAAACTTGAATTGACCGCGCTGCCCAGACCATAATCCAAGTGTCTCAAGGCGCCAGAAGGTGCTGGAGGGAAGACAAGTGGACCCAGCCGATAAAGATCTGCAGGAGCTAGTCGCAACCGGCAAGAGCCAGGGTTTTTTGACCTATGACCAGGTCAACGAATACCTTCCCGACGAAGCGGTCAATCCGGACAAGCTCGACAGCTTGCTCACGGCCCTGGAAGACCAGGGCATCGAGCTGGTGAACGAGCCGCCGGAAGTGGAAGCCGAATACCGCAGCGGGACCGAGTTCGGCTCGGACGACGAGTCGGCGCGGCGGCCGTCGCTGGACGTGGAAGACGAGCCCCAGCCTGAGGTCTCGCGTTCGTCGTTGAACGACGAGGCCAAGTGGAGCGACGATCCGGTCCGCATGTATCTGACGCAGATGGCCGAGATCCCGCTCTTAACGCGCGAGCAGGAAATCGCTCTGGCCAAGAAGATCGAGGTCACGCGCAAGCGCTTCCGCCGCACGCTGCTGGCCTGCGACCTCGCCATGCGCTCGACGATCGAAACGCTGACCAAGGTGCACGACGGCTCGCTGCCGTTCGACCGCATGATCAAGGTCTCGCTCACCGAGCAATTGACCAAAGAACAGATCATGGCCCGCATGCCGCACAACCTGCGGACGCTTGGGCACCTGCTGGCCGACAACCGCGCGGATTTCCGCCGCGTGATCTGCAAGCGGCTGACGAAGGACGAGCGCCGGGCTGCCCGCGATCGCTTCCTCTCGCGCCGGCAAAAGGCCCTGACGCTGGTCGAAGAATTGAGCCTGCGCACGCGGCGCGTGCAGCCGCTGATCCGGCAGTTGGAAGAAATCTCCGACCGCATGGATCAGTTGCAAATCGAAATCGGCCAGCTCGACACGACCGGCGCCTCGAAAGACGAGCGGGCCAATCTGCGGCGCGAGCTGCACGATTGCATGCTGCTGACCTTGGAAAGCCCCAAGAGCCTGCGCCGCCGCTGCGAGCGCATCGGCTCGCAGTACCAGGAATACGAAAAGGCCAAGCGAGAACTCTCCGGCGGCAACTTGCGCCTCGTGGTCTCGATTGCCAAGAAGTACCGTAATCGCGGCTTGAGCTTCCTGGACCTGATCCAAGAGGGCAACACCGGCCTGATGCGGGCCGTGGACAAGTACGAGTATCGCCGCGGCTACAAGTTCTCGACGTATGCCACGTGGTGGATCCGCCAGGCCATCACCCGCGCGATCGCCGACCAGGCCCGCACGATCCGCATTCCGGTACACATGATCGACGTGCTGAGCAAGCTGCGGAATGTCTCGAAGACCCTCTTGCAAGAACTGGGTCGAGAACCGACAACAGAAGAGACAGCCCGTGCTGCCCAGATTAGCGTCGAAGAGACGCGTCGGGTGCTGAACATTGGCCGCCACCCAGTGAGTCTCGACCGTCCGGTGGGCGAGAGCGAAGACTCGGCCTTCGGCGAATTCATCGAAGACAACAGCTCGCAAAGCCCGATCATCACGGCTTCGCAGGGCATGTTGCGGGAAAAAATCGAAAACCTGCTGAAAACCCTGACGTACCGCGAGCGCGAAATCATCCGCTTGCGATACGGCCTGGGGGACGGTTATACCTACACACTTGAGGAAGTCGGCCGGATCTTCAAAGTCACGCGCGAGCGCGTGCGCCAGATCGAGGCCAAGGCGGTCCGGAAGTTGCAACATCCGGTTCGTAGCAAACAACTCGAAGGATTCCTCGAAGGAATCGCAAGCTAGTCGGGCCGCTCGACCACACCGCTGGTCGCAAGACCAGCGGTTTTTTTTATCGGTGGCCAGAATATTCGTGGTCAGCGGGCCAGCGGGGGGAACCAGAACTCATGTTAGTGGCGGCCGCAGTCCTACGGAAACTACACCGCATTCATCAGCAGTTGGGCGATCTGCGCGAGCGGATGGCCCGCGGCCCCAAGCAACTCAAGGCCCGCGAAGCGAACGTGGCACGCCTTGAAGCCGAACTGGCCCAGGTGAAGCAAGACGTCAAGGCGGCGCGCGTCAGCGCCGACCAGAAGCAACTGCTCTTGCGCAGCGGCGAGGGCAAGATCTTGGATCTCAAGGCCAAGCTCAACGCGGCCAACAGCAACCGCGAGTATCAGGCCTTCAAGGACCAGATCGCGGCCGACGAAATGGCCAACAGCGTGCTGGCCGACGAGATTCTCGAAGCTTTGGAAAAAATCGACGCCTCTCAAAAACTCGTCGTCGAAGCCGAACAGAAGGTCGCCAAGGCCAAAGAGGAAGCCGCCAAATCCCAGCAGCACGTGCGCGAGCAGGAAGGACTCTTGGCCGGCGATATCAACCGCCTGGAAGCCGAGCTCAAGGAATCCGAAAAGGAGTTGCCCGCCGATTTCCAGGACGCCTACCAACGGGTGGTCAAAAGCAAGGGGTCCGACGCCATGGCCCCGGTGGAAGGCGAGAACTGCGGCGGCTGCTTCCAAGTGATCACGGCCAACATGTTCAATTCGCTCTTGATGAACAAGGTGGTCTACTGCGGCAATTGCGGCCGGCTGCTCTACCTGCCCGAAGACCGCACCCCCGGCCACAAATAGCCGCGCGGGTGCCACATCCTCATAAAGCCGCGACCGTTGGTCGCGGGGCGAGCGCATTCGGCCCTTTACAGCGCCTCTCGCCCGATCCACAATAAAAGCCAACTGGGCGGTCCCGTCGGCGGGGCCGTTTTTTTTGTGCAGCGCGTCTGAGGTGCAGCGATGGACAGGATTCCCGTAAGCCGTACCGGCTATGAAAAGCTAATGGCCGATCTCAAGCACATGGAAGAGGTCGAGATGCCGGCCATCGCCGTCCGCATTGCCGAAGCCCGCGCCGCCGGCGACCTGCGCGAGAACGCCGAATATCACGGCGCCCGCGAGACCCAAGGCATGCTGCAGGCCAAGATCAACCTGCTGCGCGACAAGCTCAGCCGGGCCGACATCGTCGACATGTCGCAATTGCCCAAGGACGAAGTCGCTTTCGGCTGCACCGTGGTCGTCAAGGATCTCGATTTCGGCGACCAGGAAGAATTCACGCTGGTCGGCGCCGGCGACGAAGATTACGACGCCGGACGCATCCTGATCACCAGCCCGCTGGCCCAAGGCCTGGTCGGCAAGAAGGTGGGCCAGCGTGCGGAGATCGACGTGCCCGCCGGCACCATGAAGTTCGAGATCGTCGAGATCCGCTTCGCGGAATAAAGCGGCCCACGCGAATCGCCGCCCCAAACTAGCCGGCACATTCATGTGCCGTTGTTCTGGTTACGGCACATGAACGTGCCGGCTAGTTTCGTTCGCGAACTTTACGCCAGCTTGAGCGGCTCCTCGCAACGGGACATGTGGTCGTGCAACTCGACGATCGGCTGCACGGCGGGATGCACGGCGCCGTCGCCCATCACCGCCAGCAACCGGCAGGTCGCATACCCAACCTGCCGGGCCGAGTATTCCCGCGACCACTGCTCGAAGCGTTGCTGCTGGTCGGCCGTTTCGCGCGGCCACGAGATGTGGTTGGCGGTATGCCCGCAACGCCAGGGCTTGGGCGTCAGTCGGGCGCGGAACGAGCGCTGCGATTTGCAAAGCCGCTGGTACAGCGGATCGGCTCCGAGCGACTCGAAAACTTCCGCCGTCTGATCGCCTGCCGGATCGAATTGCTGGTGCGTGACAAGCACGCGCAGCCCGGCAAACGTGCGGTACACGCGCAGGCCCCAATCGGGACGCTCCCGCAGCAGGCGCTCGATCTTCAGTCGCGCCGCATTTTCATGTTCGGTCTCGGGCGAAATCGCGCGCTTGCTCACGAGCCGTTTGAAAAAATATCGCAACTCGGCGCCGGCCTGCGCAGGCGGAAAATCCACGTCGACGAACATCACTTGATCCGTGACGAGCACCAGCGCGCCGTACGCATTCTGCGTCACGGCCGCCAGCCGCTGCCCAACGTCGTCGCTGACTTCTTGAATCAACTGCTCGCGCAGCGGCGCGTTGCCATAGCCGTAGTGCGCCAGCGGGGTGCCGTCGATCAAGGCCCGCACGATTCGCGTGGCCGCGGCCAGCGCCGAATCGCGTGCGTCGGCCTCGCTGTCGTCCGACCAGCGCCAGCACGACTGCGAAACCGGGATTCCATCGGGCTTTGGCGCTTCGGCCGTGGCCCTGGCCCAGTACTTCGGAATTCTCATGGATGCTCTGCCCCCCGGCGCGAACCTGACGAGCCACGCGGCCGAAGTGGCCGAAACGTATAAAGTATCAGGTTCACTCCGTGAGCCCTAGCTCGCGTACGGATGACTGGCAAAGCGAGAGATCTTTCTCGGAGCGGTTACGGCTCACGGAGTGAGCTTACTACTTCGATGCGCGCCTGCGATTAGAACGTGCCAGTGAACTGTAGGCGGACGTTGCTGGGCGTGCCGGGCATGACCTGGTACTGGCTGATGGACGACAGTGCGTACGTCTGGTTGAAGACGTTGTCCCACAGCAGCGAAGCGCTCCACCAGTTCTTGTTGCAGTAGAAACCGAGATCCCAGATGTCGTAGCTCGGCAGCACGAGCGGCGACGAGTAGTCGCCGAGACGAGTGCCGACGTAACGCATGCCAAGCGCGGCGCCGATCGTTCGCTTTTGCTCCTGCACGAAGTTGTAGCGGAGCCAGATATTTCCCAGCCAGTGCGGGACCGCGCGGACGCGAGTTTGCGCCAACGGCGGGGCCACGCCGGTCTCCGATTGGGCCACGCCGTAAAGGTAGCTGTCGTTATAACCAAAGTTGCTGGTCGTGCTCAGCTTCTGGGTAAGATTGCCCGTCAGGTTGGCCTCGACACCCTGGCTGCGCTCCAACCCGGCCTGGGTCAGAAAGATTGGCACCAGCGCGCCGGGCGTCGAGTCGAATTGCTCGACGTTGACATTGTGTTCCTCGATCCAATAACCGGACGTGGTCAGCAGGAACTTGTCGTTCAATCGCGTCTTGATGCCACCTTCCCAGATATTGCCGATCTCGGGCAACAGTTGCGTCGGGGCCGAGAAGTTCGCCACGCCAATGCTCGGCGTGAACGATCGCGAGTACATGGCATAAACGCTCATCCGCTCGGGAACCAGATCGTACGTCAGGCCGGCACGCGGCGAGAACTGGTTGAAGGTGTCGGTCGTGCGAATCATTGGGATCGCCGTAACGCCCGGGGGCGGGATGATGCCCGGCACATAGAACAAGTCCTGGCGGGCGTATTCCTGGCTGACGTAGTCGAAGCGTCCGCCCAATGTCACGTGCAGCCGGTCGGTCACATCGATCATGTCCTGGGCGAAGAAGCCGAAGCGATTCTGGCGGAAGGAGGGGTTGTCGAAAACATTCTGGGATATTACGCCGCCCGGCGGATTGGTTGTGTTTGGAATAACCGGCATCGAATTGGCCCCCGTACCGACGTTAATCGGCCCGTATGCGCTGCCGATGGTCGCGAACGTCGCTGGGTCTGCAAGCGAACTCGTGGTGAACGTATCGTGATTGGTGATGAACCAATCCTGTTCGGCGCCGAATACGGCTTTGTGCTTGAAGGGACCGGTGTCGAACTCGCCGCCCAAGGTTTCCAAGATATCGTGGTTCTGCTCCATAAACGGGTTGGCCACTGACGTGTCTTGTCCGAAAATCGGGCTACTGAGCAAGCCGGTGGCGGCATTTGTTGTGCCGCCGTCCAGCAGCGTCGTGCTCGACGGCGTGTTGTACCACAGCGACATTTCGCCGACGCGCAGGGTCCAATCGTCGTTCAATTGGCGCTCCAAGACGAGCGTCGAGTGGTAGCTGTGGTAGTCGCCGATGTCGCCGCTGGGATTGCCGGTGAACACGTTGCTATTGACGGCAAACGGGTCGCCATTGATGGCCGGAATGCCCTGATCCAAGCGGAACCGATCGTGCTGATACTCGCCCGACCAACGTAGCGTGGTATCGTCGTCGAGCAGGAGCGTCACGGTCGGCGCCAAGAACTCGCGCTGCTGGAACACGCTGGTGCGGAAGCTGTCGACGTTCATGTAGGCGCCATTCAGGCGGAACAGTACGGTCTTGTCGTTGTTAAGCCAGGTGTTCACGTCCATCGTGTAGCGCTGCAGGCCATAGCTGCCGGTCATTACGCCGGCGTTCGCAAACTGATCGGCCACGGCCTGCTTGGTGGTCACGTTGAACGTGCCTGTAGGCTGGGCCGAACCGTAGAGCACGGACGAAGGCCCGGCCAGCACGTCCAAACGCTCCATGTTTTGCGTGTCGCGCTGCTGGTAGGTCGGGTCTAGGAATCCGTCCTTGCGCCAGTTCTGGGAGGTGACCTCATACCCGCGCACAAAGAACTGGTCCAGTCGGATCACGCCGTCGTTGCCGTACGCCTTCACGGCGCTGGGAATGTCGCGGATCAGGTCATCCATATTGATGACCTTCTGGTCGCTGATCACGTCGCGGGTAATCGTGCTGATCGAGCCGGGAAATTGCATGGTCGACGTGTTGAGCATGGTGCCCACGGTCGACGTCGGTGCGTTGTAGCCGTTGACGACGGGATTGGTGAAGATCGTGCCGCTTAGAATCGAGGGGCCGGCAACTTCCTCGGTAGGTCCCGGGCTGGGCGTCGCCTGCGGCTCGGCCACGACGTTCACCGGGGGCAACTCAGGTGCCGGAGCCGACGCCGGGGGCAGCGGCGGCGGCTGGAGGAAGGCGGCCAGCGACACGGGCGGCGCGGCCGAATCAGCGGTCGATGCCGCGTTTTGCACCGCCGGCACCGGCTCGTCGGCGCGTGCCGACTGGGCAAAGTTTGCCACTTGCCAGGCCAGCAACACGCCGCAGAGCCAACGCCATCGCTCGTTCCCGCCCCTTGAGCGCCGCATGAACGCCTCTCTGCACATCTGCCGGAAAACGCCTCGGTCTCGCTTGACCGAAGCTCGACAGTGTGCTTATCGGGCAACCACGCACCTGGGGAGGCACAAAAGTCTCACCAACGTGAGAATATCGCGGGCCGATTTTGTCGGCGGTCCGCAGGCCTGTTAGAGACGCTATACGTGTACGAGGCGATATCCTGCGGCTGCTCGCTGTGCATGGCGCAGTCGGCAAAGTTTCACCTGCGAAGATCCCGCCGCAGCTCAATTAAGGCCGCTTGACCGAGCGCGCCGCGGCAGCCGACGCCGGCGGCAACTCCAGCCGGCAGCAGCCCAGCTCGATCGTGTGGGCAGACGCTGCGGATTGGGGGCCTCGCAACACGTCGGGATGCAGCATGTACTGCACGAACCGCCCCTCTTTGCGGGTCTGCACCAGGTCGGCCTTGCGTAGTACGCCCAGGTGGTGCGAAACCTTGACGATTTCGTCGTGTAGCAGATCGGCCAGATCGCTCACATGGCGCGGCCCCTCGAACAGCAGATTGATGATCCGCAAGCGCTCCGGATCGGCCAGCGCCTTCAGGCGCTTGGCGCACGATTCGAACTCTGCCAGGGCTTTCATGCAGCAACTCGTCTCCATCGGCCGCAAGCCGCACTGAAATCGGAAGCACCCGCTTGCCGATCATTCTTACGTTCGTTAGACTGTCCTGTCCGTCTGCCTCGAACGAACCAGGGCATTCTAATCCACGCGCTCCCGCGCTGACCAGCCGCCATGAATCGCCAATGGCTGCATCAATCTCTGGCCTACTTTGCCAGTGGACTTGCCCACGTGTGCATCTTCGGGGCGCTCGCCATCGTCGGCAACAGCAACCCAGTGCCGTGGGCCACGCGGCCGGGCCGGGCGTCGATCGCGCTCAGTGCCTCGATGGCCGCCGCGCCGCGGCCGGAAGAGGTCGTCGAGCCGGAATTGCCGATCAGCATCGAACTCTGGCGTCCCACGCCGGCGACTCAACTGAGCAAAACGACGTCGGTGCCCAAACGCCCGGTGCCCAAGCTGGAGATCGGACCCAGGCTCGAGCTGCCCACGCCGCGCGGCAAGCGTCGGCCAGTGGCTCCGGCCAGCAGCACGGCCAAGGTGGAACAAGCAACCCGCGAGCTGAAGGCCAAAGCCAGTGAGCCTACCGACCGGCCGGCATCCAGGCCGCCGGTGGTCCAGCCGCAAGCCAAGCTGGCGGCTTTGGCCAGTCAGGCGTCGGCCGCTTCGCAAGCCTCGACCGGCACCGAAACCACTGCCAAGCCGGTGGCGGGCAATCCGAATCCGCCCTATCCGCCCGATGTCTTGCAGTATGACCGCTTTTATAACTCCGACCGAGTGCGCGTCGTCAAACTGCGCGTGACGGTTACCGCGCAGGGCAAGGTAGCAGCGGTGCGAGTCGAGGTTTCGTCTGGCGTCGCGTCGATCGATAACACTGCGGTCCAGATCATGCGGCAGTGGCGGTTTGAACCCGGCCGGCGCGGCGGACGAGCGGTGGAGATGGACATCATCCAACCGGTCACGTATAGCCTGCCCCCGCAGTAAACGGTCGTCCTACGCCGCTAACCGATTCCGCATTGCGCTGCGGGCTGGCCGGTGAAGAAGACGAATGCGTCGGCAGCCGGCCCGCTCTTGAGCAGTGACCATTGGCGATCGCAAACGCGGACGCGCTGGCCACGCGGATACACGGTGCCGGCGTCGTCTTCGACCTGCTTGAGCGGGCCTATGTAGAGCACGAAGCACTCGACGTGCTGGGCAGTCGTGATCGGATTGCGGGCCCAGAGCTTCAGCTCGCGCATTTCGACGCCGCCGGCCACAAAACAGGGCGACGCGCCGAACTTTTCCAATTGCAGATGCACAAAGCCGGCTCGCTCGAGCGCGGCAAACACTTCCGCGTCCACGGGCACGGCTTCGACCAATGCGGCCGGCCCTGGCAAATTCGGTTTTCCGGCAAACGGGCGATCGCCCACCAGCGTGTGTAGCATTAGCTTGCCGGCCGGCTTCAAGATGCGGCGAATTTCGTGCAGTAAGCGATCGCGCACGTCGTCGGCAAGCGCCAGGTTGAACGTGCCCAGTAGGTGGGCTTCGTCCACGCTGCCGTCCGCCTCCGGCAGCCGCTCGGGAATTTCCATGCCTAGCGTGTGGCGCCAGATGGTCGGCGCTGCCTGCGGCTCATCGGTCTTGGCGGGCATTCCGCCCGGCAGCATCTGCTCGAGCGTCTGACCCGCGCCGCGATGCTCGAGGTCCTCGTGCAGAATGTACAGTTCCCACAGGTTCTGATCCGGATCGGTGACCCAGAACTTGGTTTGCAGGGCGTAGCAGCATTCGACTCCTTCTTCGCGCTGCGTGGCGATGCCGGCGGCTTCGAACCGCCGCTGAATTTCGACCAGTGCGGCCGAGTCGGCCAGTCGCAAGCCCAGGTGATTGAGCGACCCGCCGCGCGTGGGCGGCGTCGGCTCGAGCGAGAGCACCAGCGGCGGATCTTCGCTTTCGAACTTCGCGTAGTCATTTCGAAACTTGGCCGGCTCGTGTCCAAACAGCAGCCGGTAAAAACCGACCGACTTTTCCAGGTTCGAAACATTCAGCGAAACATGAAACCGGACAGGGATGGTTGCGATGGCCATGGGATGGGATCCGCTTGGGAATGGACAATTTGATTCAACTTGTTTGCATCGTATGCCGCCCGAACTTTGTCATAAAGCCGCGGCCGGTGGCCGCGCTGGTTCCACCCGGTGCGGCGTGCGCACGACCCAGGCCGCCACGCCGAGCAGAACAACAATCGGCACGATCGCATATAGCGCCGGCGAATACGAGCCCGTGACCTCGTGGCAAGACGAGAACAACAGCGGGCCGACGGCCGAGGCCACGACCGTGAGCATTTGAGCGGCGCCTTGAATGCGGCCCAACGATGCCCGGCCGAAGGCTTGCGGCCAGATAGCGAAGAACAGCACCATCACCATTCCGCCGGCGATGCCCATCATCACGGCATAAAGCTGCAAGGCAAAGAACGATTCAATCTGAGTCAGCCAGAGCAGGGCGGCGGCGTACAGAAACATGGCGCCGGCCAACAAACGGCCCATGGGAACGCGCCAACCCAACACGCCAGCCAACAGTTGACCGGCGAGGCTCATCAAGGTTGAGAAGCCGAGCAGATTGTGATAAGCCGTGGCATCGAACTTGTGCTCGGCCAAAATCCCCTGGTTCCACAGGCCCATGCCGGAAGAAACCAGGCCATAGAATGAGGCGGCCAGGGCAAAGACCCAGAACGCCGGCGTTCGCAATGCTTCCGCGAAGCTGAACCCGCCCAGGCTGGCCGCATCTGCCGCCAGCTCGTCCGTTTCCGCGTGCAGGCTTTCCGGCCGGCTGCGCACCGCCAGCGCGGCCAATGGCGCGAGTCCGAACATCAGGGCCATGCCGATGATCGCCCAAGCCGTGCGCCAGCTCCACTCAAGAACGGCCATGCCGACGAGCACAAACCCGGCCATGAAGAACAGGCTGACGAGCACCGAATAAACCGACATGGCGACGCCGACATGGCGTTTGAACCACTTGCCCACGACCGCCATGCTGACGACCGACAAGGCGCTTTGCCCCAGCGCTCGCGTGAGTGTGACCAGCACGAACAGGGACACGACTCCGTAGACTCCAGCCATTAAGAAGCAGGTCGCCCCCAGTGCCGCCGACACCAGCGCCAGGCTCCAGCGCGTGCCCAGCCGGTCCACCAGCGCACCGGCCGGAAAGCACGCCAGGCCGCCAATGAGCGTCGCGACCAGGTTGATCAGCGAGAACGTGTTGCGATCCAGTTGCATATCGGTCAACAGGTACTCGGTGATCAGCCCCAGCCCGTGCGTTCGGCCCGGCAAGGTGCCCAGCATCGCCAGCGCGCCCAGCAGCACATTGCTGGCCCCGAAACCGTAGTAACGCAAGTCGTTGGGCGGCATGTGCGAGGGGTCCAGCCCCTCGGACACCTGCGGCGATTCGTAGGGATTGGTAGCGGTGGTCACCGGAAGTAAACCTCGGTCTTTCCGTACTCGGCGTATTTCTTGCGCAGCCAATGATGGAACTCTTGGTAGTGCCGCTCGCGGCGATTGCCGCCGTCGGCATCGGCGCTGTAGCTGAGATAGAGCTGCCGCCGCCAGCGATCGCTGCGATTGGGCTGCGAACGATGCGGCGTGAAGCAGCCAAAGATCGCGATGTCGCCCGGCTCGAGTTCGAGCTTGACTCCCTGCGACAGGTCGACTTTCTCCGGCGGCACTTCGTGATAATCGCCATCCTCGGGCGAGAGATAGCCGGCGTGGTGGCAGCCGGGAAAAACTTCGGTGGCCCCGTTGTCGGCATCGGCCGCGTCGATGGCCACCAGCACCGTGACGAATGAACGGGGAAAATTCTTCCAGCCAATGTAGTCCTGGTGCAACCCATAGCCGCGGGCACCGGGCGGCTTGAAGATCAGCTTGTCTTTGAACAAGTGAGCGCGGTCCCCATAAATGGCCGACAGCGGCTCGAGGATCCGCTCGTCGCCGGCCACGAGCGCACATGGCTGGCTGATGTCAATCACGGGGTCGAAGCATTCGAACAGGCACTCGTCGGTGGCAAAATGATTCTGCCAGCGGCAACGCATGTTGGCCGAGTCGATCAGATCGCGGCGTTTGAGCAGCCGGTCGGCCTCGGCATCCAAGGCCGAGATTTCGGCCGGCGAAAACACGCCCCGCAGCACCAGGTAGCCATCGCGCTGGTAGGAGGCCAATTCGGCGGCCGACAGCGGCCCATGCTCGACACGAGTCATACCAGTCGACTTCCTCTTCCGTCGGCCGTAGCAGCCGCGGCCCCGTCATTGGGACTGCGCGTCGCGCGGCCTGACATTCAGACGCACATGATAATGTGCAGAAGGGCCGGAGGAAAGCGACCGGGTGAGAGCAGGCGACGAAACACAAAGACGAGATACGAGGAGGGGAACAGAAGGACGCGAAGGACGCTAAGAAAACAGGCAAGAACCAAGCGGCCACCCAAGAGAGTTTCCTGGATGGCCGCTTGATTCCACACTCGCCGGTTATTTGGGTGGCTGTTGGGGCGCGGGTGCCGGTGGATAGGCGCTGCGGTTGCCAGTGAGGGTCTGCGGTGGATTGGCCGCAGGACGGGCGACGCCGTACGTGTATTCATTGGCCCGCTGGGCTACGCCTGGATCGACAAAGCCCGGGTTGCCCGGCGGCGCGTAAGGCGCAGGCGTGACGCGAACGAGCCCTCGCAGTTTTTCGGGCGGAATGCCCCGCGGCGGCGGATTCTGCACGAAGGAATTGGGCCCGTTGCCATAAATGCTGGCCGTGTCACCAGGCTGCGAAGGTCCGAACCAAATGCGTCCAAAGCCGGGCATTCCGCCAAGCCCGAAGGTCTCGTTGCCGTAGTTGACGGCGCCGGCGGAACCGCCGAGGCTGTAATAGGGCACGATTTGCGCGGCGCCCGTGGTTTGTCCGTAACCGGCCAGGCCCATCGCACTGTAACCGCTGGTCCCGCTGCCGAGCGTGGCATCGCCCGAGAGTCCGCGGCCCATGCCCCAGTAGGTGCGGGTGCCATTGCCGATGATTTCGTCCATCGTGTCGCCATAGCTGCCGACTCCGCCAGTGTCCGCAGCGGCCGCCTTTTGACCAATGACCGGCGGCGGGCCGTACTGAGCCCAAAGCTGCCCGCCCAGTAGCACGATCGCCCCAAACACCGGAAACGCTATGAGTTTCGCCACGGCACACACTCCTTGCGGTAGAAGGACCGCGTTTTGCGCTGATACAACGCACACTGGAGGTGCGAAAAGCATTCCAAAAGGGAACTGTGCCTAGGGAAGTGGCGCGAGATCCCCCACCGACCGCAGTCGGTGGGCTTGGTGGCGGCGGCGCGCTAACTCATTTGGCCGATGAGTTCGATGCAGATTTCGCGGACGCGGGCAGGGCTGACGTTGGGGTTCTTTTTCTTGGCTTGCCCGACAAAGGCACCGGCGGCTTGCATCTTGCCGCTTTTGATATCTGCCACCAGCTTGGGGTTCGCGGCCACCAGTTCGCGGCAGAGGTCCACGAGGGCCGATTCGTCGACCTGTTCAATGCCCAGCGATTGCATGACTTCGGCCGCCGAGCGACCGCTTTCGAGCATGCCCATGAACACCTCGCGGCCGCGCGTAGTGTCGACTTCGCCCTGCTTGACCTTTTGCAGCAGCTCGCCCAGGCCGGCCGCACTGATCGGAAAAGCTGCGATCTCGATGCTCTGCTCCTTGAGCGTCCGCAGCACGTCCTGCTGGAGCCAGTTGCTGGCCAGCTTGCCGTCGCCGGACGCTTGAGCCAAAGCCAGGTAATAGGCCACGGTGGCCTCGCCCTGGTTGACGATCACGTCGCTGTCATAGGGCGTAATGCCATAGGTCTGCTCGAGCCGGCGGCGCAAGTCGGCCGGCAGTTCGCCCAAGCCGGCCCGCACGCTGGCGATCTTTTCCTCGCTGACCGTGACAGGCACCAGGTCGGGATCGGGAAAGTAGCGATAGTCGCTCGACTCTTCCTTGTGGCGCTGAGCGCGCGTGATATTGGCCACGTCGTCCCAGCCGCTGGTCTGCTTGGGCACGTCGCCCAGCCGGCGGCCGGTCTCCTTCCAGACTTCGAACTGGCGCTCGGCCTCGTAGGTCATCGCGCGTTCGACGGCCCGGAAGCTGTTCATGTTCTTGACTTCGACGATCGGCGTGGCGATCGGCTTGCCGCCTGGATTGGCCACGTGCAAGTTGATATTGGCATCAACACGCAGGCTCCCCTCCTGCATGTTGCAATCCGACACGCCCAAATACGTGAGCAGCAGCTTCATCTCGGTGAGATAGGCCTTGGCCTCGGCCGGCGATCGCATGTCGGGCTGCGAGACAATCTCCAGCAGCGGCGTGCCGGCGCGGTTCAGATCGATGCGGCTGTCGGCCTCGCCGGCCTGCTCGTCGTGCATGCTCTTGCCGGCGTCCTCCTCGAGATGCGCGCGAATAATGCCGATCCGCTTCGGCTCGATGCGCCCCTTGGGATCGCTGATCTCCAGCCAGCCGTCGTGGCTGAAGGGCAGGTCGTACTGGCTGATCTGATATCCCTTGGGCAAGTCGGGATAGTAATACTGCTTGCGGTCCCACTTCGTGTACGGGGCAATCTGGCAATTCAAGGCCACGGCCGTGCGCAAGGCCAGTTCGAACGCCCGAGAGTTCATCACCGGCAGCGTGCCGGGCAGGCCCACGCAGATCGGGCACGTTTGCGTATTGGGCGGCGCGCCGAACTTCGTGCTGCAAGCGCAGAACAGCTTCGACTCCGTCAGGAGCTGTACGTGAACTTCCAGGCCGATGATGATTTCGTAGGCGTCGCTCATAGGAAATGCAAAGAATGCGGAAGTAGGAATGATGAATGGAGGAAAGAAGAAGCTGGCGCCAGCTCCGTCATTCATCATTCATCATTCATCATTCATACTTCATCATTGGTCTCTTCTCGTGCCAGTCGGTCGCGCGTTGAAACATGGCGGCGGCGCGCAGCAGGCGGTCTTCGGCAAAGGGCGGCCCCTGCAATTGCATGCCGATGGGCAGCCCCGACTTACTGATTCCACACGGCAACGCAATCCCGCCGATGCCGGCCAGGTTGGCCGTGACCGTGTACAGGTCAACCAGGTACATGGCCAGCGGATCGTTCGCCTTTTCGCCAATCTTGAAGGCCGGCGAGGTGGTGACCGGGCCCAGCACCAGATCGACTTGCTCGAACGCCGAATCGAAATCCTGGCGGATCAGCCGTCGGACCTTGAGTGCCTTGAGATAGTAGGCATCGTAGTAGCCGGCGCTCAAGGCGTACGTGCCAAGCATGATCCGGCGCTTGACTTCCGGGCCAAAACCTTCGGCCCGGCTGCGGCGATAGAGGGCCACCAGCGGGCTGTCCAGCTTGTCGAGGCCTTCTTGATCGTGCGCGGCTTCGAGTCGTGCGCGTTCGGCCGCCAGGTCGGCATGCAGGGCGGATTCGTCGGTGCGATGGCCGTAATGCACGCCGTCGTAACGAGCCAGGTTGCTCGAAGCTTCGCTGGGCGCCACGATGTAATAAGCCGCCACGCCATACTTGCTGTGCGCCAGCGAAACTTGTTTAACCTTCGCGCCCAATGATTCATAAACCTTCACGGCGTCGCGCACGGCCTGCTCGACTTCAGCTTCCAGCCCTTCGGCAAAATGCTCGCGCACCAGGCCGATGGTCAGTCCGGCCAGCGGCTGCCGGACCGTTTGCGAATACCGCTCGACCGGCCGCTTGACCGACGTGCTATCCAGCGGATCGTGGCCGGCGATGGCTTCGAGCAGCAAGGCGGCATCTTCGGCCGAACGGGCCAGCGGCCCGATCTGATCGAGACTGCTGGCGAAAGCCACGAGCCCGAAACGGCTGACGCAACCATAAGTCGGCTTGAGACCCGTCACGCCGCACATGGCGGCTGGCTGGCGAATCGAGCCGCCCGTGTCGGTGCCGATCGACAGCGGCACCATCGAGGCGGCCACGCAAGCCGCCGCTCCGCCGCTAGAACCGCCCGGCGTGCGTTCGAGATCCCAAGGATTGCGGGTCTTTTGAAAAGCCGAGTTCTCGGTCGAGCCGCCCATGGCGAACTCGTCCATGTTTGTGCGGCCCAGCAGCACGGCATCGGCCGCCTTGAGCCGCGCGACCACGGTGGCGTCGTACGGCGGGCGGAAATTGGCCAGCATTTTCGAAGCGCAGGTCGTCAGTTCGCCGCGGCTGCACAGCAGGTCTTTGACGGCCACCGGCACTCCGGCCAGCGCTCCCACCGGCTGCTTCTTGCGGCGGCGATCGTCGATGGCCCGCGCCTGCTCGAGCGCCTGGTCGGCATTCAAGCGGAGAAACGCGCCGATGTGCGGATCGAATTTCTGGGCGCGGTCGACGAAGGCCTGCGTGACTTCCAGCGAGGTGAGGCGGCCGGCCTCGAGTTCGCTCTTCAACTGCGTGGCCGAGAGTTCTACGAGCGACATGCGTCAGTCACCCAACACGGCCGGCACCAGGTAATATTCGCCGTCGGTGTGCGGGGCGCCGGCCAGCATCTCGGCCCGCTCGGTGCTGGGGCAAACCTGGTCTGGCCGGAACACATTTCGCATGTCGACCGGATGCGAAAGCGGCTCGACCTGTTCGGTGTCCAGCTCCGCCAGTTGTTCGATGTAGCCGACAATCTGCTGCAACTGGCTGGTCATCTTTTCCAGCTCGTCCGGCGACAGACGCAGCCGCGCCAGCAGCGAAACCTTTTCGACTTGTTCGCGTGAAAGGCTCACGGGCGCTCAAATCCGGGGGGCTTACTTTTTCTTCGCTTTGACGCCGGTGCCGTCGGCGCCGGGCAGCTTGAAAGGGGCGGCTTTGATCAGCTTGGTAATCGCGCCGCTACGAATGCACTGCGTGCAGACGCGCATCGACTTGTTGGTGCCGCGAACGGTTACCCGCACGCGTTGCAGGTTCGGCTTGAATTGCCGCCGGTTGATGCCGGTGACCTTGGTGCCGACGCCGCCCAGGTACTTGGCCTTGCCACGCAGCGTCACCGTATTGCCCACCTGCGGGCCCTTGCCACAAACTTCGCACTCGCGTGCCATGTGCTGCTCTCCAAACCGCCGGTAGCGGACCGCTCGTCAAAAACCACGAAACCGCCAGTATATCGGCCGCCCGTTTTCACGCAACCCAAGGGGCCGTAGGGGGACACGGATGAAGGTTCCTTAGTGGGATTCTCCGCCGGCTGCTAATAAATTAGGGTTGAAGTGATCGTTGCTTCTGGAAAGAGCGACTGCACGCGCAGGCGCTCTGCGTCCAGCGGCTCGAACGTGAATTGAATCGACGAGACGCCGCGCTCGCCAAATGGCCACAGGGCCAGCGGCGCGCTGCCTCCATAGACGATCCACCATTGGTTCGGCGAGCCGACCCCACCGGGTTTCGGCACCTCATCGTCGGCTAGCGCCCCCCCGATAAATTCGTGGCGAGCGTTCATCCAACGAAGGCTGGTCGCTGCCTGCCACGCCAAAAGCGCGCACAGCACTGTCAAGGCGACCAGCACTGTACGGAGACGGAATCGCAGCCAGCCGAGTCGGGGGTTCCCGTCCATGCAAGCAGTATGACGTGAGGCGGGCCTTCAGTCATCCCGGCGGGGCGGGATGGCTACGGTGAGACAGGACGAATGCGCAGCCGGGCATGCGGCGTGGTCGGAGTGCCGTCGGCACTGAGTGGCGGCTGAATCGGCGCCAGCGGCAGGTGACGCAGCAACAAATCGGTCTCGCCGGCGGCTGGGACTTGCACTTCGTTGGCCGGCACGAGCGCCCGCACCAATGTCACGACCGGCTGCGGCTGCTGGGAAGGCTGCTTCCATAGGGCGTGGCCATTTTGCACCAACAGAGCTTCGGTCGGCCCGCAGCGGCCCAGAAGAGTAAGCCCCTCGGGTTCGATGACAAAGTCCACCGCCAGGCGATCGTAGGATTCGATGGCGACCGACGATTCGAGGTTGGGGCGGCCTTCCAAGTGCAAGGCCTTGCGGCCTGCAACCAGCAGCGACGAGCTGATTTCGCCGGCCGTGCCGCGCAGCGCTCCGGCCGCCTCGGTGATCCGGCCGCCAATGAGCTTGGCCCGCTCGAGGCGCAGATCGGCCGTGCCGCGCATCACGTGCGGAAAGCGGCCGGTAACCAAGGCATCGAGATCCAGTTGTGACAACTCTCCGGTCAGCTCGCCGTCCCAGCCCAGCGGCGTTTCGCGCACCCAGATATAGCCATTGAACTGGGCGCGCGTGCCCAGCCAGGCCGTCGTGTCCACCAGCGGCGCAAAGGCCGAACAGGGCAGGGCGGCGCCGCCTGTCTTCAAGGTCACCGCGGTGGCCGGCGCCGGCTTGCGATGTCGAACGATCCGCAGTTGAGTCGGCTCGTCGGCCTTGGCACCGGCCAGAAGAAAGCTGATTTCGGCTTCGCGGCCGGTGCTCGCCTCGCCCAGCCGCACGAGCACTTCATTAAAGGTCTGCGACGCACCCGGCGTTTTCCACGTCACGGGATCGGCCGTGATGGTCATGCGGTCGTCGCGGTCGGGCGATTGGCGCAGCCGCCGGTCCAGAAGTCGCCATAGCAACTCAGCCCGCGCGGCCTCGACCTCGACCAGCGAAGCCGCCACGGTGATCTGCTCCGCGGAATACTCCACCTCGAGCGAGCCGCATTTCAGCAGCGGCAGGCCGGTCTCGGGGTCCGCGACAGCCAGGTCGGTCAGCAGCAGCACGCCCGGTCGCGGGTGCGAAACGTCGGACAATCGCACATCGAGCGACAGTTGCGCGCTCAACTCGTCGGCCAACTGCTGCGCGCGGCCGGGCAGATGACGCGCCACGCCCCAGGCCAGCACGGCGACCGTGGGCACCAGCGCCAAGGCAAAGAACAGTGCGCGATAGACCCGCTTGCGCGTCGTCTCGTGCAGTTTGAACATCCTTGTTCCCCAAAGCGCCGTAGCGGAAGTCGTGAGACTTCCGACGGATCCTTCAGCAATGCCTCGGAATTCTCACGAATTCCGCTACAAACTAACGCTCGCGGGCCATCTGCAAAAACAAATCGTATCGAGCCCGCATCTCGGCCAGGCTGTCGCCGCCGAACTTATCGATCAGTGCAGCGGCCACTTCAAAAGCCACGACGTTTTCCAGGATTACGCCGGCGGCGGGCACGGCGCATACGTCGCTGCGTTCGTAGGCGGCTTCCTCCGGCTGCTTGGTCGCGAGGTTGATCGATTCCAGCGGCTTGCGCAGCGTGCTGATCGGCTTTTTTGCGGCCCGCACGACCAGCGGCTGGCCATTGGTCATGCCGGCTTCTAAGCCGCCGGCATTGTTCGTCGGGCGGCTGTAGCCGAGATTGGGCGTGCCGGCCTGCGACGCGTCGTATTGAATCGCATCGTGTACCTGCGACCCACGACGGCGGGCCGCCTCGAAGCCCAAACCGATTTCCACGCCCTTGATCGCCTGCACGGCCATCACGGCCTGGGCAATGCGGCCGTCGAGCTTGCGATCCCATTGGGCATGGGTGCCTAGCCCGAACGGCAAGCCCTCAACGCGCACTTCGAGCACGCCGCCCAGCGTGTCGCCGTCCTTGCCGCATTGATCGATCAAAGCCTTGACCTGCTCGTCTTGCGCCGGTTCGAGCGAATAGATCTCGCTCGCATCGCGCAAGGCCCGCTGCTCTTCCAGCGGCACGTCGCGGGGCGGAATCGCAATGCCGCCCAGCTCGACCGTATAGCCAAAAGCCGTGATGCCGAATTCCCGCAGCAATTGCTTGGCTAGCGCACCAGCCGCTACCCGAGCCGCCGTCTCGCGGGCACTGGCCCGCTCCAGGACGCCGCGGATCGAGCCCAGATACTTGATGGCCCCTGTGAGATCGCCGTGGCCGGGCCGCGGTCGCTCGAGATCGCCCAGCCGCTCGAGTTTGCTATCCCGATTCACGACTTCCAAGGCCACGGGGCTACCCAGCGTGCGGCCTTGCCAAATGCCGCTGAGGATCTCGACGCGATCGGTTTCGATGCGCTGTCGGCCGCCGCGGCCATAACCCCCTTGCCGGCGACGGAGTTCGACGTCGATCTCGTCGGTGCGCACCTCGACTCCGGCCGGAAATCCGTCCACCAGCGCCAGCAGCGCCTTGCCATGCGATTCGCCCGCGGTCCAGTAACGCAACATCGGGTAAAAACAGCTCAATTCAGAAAGGCGGCACAGAGGATACTCAACTCTGCCGATTTTACCGAGACTGCCCGTTTGCCGGTAGGCCGGTTCGCCTGGACCGGCCATAAAGCCGCGACCGCTGGTCGCGCTGGAAACCGCGACCAGCGGTCGCGGCTTTATGACGGATTGGCGGCGGCTTTTTACGCCCAGGGGAACTTCTGGCCGCTCAGGCGCTCGAAGGCCTCGATGTATTTGGCCCGGGTTTGGGTCACAACGTCGGCGGGCAGGGCAGGGGGTGGGCTGTTCTTGTCCCAGGTTGTGCTTTCCAGCCAATCGCGTACGAACTGCTTGTCGAAGGAGGCTTGTCCGCGACCGGGCTGGTAGCGATCGGCGGGCCAGAATCGCGAACTGTCGGGCGTGAGCACTTCGTCGATGACAATCAGCCGGCCGTCGACCTCGCCCCATTCGAACTTGGTGTCGGCGATAATGATGCCGCACTCGGCCGCATGGGCGGCGCCGCGTTGGTACAGGGCGATGCTGCGCTCGCGCAGCTCTTCGGCCCGGCTGCGGCCCACCGCGTCGGCCATGACTTCCAGCGAAATATTCTCGTCGTGGCCGCTTTCGGCTTTGGTGGCGGGGGTGAAGATCGGCTCAGCCAGCCGGTCGCTTTCGCGCAAGCCGCCGGGCAATCGCAAGCCACAAACGGTGCCGTGTTGCCGATATTCCTTCCATCCCGAGCCCGACAAATAGCCGCGGACCACGCACTCGATCGGCACGACTTGGGTCTTTTTGACGAGCATGGAGCGGCCGGCCAGCGATTGCCGGTCGATGGTGGCCGGCAGCCCCATCGAATCGACATCGGCCGTGAGCAGATGATGGGCTTCGCCCAGCCGGGCGAACCAGAACGCGCTCAACTGCGTGAGCACGCGGCCTTTGTCGGGAATGCCCGAGGGCAAAACCCAGTCAAAGGCGCTAATCCGATCGGTGGCCACCAGCAGCAGCCGGTCGCCCAGGTCGTAGATATCCCGCACTTTGCCGCGGCGTACGGGCCAACCGGCCAGCGAAGTTTCCAGTAGTGCGTCGCGGTTCATCGTGGCAGGCGATCCTGGGCTTTAGGGCGGAGTGCGGCCGGAGCGAAAGGCTGCCCGGCGCTGGTTGAGTATAACAATCTGGCCCGACGGCGCGCCCTGTGCTGTTCGGGGCCTGCGAGTTCGTCAAAAGCTTGCGTGCCAAAAGGGCTTGCGATAGACTCGCGCAAGATTTGTATGTTGATAGCAAAGCCGCTAACCAGGGGCTGCTGGCTGAGGGCCGCTTCAGCCGCCGGACCCGTTTTTCCAGTCGTCGTGCGCGCAAACCGGCCCTGGCTTCGGCTAACTGTTGGTGCAAAGCTTTGCTCGCCGTGAGGACTGTATGCCCCTAGCGTTGATGCGAATGCTGGTCGATCCGGCCAGCGGCATCACTCAGCAGGCCGCCGATCGGGCGTACCTGTCGGGGCTGGATCAGATTCCTTGGCCGTGCCGCGCCCGGCTGAAAGACCACGAGTTGCAAATCGAGCGCGCGGTCAACGAAAGCGGCAAGCTGCACATGCCGTTTGCGATCCCCGGTCGCGGCGAGATGACCATTTCTACCGGCACGCTGATGCAGCGCGACCGGCCCTACCACTTGGAAATCGAGCTGGCCCGCGGCAAGCTCAACCAAGTGCGCAACCAGGCGGCCGAATGGCTGGCGATGGGGCTGGTGCTGCAACCGCCCGTCGAGGCGGCGCTGCGCCGCGCGATCGAAGAATTCAGCGAGGCCGTCACCGACCAGCGCGATCCGATCGTGGCCGCTCGCCGCGCGCGGCAATCGCTCTCGACGGCCGTCGAGGTCGGAGACTTGCTGGCCGACAGCTACGTCGAGCAGGCGCTGGCGCTGCGGCATCGGCAAATGGCCCGGCTGCCCACGTTCCTCGGCCTGCGTCTGGACCACCGGCTGTTGCCGGCCACGGCGCTGGCGCATCTGCTCACGGCATTTAACTCCGTGACCGTGCCGGTGGTCTGGCGCCACGTCGAAGCCACCGAGGGCAACGATCAGTGGAACGTCTACGATCGGCAGATCGAATGGTTCCAATCGCATGGCGTTCACGTCTGCGCCGGGCCGCTGTTGCGGCTGGACGATGCCGGCCTGCCCGACTGGCTGACGCTGTGGGAAGGCGACTTTGACAACATTATTTCATGCGCCACCGATTACATCGGGCGCGTGGTGAATCGCTACCGAGGCAAGGTGGCGCTGTGGCAATGTGCGGCCCGGGTCAACGTCGGCGCACCGCTGGGGTTGCAGGAAGAGCAGAAGATGCAGTTGGCCGTCCGCGCGCTGGAAACCATGCGCAAGCTCGATCCCGAGACGCCGGCCATGATCTGCTTCGATCAGCCCTGGGGCGAATATCTGCGCCGCTCCGAGTTCGCCTTGAGCCCACTGCATTTTGCCGATGCCCTGGTGCGCGCCGGCTTGCAACTGGGCGGCATCGGCCTGGAAATCAACGTGGGCTACTACCCGGCCGGCACCTGGCCCCGCGACCGGCTGGACTTCAGCCGCATGCTCGACCTGTGGAGCTACCTGGGCCTGCCGCTACACGTGATGCTGACGGTGCCCAGCGGCGAACAGTCCGATCCGTTGTGCCGCGGCACGTCGATGCCGCTGGCCAATCCGCTGGGCTGGTCGACCGAAGTGCAGGCCGCCTGGATCAAGCGGTTCGTACCGCTGCTCTTGGCCAAGAGCTACGTGCAGACGATCACCTGGAATCAGTTCTGCGATTCCGACGTGCACGACTATCCGCACGGCGGCCTGTTCGACGCCGCCAACGCCGCCAAGCCCGCCTTCGCCGCGCTAGCGCAACTGCGCAAAAAGCATTTGCATTAAACGCGGCTTATTGGCAAAAGCCGGAAGCTCGGCTTGACATTCCATCCCAAATATGGGATACTCGCAGTGCCACGTGAACTTGAAAAACCGGCGCCAAGACCGCTCGAGTGGGTCGGTTCTTCGAAGTCCGACCTTTGCGATTTTCCGGTTCCCGTGCGTAAAGCGATGGGCCATTGCCTGCACTTGGTACAGACTGGCGAAACGCCTGCCAACGCGAAACCACTGCATGGATTCGGTGGCGCGAGCGTTTTAGAGTTGGTTGAAAATTTTGATGGCAACACGTATCGAGCTGTTTACACCGTGAAATTTGCCGACGCCGTATACGTTCTGCACGCGTTTCAGAAGAAATCCAAGCGTGGCGGTTCCACGCCCAAACCTGAAATCGATCTGATACAGCAACGGTTCAAGACCGCGGCGGAACATTACCGTCGGATCTATGGGAGCGAACACGCATGACCAGGAAGACCACGGTGCATGCCAGCAGCGGCAATGTGTTCGCTGATCTCAAGCTGCCGGATGCCGATGAGTATCTGGCGAAGTCTGAATTGGCCGTGCGCATCTTCAAGATCATCAAGCACCGCCGATTAACCCAGGCGGATGCCGGCAAACTGCTCGGCATCAATCAGCCGAAGGTATCGGCCTTGCTCAACGGGCGCCTCGATGGCTTCTCTACTGACCGGCTGTTCCGTTTTCTGAACGCTTTTGGCTGCGACGTGCAAATCACCGTCTCACGCCCGCGCGCCCGGGCGCAGGGACGCGTCAAGGTCATGGCCAGCTAGCCGCCACGGGTGGATTGAATAATCCTCGGTCACCGCGAACGGTACGGGCGGCCTCGCGTCTGCCCAGTCGGGCAATCTGCGAAACGGGCCTTCACGCTCCGAATTTGCCCAAGCGCCCGGCGTTGGCCAGCACTAGCGGCATGAGGTACTTGGCTTCGAACAGGCCCAGGCCGCCACGCGTGGCTTCGCGCTCGGTGAAGCCCGACGAATGATCGGGCCGGCAAACGCGCGAGTGCAACAGCGTGGGCACCGGATGCCAACTGTGGCTGCGCAGCAGGCTGGGCGTGCTGTGATCCCCGGTCACGACCAGCACGGTGGGATCCAGCGTGAGGATCCGCGGCAGCACGCCATCCAGCTCCTCGATGCGTTTCACCTTGGCCGCAAAGTTGCCGTCTTCGCCCGTGCTGTCGGTGTATTTGAAGTGGATGAAGAAGAAGTCGTAGTTCTTCCACTCGCTTTCCAGCACGCCGATTTGTTCGTCGATCGTCTGGGCCTGGCCCACGATGGTCATGCCCACCAGCCGGGCCAGCCCTTTGTACATTGGATAAACCGCGATGGCGGCAGCCCGCAGGCCGTACACGTCGTCATAGCTGGGCAGCTTGGGCTTGCCCGAAAAGCCACGCAGCGTCAGGCCGTTGGCCTTTTTTTCTCCGGCCAGCAGCTTGCAGCCCTGCCGCACAAATTCGGCGGCCACTTCGACCGTGCGGCGGCTGCCGTCGTCGCCGGCCTTGGGCGCCAGCGGCGGTACGCCAGTCACTTGCGGATCGGTGTCGTGGACGTTGCCTTCCAGGCCGGCACCGCGCAGCACGACCACAAAGCGATGCTCCTTGACCGGTTCCACGAACACCTCGACGCCGGCGATCCGCACGTCACGCAGCCGCACTGCCAGCGGCGCGCTCTCTTCAGAACTGATGCGTCCGGCCCGGCGATCGCTGATCTTGCCCTCGGCATCAAGCGTGCAAAAGTTGCCGCGAATCGCCACGTCTTGCGGCCCCAGCTCGAAACCAATGCCCGTGGCCTCGAGCGCACCGCGGCCAATGATGTACTCGAGCGGATCGTAGCCAAACAGCCCCAGATGCCCCGGCCCACTGCCGGGCGTAATGCCCGGCTTGACCGGAATGCTGCCTCCCAAAACCGAGCGCCGCGCCAGGGCGTCGAGATTCGGCGTTTGGGCCTGCTCCAGCTCGGTGAGCCCGCCGGGTTCCATCGGGCAGCCGCCCAAGCCGTCGGCCACGAGCATCACGATCTTCGAGTCACTGGGCTGCTTGAGGCTGCGTGTCAAATCGTGCATGTCCATGTGCGTGGGTTCGCTCGCTGTCGGGGATTCGGGTGGCAGTTCCAAGTGGCTTCCGTCATTCGCAAAGTCTGTTGGTAGCAAAAAAGCCGGGCGACACAAGTGGCCCCTCGCCGCGCCGTGGGATCAACGTAGGCCGGTCGAAAATTTGGCCGCTGGAAATGGGCCATCCGCCTGCTAATATGTACACGCGTACACTAATGCTAGCACTCGCCCTTTTTTGGGGTCCGACGATGCTGCCCGACATCCCTCCGACACAATTGGCGGCCGCACTCGACGAAGTGGTCCTGGGGCTGCTGGCTGCCGGCGAGATGGATGGGCCGCCCGTTGATGCATTCCGCGTGGCGGATGCCATCGGCGTGCTGGTGGCACGCGACGATGGCCAGAGCGGCCGGGCACGCTATGTTCGCCTGGCAGGCCAGCCGGGCAAGCGGCATACGGCCCGCGATGCCCCGTCGATCCTCATTCGGTCCGATCCGCGCCCCGAACGTCGCCAATGGGCCGTAGCTCACGAGCTGGGCGAGCATCTTGCGCACGAAGTCTTCGCGCGGTTGGCGGTCGACCCGATCGACGCGCCCCCGGCGGCGCGCGAGGCGATCGCCAACTACCTGGCCAGCCGGCTGCTGCTGCCGACACACTGGTTTTCGGCCATCAGCCGCACCTGCGACTGGGCGCTCCCTAACCTAAAAGAGGCATTTGTTACAGCCAGCAACGAGCTGATTGCCCGGCGCATGCTCGACTTCGAGCCAGCGGCTTGCATCAGTATCTACGACCACGGCCGGCTTACCTGCCGCTGGGCAAACCGGCCGGGCCGTCCTCCGCCGCCCACATTCCTGGAACGCGAATGCCAGCTTGCGGCGCACCAATCGGGCAAGACAGTAACAAAAATGGGTGAACTTTTGCGGGTCCGAGCTTGGCCCATTCATGAGCCCGATTGGAAGCGCGAGATTCTGCGGTGCGAAGCTCCAAACCCCGGCTTTGACGGCTGTTAACGGCCTCTCTAGTCATCGATCGGGCCGTAGCCGGCCGTCCGGAGCCGCTATAACCCGCACATCCGGCCTTTTTACGCCGTGCGAATTGCTCACCCAATCCAATACGCCAAGCTATGTTGCCTATTTTTAATAAATACTACATTTTACCAAGCCTACTGGACGATCTTTAGCTCGCCACGGAGGGACACGGGTCGCAGCGTACGGAGTCTTCGGGGTTCTCAAAGGTAAACCTTGTTCCTGGCGTCCAGCAGAGAAGGGGTCATTGCCGTGGCAAAAGCCAAGAGATCGAACGAGCAGGTTCCTGTGGATCGTCGAGCCAAAGATCGCCGTGATGATGAACGGCGGCAGGAAAACGTCGAAGTCGTGGCCGAACGGCGGAAAGTCGAACGGCGCGAGAAAGTAACCCGGCGGCGCCAAATCGATCCCACCACCTGCGAGCGCGATTACTCGGACGACGAAGTCGAATTCATGAACGCGCTGGACCAGTACAAGCGGACCAGCGGACGCATGTTCCCGACCTGCAGCGAAATCCTGGAAGTGATTCGCGGCCTGGGCTACTCGAAGTCCGGCACACTGGCGCCGGCTCTCGAGCCCGCGACGATCGAGCAGTTCATCTAAAGCGGCTGGTTTTCGCTCGCGGCTTGCTAGCGTGCATTCGAGAGCGCCCTTGGCACTCGGGCAGGCTCGCAAGAGGTGATTGGCCTTGCGGCTGGCAGTGGACGTAGCTATTCTCTCGCCGCATTTCAGGCGCAGGGAAAGGGTTAACCTTCGGCTGCGCCCGCGGCGTCGATCAAGCCGCATGGGTCTGGCAAACCTCGCCTGAATGGGCGAGCGCACCACAATCTGACGCGAGCATGAAGCCAGCAGCGACGAACACCGCGCGTTTGCGATCGACAGCTCAAGCGGCCTTGGCTGCCGGATTGCTGGCGATCGTATCCAGCGGAATGGCCGGCTGCAGGGCCGCCTCGCAGGTGCAGAACGCCCAGGGTGTGCGGCAGTTCCAGCAGGGCCAGTACCAGGCCGCCATTCAGCGCTTTCAAAAGGCCGTGGCCAGCGACCCCAACAACGCCAATAGCTATTACAACCTGGCTTCCGCCTATCATCGTCTGGGCGATTTGAATCACCGCCAGGAAGATCTCGTCCAAGCCGAAAACTATTACAACCAGTGCCTCGATCACGATCAAAACCATCGCGATTGCTACCGGGCGCTGGCCGTGATGCTGGTCGAAGAGCATCGCTCGCAGGAAGCCTTGCGGCTGCTCGAGATTTGGGCCAATCATAATCCGACGTCGTCGGCTCCCAAGGTCGAGCTGGCCCGGCTGTATCAAGAGTTCGGCCAGCGCGACGCATCTCGGGCCCAGTTGCTCGAAGCGCTCAGCGTGAATCCCTACGATTCCCAAGCCTCGGCCGCGTTGGGCCGATTGTACGAAGAAGACGGCAACCAGTCGCAAGCCCTGGTCAACTACCAACGCTCGCTTGGCCAGAACAGTTTCCAGCCCGAGTTGGCGGCGCGCGCCGATTCGATCCGCACGGCGATGGGGACTAATTCGACCGTGCCCCCGGCTCCCGGCAGCCCGCGCATGGTCGGCACAGGCTCTCAGCCCCGGTATTAGTTCGCAACTGCGACCCGGGCGAGCATCGCTCGGCAGCGGCTTGACCCTCTCCGGGTCAACTTCTATTCTGGCCCTTCTGTCGCACGTCGGCCCCCCGGCAATTTAGGCAGGGGCGGGTTAGTTCCTTACAAGCCAACTACTTGCAGAAATCAGTTTTGCCATGCCTCGCATTATCGTCCTGGACAAGCTGGCCGACGAAGGCCTCAACATTCTGAAGAGTGCCCCCGGCATCGAGATCGAGGTCCGCACGGGCCTTTCCGGCGACGGGCTTCGCCAGGCACTGGCCGAGGCCGATGGTGCGATCCTGCGCAGCGGCGTCAAGATTACGGCCGAGTCGCTGGCCGGCAACCATCGCCTGCGGGCCATCGTGCGAGCCGGCGTGGGCACCGACAACATCGACAAGGAAGCGGCCACGCGGCTGGGCATCGTCGTCATGAACACGCCCACCGGCAACACGCTGAGCACCGCCGAACACACCATCGCCATGATGCTAGCCCTGAGCCGCAACATTGCCCCCGCCTACCAGAGCCTGATCGAAGGCCGCTGGGACCGCGGCAAATACATGGGCACGCAACTAGCCGATAAGACCATCGGCATCATCGGCTTGGGCCGCATCGGCCAGGCCGTCGCCGCCCGCGTCAAAGCCATGGAAATGCGCGTGCTGGGCTACGATCCGTTTCTCTCGAAGGAACGGGCCGCGGAGCTGGGTATCGAGAGCTTTGCCACCGTCGGCGAGCTGCTGCCGCACGTCGATTATCTCACCGTACACACGCCGCTCTCGAACGAGACGCGAAACCTCATCAGCTTCAAGGAGCTCGAAATCCTGCGCCCCGGCGTGCGGCTGATCAACTGCGCCCGCGGCGGCATCTACGACGAAGCGGCCCTGCTCGAAGGCCTCAAGAGCAAACGGCTGGGCGGCGTGGCCCTGGACGTGTATGCCACTGAGCCTTGCACCAACAGCCCGCTGTTCGGCCAGCCCGGCGTGCTGGCCACGCCGCACTTGGGTGCCAGCACTGAGGAAGCCCAAACGCAGGTGGCGGAGGAGGGGGCCCAACTGCTCGTCGAATTCTTCACCACCGGCGCGGTTCGCCATGCCGTGAACATGACTAACATCGAGCCGGCCAAGCTGGCTTCGCTCCGCGATTACCTCGACCTGGGCTACCGGCTCGGCCTGCTGCTGGCCCAGATGGACCGCAGCGCGGCCAAAGCCTGCCGCCTGCAATATCGCGGCGAAGTCGCCTCGAAAGATACGAAGCTGATCACCGCCACCGTGGCGGCCGGGCTGCTGGCCAACGCGCTCGAGGAAGACATCAACATCGTCAACGCCGAAGTGCTGTTGCGCGAACGCGGCATTGCCCTCAGCGAGCAGTCTCGCTCCGACCCGGGCGCTTTCAGCTCGGTCATCACGGCCGAATTAGTCACCGAAGCCGGCACCCACAAGGCCGCCGGCACGATCTTCGGCCAGAGCATGCCGCGGCTGGTGCAACTCGGCGACTATCGGCTCGACGCGTTTCTCGACGGCGTGCTGATGATCTTCACCCATCGCGACGTGCCCGGCATCATCGGCCGGGTCGGCACGATTTTTGGCACCCACAAGGTGAACATCGCTCAAATGGCCGTCGGCCGCGCCAGCCATCAGCCGGGCGGCGAAGCCATCGGCGTCCTGAATCTCGACTCGCTCCCCGCCGCAGCGGCCCTGAAAGACGTGGCCGCGCATGGCGATATCCTCAGCACAGCCGTCATCGAGCTGCCGCCCGCCGGACAATTGCCGGTCTGGCTGCTAGGCCCCAGCGGCGGCTGAGCAGCAACATCAACCGCGGCGGCCGCTATTTCGAAAGTCGATTGGTTCTCCATCCAAAATGCGACCGCTCGACCCGCCAGATTCCAATACGAGCATCCCCGATGCTACTAGCACGCTGCGCGGCGAGAATTATTGCGCGCGCTGGAGCGCCGATCCAATGGACCTATCCAGCGGCATTCTTGCCAGCGGCGGTTTGTCACAGTCCGAGGTGGACTTTGCGCGAAAGATCGGTGGTCCTGACACGGCCCGCTCGCGCGAGAAGACCGTTAGGTCCGTCGCCGCCGTAGTGGTCGTTGCGCTATTGCTCTTTATCTTGCTACTACTTCAAGACAAGAACCCAAACCGTCGTGCTCCCCCTCAAAGGATCGATCCACGAGCGCAAGCACCGCTTTTCTGGCTGCTGGGCGGCGCCGCTGCGTGGACAGTATTTATCGCTGCGCTGGTGCTACGCGAAAAACGAGCACGCCGGCGTGACCGAGGACTCGAGCCTCACACCTGCGTCTTTCAGGAAGAGCGATTTTACGTGCTTGATTCGGATTCTTTACATGTGCTGGATTGGAACAAGTTTCGACTTCGCAAATCCACGGATCTCCTTGCCCTGGTGCTTGACAATGGCTTGGCGATGCACGTACTTCCGCGACGCTTCTTTCGCGATGACGTGCTGTGGCAAGCGTTCTGCGAATTAACGGAAAGAAAGCTGCAAACGGTTGCCAAAACCGGTGACCTAGCGCAAACGACGGCAGCCTCCGCGGACGATAAAGCCTTTTCGTTTCTCGACGAGTGGAAAGGCATTGACTTCACGGCACCGGCGATCATTTGTAGCGCGGACCAGGTTCGAGCGCAGGATGCCGCGCTTATTTTCGACCGTTGGAGGATTTTTTTCCCTTACTGGTGTCTGCTAACCGTTTTGACGCTAGGCGCGACATTAGCCGCGTTGCTCACCAGTCCGCAACCGAGGTTGCATGCTCTTTGCGGTGGGGCGGCGATCGGGTGCGCGTCGATCCTGGCGTTTTTTATCTGGGCGCCATTCCTTCAGCGACGCCGACTGCGGCAGCAGATTCAGGACGCTGGTCCGGGAACGTGGGGAATCCATGACCAGTTCGTGGAAGCATGCAGTGCAACCCAGCGGTCCATTTACCCCTGGAAACGCCTGACTCGCGCCCCCGGCACGGGCGATCTCGTGGACTTGATCGTTGGCGACATGAAGCTCCGCATTGCACTTCCGCGACGGGTTTTTTGCGAAAACGATTGGAACCAATTAATCGATCGCGTAAAATCCCTGCCAGAGTTCACCGGCAGCAAAACCGGGACCCGCTGGCTTTCATGAGCGACCGAATCGAAGCTCGCTTCGATCGTGTTGGCTAAAATGCCCCGGCGGCGACAAAACGGCGCGGCCCGTAAACCTGCGTCACATGTCGCTGACTTTGAGCAGCGTTTCGGCTACGAGCAATTCCGTGTCGAGCGACACGGCCAGGGGGTGCTCGCCGCGCACGGCGGCTGCCAAGTCGACGAAGTCGTTCACGTAGCGCTCGTAGGCGGGCAGCGGAACATTCTGCGAGCCTTTCTTGTAGGGGCCGGCTGCTTTGGTCAGCTCGATTTTTAGCGTCGGCGGCTCGATGGGCTGCAACGTGGCGGTGCCGTGGGTGCCGAGCACTTCGAACGATCGCTGCGGAGTGGCGCCGGCCTGGAGAGCCGTGTTCAGCAGCACGGCCGTGGCCCGCTCGTATTCCAGTACGGCCACGTTGTTGTCCTTGAGCGAGTCGTTGAACTTGCCGTCTCGATGCAGAAACGACGTCACCTTCGTGGGCTTGCCGAGCAGCCGCACCGTGGCGTCCACCAGGTGCGATCCCAAGTCGAACATCGAGCCGCCCGGAAACTCGCCCCATTCCAGCCGACGTGCCGCCGGCAGGCGATTGCTGATGAAGCCGCGCACCATGAACACGTCGCCCAGCCAGCCCTGGCGCACGGCTTCGAAGATCGCCGAAAAGCCCGGGTGGTAACGCCACATGAAGCCGGTTTGCAGCAGAAGCTGCTTCTCGCGGGCCAGCGCCACGATCTCCTCTATCTCGGACAAGCGCGTCGCGGGCGGCTTTTCGAGGTGTACGTGCTTGCCAGCCCCCAGCGCGACGAGCGCCTGCCGCGCGTGGTCGCGAATGTCGGATTCCACGGCCACCACGTGGGCACGCCGCAACAGCTCGTCTTGCGAAATCAGCGCCGCGCCGAGTTTTTCGCACGCCTGCCGGCCGGCGGCCGATGGGTCGCACACGCCGACGAACTCCCAGTCGGGCGAAGACATGGCCAGCTTGATCTTGGGCGGCCCATGCGAGTACGTCGCGCCCAGGAAGCCGATCGGGATGCGCGGCTTCGATGCGGCGGCAGCGTTGCCTGCGGCAATCGTAATGGGCGTGGCCGCCAGCGCCGCACATCGCAGGCCGGTCTGGATAAAGTCGCGTCGGATCATGGGACGCTCCGGGCGGGAAAGGATTGGGCAGACAGGCGAGTCTAAATCCAGTTTCCACACAACGCAATTGCGAGCAGAATCTTCGACCGGCAACCGCGGCTGGCATCGACTATGATAAGCGCTGCCGCGAGTCGTCGTTTGCCAGCCCGAAACTACGAGCCTGCCATGCATCTGCCGCCGATCAGCCGCCGAAAATTTTTCGCCGCCACAAGTGTCGCCATGGCCGCGCTGCCGGCGGCCTCTACTTGCTCGGGAGTTGCCGCAGCAGAGGAAGCGGGTCGATTCAAGATCGACTGTCAGAGTCATCTCTTTTCGCCCGAGATGATCGCCCTGATGACGAAGCGCACCGAAGATCCCACGGTGTTCGTCAAGGACGGCGTGCGATATTTGAAGATGGGCGACTGGCTGAGAAAAATTCCGCCGCTGTATCTCGACGTGGATGCCAAACTGGCGGCGATGGACGCTAATGGCATCGCCATGACGGCGCTGAGCATCAACGACCCCGGCCCCGAATGGTTTGGCGACGACGGCCCGGCGGTGGCGCGCATGGCCAATGATTTTGTGGCCGGAGTCGTACGCCAGCATCCCACGCGCTTCTTTGGCCTGTGCGTGCTGCCGCTGTTGGATATGCCGGCCGCGCTCGTCGAGTTGGACCGCGCGGTCGAGCGGCTGGGCATGCGCGGCATTCTGTTGTACACGAATCTTGCCGGCCGCTTTTCCGACGAGCCGGAGTTTCGCCCGCTGTTTGCCCGCGCCGTGGAGCTCGACGTGCCGGTGCTGCTGCATCCCGCCAAGCCGGTCACCACCGAGCTGGTGAAAGGCTACGAGATGACCAGCACGCTGGGCAACATGTTCGACAACACCATCGCGCTGACGCGGCTGCTGATGTCGGGCCTTCTCGATGAGTTTCCGAAGCTCAAGCTCGTCTGTCCGCACCTGGGCGGCACGCTGCCCTACATCGTCGGCCGGCTGGACCACCAGGTGACCGTGCTCAAGCGCGGGCCGCGAAACCTGAAGCGCACGCCCAGCGAGTATTTAAAGCAGATCTGGCTGGACATTGTCTCACCGCTGCCGCTGGCGATGCAATTCGGCTACGACTTCATGGGCCCCGACCGACTGCTCTACGCCAGCGATCATCCCTGGGTCGACCCCCGCCTCATCAGCGACGACCTCCGCAGCCTGCATCTGCCGGCCGCCGACGAGCAAAAAATCTTCCGCGACAACGCCCGGCGGCTGTTTCGGCTCTAAACCACAATTTCCTGCTACGCGCGATCTCCTTCGATCCGGACTAGCGTGTTCGGGCCGATTGGCCGCGCAGACAAACCAGTTGGGGCCGCGATGATTTACTTGCTTCCATCGTGCGGCTCTGCCCCTAATCAACCGTTGATTATTTGGGGCACCGGCACCCTCCGCCGCGGGACGTTATGCATCGCTCCGCGAAGGAACGCCCGCTGCTTTAGCTTTGGGAGGTCGATTTCGCCAAAAAGCCTTGTCGCCTCCCAATCAAGCCTAGAAGCAACTGCTTTTTGACGTAGATCTCCTCGGCCGCAGCGGCTGGACTAACGCGTCGAATTCCTCGTTGGTAGAAGCTAGTCCGCAGTTGCTTGGTCGCCTCGTTGAGTTCAGATGGTCGACATAGGTCGGAGCGAACAGTCCACCGACAGCGACTTACGGGGCCGGGCGTTCTGCCCTTCGGGCTGCGTCCTCGGCGGCGTCCGCCGCTGCCTTGAGTGGACTGTCTCTCAAGCCCCAGGCATTCGCTGCATCGTTGAACCCAGACGAAAAGATGAACGGATTGCCTGCTTGCAAGGCCTTGATCGCGTCGTCAAAACGGATTCGCATTTTGCTGTCGCCGGGCAGCACGTCGCGAGCGGCTTCCACTGCCGGAAGATAGCTCTTGTCATTGAGAAAAACCAGCCCGAATAGTCCATTATCGACCACGCTGGCGCTGCGATCGTGCAAAATGTGCAAGTAGGCTTCGTGCGCCCGGCGCACCCGCTTGCCACCGCAGAGCACCACGTGCGACGCGCGCATCCGGCCTAAGCGGGTTTTGAACCGCCCTTCGAGCAAGGCGTCCACCATTTCGTCGCCGAAGCTTTCGTCGCTACGGGAACGTAGTATACCGCAAGCACTGTCGCCGACTTTGATCGAAGGGCTGTCAAATAGGCCGAGCAATTCGCCGTCGGAAAGATTTTGCAGTGCTCGATCAATTTGCCCGTAGGTCTTGTGCGCCAGTTCCCGCTCGAGTTCCTTGCGCATTGTCGTCCCCCAATCTTGGTTGATGGCGCTCATTGACGTTTCTCGCCCGTGGTTGGCCGACCCCAGTCGACGACGCCCGCCTGATCCCCGAGCAGGTCCTTGTAGCGCTGTTTCTTCGCGTTCATGAACAGATCGTCCTGGGCCTCGCTTTGTACTTCGTACACGTCTACAACAAGCCGGCCATCGGCCGTTCTTCGCACGCGCTGAACATCGGGCTTGAACTCCGAATGGGCTTTTCCATTGGCATCAACGAGCTGCTGGTGAAACCGCACGGAGTCCGCAACGGATGCCGGATCGTTTTCCCATTTCCGGCCCAGATTATATGCCGTGGCATCGTGGATCACACTGCCGTGTTTCCGGCGGTTCTCGTCGATCGGCTTCCGCTCCGGGGCTTTGTCGCTGGTTCGTTTGGTTTTTCGCGCTGGCGCCTCGGAGTCCGCAGCTGGCCCACCGAGCTTCTCGACGTCCTTGGCCGCCTGCTTGGCCTCGGCTTCCATCTCGTCGGCAATTTCGTTGGCGGTTTTCTTCGTCTCGGCATCGATGCTCTTGTCGGCGATGTCGCGCAGTTCGTCAGTGATTTCGCGCAGCTCTTTTTCAACCTTTTTGGGATCCGGCTTTTTCCGTGCGAAGAGTCGCTCAAGTCGCGTTTTGATCTTGTCCAGCGCCTTACGAACCTTCGGGCTTTTAATGCTCGTGATGCGCTTGAGCGATTTTCCAAGCACGACGCCGAGCAAGAGGTTGACCGATAGCGCATACGCATACTTCTTAAGCGCGCGGCCCATGTCGCCCGAGCCTAGATCTTTGAGCAACTGCTCATCGGCTCCGTCTCCGAAACTGTCCAAATAATGCCGAAGGATGATTTCCCAGCCGTTGTCGTCGAGCACCCCGTCATGTTCGAGGAGCATGCTCTGCGCGAACGTAGGCTCGAATTCGACCGCGCCGCGCAGGTCGTACACCTCGCGGCCCTTGAACATCGTCTTCTTGGCCGGCACCCTCCACCAATGGATACCCATCGCGTCGATGGTCTTGTAGACCAGGATGCCTTCGTTCTCCATGTGCCGCTCGAACGCGATCCAGTGCAGTTCGCCGCCCTCGTCCGCGGCGACCGCATCTCCTTTCTCGGCTGCCAGTCGCTCACCCGGTTGCGGCTCGTTAACGTCCGCCATTGCCAATTCGATCGGGGCCGCAGCCTGCATTTGGGCCGGCTGCGCACCGGCGGCGGCCTTGCTCTGCTCGTCGGCCAGCCACCCGACGAACGCATCCTTGATTTCCTGCGGCACGCGGTAGTCGTGGACCCAGAAGTGGGCCAACTCGATCCACTGGTCCGGTGGATTGCGCTCCATGATCCCGTTGCCGCTGCGGCGGAGCTGCGGATAGTCGGGATCGAACGGCGCCGGCTTGTCGTTGGGAAACTGCGGCAGGTCAGGCCATTTAAAATATTCGCGCATGTGGGCGCGCACGGCCTCGGCGGAGCCGAATGTCCGGGCGTCTTCCTCCGCCGCTTCGTTGGCTTCTTGCAACCGCTCGATCCAAGCCTGGCACGATTCTTCGGCGACGATGACATGCTCTCGCGCCATTTTGGCAATTTGGCGGTCGAACTCGTAACGCCAGTTGTCGCAAGGCATGCGCATCAGCATGTGCCGGAGCCAGTACGACATCTCGTTGCCGATCCGCCACAACTCGTGCTCGGCGTGCCGGTCGAGCTCGCGCAGCGTCTCCTCGAACAATGCCTGGACGATGTAGGCGACGCTCATCGTTGCGACTCCTGTCACGGGAAAACGGAAGATCCCGCCTGCTCAGCAGCTAATGGCATGGCTCAGAGCAAAAAAAAAGAGCCCGACGCAAGCGATGGTCGAAGGCGACCAGCTTGCGACGGGCTCTTTTTGATACCTGATCTTCTGTCAGGCCCTGCGGATACCCACCTCAGCGATGTAGTGCGAGATGATAGCGCAGGAGGCAGGCAATTTCAAGACGCGGATTGGGCCACCGCGTACGGCGGGTGCACCGGGCGTATTATTCGCTAAAGGCGGCGCGAACTGCCTGGGGTGAGCGGCTTGGCTGGCATTTTGTGGGTGTTGTGTTTTACCCGACCGTACCAACTTACCGATAAGTTGGTTGTCGCCCGAGGGCCGGGCGGCATTCCCACCTGCCGCCGGCATGCTTTTCGGCTGGCTTCACCGCGATCGGGATCAAACATGGTCGACTTGCAACTGGCTGACCGCGCGCATCGCGCGCTGCGCAACAACCCGCACCTTCCGCACGCCCGCGTCCGGCTGCTCGCGCAGCAAGGCCGGATCACACTGCAAGGCATCGTGCGCTCGTTCTATCAAAAACAGATGGCGCAGGAGTCGCTGCGCGACGTGGAAGGCGTGAGCGAGATCGAAAACCAGTTGGAAGTGCAGTGGAGCTAACGGCGTGCGGTCGTAGCGGAAGTCGTGAAACTTCCGACGCGGTTGACGAAGGGTGCGCATGACGGAATTCTCACGAATTCCGCTACCGAGGCCGCTGCGGAAATCTCACGAATCCCGCTACATCCTAGCGGGGCTTGATGGGCTGCTGACCGAGCACGGCGGCTACGCGCGTGTCGAAGTACGGCAGCCGGGTATCGAGCCGGCAGGTTTCGAGCACGGTGCGGTTAGCGGCCGATAGGCCGCAGAGCCGGAGCATGCCGCCATTGGCCGTGATCTTCTTCTGCAGCTTCAGCAGTTTCCCGATCAGCATCGTGTGCAACAGCGGCAGGTTGTGGCACTCGAGCACCAGGCGATACGTGAAATGCTGCTCCAGCAGCGTCCACAGGGTATCGGCCAGCGGGGGTGCATCCCACAGGTTTTCCGGCAGGCAGTGCAGTTTGACGATCAACCAGTCGGGGCCGCGTTCGACTTCCAGATCCCAGCCCGGTGCCATCGACAACATTGGGGCGGACTCCTCCGTGAAAAAACATGCGGCATTGCGCCGCGTTGGCGTGCAGGGATCATCATACAAATTCGGGAGGCCGCCGGGCAACAAGCGGCTGCAAAAAAATCGTCGCGGCCGGTGCTAGCATTCCGGTCGCTGACGCTCCCGGCTCGCCACGGCTGAAGCTCGCGAATCGCCAGAAGCGCACGCACTTGCGCCAGCGCCGGACGTTTCAAAACAGCTTGCCTTGGCCGCCTTCGACCGGCGGTTCGAGGCCCAAGTGCTGATAACCGGCGGCCGTGACTTTGCGGCCGCGCGGGGTGCGCACGACCAGGCCGGTGCGCAGCACGAAAGGCTCGACCTCGTCCACTAGCGTGTCGATCGCTATGTTCATGGTATGGCCCACGGCCTCGACGCCCACCGGCCCGCCGTGGAAGACGCGGACAATCGTCTCCATGTACTTGCGGTCCTGGGTGTCCAGGCCCATCTCGTCGATGCCCTGCATCTCAAGGGCCGCTTCGGCCACCAATCGCGAGATGCGGCCATCGGAGCGGCTGGTGGCGTAGTCGCGGACCCAGCGCAGGCGGTTGTTTGCCAGTCGGGGAGTGCCGCGGCTGCGGACGGCAATCTCGGACGCCGCGTCTTCGGTGATCGTGACTTGCAGCTTGGTGGCGCTACGCCGCACGATCTGGGCCAGCTCGTCGACCGAATAAAAATCCAAATGCTCGCGCATCACAAAACGGTCGCGCAGCGGCGCCGACAGCAAGCCCGTGCGGGTCGTGGCCCCGATCAGGGTGAAGGGCCGCAGCGGCATATTGATCGTCCGGGCGTTCACGCCTTCGCCCAGCGCGATGTCGATGCGAAAATCCTCCATGGCGGGATACAAAAACTCTTCGACGGCCTTGGGCAGCCGGTGAATCTCGTCGATGAACAGCACCGAGCCTTCTTCGGCGTTGGTGAGGTAGGCCACCAGGTCCTTGGGGGCCTGCAAGGTGGCGCCGCTGGCGATTTGCAGTCCCACGCCCAGCTCGCGCGGAATGGCCATGGCCAGCGTGGTCTTGCCCAAGCCGGGCGGCCCGTCGAACAGGATATGGCCCAGCGTCTCGGAGCGTTTGCGTGCGGCGTCCACCGCGATTTCCAGGCGTTCGGTCACCTCGGCCTGGCCGACCATGTCGCGGATGCGTTGCGGGCGCAAATCGCGATCATCGTCCGGCGCTTCGCCGCCGCCCTGTTGCAAAATCGCTTCGCGAACCATGGGGAGGAAATGATGAACGATGAATGATGAGTGATGAATGCCGGAACGGATGACGGCTCAACTATAGCAGAACGCTTGGCGAGCCGGGAGCGTTAGCGACCGGAGGCTATGCGGCCGCGGCGTCCCGCACAGAACTCCGCCCCACGGCAAAAAGCCTGTTTTTTTCGTCCGGCGGCGACAGTAAGATGGCCCGCACCTGCCTTCCGACCCGCATACCTGCCCCGCTTCCAGGAGCCTTCTGATGCACACCCGATCGGCGCGCCTTGCGGCGTTTGCGTTGTTTATTGCAATGGCCACGGCCGCACCTGCCGCCGGGCCGGCTGCTTCGCCATCTGGCAAGACGTTTCGAGCGGGCGCGTTTGCGGCCGATACCACGCCGCTGGAATTGCCGATCTCGGTCAATGGCGGCATGCAGGATCGAAAGGCGACCCAAGTCTCCGATCGGCTGCACGCTCGTGTCTTGGTGCTCGACGACGGCCGGGCACGGATCGCCATCGTGGTCTGTGACCTGTGCGCCATCCCGCGCGACATGTGCGACGAGGCCAAGCGCCTGGCCGCGTTGTCTTCGGGCATTCGCGCCGATCACGTGCTGATTTCCGCCACACACACGCACACCGCCCCGACCGCGGTCGCGGTATTCCAAAGTGATCCCGATCCGGTGTACCAGCATTTCGTGGCTGAGCAGATCGCCAAGGGCATCGCGCAGGCCACCAAGAACCTCGAACCGGCCCGCATCGGCTGGGGTGTCGGCCGCAATGCCGACCAGGTATTCAACCGCCGCTGGAAAATGAAGCCCGGCACCATCGCGGCCGATCCATTTGGCCGCAAGACCGACACGGTGAAGATGAACCCCGGCCCAATGAATCCGAACCTGGTCGAGCCGGCCGGTCCGATCGATCCCGACGTCTCGGTGCTGAGCGTGCAGGCCCTCGATGGCCGGCCGATCGCCGTGCTGGCGAATTACTCGCTGCACTACGTGGGCGGCGTGCCGGAGCTTTCGGCCGATTATTTCGGAGCGTTTGCCGAGCGGATCAAAGAACTGCTGAAAGCCAGCGAGGCCAAGCCGGCGTTCGTCGGCATCATGTCCAACGGCACCAGCGGCGACTGCAACAACATCAACTTCCGCGCTCCGGCAGTGCGCGCGGCTGCCGGCGAGCGAGTGAAGGTAGTGGCCGACAGCGTGGCCCGCACTGCCTTCGACGCCATCAAGAAGATTCAATATCACGATTGGGTGCCGCTGGCGATGCGCGAACGCGAAATCGAGCTGGGCGTGCGGCGGCCGCCGGCCGAAGACATCAAGGCGGCCGAGCAAACGCTGGCCGAAGCCCCCGGCCCGGGACTCAAAACCATGCCGGAGGTTTACGCCCGCGAAACGATGATGCTGACGAAATATCCGCCGACCGTGCGGGCCAGGCTGCAAGCCATCCGTATCGGCGAGTTGGGCATCGTCAGCAGCCCTTGCGAGACGTTTGCCGAAACGGGCCTGACCATCAAGCGTGAAAGCCCGCTCAAGCCGACCTTTGTGATCGAGTTGGCCAACGGCTACAACGGTTACCTGCCCACGGCCGAGCAATTCAAATGGGGCGGCTACGAGAGCTGGCGGGCCCGCTCCAGTTACCTGACCGAGGACTCCGCGGCCAAGATCACCAGCACGCTGCTCGAACTGCTGCGAGAAGTGAGCAAGTAGCGAGTTGGGTAGTGGGAGGGCGAGGCTCCTGCCGAG
>DATATB010000067.1:0-12335 GCA_036268995.1 Pirellulales bacterium | reverse complement strand
TGACCAGTTGCCACGTATCGCTATATCCAAAGATTGGCCCGGTAAGGGCCCAAACCGCGAGAACCACCAATGCCAAGATAAACGTATAAGGATGCCCCGTAAAATTCGCGATTGCCTTGGAGAACCGGACAAAGGCATTGGCCCGCCGGGTGACTGAGTCTGATGAAGCCATAGAGTTCTCTCGCGTCGAATGGTTGAAAAAGCTGCGGATCGGCCATGGCAGAGCAAGATGCACGCCAAAGTGTCAGCCCAATTGGGTGGCGAGCAAATGCAGGCACGCAACCGACCTGGCGGCGTGGCGGCCGAGCCGTCTGCTGGCAGGTCGCCCTTCAATCTGGACACCTACGAGCCAGGCTGATTAATCGAAATCCAATAGCTTTTGGGTTTCGGCCGCCTCTGGCCGGCGCGGCTCGAGGCATTCGGCCCCTTCGAACCCGGCCGCATTCACCCGGCTGCTGACGGCGGTGGCGACCATCGCGTCGGCCGGATAGGGTTTTAGCCAGCGCTCGAGCACCTCCCGATTTTCCAGAGCCGGGTCCAACCACGGGTCGTAGGCCTCGGCCGGCAGAATCACGGGCATGCGGTTGTGCAGCGGCTCGACCAATTCGTTGGCTCCAGTCGTGATGATCGTGCACGACTCGATCTCCAGCTCGCCATGCCGCCAACGGTCCCAAAGGCCGGCCATGGCAAACAGGCCGCCGTCTTTTAAGCGGATGTGGAAGGGAATCTTGGCTTTGCCTTGGCGCTGCCACTCATAAAAGCCGTCGGCCGGGATCAGGCACCGCCGCTTGAAAAAAGCCTCGCGAAACGCCGGCTTGCTGGCCACCGTCTCGGCCCGGGCGTTGAGCAATCGCGTCGCAATGGCCGGATCATCGGCCCAAGCGGGCACGAGCCCCCATGCGAGCATCGCGAGCTGACGGCCCTCGCCCGGCAGCGCCCGCACCGCCGCAATGCGCTGCGTCGGCGCGACGTTGTAACGCGGTCCCAGGGCCACGGGCGACAGCAGCCCGAGCAGCCGGACAACCTCTTGAGCAGGCGTCTTGAGCGTGAAACGGCCGCACATCGTTCGATCAATTCCGGGATGTTTCGCGTTGAAATTTCATTATTTCCGTAGCCCAGTCCCTTCAGGGCTGGGCTACGGAAAAACACTCGCCTCGCGATCACCGATCGAAAATCGCCGCTGGCTTTGCATTGTTGCGCGGTACGAGGCCACGCCAGCAATGCCACGACTGCATTGTACCCGAGCGGCCTGAGCCTGGGCACGTCACGGCCGTCAGCACCGCTGGCGTTTTTGCAGCCGAAACGATCTTTATGTCCGTCATAACCGGCGGCCGATAATGCCCGATAGCAGGGGGCGGGCTCAAGCGAGCCGGCGGGCTCTATTGGTTCACCGGTCTCGCCCTGCTGGCCCTCGCGATGAGCAGAGCGGCCGGGAATCGGACTACTGTCGGCGGTCTTGCGACAAGGAAGTTGTCATGCTGGTTATCATTAGCGACTTGCACCTGACTGACGGCACCACCGGGTCGACGATTGCTCCCGCGGCATTCGACATCTTTGCCCAGGAAGTGCGGGACTTGATTTACAGCGCCTCGTGGCGAGCCGACGGCCGTTATCGTCCGATCGAGCAGATCGACGTGCTGCTATTGGGCGACGTGCTGGACGTCATTCGCTCCGCCCGCTGGGCTTCGCAGACGGTCCGCCCGTACGACGGCGCCGATCATCCGCAACTGGCGTCGCTGGTGACGCAGATCACGACCGACATCCTCGCGCACAACGAAAGTTCGCTCGCCGTGTTGCGGGGCCTGGCCATGCCCGGCCAGTTGCTGGTGCCGCCGGCCGACAGTCAAGGCCGGCCGGCGACCGGGGCTTCCGGCCAGGGCGTGCGAGTGGCGATTCACTACGTGGTCGGCAATCACGATTGGTTTTTCCACGTCGCGAGCAACCGCTACGACCCGATCCGCGACGCCATCATCCGGCAACTCGGATTGGCCAATGCTCCGGGCACGGCGTTTCCCCACGACCCGTCCGAAGTGGGTCCGCTGCTGGACATCATGCGGCGGCATCGCGTCTTTGCCCGCCACGGCGACATCTTCGACCCGTTCAACTTCGAAGGCGATCGCTCGGCCAGCAGCCTGGGCGATGCGATCGTCATCGAGCTGCTCAACCGCTTTCCGGCCGAAGTGCAGAAGCGCTTGGGGGACGAAGTTCCGGCCGCCACGCTGGCCGGGCTCAAAGAGCTGGACAACGTGCGGCCCGTGCTGCTGGTGCCCGTCTGGTTGGACGGCCTGCTGGAACGCACTTGTCCGCTGTTGTCGATGCGTACGCGGATCAAGGGCATTTGGGACGAACTGGTCGAGCGATTCTTGGCCGTGCCGTTTGTCCGCGCCCGGCGCACCGGCAACAGCCGCGACCTGGTGACCGGCATGGAAGACATGCTCAAGTTCAGCAAGCACGTCTCGATCGGCTGGGCCAGCCGCATCGTCACCTGGCTGCAAAACCTGCGTGGTGCCAGCGCCAGCTCGTTCTATCCGCACGCCTTGGCCGAACCCGATTTTCGCAGCCGGCGGGCCAAGTACGTCGTCTACGGCCACACGCACTATGCCGAATGCGTGCCGCTGGAAGCCAGCCATGCAGAGGGCTACGTACTCAACCAGATGTACTTCAACTCGGGCACCTGGCGGCGCACGCTGCGGCAGACCGTGGCCGCTCCGCAAGAACACGAGTTCGTGCCGGTCGACGTGATGACCTACCTGGCGTTCTTCCAGGGCGATGAACGCAGCGGCCGGCCGTATGAGACCTGGTCGGGCAACCTGGGCGTGGCGCCGAGCGAAACGCCCATGCTACGTCTGGACGCAGCGCGCCAGCCGGCCGCCGAAAGCCCGGCGCCGGTGGTGCACGAGTTCGCGCCCCACTTTTCGTCCGCGCCCGTCGTCCGCCGGCTGGTCCCCACCCGCCGCCGCTAACGGCGGTCACCGTCGAGGCATCTCGCCACCGTAGGCATCCCGCTCCGCCGGGATGCAAAGCCGCGCTAACGACTCCTGCGCAGCCGACTCCGCGCGCCGTTCCTCTCGCGGAGCGAGAGGGCTACGGTAATACGTCTACGCCTGAGCCACGAAAAAAACCGCGTCTCCTTCCGAGGAAGAAGACGCGGCTCTTTTATGCAAACCTCTCGTCGATTGCGACGGTGGAGTCGCTGCGAAACGAGCGGGATCTGGCCGTGCTGAGCACTGCCGTTGGTGATCCAGGCTCACGCTTTTAAGTAGGCACCCCCGACGGAATACTAGACGAGAGGCTTGGTCCCCGAATGAATTATTCGGCCCCAGTATTATCGGCAACAGTCCGGCCAAGGGCCAATCTGATTTGTCAGTTTTCTGCCCCATTTTCCTTTCCCACACGGGAAAGGAGATTGCGCTCGGCCGCTAAAACTATTCTAGCCCACGTTTGCGGCCGGCGGTAATCGCCAAGCGCACAATTCGGGCGCTTCAATCGCCTAGCCACGTGTCGCCGGCCGGCGCGTCGAAGCGCCCAGCCTCGTGGCGCTCGAGAAATTTCTCGATGGCCTGCGCCAGCCGGCCGGGCGTTTCGTACGTGCCCTCGTACACCTGGCGGCGGATTTCGGCGAGCTTCATAGCCCGCGCGTGCGGATCCTCGAGCGGTTCGATCATGTGCTGGTTCGGCTGCCGGAGCGGATTGCGTGGGGCCGCCGCGCGGCGCCTCATTCTTTAGTGACGATCCAGATATTCCGATAAGCGACCGGGTTGCCGTGATCTTGCAACTTGAGTGCGCCGGTCGGCCCTTCCGTCGACAAACCACCGGGAGTCACGTGCGGCAGCTCGACGTCGTGGTGAATGACTACGCCATTGTGTCGGACCGTGACGCGGGCGTTCTTCACTTTCTTGCCCGCCTTGTCGAAGCGGGGGGCCGTAAATTCGATGTCATAGGTTTGCCAGGAAAGCGGCGGAAAGCACATGTTCACGTCGGGCCGCTTGGCCTTGTAAAAGCCGCCACATTCGTTGTCCTCGCCCTCCAGGCCAAACGAATCCAGGACCTGACACTCGTAACGATTGTCCAGGTACACGCCGCTGTTGCCGCGGGCCTGGCCCTTGGCCGTGGGCATGAAGGGCGTGCGAAACTCCAGATGCATGACGAAACTGCCGAAGGTCTCCTTGCTGACGGCTTCGCCACGCTTGCCGCCCGGTTCCGCGGGGCCCATTACCAGCCAGCCTTCGGGCGAGGCGTGGCCGCCGCCTTGGAATTTGTCGAGGCCCACGCCGTCCAACAGCACGATCGCGCCGGCTGCCGGCGGGGCTTTGAGCGTGGGGCTACGGCGCTCCACGCGCTTGAAGTCCCCCGTCGCACGGCCCGTCGAGTCGGTCAGCCGCAGTTCGCCGGCGGCGAGAACCCCGCGCCAATTCGATCCGACCATGCTCACGATTCCGTCTTTCGTTTCGGCCGGGAAGGTTTCCTTCTTTTTCGAGCGGTCCCAGCCGGCGCCCGGCAAGCCGCCCTGGTACAGCACCACGCTGTACTTGCCGTCGCCTTGTGCAATCACCTGCGCGCCGCTGGGGGCGTGCTTGTCATGCTTGTCGTCCGCGAGCCGCCAACCCTGGTATTCGCCCTGCACGGCCAGGTCGGGGCCGGCCGTCGTCGCGTCGACAAACGTCGGATAACTCATCGGGGCGGCACAGCAAACACCCTCCATCAGCATCAGCCACGCAAGCGCACAGAGCGGCGGCTTCCACCACATTGTTGACTCTCCAGGTGCAAAAAGGCGTAGCGGCCATCAATCACTGCCCCGCAGGGCTTTTGGCCGCTGACTATTCGGCCCTTCAATTGTGAAAAGCGGCCCGGCCGATCGCAAGCAACTTTTATCGCGAAGAAGTGAAAGTCGCGGATTTTCCAGGAGCAAACCGTAGCGGAAGTCGTGAGGCTTCCGTGGGCCGGCTGCTCGGAATTCGCACGAATTCCGCTACTCCGCCAGGGGCCGGAATGCCCGCAATTCCGCGATGCCCCTCAGCCGGCGCTAGGGCACTCGGACAGATCGGGCGGGCCGGGCGGCCAACTGCCGCTTGTATTGCGACCACCAATCCAGCACCCGATCCCGGTGGCCCGTCGACTGGAACCGGTAAGCCGTAAACTGCGTTCCGGTCAGCATGCCCTCGTCGCCAACTGCTTCCAGGCCAAAGGTCTCGGGCGACATGCCGTGCCGCTTCAGCAGAATGCTGGCCGCCGTGGCGCCCAGTTGCCCCGGGCACATTGCGCTGCTGGCCAAAGCCTTTTGGCGCGACAGCAACTGCTCGAGCCAGGCATCGGCCTGCGGCCAAGGATCCCGCTCGCAAATCGCCAGGCTGGCGATCCAGGGCAGACAATACGGCGCCACGTCGGTCGGCGCGAGCACTTTATTTTCCAGGCAGGCCCGCATCAACCCCGGGCCGGCCTCGTGGGTTCCCCGTTCGATCAGCAGATGGCACAACAGCCCGTGACGGCTGCCGTACATCCGCAGGTCCATCGTAATATCGGCCGAGATCAACGGGGCGACCGGTGCGTCCGGCACGGCCAGCAAATACTTGCCGGCGAATCGCGAAACGGCATGCGGCTCCAAGAACCGCAGCATCACGATTTCGCGTTCGTCCAGCGGCCGCTTGGCCGCCAGCAGCAGTTGCAGCGTGTGCTCGGTCAACTCGGCCAGCCGCAACCGCTCGTCGCGCTGCACTTCGTAGTCGTAAGCCATGCGGCGGCGCGGCGTCGGCAGGTTCACCAGGTGAAACATGCTCTCCACGTTCAAGGGATGCGGAAAAAACACCCCCACCGGCCAATCGCCCGGCGAGAGCGAATTGCCGCTGACGCAATGTGCCTTGTGATCGTCGCAGCGGTCGAAGTGGCTGGCCCGCTGGGCACGCTCCGGATGGCTGGGAATTCCCACCAGCAAATACTGAATGCTCGTGTGATGCCCCTCGTGCCAATACTCGGCCACCATTGCCGGCCGGGTCCAATCGACCAGCGCCGTGATCCGTGCCCGGGCCGTCTCGCTCGGTTCCGCGGCCAGGCGCGCTTCCAGCGATTTCTTGACGCGCTGCAGCTGGTCGTCGCGGGCCAATAGATCGAGCAACTGGCGCTGGGCATTGTCGGCACGCAAGTGCTCGGCCTCGCTTGCACCCTCGGCCGCCGCCAAGGCGTCGATCCATGCCTCGATTTGCTGGTTCTCGACCTTGGGCGCGCCGGTTTCTCCGACCGGCGCCATCAGCCACGTGCCGCGCGCCTTGCCCCACAGGGCATCCATCTGGCGTCGAGCATCCAGCGAAACGCCGGATCGATCCAGCGCGTGCTTCAAACGCTCGACCAGTGCCAGCGCCTGCGGCATGCGCCCGGCCAGCGGCTCCAGCTCCAGCGCGGCCGCTTCCCGCTGACTGTAAATCAGACTATCGAGTTGCGCAATCAGCCGATCCAGCCTGGCGACGTCGATGTTGCCGGCCGCCTGCATCGCGTCGGGAACTTGCGCACAAATCGGCTCCAACAGCGCGCGGGCTTCGGCCGACAAATTGGGCGAGAGCCATGCGCTGCGCAACTCGGCCTCGAGTTCTTGCCGCGTGGCCGCTTGGGCCACCCGGGCCGTCAGCCGCTGGCGAGCCTGAGCGCGTGTGGTGAAATCGTCGCTGTCTAGTTGCCGCACCAGATCGGCAACCGAGTCGGCCGCGGCTTGGCGGGACTCTTTTGGAGGTGGCGCCGCCACGCCGGCCGCAGGCAAGATCAACGCGGCGCACGACCACCAACCGCCGAACAAACAGCGGACCAGCGCGGCCGGCAATGGTCGTCGTCTTGGCATTGCTGGCACGATCAAGCCTGGCTAGTTGCGGGTTTGGCCACCGGAAGCGTTCGCCTTCCATGATATCGCGACCGGCCCTTACCAACCAACCGCGATTCGGCTTCACATAAAGCCGCCGGCCACGAGCGATCTTGCCGCCATGAAAACATTTCAGTACAAGTCGCGGCCCCGTCTTTTTCGCTCATTCGAGCCCACGTCGGAGAACTCCGCGATGAAAGCCAGAATCGGCTTCGTGCTGGCGCTAATCCTGGGATGGTCGCGTGCCGCTTCAACCGGCTTGGCGGCCGACCCGCCACCGGCACTCAGCGGAGGCGGCGTTTCCGACCTCGATCTGCAAGGTCAATTGGAGAAGGGGCTTAAGGCGCGCCGCCCCGTCGAGTTCGCCTATATCGCCCAAATCATTACCTTGGTCGAAGACGGCGACCTACCCCGCGAATTAGTCGACAGCACGTTCGTCTGGGCCCGCAAGAAACGAACGAAGCGCCTGCAATACTTCCAATTCGCGCTCCAAGCCCGGGCCGCGAAGCTTGGCTACAACACGCCCGACCTCTCGAACCAGGGCGTCGGCCTGGGGAACTAATGTGGTGTCTCAATTAGATTGGGCCTGATATGGGTGCCACTGCTGGCTTGTTCAGCAGTGGATCGAAGCGATAGGCATCCTCACGGGGCTTGGCCGGCGACACGGTTTGATCGGCTCTGACCACATGGCGGCATCGCACTGCTGGACAAGCCAGCAGTGGCACCCTGATATGTTCCCCACTTAAGAGCCACCGCGCTGAGCGGCCCGTCAGGCGTCGTCGCTGGGCTGCAATTCGCGCCCTAGGCGGCCGGTGACCATTAGCCGCCACATCTTAAAATCGGCCGCCAGCGACCAGAGCGGGTGCCCAACCGTCGCCGGCCGATTGCCTTCGATGGCCAAATGGCTGAACCAGGCCAGCGCATAGCCGCACAGCGGCACGGCCGGCAGCCACCGCCAACTTCGCGAAATTCCAATCGCCGCCAGCGCCAACATGGCCGCGGTGGTGCCCGCGAAATGCCACGCCCGGGTCGCCGGCCGGCGATGCTCCGCCAAATAGAATCGCCAGAATTGGGCAAAGTTGTCGAATTGCGGCGCCGGCTTCATTATCTTCACCACTATGAACCACTCGCCCGAGATCTCACGCCGTGCCGCCCTGGCTTACACGACCGCGTCCCTGGCAGCCGGCTGCTTCGGCCGGCCCACGCCGCTGGCCGCCGCAGACAATCTACCTGCCAAGCCACCGGCCAGGCTGCCGCGCGTGGCGGCGATCAACACGATCTATCGCTTTCGCTCGCACGCGTATCACATCGCAGGCCGCTTCATTCACGGCTACAGCCGCGAGGGCTTTCATCATCAGCCGCCGTTCAAACTGGTTCGCATGTTCAACGACCAGTATCCCTCCGACGACCTGTCGCGCGAAGTCTGCCGCCGGCACGACGTGCAGTTGTGCACGAGCGTGGCCGAGGCGCTGGGCGGCAAACAGCTTGACGTCGATGCCGTGCTGCTCATTGCCGAACACGGCGATTACCCGCTCAACGAGTTCCGGCAGATTTTATACCCCCGCTATAAACTTTTCGAGCAAATCGTCGAAGTCTTTCGCACCAGCGGCCGCAGCGTGCCGGTGTTCAGCGACAAACACTTGTCGTACGATCATCGGCTGGCGGCCCGAATGGTGGCCACGTCGCGCGAGCTGAAGTTCGGGCTGATGGCCGGTTCTTCGATCCCGGTCACCTGGCGACGGCCCGAATTCGAGCCGCCGCTGGGCACGCCGTTTCGCGAAGGCCTGGTCACGTTCGGCTCGGATCATCCCACGCCCGAAGTCTATTTGTTTCATGCCCTGGAAGGTTTGCAGTGCATGCTCGAGCGCCGCGTTGGCGGTGAAACCGGCGTGCGCTCGGTCACCGGGCTAACTGGCGATGCGGTCTGGAAGGCCGGCGACGACGGCCGCTGGTCGTGGGATTTGTTCCGTGCGGCGCTGGCCACGAGCCCCAGCTTGAACATCGGGTCGGTGCGCGAAAATGTCGAGCGGCCCGTGGCGCTGCTCATCGAATATCGCGACGGCACGCGCGGCACCGTGATCAATCTTTCCGGGCACACGACCGACCTTTGCTTCGCCGGCAACGTGGCCGGGCGCCAACAGCCGCTCGCGACGTGCTTCTATCTGCCCGCTCCGCCCGGAGCAAAATATTTTAACGCGCTGGTCTCGAACATCGAGCGCTTCTTTACTTCCGGCCGGCCCCCCTACCCCATCGAGCGCACGCTGCTAACCTCCACCGTGCTCGATCTCGGCATGCACTCCCTGCACGACAACCACCCCCAGCAAGCACCGGCCCTCGAAATCCGCTACACGCCCCCGGCCGACAGCGGCTTCTTCCGCGGCAGCTACACCGACGCGCTGTAAGCGTGTGAGCGTCAAATTTGTCGGTGACGCAAGACAGCGTTTTCTGTAGCCCAGCCCTTTAGGGCTGGGACCACTCGGTCGCGCGAACCTCCTTCCCGTTCCGATGCGGCCGGCGGCCGCATCGGAACGGGAAGGAGGGATTCCGGTCGCCAATGGCAAACCCAGCCCTAAAGGGCTGGGCTACGGAAAACGAGGGGCGGGAAACCGCCGCCTCGGGCGTAGCAGTTGCCGACCTACTTTTGAGACGCCCACGCACTATAAGCCCAGCGGTGCGACGCGGAGAGCCGCTTAACGAGTGACAGTAGTTCCAAGTCTCTGTCCGAAAAAATGCGAAAGGAACACTAATTCCCGCTAATCCTCACTAATCCGATTAGTGTCGATTAGCGCCGATTAGTGTTCCTGCATTGAAAGCCCAGAACTTGGAACTACCGAGTGATCTCGCAGTCGGGCCGCCGCGCGCGAAACTTCTGTACGCCGTCGTCGGTGACCTTTGAACCAGTCAGATGCACCGATTTCAACCCAGGAATTGTTGCCAGGACTTCCAGCCCGCGGTCGCTGATGGCGGTTTGATCCAGGTTCAGCCCAGAGAGCATGGGCATCGAGCGTACCTGCATCAGGCCCGCGTCGCTGATTTTCGTTCGTACGAGCTCGACGTCGGTAATCTCGAGATTCCTTGTCAGCTCTTTCAAGGCCAAATCCGTGATTGTCGTGCGGCTGATCGCCAGCCAGCGCAAATGCGGCATGGCTGCCAGGTTCTTCATTCCGGCGTCAGTGAGTCCGGTGTTTTGCAGTCCAAGGTGACGCATCGCGGTCAACTGGCGGAGGTGTACAAAACCGGCGTCGGTCGTTCTTGTACCGGTCAAGAACAGGTGGGTCAAGTTTGTGAGTTGATCGAGCTCCGACAGCCCGGCATCGGTAACTTTGGTATTGTGCAGGTACAGCAACTTCAACCGGGGTATCTGCCCGATATATGCCATTCCGGCATCGCCGGTCGCCGTGCCGTGGAGCTTAAGCTCGACGAGATTCGCTAAACCGGCGGTGCGTGCCAGGTCGCTGTCGGTCACCGATTTCTTTTCGGACAAGTCGATACCAAATACGACAAACGGTTCGGCCGGCAATTGGTCCGCACTTGTGATCTCCGGCGGATCCGAAGTCGGCGTCAGCTCCGCGGGCGACGTGACTTTCACCTTTCCGCCGAGCGACAGCACCCAGTTGGCCACGCTGCGCTCGACTTCGGCCTGGGAAAACGCCAACGGACGTTTGGCTCCGCTACGGGCTGGCAGGCCCGTGTTGTGCATCCCAACGCCTGTGTCTGCGCCGATCGTCGTTAGCTCAAGCCGCGTGATCTCGCACGCCGCGCCGCGTGGGCCGATGATCAGCGCTCTGGGGTTTGGGACCGTCCATGCTCCGTGCATGGACAGACGCTGCGGATCGCCAGCCCAGGTCAGGATGGGCTGCCCGATCGCTCGAACCGTCACGCCGCCCGCCCGGACGTCGCAAACGAGGTCGACAGGTTTCTCTCCATCCCAAATGGCCTTGGATTTGGTGGGACTGCTGTTCGGGTGGACGCCGTCGACCATGCCCAGCGCAGTATAGGCTGGTTCGCAATACAGACCGCACCGGGCGCCCCCGATCACCAGACCAACAAACAGGCCGCAATTGTTGCCCGTTGGGCGTACTGCCATGTGCAGCGAATACTCCTCCCAGGGCGGCGCGGAAAGCATCAGCCTGGGCGCAGCCCCGCTGGCCGGCGCGGCCGGAAGAATGAGCGTGCCATCCCGCAGCTTCCAGCCACTGCCGGAAACGACATCCCGCTGCAAGTCAATCAGCTTGAGAACATCGATTGGTGCGGCAACACCTTTCGACGCTCGACGCGTCGTCGCCGCCGCCTTGACCTTCGGCTCGCAGACGACGCGGAGGCCGTACGGGTTGTCAGCGACATCCGGAGCGCGAGCATTGCGCCCGCCGGATCGGCAAGGTTCGGGCAGGTTTGAGAAGGCCCCGCCTCGGAGAACACGGTGCATACCGCTGGGCGGACCTTCTGGATCGGCGGCCGGTGAGTTTTGGTAATAATCCTTGGCAAACCAGTCACTGCACCAGTCATAGACATTGCCGTACATATCATACAGCCCCCACGGATTCGGCTTGAGTTGTCCGACTGGGTGCGGTGTGCCGTTCGAGTTGTCTTTGAACCATGCATTTTGCAGCAATAATGCCACATCGTCGCCAAAGTAGTATTTGGTCGTTGTGCCCGCGCGGCAGGCGTATTCCCATTCGGCTTCTGTGGGCAATCGGAAGCGAAGCTTTCGCGCCGCCGCGCTGGAATTTAGCCGCTCCAAAAAAACCTGGCAGTCGTTCCACGACACCTTCTCGACAGGTCGCTCCAACTCGCCCGGAAACGCACTTGGATTGCTCCCCATCACCGCCAGCCATTGGGCCTGGGTGACTTCGGTCGCGCCCAGATAGAATGGTTTCGTAATGTCGACCCGATGCGGGGTTTCGGACGCGTTGCCGGGGGTGCCCATCGTAAATGTGCCGGCGGGTATCAGGCGGAACTTCATGCCGACGCCCGGCGCCAGGGGCAGTTCGATCGTCTCCGGCATTTTTCCGCCGGAGCTGGGCTGCGCCACGGCCACCTTGCCGCCGAGTTCTTTGAGTCGCTTTTCGACGATGGTTTTTGCCAGGCCGGTCAGGCCGGGCTCGGCTAGCGAGTACCAATACGCGGCGCCGGCGCGTAGCTCGACCTTGTCTTTGCCTTTCGCCTTGTCTGACGCATTGAACCAGGCGTCGCCCATCTCGGCCAGCGCGGCGGGCTCTGACGGCGGCTTGAGTCCCTTGACGGCCAAATCCTTGAGCGGCCCGTCGGGGCCTTTGGCCAGGTGTACGAGCCCCTGCTCCCAGTCGCCTTGCACCAGCGCCAGGTAGCGGCCCACCGCGAGATTCGCCGCGGGGTCGTCGGGCGTTTTGGCCAGCGTCGCCTGCGCCTTATGAAAACCGTCCCATTGCTGCTTCGCCGCGGTGACCGTCTTGCCGACCTCGACCACGCGCTTTATCAGCGCGGTATCCTTCGCCTTGCGCCCGGCTGCCAAAGC
>DATATB010000066.1:0-52218 GCA_036268995.1 Pirellulales bacterium | reverse complement strand
GTCAACTCGAATGCCAGGATCGCGTGCGTCCAAGCATTGATCAGATAGATCGCCGCTCGGGAGCCGATCGTCGTTGAATTCTCGGAGATGGCTCGAGCGCTCAAGCCGCTGAAATCGACCAGCGGGTCGCGGCTATTGATCATCAACCACCAGGCGGCCGTACCGTTCCACCAGACGATGGCCGAGAACTTGCCCAGCGCCATCATCAGATACACGACCGTGAGATGCACCTGCATCAGGCGGCAGGCAATCGTCGCGGCATACGACGGGGCCACGACGCCGGCATCTCCGGAGCCACGACGGCGGATGAGCAGCCAACGGTCGACCGACAAGTAGGCACCGGAAGGACCAAGGCACAAGTAGAACAGCAAGAATGCGATGATCGGCTCGAACTGCGTGGTGATCATGATCGCCCGGTGCGCGTAGGACAAAAACACGACCAAGGCCAGCACCGAAGTCACGCGCGTGGCGAAGCCCACGGTGAACAGGACCATCGCCACCAGGCTGAGGGCGTGGACCGTCCACAGTTGGCCCGGGCTGCTCACATAGTCGAGATATGAAAAACGGGTGCGGCCTTCCTGCATCGATCGTACGACATTGGTGGGCAGCAGCGCGTCGGGCCCAAAAAAGCTGAGCAAGTCGAAGCTGTACGTAAAAATCGTGTAGGTGGCGATCAGGCCCACGCAGACGCGCAGCGTGCAGAGCGTCAGGGGATCGGACGGTGTGTACCAGAACCGGTTCCAACCGGATCCCACCCGCTCGTTGAGCATGCGAAAATATTCGGACATGAGGCAATTTCTGAGGTTTGTCAGGTTGACCTGGTTTTTCCGTAAGGGCTGGCGGCTGACCTCACCGCCGGCCACGGCGGATTCGAGGCTGCCGGTGGTTGCGCATCAAGGTTTTGTGGCCGCTGGCGCTGATTCGGCAGCCGCATCGCTCTTGAACAGATCGACGCGGCCTGCTGACACGAGAATGCGGGCCTCGTACAGCGTGCGCCGCGTGGGCGAAAATGGCATGAACGCTTCGGTCGGCAACGTGCTACGTACGATGCGGACGACGCCTCCGGTGGCGCCGTAACGGCTCACTAGCCCGCGAGCGATGGCCGCCGGCAAGATACTCTCGCTGTTCTGGTTTCCGACCTGTGCCGCGGTCGTTCTTGCCAGGGCTTCGTAACGGCGCAGTCGTTGGCGGGGCTCGAGGCCTGTCACGGGCATTACGATCTGCTGGGGGCCGGCGCCGGTGGTCAGATCCGCTTCGATCCAGCTCTCGGCATCGCTCACGTCGTTGTCGCTGGGCCCGAACGTCAGATTGAAGCTGTACGAAAGGTCCATCAACAACATTTGCAGATAAGGCACGACCAGCGGCGTCTTGCGCAGTCCCGTTTCCAATTGGCTAGCCGACTCGTTGCTGGTGACGCCCACGGCCACGGCAAACAAGTGCAGGAACAAAAGAAAGCTCAAGGCCGTTCGCACGTTTTGCGAGGGGCCGGGCGCGGGGCTGCTCGAAGGCGTCATACCAACTCGATTTCGGGCGTACGGGGAGCGGTCAGGTGGCCGGCGGAAATGGTTGCAGCGGGCGGATCTGCCAACAGCATAACAATCGGCTCCACGCTTGGTGAGGGGGCAGAGAAACCCTCTACGACTCACCCAGGGCCGTTTCGTCGCTGCCGGGATTAGCGTGTCGCAACCCCCATGCAGCAAATAAAAAGGCCGGACCTCCCAAAGGAGGTCCGGCCCTTTTTATCGAACTCACGCGGCTTGCGACTGGCTGGGCCTACAGGGCGGGGCCCGCACCAATTTCAAGTCGCGCCCACCAGGCCAATTGGCCCGGCAGACCGAGACTACTTGCTGGCCATCGGGGCCGGGGGGGCAGCCGGAGCGGCCGGAGCCGGAGCAGCCTGCGGAGCCATCGGAGCCGCACCACCCGGAGCCGCGCCACAGCACGGGGCCGGGCCACAGCACGGGGTCGGGCAGCAGTTCTGCTGACCGCAGCACTGTTGCGGGCCGCAGCAGCCACAGCAGCTGTTACGACGGTGGTGATGGTGACGACGGCCGCTGCAAGCGCAGCCACCGCAGCCGCCGTTGCAACCATCGCAAGCACCTTGGCAACCGCAGCACGAGCCGCCGTGACCAGCCACCGCCACATTGTTCTCACCGCCGATCAAGGCGATTCCCACCACCGCGAAGAAAATCGCGATGCCAAAAGCGAGTGCACGATTCATCCTAATTCCTCCACTAAAAACAAAAGACAGGTACCGTACGTACGGAGATCAACCACTTGCCGTCATGGGTCGAAAAACGCCCGCGTTACTGCGACGGCCGTCAGCCGCGGGAAAAACCCAAGCTCTTCGAGCTCCTCCTGAAGTACCAGAAAAGACGCGTGTCCGATTGCCCTGCTACAAAACTTTGCCGATTACACACGCCCTGCTCGGATACGCAGGTTAGGACGGTTAAGGTAGCATTGCGGGTGCTGTTGTCAAGTATCAAGCCGATAATGTGTAACCATTACGTTACCGGGCGAATCTGCGTTGACTGCGTCGATTGTCTGACAATTGTAGACTCCGTTTTTTCGCGCTGCGAAACAAAAACAAAAAAAGCCGGCACTTGGCCGGCTTTTTGAAGTCTTTAAGTTGACGCAAGTTGTTTATTTAAAGCAACTTGTGTGATTCGATGCAGCGCGAAACAGGGCGCTAGCAGTGGTGTCGAAAACGCCACGCCGACGCAGGATCTCGTGAGGCCGCTGCTAGCGTCGGAGCGAAGCTGCCTAGCGTTGGGGGGCCGGAGCGGGGCCGGACCTTTTGGCTTGGCTGGCGGCTTGAGCCCGGCGTTGCATTTCCTCCTCAGCCAAACGCTGCTTGCGGATCATGTCTTCGGGATCCTCGAAGTTCAGCAGCAGCGGACCTTGGTCGGCAAAGATACGCGTTCCCATGCCGGCGATTCGCCAGCCCTCTGGGTCGCGTCGCAAGATCCAAACGATGGTGTCGGTGTGCGGTTTGCCGTCTTCGGCAATATCAGTCCAGGTGCTGGCAACATGCGCGCCTTCGCTACCGATGAACTCGACTTCTCCCACCTGGTAGGAAGCCGTCGCACTCCCAGGGGGGGCCACGACCAACTGCATCTCAGTTGTTTTCTGCCGGGCGACCTTCGTCAGCATGTTAGCCGCGACGGCGTCGTTGCCGGTTTTCACCGCTTCGAGAAATTGGGCGACTGCCCGATCGGGGCCGTCGTTCTTCGCGCCTGCTGTAGCCGCTGTGCTGGCACTCTTCTCGGACTGTCCGCACCCGGCCGAAACGATCGACAGCGCTGCTGCCAGAATCATGGTCCACTTGCTCGACAACATCGCCGGCGTCTCCTGCGTTGCAATCTGGATTGATAGCTGGCCAGACCGTTGCGCGCTAGCGCCCCGGCCCCCCCCAAACTCCCCACCAGTGGCGGCGAATGAGCAAGGGCCGCGGAGTGTGCCAGGAATCCAAATCCCGGTCAAGACCGACCTCTAGCGCCCCACGTAGTCGATCTGGAACGCCTTGTTCGTGATGAAGACCAAGGTCACGTCGCCGTCGGCGCTGGCGCCGTGCTCCATCGTCTCGCCTTCCGGGAACCAGACGAAGCTGCCCGGGCCAAATGTGCCGCGGTGCGTAACCAGCCGGCCTTCGAGCACGTACATGCCGTGGCCGCAGGGGTGCGTGTGCAACGGATTGATGACGCCCGCCGGATAGCGCACCAGCCGTACCATCATGCCGGTTTCGGGGTCTTTGAATAGCTCCTTGCGAAAGATGGCCCGCCCGATCTGCTCGCTGAAGCGCTCTTCCCAAGGAAGCTCGCTGGTGTCGATCGCCAGGAACGAAGATGTCGGCATGATGTTTCCTCGATTTGTCGGGATGGCTCTGAGGCCGCCCAGTTTGGCATGCTACCGGGCAGCCTGCAAACCTCGGCCGTGCCATACAGGCCGTCGCGGCGATTCCGCTTGGATCTCGGCCGGCTTGTTTCCCTCGCCGGTTGCGATAACCTTGGGCATGCGAACTTGCTGACTTTCGGCCGCCGGCTGCCCACCCGTGGCCCGCGAACCTGAAGCCGCAATTTCGCCAGACTCGATGACGAGGGCCCTTTTTCGAGGGCATCTTCGGATGGGTGGCCGAGTGGTCTAAGGCGGCAGTCTTGAAAACTGCTGTAGGCGCAAGTCTACCGGGGGTTCGAATCCCTCCCCATCCGCTAAGGGGCGATTGCCCCAAAAACGCGTGTCAGGCCCCGGCGAAAAACCGCAGAAACGGTCGCGCAGTGGCAACTTTGCTGCTTTTCGCCGGCTAGCAAGTTACGCTCTAGATGGCACTTGGAGCCCTGCGGCTCGATTCATTGTCATCTATCACGAGGGGATATCGGCCATGCGATGCGCTTGGAATCGATCGACGGTGCGCGGCTGGATCGTGACGGGCTTGATGCTGGGATTGGCCGGGATGTGGCTGGCCGATCGGGCAGAAAGCCAACCGGCGCCGCGTGTGGCGGCGTCAGGCGTGTTCTCGGTCCTCAAAGCCCGGCAGTCGCTGGCAGTCCGGGAAGTCGCCGGCCGTTATGAGCTGTCGCTCATGCCCGACATTGATACGCTTTCGCACGAAGTCGTCGAAGTCGGGGCGGACTACATCGTCGTGCGCGACACGGGCGACGTCGCCCAACTGCGGATTCCGATTTATTCCATCAAGGCCGTGATCACCCAGCAGGGGTCGCGCTAGCGAAGCCCGCCACGGAAGACATTTGCGGTCGGAAGTCTCACGGCTTCCTCTACGGCTGCTTTAGTACAAGCGCATGATGCGGATGTTGCGGAACTCGACGGCGTCGCCGTGGCCGGCGAAGCCGAAGTGGCCGACCTTCAGGTCTTTGCCGGGATGGGGATGGTCGGCCATGTAGTTGGTCACCTGGCTGAGATCGCCTTCGAGGATGACCGTGCCGTTGAGTTCGACCTTGAGCGTCGAGCCGCGCACGGTCACCTGTTCGAAGTTCCACTCGCCGGTGGGTCGCAAATAGCCGCGCTTGGCCGGGATCATGCCATAGGCCGATCCGTGCGCCTGCCGGGGATCGAGCTTGCTGTACTTCGGGTGTTCGGTGTCCAGCACCTGCAATTCGCACATGCCGCTGTAGGCGGCATCGCCCGTGCCCGGATAGCGGATGGCGAGCCCGTTGTTGCCACCCGGCGGCAGCTTGATCTCCACCTGGGCGATAAAATCGCTGTACTGGCCGTGGGTGTAGAGCACGCCGCCCTTTTTCGGCTTGCAGCGGATCGCGCCATCGACGACTTCATAGTTGTCGGTCGAGCCGTCCCAGCCAGTCAGGTCTTTGCCGTTGAACAGCGGGGCAAAACTTCGGCCCAGGCGGCGGTCGGCCTCTTCGGACGGGATTTCGCGGACAAAAACATTGCGCCAACGAATTTCCGATCCGTGGGTTTGCAACTGGATCGGGCCGGTGCGAAACAGCGGCCGCGTGCGGTCCCAATAGTTTTCCATGATGGCGTGGTCCACGACGAGCTTGTCGTTGAGATACACCGTCGTGCGGGCGCCGATCTGAATGATGTGAAAGCGGTTCCACTCGCCCAGCGGCTTGTCAGCCAGCACCAGCGGATCCTTGCCCGGCGCGCTCGGGCTGTTGTTCCACAGCCCGCCGGAGCCCTTATCTGCGCCGAGCTTGAACTTGGTCGGGTCAGTGTAATCCCAGATCTGAATCTGCGGTGAGCCGCGCAGATAGATGCCGCTGTCGCCCTTGGGCAGCATCTTGTAGTCGACATACAACTCGACATCGCCATAGTCGCGGTCGGTGGTGGCGTAGACGCCGTGCCCGTCGTTCACTAGTTCGCCGTTTTCGACGTGCCAATGCGTGCGCAGGTCTTCCAGGTCGGCGGCCCGCTTCTTGGCACGCTCCTCTTCCGGCATGGCGGCAACTTTTTCCGGATTGGCATTCAGCCCGTACCAGCCAGAGAGATCCCGGCCGTTGAACAGGGCCGTGAAGCCGGCGGGCGGTTCGTTTTCGGCAGCCGAGGCGGCGGAAACGGTCACGAGCAAGCTCAAGAGCAACAGGGCGAGCGGGCGATGCACGGGCGGGATCCTCGTTCTCGAGTTATCGGGTGGGTAGGCAAGCTAGGCCGGCTAGCGGCGGGAGGCGCGTGCCCGCAATCGTAGCCTCCGGGCGTGGACAATGCCAGCACTGGCCGGCAGCAGCTTTTTATAGACGGGGATCAAAGGCAATTGAACAGAAGGACGCGAAGGTCGCCAAGAAGATAAGAAAAGCCAAGACCAATTGCGATACTGCCAAAGGTATGAGTCAGCAGCTTCCTTAGCGTCCTTCGCGGCCTTCTGTTCAAATCAATTAAGAACTAACGGCAGCAGTCGCACGCGAGCTTCTGTGTAAGCTCCCGGCGCAGCTTGCGCGGGCCAATGATCGGCCCTCGGGCGTTAGGGCTTTGGGGTCGAGGCAAAGCGGAAGAGCCGGCCTTGCGTGGTCATGAAGTAGACCTCGCCCGGTTCGTCCTCGCCGAAGGACATGATCGGCATCACGTTGCCGGCGATCGGCCGATTGCTTACCACACGGCCGCGGGCCGAATCGTAGTTCAAGGCCCAAATCCTGCCGGTCACGTAATCGCCGTACAAATACATGCCGTTCAATTGCGGTACGCGCTTGCCGCGGTACACGCAACCGCCGGTGATCGACTTGCCGATGTCGTGGTGATACTCCCAAATCGGCTCGATCAGATCGGGCCGCGGCGGCGAGCCGATGTCGCGGAAGCGGTGCATCCCTTCGCGCAGGTTCCAGCCGTAATTGCCGCCGGGCCGGATCAGGTCAATTTCTTCCCAGATGTTCTGGCCCACGTCGGCCGCCCAGCAATCGCCGGTTTGCCGGTCGAATGCCAGCCGCCAGATATTGCGCACCCCGTAGGCATAGATTTCGGGCCGGGCCGGCGGGCGAGCAGCGAACGGATTGTCCTTGGGAATGCCGTATGGCAGGCCGGGATCCTTGCTATCGACGTCGATCCGCAGAATCGAACCGAGCAAGGCATCCAGATTCTGGCCATTGCCGTGCGGATCGTCGGCTAGGCCGCCATCGCCCAAGCCAATGTACAAGTAGCCGTCGGGACCAAACGCCAGCGTTCCGCCGTTGTGGTTCCAATACGGCTTCGAAATGCGCAGCAGCTCTTGTTCGCTGTCGGGACTGGCGTGGGCGTGGTCCTTGCCGCTGGCGCGAAATCTCGAGAGGACCGAAGTGTGCGGCGTTTCGGTGGTCGTGTAAAACGCGAAGAACTCGCCGTTTTGCGCGAAATGCGGATGAAAGGCCAGCCCCAAAAAGCCTTCTTCGTTTTCCTTGTCCGAATAGCGAACTTTTTTGTGGAGATCGAAGAACGGCTCGGACTGCTTCACGCCTTGATCGTTGGCGAACACGAACACGCGGCCTAATTGCGAGGCCACGAACACGCGATTGCTGCCATCGCCGGCATGCGTGAGCACCAGCGGGCGATTGAACTCCAGGTGCTCGAACGCCGGCTCGGCGCGGACGTTCATCGGCGTGAGATCGGCGTCGCGCGGCACGCCCGAGCGCAAGGCGGCCGTCAGCAGTTGCCCGGCCTTCATGTCGGGCACCAGCAAGTGGCCGGTCTTCTGATCCAGGCCGATATCGGCCGCCGATTGATATCCCTCGGCCAGCAGCTCCGGCTTTTTTGCATCCGGCGGCAGCGCCCAAATCTGGCCCGTGCTCCATTGGCTGATGTACAAGACACCATCCAGATCGCGCACCAGGCCGTCGGTTCCCGGCAGTCCTTCAGCGACGACCGACCACTTGTCATTGGCCAGGTCCAAGCGGCTGACCTGGCCCGACAGGAAATCGGCGAGCCACAACTGGCCGTCTTCGACCAGCAGGCCGTTGGGACCTTTCAGGCCCGGCTGCTGCTCGCTATCGACGAGCAGGGTCACTTTGCCGGCAGACGAAATGCGATACACGGCGCCTTCGTGACCTTTGAGGTCGCCGGTGTCCGAGACGTACAGATTACCTGCCTTGTCGGCAGCCAGATCATTCAAGAAGCGCACGGGCCGACCGAATCCTTCGGCCGCGACAAACACCGACGCTTTGCCAGACGGATCGATGCGCAAGATCTTCTGCCCATCGGCGACATACAAATTTCGATCGATGAACACGAGCCCTTTCGGATCGTCCAGGCCCGTGGTGAACGGCTCGGCATTGCCGGGCGTGACCACCACGACGGCGCCATCGCCCGGTTTCCCGAACTCGCCGATCACCGAGACGAACACCCGACCGTCGGGGCCGATGACGACCGATTCTGGATTTTTGAGGCCGGTTACCAGCGGCGGCAATTTTGGATCGGGCGCCGCCGCATCGGCACGGCCTGCCAGCGCGAACAAGGCAAGAGAAAAGATCGCAGTGCAAATTCGCGGGTGTCGCATCATCGGCGTCTCGCAAGCTGTGGCGTCGGAGGATCGTTCGTTCAGCAAGGAAGCTTAGGCGATGGACGCAGTCACGGTCAAACGAAGCGGCCAAACCTCGCGGTCAAACGGCACCCTTGGCCTGCCCTTCCGTGGGCTGCGAGCGGACAATGCGGCCGGCCGACAGCTCGATGACGGTGCGGCCCAGCCGTGCGACCTCGGTCGCGTCGTGCGATACGAGGATGGTGGGCACTTGCCACTCGGCGAGCACGCGCTGGAGAAATTCGAGCACGCGATCCTTGAGCGCGTCTTCGATCGAAACCAGCGGCTCGTCCAGCAGCAACAGTTCGGGACCGCTGAGCAGGGCCCGGCCCAAGGCGACGCGCTGCCGCTGACCTCCGGAGAGCGTATGCGGGGCGCGATTCAGCAGCTCGCCGAGTTCGAAGACGTCGACCACGTGCTGCAAGTCGAAGGTGCGCGCCGCGCGCTGCCGGCGCCGCGCTCCGTACAGCAAGTTCTCGCGCACGTTCAGATGCGGAAACAGCAGCCGCTCCTGAAAGACATAGCCCATCTTGCGCGCTTCCGGCGGCAGGTTGACGCCGGTGGTCGAATTGAACAGCTCGCGTTGGCGGCAGCGGATGATGCCCGCCTCGGGCCTGCGCAAGCCGGCGATCATCGACAGAATCGAGGTCTTGCCGCTGCCCGAGGGACCAAACAGCACCGTGACCGGGCTGTCGGAGGCAAAGGCTGCGTCCACCAGGAAGCCGGAAGGATAGCGCAGCCGGCAATCGAACTCGATCAGACTCATTGCATCAAAGCAGGGCTCATCGCACGAAGACGGGGGCTCATTGCTTGTAGTAGAGCATTTCGCCCGTGTCGATCGTGTCGAAACCGGCCGAGCGGAACTTGTCTCCCGCCTTGGGCGAGCTCAAATAATCGTAGAAGCGGCGGACGTTCTCCCGATTGGCGCCCTGCTTGAGCAAGACCAGGGGATACACAATCGGTTCGTGCATCTTGTCGGGAATATCGTAGGCCACCTGCACCTTCGAGTTTCCCAGCGTATCGCTCCAGTAGACGATACCCGCATCGGCCTCGTGCAGCGCCACGTACTTGAGCGTGGCCAACACGTCGACGCCGCCGATCGACTTCTTCTCGACCGCATCCAGCACGCCGGCATTTTTCAGCGCCTGCCGCGCATATTCGCCGGCCGGCACCTTGGGCTCGGCCAGCGCGATGCGCCGCACCTGCTTGTCGGTCAGATCCGACAATTGCGTGATCTGGAGCGGGGAATCCGAGGCAATGATCACCACCAGCTTGTTGGTGAGCAGATCTTTGCGTTTGGCGACCAGCCCCTTCTGGGCCAAGTAGTCGGCCATTTCCTTGTCGGCCGATAGAAACAGGTCGGCCTTGGCGCCCTCGACAATCTGCTTGGCCAGCCCGCTGGACGGGCCCGGCACCACTTCGACGTCGATGCCGGTCTCGTTCTCAAAATCGTCGTCGAGATCGTCGACCGTGCCCGCCGCACTGGCCGCAGCCCAAACGCTGACGGCGCGATTGTCCTTCTCGAGCGGTTCGCTTTTCGAGCAGCCGACGGCCAGCAGGCCCAGCAGCAGCAACCCATACGTTCGCATCTTCCGCCCCCCGATGGCTCGAGTGCTTCAGAACTTATTTCGAGACGCTCACACGTCGCACAGGGAGATGGCCTGTTGCAGGCCTTCCAGCGGGTTGCGGGTGGGAATGAACTCCTGGCCCACGTAGCCGGTGTAGCCGACTTCCAGCAGCTTGCGCATGATCGGCGGATACTGCACTTCCTGGTCGGCATCCAGCTCGCCGCGGCCGGGCACGCCGGCCGTGTGTACGTGGCCGATGACGTCCTTGAGCTGACCGATGCGGCGAATGATGTCGCCGTTCATGATCTGCACGTGATAGACGTCGAACAGCAACTTCGCCCGCGGCGAATCGACGCGGCGCAGGATTTCGGCCACGTAGTCGACGTCGTCGCCCTGGTAGCCGGGATGGCCTTTCATGGGATGCGTATTGTCGCGCGTGTTGAGATGCTCGACGCAGATGGTCACGCCTTTTTCCTCGGCGTAGGGCATGATCTTTTTCAGCCCTGCCACGCAGTTGTCGGCCCCCTCTTCGCGACTGATCTCGCCGCTTTTGGGGTCTTCGGCATCGCGCCATTTGTAGCCGGTGAAGGCAATCACGCTGGGGAAGCCGGCATCGGCGCAGGCGTCGATCGTTTTCTTCGTGCGGGCAATCACCTCGTCATGGTACTTGGGATTATTAAAGCCCTTCATGAACGGGGCGCCGGGCATGCCGTTGGGAGCAATGGCGCAGATTAGCCCGTGCTGCTTGAGCACGCCCCATTCCTTCGGGTCGACGATTTCGACCGAGGGGCAGCCCAAACCCTTGGTCACGCGGCACATCGTTTCGATGTCCCACCGTTCGCCGGCAACGTTGAAGCACCAGAACACGATCGACTGCTTGATCCGGCCGTTCTTCACAGCCGGCGACTGCACCGCGGCGGCGGCGACCTTTGGAATCTGCGTCATGCCCGCCGCTCCGGCCGCAGCCAGCGACAACAGATGCCGCCGCGACCAGCGATTACCGAGATCCGCCGCATTTTGATTTCCACTGGCGTCCATATCTTGAACCTTTCGTCGAGGGTTTGAATTCTAGCGTGCCGCCGTTTTGCTGCTGGGCTTGGCCGGCTTGAGCGTTCCGAGATACTGCACCACGTCGACGAGTTCGTCGGCGGTCAAAAGTTTCTGCAAATCGGCCGGCATGAGTGACAACTTTTGCTTCTCCAGTTGCTCGACTTCCGACCGCTTGTAGCTGCGCACGATGGCGTCGATGCCTTTGATGGTCACGGCCTCGGGCGTTTGCGAAGTGACAATGCCCGTGGCCACCGTGCCGTCGGTGGTGACCAGCGTGTAGGCTTCATAATTGTGACTGATTCCGGCGCTGGGATAAAGGATCGATTCGAAAAGCGCTTCGCGGCTGAGCTTGCCGCCGATTTCGGACAGATTGGGGCCGACTTCCTTGCCCTGGCCACCCACAATGTGGCATTTGGCGCAGGTGCCGGTGGTTTCGAACACGACCTTGCCCCGCCGGCTATCTCCCTTCCGCTGAAGCAGTTCGGCCACGGGCGGCAGCGGCTTGGCATCCTTGCTGGGCGGCAGCGGAAACAGCCGGTCGACCTGGGCTTTGAGATTGCCATAACCGGCCGCGTGCAAGGCGAAGCCGGCCGTCGGCAACAGGGCCGCGTCGAGCGTTTTCTTTTCGGCCATCTCGACAAGCTGCATACCGCCGTTGCGCGAGCGGGCCAGGGCCCGGGTGGCGGCTTGCCGCAGCTCGAGCGGCTGCTGGGCATCGGTCACCACGCGGCGCAGCAGGCCGGCCGCGCCAGCACTTTCGGAATTCCCCAACACCTGCACGGTACTAGCCGCCTGCTGGGAATCCTTCAACGCTGCGGCCAGCAGTTTCCACTCCTTCTTGGCTAGCAAGATGCGCACGGCATCGATCCCCAATTGCTCGTCGGGGTGCGCCAGCGCGATGGTCAGGACTTGCGGATAGCGGTCGGCCAGCGAGAACTTGTCGACCAGGTGGACGAATTCCTCGGTGCCTTCCACGCGGGCGAGCACGCGCGCCAAAATCGGGGCCAGCTCTTGCTTCGATTGCGCGTCGCTGGGAAACCGGCTCAGACTTTCGGCCATGATATATGCCTGGCGTTTGTCATCGCCCGCGTTGCCCATCGCCAGCAATCGCACCAGCGCCTCGCGCGTGCCGGTCGCCTGGAAGTCAAAGGCCCGAAAGTAACGCGGCAGCTCCTCGCGGGTCGTGGCCGGATCGGCAATGATCCGGGCCAGGTACTCGGCCGTATGCGAGCCTCGCGAGCGCCAGATGATGTCGCGCCCGGCCGGCGTGTTCCACTGGTCGTTGACTTTGGCCAGCCACGCGGCCAGACAGGCGTCCCATTGGCCGTCGGCGCCGATGCCCAGGGCTTCGAGATACCACCGGTCGCGTCCGTCGTGCTGCGAGGCCAACTCGGCCCACAGCTTCGCAGCCTCGGCCGAAGAGTCGTGATACAGCGCCAGCGCACATTCGCGGCGCACCTGCGGCGAAGCATCGTGGGCCAGCAGTTTCACGGCCGGCGGCAGTTCGCCTTGCAGCTCGCGCACGGCTCGCAAGGCGGCAATGCGAATGTTTGCGTCGGCGTCCTTTAGCGCTCGCTCAAGATGCTGCTTCCCGCTGGCCGGCAGACGCGCCAGCAGCCAGAGTGCCCGGGCACGCCAGCGCGGATTGGCCGAAGCATACAGCTTGAGCAGCTCGGGCTCGGCCTTCTCGTGCATCGACTCCAGCGCAGTCCAGGCCAGGTAGCGGGCTGCGAGATTGGGACTCTTGAGCGCATCCGCCGCACCGGCTGGCGTGCTGAAGTCGTATTTCGGCATCACGTAGCGGGCACCCGGCGGGGCCACGCGGAAGATGCGGCCCTTGTCCACGTCGCCCATGCGGTGTCCGCCCACGCCGGGGTCGTACCAGTCGGCCACGATCAGCGAACCGTCGGGCGCGACGCACACATCCGACGGCCGGAACCACTGGTCCCGCTTCCCGTCGAGAATATTGACGATCTCGGCCTTGTAACCAGCACCGTCGGGCTGGAGCGTGTAGGCTCGGCAAACATTCGGGCCGGCGTCGCAATGGATAAGCTGTCCGCGGAACACCGGCGGCAGCAACTCGCCTTCGTACACGCAGATGCCGGTCGGCGAGCCGCCGCCGGTGAGCAGCACGTTGGGCACGACGCCGGGATCGTTCTGATGCCAATGCTGGTGCGGGACGTCGGCTTCGAGATTCGTGCGCGGCGTCTTCCAGCCGGCGCCGGTCAGCTCATCCTTGTAGCCAAAATTGCCGTGCTCCATCACGTAGTTGATCCGCACGCCGCGGTTGCCGTCGTCGTCGTTGTCCGATTGCCAGACCGTGCCGAAGGCGTCGACGGCCAACTCGTAATCGTTGCGAAAGTTGTAGCCCAGCACCTCGAACCGGCTACCATCCATGCCGCAGCTCATGGCCATGCCATCGCGAAACGGCTTGCCGCTATCGACCACGGCGCGGCCATAAAGATCGACCACCGGCTGGCCCTGCTTGTCGAACACGGCCTTGCCGGAGTTGCCCATGTTCCAGTACAGCCGGCCGTCGGGCCCAAACACGAAGGCGTGCGTCGAATGATCGTGCTGCGCCTGGCCGGTCTTGGTGAACAGCGACTCCTTTTTGTCGGCCCGGCCGTCGCCATCGACGTCGGTCAGAATAAAAATGTCCGGCGCTACCGACACGATCACGCGATTGCCCAGGACGCAGATGCCCAGTGCCGTATCGATGTCGCGGCCCTGATAGAAGACCGTCTGCTTGTCGGCCCGGCCGTCGTGGTCGGTGTCTTCGAGAATCAGAATGCGATCGCCCTCGGGCCGGGTGCCGTTGCGATGCCGATAGTTGACGACTTCGCACACCCAGATGCGACCCAAATGATCGACGTCGATATCCGAGGGACTCAAGAGCATCGGCTCGGCGGCAAACAGCGTGGCCTCCAAGCCCGGCGCCACGTCCAGCGCGGCAACCGCATCGGCTGGCCGGCCGCCAGCTGCCGGCGGCGACTTGGTTTCAGCACAGGCAAAGTTCGAAGACCACAACGCAATGGCGAGAGCCGCGAGGGAAGCGACACGAATCATGGAGGGGAGGTCCGGGTGGAAAGGAAATGCGGAAGGAGGAATGAAAAAGACAAAGGAACACTAATCGGCGCTAATTAACACTAATCGGAATTAGCGGGAATTCGTGATAATTAGTGTTCCTCTCCCAATTGCAAGATAGAGACGTGGTTCTACTGTCATTCAGCGTTGATTCAGCTCGTCCAGTTGCTTTTGGATTTTGGCGGGATCGAAGTCGGCCGGTTTCTTCTTCGGATCGAGATTGGCCAGCAGCTCGTCGATGGTGGGCGTTTTCGACGGCACGCCGTCGACGGGCACGTCGAGCTTGGCGCTCCAGACGATGGCATTGAGCACGGTCTTGCGGAAATCGTCGTCACCCCAGTTCCAATGAAAGTGCCCGCCGGTGAAGCCAAAGCCGCGGCCGCCATCGGCCCGCTGGCAAGCCCAGGCCATGTGCTGCGGTTCGCCGTTTTTCACGGCTTCGCGCACGTCGGGATTACCACTGTGCGCGCCGTCGGGCCGACTGAGCGAGCTGGCCGGCGCCACGGCTGTGAGGATCGGCGTCACGCCAACCATGCCCGGCCGAAAGCGCATGTGATAGTACCACTCGTCGTTGATGCCAAACGGCTTCACGCCGCGGGCAATCGCGTGATCGGGCAAGCTTTTGTAGTCGGCCACCCAGTGCGGATTGACCGACCAAAACGGCTCGAAGTAGCCACCGATAAAGTCCAGCAAGGCGTCGCCCGCCAGTCCCTTGGGCACTTCCACCGCATAATGAATGCAAACCAGGCCCACGCCCTTGTGCATCAGCTTGCCGAGATGCTCCAGGCTCTGCGGATGCTGCGAGTTGGAAATCATCGGGTGCTTGGCTCCGCCGTCGGCGTAGATCACGATCGCGTCGGCATCATCCAGCACCGACTCGTCCGTCGGCCAGCCGCCGGCGGTAACTTTGGCCTGGACCAAACCGCTGTCGTTGAGCGCCTTGGCCAGCAGCATGCAACCCGCCCGATGCTCGTGCTGGCCGAATCCATGACTCGGCGTGCCGGCCACGAACACGATCTTTTTCCGGCCGTCGACTTGGATACTGCCTGGCGGGATCGAAGCTTGCGAAGCCATGGCCGACTGCTTGAGCCGGATGTTGCGGAACTGCACCTTCATCGGCGGACCGGCGTGCAGTTGCAAAGCCAGGATGCCGCTGGCCCGCCGCTGGGCAGCGTCCTCGTCGGTCATTTCCGACATCGTCACGCCGTTGATCTTTTGAACGAAGTGAAAGCCCTTGGCGATGATGTGATAATGGTTCCAGTCGTCGGTCTTGATGTGGCTTTTGAGCTCATCGGGATCGCCCACGCTGCCCACGACCTTGGGCTTATGGTTTTCGCCGACGACGGTCTTTTGGCCGCGCAGTGCCAGCAAGCCGCGGAACTTCTCGCCGTAAATCGCCCCGGTGTACTTGCGGTCGCCGTCGCAGTCGGCCTGGTAGCCGCCGACAACCCACTTCTGGTCGGGCACTTCGAAGCTGCGGTACTGCACGCCCGAGTTGTGGTTCGTGAGCTTGAAGTCGATTTTCAGCTCGAAATCGCCCAACTGGCCGCCGCGCCAAATGATGAACGTGTTGCCCTTGGTCGGTTTTTCGGCCGTGGTCTGGCCGGTGATCGTACCGTCTTCCACGCGCCAGAAGTCGGGATTGCCGTCCCAGCCTTTCAGCGACTCGCCGTCGAAGATCGAAACGAAGCCGTCTTCGCCAGCCTGCTGAACACCCTCGGCCGCGGCTGGCGAAAGGGCCCAAGGCAACATGCACGCCACAGTGGCCAGTGCTGCCACCGGCAGCCAATACCTGCGAAAAGTCCAACGCATAAGATGATGTCTCCCGTTACCGCAGATTGTTCAGGGGGGTGAGCCACGCCGGCACGACGGTGCCGCGGTTCGTAATTGGGGGGGGAAGGCGGGACGCCGGGCCATGCCCGCGGCCTGTTTTGCAGATCATCAGTTTAGGCTCGCCCCCGCCCGGCCGCAACGAGGTTGTGCGGCGGTTATGGCGCCACTTCGGCCCCGATGCGCGGCTAACGGTTTTCCGTAGCCCAGGCGTTTACACCTGGGAATCGCTTCGCCTTTGCAGCGGCGAGGGGACTTCGTTACTGTCAAGCGCATGAACATCGCAGCCATCAGCGGTTTTCGACGCGGCCTTGCCGCCCACCGGCCGGCGATCGGGCTGTGGGTCACGCTCGATTCGCCGAGCATCACCGAAATCGCGGTGGCGCTCGGCCTGGACTGGGTGGTCGTCGATGCCGAGCACGGCCATCTGGACTGGCAAGAGATCGTTGCCCACCTGCGGGCCGCCGTTCGCAGTTCGACCGTCGTGCTCGTACGGATCGCGGAGCTCAATGGGGGGCTGATCAAGCGCGCGTTGGACCTGGGCGCCGATGGGATCGTGATCCCATGGATCGAGTCGGCCGAACAGTTACGGCAAGCGGTCCGTTTTTGCCGCTACCCGCCGGAAGGCATGCGTGGGATCGGAGCGGAACGGGCCACGGTCTGGGGCCAGGCGTTCCTGGAGCATGCGACGGAAGCCAATGACCACGTCCTCGTTGTGCCGATCATCGAGACGGTTCGCGCGGCCAGCCAGGTGCCCGCCATGCTGGCCGTCGAGGGAGTCGAGGTTTTCTTCTTTGGCCCCGCCGACTACTCCGCTTCCGCGGGCTATCGTGGTCAGTGGGAGGGTCCCGGCATCGCCGACGAGATCCTGAAGCTCAAGAACAGTATCCAGGCGGCCGGCAAATCATGCGGCGTGATGGCTACGAGCCAGGAAAATTTGCAGCAACGAGTTGCCCAGGGCTTTCAGGTGGTCGGTCTGGGGACCGATGCCGGCTTGTTGATTCGCGGCATGCGCGAGAATCTCAGCATGCTCGGGCGTGATGACACGCCCCGCGCAAATATGGAAGCCGGCGTGCCAACGGTGGCCACTCAAGAAGGAAACCCATGAAAGTAGTTCGTGTCGCAACCACCGAAACCGATGCTTCGTGCCGCGCGGACGGTCATCGTGCTCGTTGTCCGATTACGCTGACCGCCGACTTCTACGATGAGGCCGGAAAAGTGAGATTCCCCGACATCGGCCTGGACGCGCTCGCGGGCAAGCCGGACGTCGAGGTTCGGCGATTTGACCGCCATCTCGCCGAAGTGTCCCCCGATCAGCTTGCCGATGCCCAAGCGGTGTTGGTATTGAGCCCGCGCGTCACGGCGCGGAGCTTGCAGCAGGCCGGCGGCTTGCTCGTGTTGGCGCGTTTCGGCGTGGGCTACGACACCGTTGACGTGGCCGCCTGTACCGAGCGCGACGTTCTGTTGACCATTGCCCGTGGCGCCGTCGACCGGCCTGTCGCCGAAGCGACGCTGGCGTGGATGCTCGCGCTTTCGTACCGCGTGCCGCTCAAAGACCGCCTGGTCCGCGAAGCCCGCTGGGACGAGCGCAGCCAATCCATGGGCCAAGGCCTGCGCGACCAGACGCTGGGGATTATTGGCTTCGGCGGGATCGGTCGCGAATTGGTCCGCCTGCTGAGCGGGTTCGGCATGCGGCCCCCGATGGTCTTCGATCCGCATGTCCCCGAAGCCACGGTCGCGGAACACGGCGGTCGCTCGGTGCCGTTGGACGAGCTCGTCAAGCAGGCCGACTTTGTCAGTCTGCATTGCCCTCTGACCCCGCAGACGCGTGGCCTGCTCGGGCCTCGTGAATTGGCCCTGATGAAGCCCACCGCATATCTGATCAACACGGCCCGTGGCGGGATCGTCGATGAATGCGCGCTCGATCAGGCGCTGCGCTCGCGACAAATCGCCGGGGCGGCGATCGATTGCTTCGTGGACGAGCCGCTGGCTGCTTCGCCGCGTTTTGCGGATCTCGACAACGTGCTCCTGGCCCCACACGCCATCGCTTGGACCGACGAGCTCTTCCGCGATCTTGGGCGCACGGCGTTGAGTTCTATTCTCGACCTTCGTCACGGGCGCGAGCCATCGGGGATTGTCAACCCGGAAGTTTTCGAGCGCCCAGGATTCCAAAACAAATGGCGCCAGTTCCAGGACGGCCAGTCCGATCGACCCATTGCTCCGGCAGCCCAGTGATTGCCGGCGGATTTACCCGTTCGATCGCTGGGACTCCGAAACTCAGGGTGAGCCGGACGCAACCGGCTCGCAGCTCTTCATCAGGAAATCGGTTACTTGCGCCAGAGTGGGGTGCTCGAACAAGAGCGAGGAAGGCACGTTCAGCGACGGAGCCAATCCGGTACGCAGGCGATGGAGCAGTTCGACGGCCAGCAGAGAATCGAGTCCCAGTTCCGGCAGCCGGGCCCGATGGTCGAGGGCCTGGTCGGCCGGCACCCCCAACACGCTGCGCAGTTGCTCGTGTACGAAACCTTCCAGCGAAGCCCGCAGCCGCTCGGGCGATGCGCCGGCCAGCGGCTGCGGAATTTCTGACCGGGGTTGTTTTGCAACGTCGTTCGCTGTGCGGTTGGCGGTGTCTGTCGCCGCGCGGCATTCAAGGTCACGCAGCAGTGACGAGGCCGGCGCTTGCCGGCAATAGGCATCCCAATCCACGCGAAACACGCCGAGCGCGGGAGCACCGGTTTCGAGCACGCGGCCCAACAGTGCCGCTCCCCGCGCCGGCTCGATGAACTGAAACCCGCGCTCGAGCCAGCGCTGTCGCTGGGCATCGCTGAGTCTGGCGGCCATGCCGGCCTGCTCCCACGGCCCCCAGGCGATGCTCACGCCGGGCAGCCCCTGCCGCCGCCGCTCGAGAATCAATCCCTCGAGCCACGCATTGGCAGCCGCATAAGCAGCCTGGCCGGCCCAGCCCAGCCATGCCACGCACGATGAGAAGACCACGAAGTAATCCAACGGCATATGCCGCGTCAGCCGGTGCAGATGCCAGGTGCCGCGGATTTTGGGATCGAACACGCGTTGCATCCGCGGGCCACTCTGCCGCGCGATCAGCCCATCGTCCAGCGTGCCGGCGAGTTGGAACACGCCGGCGAGCGGAGGCAGCGTGCGCTGGCAATCATCCAGCACGCGCGCCAATTGCGATTCGTCCGCCACGTCGGCCGCGAAGTACCGCACGGAAATGCCGCCGGCTCGCAGTCGAGTCAGTTGCGCCTCGATGGCCGCATCGGCAGTTCGCCGGCCGACAATTGCAATCGACCTGGCCCCGCGATCGCACAGCCACCGCACGACCGTCGCACCCAGCCCGCCCAGTCCACCGACCACCAGGTACGTGGCGTCGGCCCGCACCGGCTGTTGGCCGTCGAAGTGCATGCCAATCACCAGCTTGCCCACGTGCTGGCCTTGCTGCATGCGCCGAAAAGCCGCCGCGGCCGAAGTCAGCGGATAGCTGGCCAGCGGCGGCGGCTGGAGGACGCCCGACTCCAAGTCGCGGCAGATGCCTTGCAACACCCGGCCCACCTCGACCGGCGAGTTGTGCATCAGTTGATCGAGCGCGAACACGTGATACGCCACGTCGGGTCGCCGCGCACGCACTTGCTCGGCCGACCAGATGCCTTGCTTGCCGATCTCGACAAACGAGCCGCCGGCGGCCAATGTCGACAGGCTGGCCGGGATGAACTCGCCGGCCAGGCTGTTGACTACCAGATCGACGCCGTGGCCGGCCGTGTCGGCCAGCACGTTTTCGGCAAAGGCCAGCGAGCGAGAATCGTAAATGTGCTCGATGCCCAGCGAGCGGAGATAGGCCCATTTGTCGCGGCTGGCGGTGGCAAACACCTCGGCCCCGGTTTGCCGCGCCAGTTGCATCACGGCCCAACCGACTCCGCCGGCCGCACCGTGTACCAGCACGCGCTCACCGCGTTCAAGTCGGGCCAGCCGCTGCAAGGCAAATGCCGCGGTGGCAAACACGACCGGGCAGGCCGCTGCCTCGGCCGGCGTCAGATTCTTCGGCCGACGGCAGACGAGTGCGGCCGGCGTGACCACGGTCGTCGCCAGCGAACCCTGCGCCAGCGCGACGACTTCGTCGCCCACTTGCAAATCCGCAACCTCGGGACCGACTTCCACGACGCGGCCGGCACACTCCATTCCCAGCTTGCCGGCTTCGCCCGGATAGAGTCCCAGGGCGTTGAGCACATCACGAAAATTCATCCCGGCCGAATCCACGTGCAGACGCACGTCGCCCGGACCAAGAGGCCGTGGCGATAGCGGCGCCAGGCAGAGTTGATCCAGACTCCCCCGCCGTTTGATCACCAGTTCGCTCTCGCCCGGCGGCTGCGCGAGCGGCGCGGTGCGCGTGGCACTGGCCCAGGACTGCAATCGAGCGACGTAGCGCCGCGAGCCGCGATATGCGACCGACGATTCGCCATCGCCGCCACGCAACTCGGCCGCCAGCACTTCGGCATCGCGGTGACTCCCGCGTGGATCGAGATCCACACAGCTCACTTGGACCGCTGGCTGCTCGTGCGGCAGTACACGCAGGACCCCCCGCAAAGCGGCCACCGACAGGTTTAGTGGCAATGCCGAAGAATCGACATTCTCGGCGCCGCGCGTGGCAACACATAGCCGCACGCGGGCCGTGTCCGCAAGGTCGCCAAGGGCTTGCGCGAGCGCCAACAGCGGAACCAGCGCCGGCTCGACAGCCGATTCGTCGCCCACGTCATCGAGCGACGCGAGCCACAGAATCCCAGTCAACTGCGGCCGAAGTTGCAGCAACAACTCGCGCCATGCGTGCCGGTCATGAAACGGCAATTCGAAGCGGCCGGGCTCTAGCTCGCGGCTGGTCGTGCCGGGCGTGGCAAGCGTCACGCAGGTGTCGCCAGACAGCTTCGTACAAACTTCCGCAGCCAGGCCGGCCTGGTCGGCCACTACCAGCCACGAGCCCGGTTGAGAAGATGTCGTCGGCGCTTCGCTGGATTTCCAGTTGAGCACGTGCAACCATTCATCCAGATCGGCCCGGGCGGCACGCAGAAAGGTGAACCGCTCGGCCCGCTTGGCCGTGAAGCCGCGGAACTCGGCCAGCACGCCCTGCGAATCGAAAAGCACGAGGTCGGCCGTGACCACCGAGGCATCGGCAGCGGACGGCTCGTGCAGGCGAACGTGGCACATAAGCTGCCGCCCCGGGCGACGATGCCGCTCGATTGCCTCGACGCTCAGCGGCAAAAACAAGGCTGACGGAGCATCGCCCGACGAAGCCAGGCTGCCCACCACGAGTTGAAAGCAGCCATCGAGCACGGCCGGGTGCATCCAATAGCGATCCAGCTCGGGCACGATCGCTTGCGGCGCGACGATTTCGGCCCACAGCTCGCCAGTGCCGCGCCAGAATCGACCCACCGCTCGAAAGGCCGGCCCCAGATCGAGCCCGAGACCTGCAAAGCGGTCGTACAACTCCTGCCCGTCGCCATCGGCGGCCCGCCCGGGCAGTTGCGGAACCGCACAAGCCTGCGGGTCGGGTCGCGCGCTGGCCACGTGCCCTTGCACGCGCTCTTGCCAACCACCATCGTCCTGGCTCGCTTGTTCGCAACTGAAAACCGAGAATCGCCGCTCGCCGCTTTTAGGATCGAAGACGAGTTGCAGCCGGTACGGCGTGCGCTCTTCGAGGATCCAGGGGCGGATGAATTCCACCTGCCGTATGCTGGTGGCGTCGCCAGCGGCTGTGAAGGCCAGCGACAGATATGCCGCCCCAGGGACAACGATCTGATCGTAGATGCGATGGTCGCGGACAAACGCGATGTCGTCGAGCGTTAGCGAAGACTCGTACGAAACTTCCTGCGAGCGAGGCGAGACGCGCCGCGCGCCGAGCAAGCCGCCCGATGCCGGGACGGCGGGCGCGGCCGCAGGCGGCTCTTGAACCCAATACTTGTTTCGGGCAAACGGGTACGTCGGCAGCGACACGCGGCGACGGCCGCCAGCGCCCAGATCGATCTCCGGCCAGTCGAGTTCCACGCCGCTGACGAAACACTCGGCCGCGTGCGTCCAGCGTGGATGCACTTCACAGCCGAAAGTCGTAGGCGGCCGAATCGATGCTTGTGCCTTGTCGCTGCCGTCCGCAATGCCGTACCACACGAGCGATTGAGACACATCTCCGGCAAAGGCTCGCAATTGCCGCGCGGCATCGGTCGGATTAACCGCGACCACGGCCAGGCGATGCGGCTGGCGCGTGCGGCCGGTGTATGCCGTGTAGCAGATGTCCAGCCAGCAAGAGCCAATGGTGTTCTCAAGAAAAGAGGTGTAGCGAGTTGCCAGCTCATTCAGCGCCGCGCGATTTTGGGCCGAAAGGACCAGCAGGCAGCCTTCGTCGGAATCGCGCGATGATGCTCGGGCGGGGGCCTCTTCGAGGATCACGTGCGCGTTGGTCCCGCCCACGCCTAGACTGTTCACCGCCGCCAGCCGCGGCCGGTTGCCGCGAGGCCAACTGGCAACTCGATCGGCTGCTTGAAACGGTCCGCCTGCGAAGTGGATGCGCGGATTGGGAGTTTGGCAGTGCAGACTGGGCGGAATGGCCTCGTGTTCGAGTGACAGCGCGGCTTTGATCAGTCCGATGATTCCAGCCGCGGCTTCGAGGTGGCCGATATTGCCTTTGACCGAACCGACGGCGCAACGGCCGGTGGGGCGCTGGCCGTAAGCCCGGTTCAAGGCCTCGATTTCCAAAGGATCGCCGAGCAAGGTCGCCGCGCCGTGCCCTTCGACATAGTCGATCGTGGCCGGGTCGACGCTCGCCGCGGCGAGCGCCGCTTGCATGCAGGCCACTTGCCCGGCGACGCTCGAGGCGGTGTAGCTCAGCTTGTCACCGCCGTCGTTGTTGATGGACGAACCCCGCACGACCGCGTAAATATGGTCGCCGTCGGCCTCGGCTCGCTCCAAACTCTTGAGCAGCACCGCCCCCACGCCGCTGCCAAACACCGTGCCATTGGCCCCGGCCCCAAACGGCCGGCAGATACCCTCGGGCGAGGTCACGTCGCCCTCGCGGGCCAGGTAGCCGCTGATGTGCGGCACGCGCACGCTCACGCCACCGGCCAGAGCCATATCCGATTCGCCGAGCAAAATCGACTGGCACGCCAGGTGGACCGCCACGAGCGACGTCGAGCAGGCGGTTTGCACAGCCACGGCCGGCCCGCGCAGGTTGAGCTTGTAGCTCACGCGCGTCGCGAGAAAATCTTTGTCGTTGCCCAAATGCGTCACGCCGGCCGTAGCTCCCAAGTGCGGCCGGAATTGAGCGGCTTCGGCAAATAAATAGCTGCTGACGTTTCCGCCGCCGCCGGCGAACACGCCCACCGTGCCGGCATAGCGCAGTGGATCGTAGCCGGCGTCTTCGAGCGTCGCCCAGCAGGTCTCGAGAAACAGCCGCTGTTGCGGATCCATCAGGCTGGCTTCGCGCGCAGAATAACGAAACAGCGGCGCGTCGAAGGCATCGTAATCGGTCAGTACCGGCGCCGCTTTCACATAGCCGGGATCATTGAGCAGCGGCGGCGGCACGCCGGCTGCCAGCAGCTCGTCGTCCGTGAACCTGTGGATCGAGTCGACTGACTGTCGCAGGTTTTCCCAGAATTGGCCGGGCGACTCGGCTCCAGGCACGCGGCATGACAAGCCGATGATGGCGACCGACCGTTGCGATTGGAGCACGCTGGAGCCTCTTATTTCGGTTCGGACAAGGCGCAGGTGTAGGCCGCGCACAAATCGCCAATGGTGCGGATCTGCGTGATCGGCACGTGCTTGATGAACGGATCGACGCGCAGCCGCCGCTCCAGTGCGGCCACCAGGTGGGCCAGATCCAGCGACTTCAGTCCCAGGTCGTCGATCAAATGCTGACGGGCCGACGTGCTGGGCAGGCTCAGCCCGCGCAGCTCGGCCACTTGTTGCAGTTCTTCGACAACCGCCGTTTGCACGTTTTCCATACGGTTCGCTCCTGGTGATGATTCGGGGCCGGCGATCGGCTCAGCACGTCAGCCCGCCGTCGACGACGAGCGTTTGGCCAGTCACGAAGCGGGCCTCGTCCGAAAGTAAAAAGCGGACCACGCCGGCGATGTCTTCCGCCTCGGCCAGACGCCCCAGCGGCGTGCGGCGAACGATCTGTTTTCGTTGCTCCTCGGGCATGCCTTCGGTCAGGGCACTGGCGAAGTAGCCGGGGGCCACCGAGTTGACGCGAATGCCACTCGGCCCCAGTTCGCGGGCCAAGCTGCGCGTCAGTCCGTCCAAAGCAGCTTTCGTGGCGCTGTACACGGCCACGCCCGTATGGCCGCGCAGGGCGTTGACCGACGAGATGTTGACGATCGCGCCGTGCCGCTGGTGGAGCATGGTCTGCGCGGCGGCGCGGGTGAGATGAATCACGCTTTCCAGGTTCACGGTCAGCAGCGCGTGAATGTCGTCGGTGCTTTGCAGCGTCAAGCGGCCTTCGCGGCTGACGGCCGAATTGTTCACCAGCGCGTCGATGCGATCCCAGCGGTCGCGAACGTGGGCAACCCAGCCGCGCAGCCCGTCGAAATCGGCCGCCTCGAGCGCTTGCCAGTCGAACGCGCCGTCCCGCTGCTGGCGGCAGCGCTCGATGAAGGGCGTCGGCTGGCGGCTGAACGTGGCCACGCGCCAGCCGGCATCCAACAGCGCTTGCACCAGTGCCGCGCCCAAGCCGCGGCTGCCTCCGCTCACCAGTGCAGTTGGCGCTGGATTCATGCAGCGATTCCATCGATTCGCCGCACGGTCTTGCCGCGCTCGGTGTGCAAGCCGTCGGACGTGAACTCGATCAGCATCGGCACCTGGAACGGCGCCAACCTGCCGCGGCAGAAGGTAATCAACCGGCGCTGGGCGACGTGCTGCGGCTCGGGATCGACGAGCGCGACTCGCGCCGTAACCACCTGGCCGGTGATCGGGTTGGACCGTCCGCAGACGGCCGCTTCGCGCACATTGCCGGCCGCCAGCAGCACGTCTTCGACTTCGGCCGGGTACACCTTTTCGCCCGCCACGTTGATGATGTCGCTGGTGCGGCCGAGAATGCGGACGTACTCGCCCTCGATCTCGACGGCGTCGCGCGTGTTGAACCAGCCTTCCGCATCGAACGGCGACGGATGATTGAGATAGCCGAGCATGGCGCTTGTCGTGCGGATCCAGAGCTGACCTTCGACCACGCGCGTCTCCACTCCGTCGCCGCCCAGTTTGACCCATACGGAATCGCGCTGGCGTGATTGGGTGGCCAGAATCCCCAACTCGGACAGGCCGTACGTCTGCTTGAAGTCGACACCCGGCAGGGCCGCCGCCAAGGCTTGCAACACACCCGGATGAATGGTCTCGGTGCCGTACGTGATTTTGCCGAGCGACGTAAGGTCGAAGCGCTCGGCCGCGCCGGACAAGAGCAGCATCTTGAGGAAGGTGGGCGTTGTCGGCAGCAGCTCGATGCGCTGGTGCTCGATTGCCTGGCACACGCCCTCCACGTCGCGGCGGTTGCTGACGACCAGCGTCTGGCCGCCGCACAGCACGTGGAACAACGTGTTGATGCCGCCGATATGATCCAGCCGCAGGAACACGAGCGTGCGATACGCACGGCGCACCTCGCGGTGCCGGGCGACCAGCCGCTGGGCGTCCCAGAGCACGGCCTTCGGCTCGCCGCTCGAGCCGGAAGAGAATAGCACCAACCCCGGCGCCGGCTGGCTGCGCAGCGCATCAAACAGCGGATGCGAAGCGGCCGCCGTACGCGCCGTGTGCAGAGTCACGTCGGCGGCCGCAGCGCGGCAGTCGATCACGGCCCGGGCTTGCGAGGTATCGATGCAGTACGGATAACGGTCCGGCGAAAGCGAACAAAGTGGAACGGCAATCATCTCGTCAAACAGCGCGGCCAGCAGGACCGCGCAGGCGTCGATGCTGTCGTCGCCGATGATGGCGCAGACGTCGCCTGTCGAGAGTCCGCGGTCGGCAAGGCGCTGGCGCCAACTGTCGACGCGGTCGAGCAGCTCGCCGTAGCTGACTTCGGTATCGTGCCAGACGGCAGCCGTTGTTGTCCGATGGCGTTCGAGACGCTGGCGAAACCAGCTCAGGCTGCCTGGCATGCGTGACCTCGGCCTGCGAGAGTACGAGCCAATTGCGACAGTTTTGCTTCCACGACCGGCCACGCGGCGGACGACAAGGCGTGTTCGATGCGGTCGAACCAGCGCTCGCCCAGCCGCACGTCATGGGGCCAAACTCGCGTGCGCTGGAGTCCGCACGAGTCGTGAAACGACAGCGCGTGCGTGTTTTCCGCCACCGTGCGGCAAAACACCTCGGCCACGCCGAGCACGTCGAAGGCCACGCGGTACACGAGCCACATGCTTTCCACCGCGGCCGTCGACCCCGGCCGCAGGATCCAACGCCCGACTTCCGCACGGCGCGACACCGGATCGATGTCGTACAAGGCGATCAGCCCTTCGGGCCGCACCGGCTGCTGGCTTTCCACCACGAAGTACAAATCGCCAGGCCGGCCGAGATAGTCGCGCAGATAGGCCTCTTGGTCGGCGACCGCGGCCGAGACCGGGTTCAAGAATTGGGCCCTGGCGGCGTCCGATCGCAACTGGACAACCAGCGGCGCATCCGACAACCGGATCGGGCGCAAGGCAAATTCATGCCCGGCGGCGTATACGTCGTGATCCATGACGTTCCGTAAATGAAGCCCAGACCGAAAGGGGGGCCGAAGTCGTCGCAATGCATACGTTGCAAGCGGCGTTAAAGTCAACCTCACTTACGCGGCACTCTAAGATCGGCTGGATTCGGCTGGCCGAGAAATGAAATTGACACGATACTCCCGCTTTGTTGGCAAAGGGCACTTCGGCCAGCGTCGCTAGCTGCCAGCAAACCGCGCGGCGAGAAGTGAGTGAGCGGCGCTTGCGAGATGCCGGGCTGGAAAACATGCCACACGCAGCCAGGGAATTTTGCGCAATGGTTCGCACTCCAACCGCTCCGCTCGCGCGTTGCGGACGAGCGATCACGCTCTGCCTGCTGGGGGCGGTGCTAGCATCCTGGCTCAGCAGGGCTCTGTGCGGGACGCTAAAGGTCGACGATCTACAAATCTCCGCGTTGCAAAGGATCGGCTGCGGCACGCTCGTCGGCCTCGGGCTGGCGGGTGCGGGAGTCTGGTTTCTAAAAGCCTGGTTGACGGCGGCGCGACAACCGCTGGCCGGCCTGTTGCCGCTGGCCCTGGTGATGCACGCCGTCTGCTTTGCCGCACTCCCCTGCACTTCGAACGATATTTTTGCGAATCTTGCATTTGGCCGGGAGATGCTGGTCGGGCTCAATCCGTTTCACGACGTTGCGGCCGACCTGGGCGCCGATCCGATCGTGCCTTACGTGGGCAGCACGTGGATGCACTGGCACACGTGCTATGGGCCACTGACCACGATGATCGACGCGCTGGCGGCGTGGCCGTCGGGAGTGGTGATCCCGATGCTGCTGTTCAAGCTGGTCTTGCTTGCCTGTTCGCTAGTCACGGTGCTGCTGGCCTACGATTTTTGCCGCTCGTGCCTATCGCCCAAGCACGCCGCGCAGGCGTTTATCCTGCTGGCTTGGAATCCGCTGCTGGCCTGGGAGGTAAGCGGCCAGGCACACAACGACGGCCTGCTGGTGCTGGCTTTGACCGCCTTTGTTTGGGCGGCGTCGCGCCAGCGCCAATGGCTGGCCGCCGCGGCACTGATGGCCGGCCTCTACCTCAAATTCGCCGCTTTGCCGGTGATCGGCTTGTATGGCCTGTGCGTCGGGCGTCAACGACTCGGACGCAGCCTGTTGATGGGCCTCGCGCTGGCGGCGGTCGGAGTGGTGCTGTATGCCCCGTTCTGGCGCGGCACCGCAACCCTGGCGCCCGCTCTGCTGGCGAGCACAGCCAGCCTCGACTATCTGACCAACTCCCTGGCCGCGGTCATCGTCGCCGCGGGAAAACTGATTGATCCGCAATCCGGGCCGGCGCTGTTTTGGTTGGTGTTGCTGGCGAGCCGGATCGTGTTGCTCGTGTTGGCTGCTGGGTTCGCTCTGCGTGCCCGCAACGTCACGCGCGTGGTGCAAGACGGCCTGGTGTTCTTGCTGGTCTTTGAATGCCTGGGCATGGGCTGGTTTCAGCCTTGGTATGCCACTTGGCTGCTGCCGCTGGCCGTGGCGTGCCGCAGTGCCAGGCTGCAATGGATCGTCGTGGTTTATACGGCAACGATCTCGGTGATTTACCTACCGTACGATGGTTTGTACGTGCCGCTGATCGTGGTTCAGACGTTTCCAATAGTGATGCTGGTGCGGCTCTGGCACGCGCGCCGGGCTGTCAAGCCGGCGAGTTTCAATCCTCCGGCGCTGGTCGGCGTGTCGTGACGGGCAAGCCCGAGCAACGTAGGCGAAAAGAATCTCATGCCGCCACCACTCAACTCGCCGCTCGTCTCGGTCGTCGTGCCGGTGTTTCAGAACGCGACGAGCCTGGCCGATCTGCACGAGCGGCTGCGGCAGGTGACAGCCGGCAGGCCGGAGGCTCGCTGGGAATTCGTCTTTGTCGACGATGGATCGACCGACCGTTCGCTCGCCGTGCTCGAAGACTTGCAACGGCTCGACGGGCGGATTCGCATCGTGCGACTGTCGCGCAATTTTGGCTCGCAGGCTGCGATCGTGGCGGGCTGGTCGCAGGCCCGCGGCGATGCGATGGCCGTGATCGCGGCCGACTTGCAGGATCCGCCGGAGATTCTCGTGCCGCTAGTCGCGGCCTGGCAGCAAGGCGCCAAGGCCGTGCTGGCCGTCCGCTCGCGGCGCGACGATCCGTGGCCGGCCAAGCTCGGCGCGGCGCTGTTTTACGCGTTTTTCCGGCGGCTCGCGCTAGCCGGCATGCCGGTCGGGGGTTTTGATTGCTGCCTGCTCGATCGGCAACTGGTCGAGCGGCTGGTTGCCCTGCGGCGGCCTTGCTATCTGGCCGGCGAGATCATCTGGCTGGGCTTCGAGCCGGTGCTGATCTCATACAATCGAGGTAAAAGATTGGCCCGCTACGGCCGCTCGATGTGGACGCTGGGCAAACGCATGCGTCTGGCGGCCGACGCCATTTGGACCTTTTCGCGAGCGCCGCTGCGGATCGTGCAGGCGATTGGATTGCTGCTCAGCTTGCTGGCGGTGGCCGGAGCATTGCTGTCGCTCTTCGCCTTCTCGCCGGCGCATCGCGATCGCAATCTGCTGCTGGCGGCGATCACCGGCTTCAGCGGCTTGCAGCTTCTGGCCACGAGCTGGGTGGGCAGTTCCGTTTGGGCGTGCCAGCAATCGCTGCTCGATCGCCCGGCCTTTGTCATCGATCGCGTCATCGAGGCCGACGTGCAGAACCGCCGCGCCGCATAATTCGGCCGTCAGCCCAGCACTTGATTGACCACGGCGGCCACGCGCTCGACGGCTTCGGGCGGCAGTTCGGGATAACACGGCAGCGAGAGCACTTCCTCGGCCGCGCGTTCGGTATGCGGCAGCGAACCGCTGGCGTAGCCCAGGAAGTCGTAGGCGCGCATCCGATGGATAGACTTGGGATAATGAATCCCGAAGCCGATGCCCTCGGCCTGCAGCCGCTCGATGAGCGCAGCGCGGCGCGCAGTTTGGATCACGTACAAGTGGTGGCTGTGCTTGGCACCGGGCGTCGTGCTCGGCCGGACGATGTCGGGACGCAACTGTTGGTCATACCATTCAGCCACGCGTTGTCGCCCAGCCAGCCAGGCGCTCAAGTGCCGCAGTTTGACGTCCAGAATGGCCGCCTGCAATTCGTCCAACCGGCTGTTCACGCCCTCGCGCTGGGCATCATAACCATCGGCACAACCGTACGTGCGGATCTGCCGCATGCGCTCGGCCAGGCCCGCGTCGCGCGTGAAGCACAGCCCGGCGTCGCCGTAAGCCCCGAGATTCTTGGTCGGATAGAAGGAAAAACAACCGATGTCACCCAGCGTGCCACTGGCCTGGCCCCCAAGCGTCGAGCCGCAACTTTGGGCACAATCTTCGATCACATGCAGCCCATGCCGCCGGGCTAGTTCGCAAATGGCTGGCATCTCGGCCATGTTGCCGTACAAGTGTACCGGTATGATGGCGCGCGTCTTGGCCGTGATCCGCTCGGCGGCTGTTCGGGGATCGAGCAGCAGCGTGCGAGGGTCAATGTCGCTAAAAACCGGCGTGGCGCCGGCCATGCGAATCGCGGCGACCGTGGGAATCGCCGTGTTGGCCACGGTCAGCACTTCGTCGCCCGGGCCGATCTCCAGCGCTCGCAGGGCAATGGCCAGCGCGTCGGTGCCGTTGCCCACTCCCACGCCAAATCCATCGACGCCCAAATAGCGGCAGAAGTTTTCCTCGAATGCGCGCACGCGCGGGCCGAGGATCAAGCTGCCTGAGTTGAGCACCTGGCGAATCGCTTCCAGCACCTCCGCTTCGATCGCGGCGTACTGCTCGCGATAATCGAACATGCGGATCGACGTGCCCTGGCTGCTCATTGCCAATACACTTCTTTATGCTCGCGATAGAAGGCCATCGTCCGGGCCACGCCTTCTTCCAGGTCCACTTGCGGCCGCCAGCCGGTGGCCGCCGCGAACCGGGAATAGTCGCCGTAATAGTCGCCGATGTCGATGATCCGCTTGTCGTCGGGAAAGGAAGCCGCTTCGATTTCGAAGCACGCATGTTGCTTAAGCAGTTCGACGAATTCGACGAGCGAGTACGGCCGCGGCGCGCCTAGATTGAAGCACTTGCCCAGGCACGCGTCGGTCACGGCCGCCAGCAACAGGGCGCTGACCACGTCGTCCACGTAGTTGAAGTCGCGCAGTTGCGACCCGCCGCCGTAGAGGCTGATCTTCTCACTACGCAGCGCCTTGCGAATGAAGATGCCGGTGAAACCCTGGCGATCGCTGCGGATTTGCTGCCGCGGGCCGAAGGTGTTGGTCAGCCGCAGCACGGTCGAGCGGACGCCGTACGTGCCGTGATACAGCAGGTGGTAATACTCGGCGGCCAGCTTGTTGATGCCGTTGACGTCGATCGGTACCGTCGGGTGGTCTTCGGTGACCGGCACGCGCTGCGGCCGCCCGTAGACCTGGCGCGTCGAAGTGTAAACCATGCGGGCGCGAGGATTGTGTTTGCGGCAGGCCTCGACCAGGTTCATCGTCGACACGCAATTCACGGCCAGATCCAATTGCGGATCGCGCATGCTGTCGCCGTGGCTCACCTGGCCGGCCAGATTAAAGATGTAGTCCTGTCCTTGGACGAGGAAGTCCAAGCTGTTCGGGTCGCGCATATCCGAGATGTTGACCCGCACCTGGTTGCGGATCGAAGCGATGTTGAAAAAATTGCCGCCGAACTGCGGCACCAGCGAATCGAGCAGCGTGACACGGGCGCCGTATTGAGCCAGCTTGATGGCCAGGTTGCTGCCGATAAAACCCAGCCCACCGGTGACGAGCACGGCGGCGTCGTGGAACGGGTCTGCGAGATTCAAAGCTGCTGGCCCCCGTTTAATTGCCCGGCGCGGGCAGCGGCGCCGGACGCGGAGCGGGAGCCGGAGCCGGCGCGGGCGTCGGCTGACCGGGCTGAGCCGGCGGCGGCAGCGTTTCGGGAGCGGCGGGCGGCACCGGTGCCGGAGGAGCCAAGCCAATCAGGATCGGCCGGATGCGATTCCAAATCGATTGCAGCCAGGCCTGCTGCTGGGCCACCGTGGCCGGGTCGCGCTGCGCCAGGCGATTGAGTGTGAGCACGATCAGCGGCTTCGCGAGCGCGTACAGTTCGACGCCCTTGCGAACTTCGGCCTGGCCGCTGAGCGTGATATTGCGCGGGGCAATCGCCACGTCGACCCGCTGAGCAAACAGGATCGAGCCGACTTCCACGTTGGCGAGCGCCAGCGTGATGGCTTGCGCGCGGCCGTACGGATCGCGGACAACTTGTAGTTTCGTGGCGGCCAGACGATCGCGGCCCACGCGCTGGTTGGCCAGTTCGCTCGCCAACGCTTGCCGCTGCTGGTCGGTGGCGGCGCTGGCCAGGGCCGACTTCAAGCGATCGATCTCGTCGTTCTGGGCCAAAAACCGCAAGGCCGCGATGTATTGCGTCAGGTCGGCCAGCTCTTCGAAATCGGCCAGCGGCGGCGTGCGGCCGAGCTTTTCGCAAAACCGCGCGATGAAATAATCCTGGGCGCCGGTGGCCACCGTGGGCGGACTGCCGCACCGCTTGGCTTGAAACTGCCGGGCCGCATAATCGGCGGCCGCATGTGCCGGCGTATCCAGAATCAGACGAAAATCGATCGCCGCCTTCGCGGCTCCCGGCGTGCGCACATCGGCCCGCGCTCGCACTTCGAGATGCACGCGCGTGGTTTCGGCCGTCCATGCCGTTTGGCGCAAGGCCAGGTCGGTGACGATGGCCAGCCGATCCTGCCCCAGATCGCTGCCACTGGGATCGAAGTACAAGCCCCAGGATTCGATCGCCGCATCGCCGCGGGCCAATTGACCCAGCATGGCCGGGATCGCCGAGTTCAGCCGGCCAATGTCCAGCGGCTGTGCGGGCGCCGCTTGCCCGCCGGCGCCGCCCAAGAGATTGAACACCTGGCCGCCCAGGTTTTGCAGCCCCTCACGACGCTGCTGCCGTTGCGGCGGCGGTGTGGTGGCAGGCTGCTGAGCGCCTTGAGGGTTGGCCGGCGCTTGCGCAAAGACCACGGCTGCCGTTGCCAGCCAGCACGCGGGCAGTAGAAGAATCAGCAACTTGCGCATCGCATCGCTCCCAGAATGACCATTCCATTGCAATTGCCCCATAGGGCCACGACCGTTGGTCGCGCCGCGCAACCAACGGTCGCGGCTTTATGATGCACCCCAATCATAAGCGCATAACCGAGGCGCGTCACCCGCTTGTTGGCCAGCGCGGGCCCGGCGTGGTCAATCGCAGGCGATATGCAGCGCGATGGCAGTGCAAGCGGCATCGCACTGCACTTGCAGAAGCAGGCCATCGGCCAAATCGGCCAAGGGGAGCAGTTTGGCCAGCTTGCCCGAGTTCAAAAAGCTGCGACTGTTTGTCGCGGCCCCCTTGTCGGCCGCGCGGCGAATTTCTGCCAAATCGAGCAGCAGCAAATCCGATGGCTCGTTAAGCCGCGGATGACGCAGTGCCTCGTAACGGCGGTTGCCCGTCGAGACGGGGCCTTTGGCGGCCTGGCTGGTGAGTGCGGCGGAATTGCCGAGCCATAGCATGCGTTGCTGCTCGGCGAGAAACAAGGTTTCGCCGGCCGGCAACCGCGGCCAGCCCGAGATGCCGGTCAGTTCGATGCCATCCTGTTTGACAACCCTGCTTTGCAAGGCCGGCTGCTGGCCGCGGACTTTGGCGGCCGATGACGACACGCGCACTGTTTCACGCAGCCAAGGCACGAGCCACGACGCGGTCGAGGGACCGTCACGGCCGCGTTCGATCGGCTGCGTCTCGAGCCCGCAAAGCCACGATAGGGGTGGCTGGTCGGGCGTGTCTGTGTCCGCAGGCGGCAGGATGAACAGGCCGAATTCGGGTCCCAGGCTGCCGGCAAGCGCCATGAACGCGGCCTGCGGGAACAGAACAGGCGGTTCCAGTTCGTACTTGCCCAGCGACTGGCTGTCGAGCAGCGCGGTGAGCATGCGCCCCAGGTCCAGCCGGCCGGCTGCCGCGGCCAGGCACTTGGATGGCAGGCGAGCGGCCAACTGCGAGTGGCCTGTCAGGCCGGAAAAAATCGTGCCCAGCGGCCCGCTCAAGCGGCTTTGCTGGCAGGCGCAAAAGACTTCGAGCTTGAGCGAATCGGCCGCTTCGAGCGATGCCGACACGTAATCGGTGGCTTGCCATAACCCGTCAATCGCGTCGTGCACCAGCGCCTTGCGGCCCGTGGACGGGCGTTTGCGGGCATGCATCTGTTCGTCCCAGCGGCGCGGATTGAGGAACACTCGCAGCGGCGCGTCGGGATTCAAGCGCTGGCCGGCTGCTTGATAAGCCGGTAAGTCGTCCAGCACCCGATCGTGAGGCGCATCGACTACCGCGGCAACGACGTGGGTCAGGATCTGGCGATCATTCGTTACCACGGCGAGCCGACCGACGGTCGTTAGAAATGCGCGGCCAGCGGCGCGATTGGTTTTGATCGCATGCGCTTCGATGGAGCGGTCATCGAACTTGAGCATGACGGATGGGGCCAGCCGGTCAGCGTCGCGCTGCCGCTTGACGATCGTGTCGGCTACGCGTTTGAGAAGCTTCTCGTCGGGGCAGCGGAGGATCAGCAGCCCAGCGGCTTCGGCCGCGGCCGATGTTTCGGGCCACACGGCGACGAGCACGTCCCCGCCCAGGAGCACACTGGCGTCGGCGTCGCTGACGCCCAACTGCGCTTCGAGCAGGACGCGTGCGGCCGATAATTTTGTTAATCCCGGAGCGAGGCCCGTACGAATGGCCGGCTGCTGGCCGACGCGTTTGGCCAGTTTGCCGTCTCGCAGCCGCACGAGCGTACCGGCCAGATCGTGAGCTTCGACGCATAAGCCCGCCGTGTCCGGCACGAGCCGGGCGAGGCTATCGTCGGCGGCTAACACGGGGACGGCCGAAAGCAGCCCACAAAGCATGGCAGCCAGCGCCGCAGAACGTCTTCGCCGATCGCCGCCAGCGCTGGTCATGAGCGGTTGTCCTCGGTCGGACTCAAGGCTTGCCAGAGCGATTCGAGGGCCCCGGCCGTCGAACGCGTGACCGGCGCGAGCCCTTCACGCACTTCGTCGCCGACGCCGTTGAAACCGGCGGTCAATTCGTGGCTGTTCTGCGCACTGAAAGCCGACAGTTCCGGCACCAGCGACCAGGGCTCGGCCGTCGTGGGCTCGACAATTGCGCTCTTCGGCGATGGCGGCTGCGGTGCGGGACGATTGGGAACCGTTTGCGCAAGTTGCACTTCGTGATGGGTTTCGGCCGTTTGAGCCGTTGGCCCGTGCCCACCAGATAACCAGGACCACAAGGGCAAGACGCCGGCCAAGGCAGCGGCTGCGGCCAGCCCAGCGGCCCAGCGTAGCGGTAGCACGCGACGGCGCGGCTGCATTTGCTGGAGCACCTGGCGAGTCAGGCCCGCCGGGCAGACGGCCGGCATGGCTGCCGCATATTCGGCCACGGCCGTCATTGCCGCCAGCAATTGCCGGCACTCGGCACACTCGGCCGCATGGCCGCCCAGCGCGGCATCAGCCTGCGGGGCCTGGCGGGCGTCGAGCACACTTTGCAATCGCGACTCGAATTCAAGGCATTGCATGGGGTAACTCCTGCACGATGCCGCGCTGCCGCAGGCGCTGGGCCAGCTCGAGACGAGCCCGATGCACCCAGGTCTTGACGGTGCCGACCGGGCAATCGAGCACCTCGGCGATTTCGGCGTGGCTCAACTGCCCTTGGTGAAACAACACAAATGCCTGGCGATACTCGTCTCGCAATCCGGACAAAGCCAATTCGAGCTCCTCGCGCAAGGCCCCGGCCCGCTGCACATCAGCGCCGGCGTCGGGCAACTGTTCGACAGTATTCTGCATCGTGGGCCGCCGCATGCGGGTTGCCAACAAGGTGCGGCAGCGGTTTCCGGCAATGGCCAGCAGCCACGGCTGAAAGTCACGCTCCGCGTCCCAATTGGCTAGGCTCCGCAAGGCGCGGACAAACGTTTCCTGGGTCGCGTCCTCGGCGTCCTGCCGATGGCGAACCATACGCAGACACAAGCCAAACACCCGATCGCGGAACCGGTCGACCAGCGCCGCCATGGCACGCTGGTCCCCGCGACGGCAGCCGTCGACCAACAGGCGAATCTCATCGGCCAACAGCTTACCCTCGGCTCGGCAGCCAGCGCATCCGTAGAACCATACCCGGCCGGGGGCCCGGCGGTTTCAAGGATACTTGGGCGCCGGCACCGGGGGTACGGCATTATAAAGCCGCGACCGCTGGTCGCGCAGTCCCGGCGAGTAGCGCGGCCCCGCGACCAACGGTCACGGCTTTATGATGGGCGGCGGGCTACTTCGGACCGTCGGCCGGAGGGGTGAGGGCGGTTTTGGCGGGGATCAGGCGGCCATTGCGATACACGCCCATCTCCTCGCGGCCGTCGCCGTTCCAGTCGCCGACGATCGGCAGATCGCCGTCATCGCCGAACTTGACCGTCAGATCGCGCTGATCGAGCACGCGGTCGGCATTGACGTCGATGTGCCAGGTGCCGGCCCGGAAAATGCCCAAGTCGTCGCGGCCGTCGCCATCGAAGTCGCCCACCACCGGGATGTCGCCGTGCTCGCCCATCTGGAAGGTCTTGTCGCCGGTGCTCCACTTGCCGTTGCCGTCGACGTCCAGGTCCCAGCGGCCGTCGCGAAAGATGCCGATCGTGTCCACTCCGGCCCCGTTCCAGTCGCCCGCGATGGGCTGATCGCCCGGCGTGCCATAATGGAACACGTGGTCGATGAGGTCGTTGCGCATGCGGCCGGTGCTGGTGCGCTGCATGGTGCGCCAGCCGTGCGGCGCGGTCTCGCGCTTGGCCAGGTTTTTGCGCACGCCGGCGTTCTTGTTGTCCGGGTCGGGCAGACCCGGCTCGTTGGCGATGGCGCGCGGATCACCGGCCCAGGCCTTGCCGTAGATGCCGATATCGGCCTTGCCGTCGCCGTCCCAGTCGCCGGTGATCGGCAAATCGTCGCGGTAGCCCAGCTTGGCCCACAGGTCTTCTTTGTCCCACACGCCGTTGCCGTTGAGGTCGATGAACCATTGGCCGTCTTTGAACACGCCGACGTCGGTCGTGCCGTCGCCGTTGAAGTCGCCGACGACGGGCGTACCGTCACGCATGCCGAAGGCGAACTGCCGCGGCGGCTGGCCTTCTTCGCCGCTGAGCACCCACTCGCTCTCGGTGAGTTGGCTGGTTTCCCAACTATCGGTGAGCTCGCGCTGCTGAGCGGTGAGCGTAGCCACCTGGTCGCCGCGCGGCTGACCGGCGTTGACCACGCTCAAGTGCCACGTAAAGCCGTCGCCGCCGCCGCCGCTGTAGAACGAGACCGGCGCGGCCGTCGGCACGATCTGTTGCTGCACAAAAGGCGCCGGCGGCGTGAACGGGTTGGTGACGATCGTGTTGGGCAGCGCCGGATTGTTCGGGTTCGGCGGCGTAATGAAGAACGACTGGACCAGCAACACGCTGAAGTTATTGCTGTACGACGTTTGATTGTTCGCCACCGTGATTTGCGCAATCGCCGTGGCGCTGTGGCCGACAAACCCTGCCGGAACCGCCACGCCAGAATTCAAAGCCACGCCGCCGGTCGTACCGGCCGTCTCCAAGCCGACGATATAGCCGCCGGGCGGCAACTCGTAGACGGTGTACGTGCCCTGCAACAGCCCGGTGAAAGCATACGCGCCGTTGGCGTCGGTCGTCGTTTCGATCGGCTGGCCACTGGCATCCGTCAACACGTTGCCGTTGGCATCGGCCAGGATCAGCGTCACGCCGGCAATCAGCGGATCGCCGGGCTGATAGATGCCGGTGCGGCCGCTGTTGGCGGCGGTGACCGTCGCGCCGCTGCCGGGTAGCACCTGGATGGCGGGGCCGTCTTGGAACACGATGCCTTCGATCGTCGACTGCTGCGACAAACAGAAATAGTAGTCCTGCGCGTTGATGCCGCCCACGAGGGTAATGCTGTTCAGTTGCGTGAACCCGTTGGTCGTACCGCCAGCCGTGCCGACCATGTCGTCGTCGGGAATGTAGCCGGCGGGCACCACCTCGTGCAGCGAGTACACGCCCGGATACAGGCCGTTGAACGAGTAATTGCCGTTGACGTCGGTGGTTGTCGTGGCATCCACCGTACCGCTCGCGTCGACCAACTGGATCGTGATGCCGGCCAGGCCGGGGTCGTTCGGGTGCGTCGCGCAGTCGCCATAGACGGCCAGCTTGACGTGGCCGGAGATCGAGTCGGGCGGCTCCAGGGCAAAGTCGTAGTGGACCGCGTTGACGCCGCCCGGTAGCGCGATCGAACCCAAGACGGTCAGCCCATTGGCCGTGCCGCCCACCGAGCCGACGTGATCGTCGCTGGCAAAGTAATTCGGCGGGACCGTCTCGACCACCGTATAGTTGCCGCCCATAAGGTTCGTGAAGAGGTACTGGCCGTTGGCGTCGGTCTGCGTCGTGGCGATCACCTGCTGCGAGGCGTTGAGCAGTTGGATGGTCACGCCCGCTATGGTGGGATCGGCCGGATTGGTGTCCCAATCGCTGGTCGTTTCTTCCTTGACCACGCCGCCGATCGAACCCGGCGGCACGACGGCAAAGTCGTAGTGTACGCCGTTGACACCGCCCACCAGCGTGATGCTGCCCAGGTCGGTGAAGCCGTTGGCCGTGCCGCCCACCGAACCGACGTGATCGTCGCTGGCGAAATAGCCGGCCGGCACCGTTTCGCGCACTTCGTACGTGCCCGGCATCAGCTCCTGAAAGCTGTACGCGCCATTGCTGTCGGTGACCGCCGAGTTGACGACGGTGCCGCTGGAGTCGAGCAGTTGAATCGTCACGCCCGGCAGCAGCGGGTCGCTGGAATTGGTCTCCCAGTCGGGAGTGGTTTCCACTTTCACCACGCCGGCGATCGAGTCGGGCGGCGCGACGCAGAAGTTGTAATTCACGGCATTGATGCCGTCCACGAGGTTCGCGTCGTCCAGTTCGGTCAGCCCGTTGGTAACGCCACCGGCGTCGCCCACTTCGTCCAGACCGGCAAACCAGCCGGTGGGCACGATCTCGCGGACCGAGTACGTGCCGGGATACAATTGGTTGAACGAGTAGTCGCCTTTCGCGTCGGTCGTCGTCGTACTGATGACGCTGCCGGTTGAATTGAGCAGTTCGATCGTCACGCCGGCCAGGCCGGGGTCGTTGGGGAACAAATTGCAAGGGCCGAATTCGTCCCACTTCACGTCGCCGCTGATCGAAACCGGCGGCACTACGGCATAGTCGTAGTGTACGCCGTTGACGCCGCCCACCAGCACAATGCTGTCCAACTGGGTCAAGCCGTTGGCTGTGCCGCCCAGCGAGCCGACGTGATCGTCGCTGGCAAAATAATTCGCCGGCACGATCTCACGCGTGCTGTAGGTGCCCGGCATCAGTTCCGTGAAATCGTAGGCGCCTTGGGCATTGGTCTGCTGCGTGGCGACGATATTGCCGCTGGAATCGAGCAATTGGATCGTCACGCCGGCCAGCACGGGATCGCTGGAATTGGTTTCCCAGTCCGAGGTGGTTTCCACTTTCACCACGCCGGCGATCGAGTTGGGTGGTGCGACGCAAAAGTTGTAATTCACGGCATTGATGCCGCCCACCAGGTTTGCGTCGTCCAGTTCGGTCAGCCCGTTGGTAAAGCCACCGGCGTCGCCCACTTCGTCCAGGCCGGCAAACCAGCCGGTAGGCACGATCTCGCGCACCGAGTAGGTGCCGGGATACAATTGCTTGAACGAGTAATTGCCGTCCGCGTCGGTCGTGGTCGTGTTGATCACCGTGCCGGTCGAATTCAGCAATTGAATCGTCACGCCGGCCAGGCCAGGATCGTTGGGGAACACGTCGCACGGGCCAAATTCGTCCCACTTTACGTGGCCGCTGATCGAATCCGGCGGCACGACGGCAAAATCGTAGTGCGTGCCGTTGGCGTCGCAGACCAGCACGATGTCGTCGATTTCGGTCAGGCCATTGAGCACGCCGCCTTGCGAACCCAACTGATCGGCCGAGGCGAAGTACGGGCTCGGCACCGTTTCCACCACCGAGTACGTGCCCGGGTACAAGTTATTGAAGGTGTACTGGCCGTTGACGTCGGTCGTGGTCGTGGCAATCACCACGCCCGCGCTGTTCTCCAACGAAATCGTCACGCCGGCCAGCGGCGGATTGGCGGGATTCGTGTCCCAGTCGGGCGTGTTCTGGATTTTGACGAAGCCGCCGATGCTGTCGGGCTGGATGACGTAAAAGTTGTAGTTGATGCCGTTCTGGTTGGCGGCGACCGAGACTTGCGTCAGATCGTCGGCATCGGGGGCCGCGCCGCCCAGCGAGCCGATATTGTCGCCGCCGGTCAGAAAGCCGGCCGGCTGAATCTGGCGGATCGAATAGGTGCCGGGCGTCAGGCCGGCGAATTGGTACGCACCGTTGGCGCCCGTGGTGGTCGTGGCCAGGATGTTCTGGTTCTGATCGAGCAGCTCGATGGTCACGCCGCTGAGCAGCGTATCGCCCGCCTGGTACACGCCCGTGTTGTATTGATCGATGTAGGCGATGCCCGACACGCTGCTGGGCTGGATCAACCAGAAGTTGTAATTGATGCCGTTGGCGCCGTTTTGCAGAGCCACGGTGTCGGTTTCAGTCAGGCCATTGGCCGTGCCGCCTACGGAGCCGACCTCAATGTCGCCGGCCGTGTAGTCGCCGGGCACCAGCTCGCGCACTTCGTAAGTGCCCGGCAGAAGATTCTGGAACGTGTACTGGCCGCTGGTGTTGCTGGCGGTCGTAGCCAACAGGTTGCCGTGGCTGTCGAGCAGCTCGACCGTGACATTGGCCACCGGCGTATCGGCCGGATTGGTCTGATTGCCCGGCGAGGGCTCCAGCTCGACCGTACCGCTGACCGAGTTGGGCCGAATCATCGAGAAGTCGTAATTCACGCCCGTGTTACCGCACATCACGAAGACGCCGTCGATCTCGCTGCCGCCGTTGGGCGTTCCGCCCTGGTTGCCGACCTGGTCGTGACCCGCCAAATAGCCGCTCGGCACGATCGCGCGCAGCGAGTACGTACCCGTGTACAGGTTCGTGAACGAGTAATCGCCACTAGAGTCGGTCAGAGCCGTGGCGATCACGCTGCCTGTGCTGTTCATCAAGTCGATCGTCACGCCGGGCAGAGCGGGATCGGCCGGGTTGGTATCCCAGTCGCTGGTGGTTTCGATCTTCACCGCGCCGCTGATGATGTTCGGTTCGACGATGTAGAAGTTATAATTCGCGCCGGTCTGGCCGGTTCCGACCGTGACGCTGGCAATGTCGTTGGTATCGGCAACCACGCCCCCCAGCGAACCGGCATAGGCGTTGCCCTGCAAGCTGCCCGACGGTTGAATCAGGCGCAGCGTATACGTGCCGGACTCGACGTTCTGGAACTGGTATTGACCGTTGGTGGCGGTCGTGGTCGAAGCGACGACGTCGTTGCTCTGGTTGAGCAACTGCACGCTGGCGCCGGCCACGAGCGTATCGCCGAGCTGATACGCGCCTGGGCCCATTTGGTCTTCGTAGACTTGGCCGCCGAGGCTGCTGGCGGTCATTAGCTGCCGCGGTTCGAGTTCCTCGACCCGGCAGGCCCGCCAGTTGCTGATGTGCGATTCCAGGGGGGCATCGTGCCCGCAATGCCACAAGCGCCGACCCAAGCGGGCAATTTTGCTTGCCAGTCCCACGCAGACCTCCGTGTCTTGATGACGCGAGCAATCCGTTGGCGTGTATCGCGCCGCTGGTGGCGGAACTTCCTTGTCGGCCCGCCGGCCGTCTATTTCGACGCCTTGTCCACAGCCGGCTGCTGGGCCACGTCGTTGGTGCCGTTTTGCAGCTTCCACAGCCGCGCCGACGTATCGAAGCTTCCCGAGATGAGCGTGCCGCTGCCGGCGTGATGATCCAGGCAGCTCACCGAGCCGGTGTGACCCACGAGCCGGGCCGTTTCGACCTTGGTCTGGGTATCCCAGACGCGGATCGCGTTGTCGCTGGTGCCGCAGGCCAGTTCGTGGTCGCCGCAATAGACGAGCGAATGGATCTTGCCCGAGCGGTTGGCCAACGTGGCCACTTCCTTGCCGTCGGCCACGTTCCAAATCCGCAAACGCCGGTCGTCGCCGCCAGAGGCCAGTTGCTGGCCGTCGGGCGAAAAGACCAAGGCGCGGATCCGCTGGCGATGGGCTTCGATCTCGCGCACCTTGCTGTAATCGCCCATGCTCCAGACGCGAATCTTGCCGTCGCGGCCGGCCGAGGCCAGCAGCTTGCCGTCGGGGCTCATGGCCAAGGCCCGCACTTCGCTGTCGCCGGTGGCCAGCTCGCGCAGCAACTTGCCGTCGCTGGTGTCGAACATGCGAATCTGGCTGTCGTAGCCGCCGACGCACAGAATCTTGCCTTCGGGATGAAAGGCCAGGCAAAACGCCGGATGCTCGCCAGTCGGCATGCTGCGCACTTCCTGGTTGGTTTCCAGGTTCCAGATTTTCACCGTGCGATCGGCGCTGGCGCTGGCCAGCGTGCCGTCGGCCGGATTGAACTCCAGATCGCGGATCCAATCGTTATGCGAGCCGAGCAATCGCAGCATGCTGCCATCGTCGGCCTTCCACAAACGCACGGAGTGATCGTCTCCGGCCGTGGCAATGGTCTGGCCGTCGCGGCTGAGGGCCACGGCCGTGAGCACCGGCGGATCGACGCCGAGTTGCTGCCGCGTGGCGTTAATCACCACCTTGGCTTGGACTTCCGTCACGGTCTGCCCGGCCGCCGTGGCCGACCAATAACCGAGACCGATCATCGCCAGTCCGCCATGGACTAAAAAGCTTCGCCGTTTCATACGAGCAAGCCCTTTTAATATGCCGCGCCAGGACCCATGTCGCGCCAAGACCCGTGTCGCGCCGAGGCCTCTGTCGCGCGTGGAAAAACCTCCGCGCATGCCGCTTACTCGTATATCGGAAAAACGGCGCGGAAAGCCGCAACTGAATAGAGGCAAAAGGCCGAACAGGCAAAATCTGCCGATTGCGAAACCGCGCGAAGCTGGCCACTCGCAGCGATTCTGCCAAATGAAACCGCCGGCAGCGGCCCGCTAGCGGCCACTCGTTTTCCATAGACCAGCCATTCATCGCTGAACCGAACTACGATGGCTCCTCGCGCGTTTATCCTGTTCTGCGATTCAAGGCGCAGGCTGCATGAAATATGGCATCCTGGCTGCAATCTCTCGGACCGACGTAGGAAGTTCCACTTCAATCCGTTCAAAGCCACCACGCGCGCTCAGTTCGGAACCAAGGAGCTCTTTAAATTGGCCGAGGCACTCGTCGAAGAGCGCTCCATACACTGGGTCGTTTCGCGCGAGGATCAGATCGTCGTCGGCTGCTGCAAGGCGGGCGAAAAGGCCAAGGTCGGAGTCGGACGGGTTCGATGCGAAGTGGACCGGCACGTCGACGCCGCCAGCCATGTCCACATCCGGCACCGATTTCCGGGCCGCGCGCGGCGGCCCGGCCAGGTCCTCGAACTCCCGCACGGAATTGTGGATGAGGTAGTCGATTTCCTTCTGCTGCTCGCGCTCGGCGGCGCTTTGATGCTCTCGCTGGGCGCCGCGCCACTGAAGGAGCGGCGACTTTTCGGCCCAAAGCCTCTCAAAAAAGTTGCGTTCCGCCGCGAACTGCCCCCCGCCCCGTTCTTTAAGCTCGCGCTCAAGCAGCTTGAGCTCGCGCTTGACGTGAGGCAGCACATTGACCCCCGTCCTGCCGCTGGCCGCCGCAAGGCTCGCCTTCAGCCTGGCGCGTTGCGCGTACGCGCATTGCCGATTGAATCTTATGACCGCCGAATTCTGCCGCTCGGCAAACTGGTTAAGCCAAGCGATCGCATAGCAGACTGATCGGTCCGCCGCGTTAAACCCCTCCGGGCACGCCTGCGGCATCGACCGCCACGCCTCCAGCTCAAGGACCTTACCCAACTCAGTTGCGGAGAATGCGGCCCTGTACCGCGCCCATTGCACATGGCCGAGAAGCGACTCCCTCGTGGCGTCGTCCCGCGCCTCGACGTACTTCAGAAACGCGGCATAGCCCGCCAAGGCCCAACTCCAAAAACCCTTAGCCTCGCCGTATGACGCCCAGTTAAGGATTTCATTGACAAGGGTAAGCTCGCGGAGGGGGCGAACGCCCCTCCGCTGCTGTCGCCAAAGCGGCTCGAGCAAATCCTCACGGAGGGCGAGGCGATTCGCCAATTCGGTGAGGAGAGGCCCTGGCTTGGCGATGCCCGTCACGCTCTGGAGCTTTTGGAGCGTGACGCTGGGAATGCGCGCAAACACGGCCACACGGTCGGCATCTTGCGGTCTCGGTTTTGACCCCTTCTTGCGTGCCATGCGACAACCTTACTGCGCGACTGCTTGGGCCTTTAAACGTATCCTGCGGTAGCTCGGTTCGCAAGCACCAGCATGTCCAAGTGCATTTTTGATATCAATGTTTGCAAATTTAAAAAATGCATTGCATTCAGCAATTATTTGCTACAATGGCCGGTCGTAGTTCACCGCGGCTGTATCGCGTGCCGCGCCCCGCGGCTAGTTTCGCATGGCCGAGGCTTGCCGTTTGGCTGCGGGTGTAATCGCAAGGGCAGCAAACTCGGCCGTGACGTGGTTGGCTCTTCCGGTTCTTGCAACGTACTGACAGAATAAAGGAGACGAACAATGCGGTTTCTTTCGTCGCTTTTGACAATCGCAGCCATGCTTGCCCAGGGGGCAGGCTGCGATGGGGGGCAGCGGGTGCGGGTCGCGGTTCTCGGATTCGTCGCGGATACGCAGACTGAAGATGACGCACTTGAGCGTGACGGGCCGGACGACGAGATATTTACCGTCACGACCGTCACTACCTCTGCCAACGGCGAAACGCCCCAGGTTGTGCCGTACCGCAGCGCGACGTTTGGCTGCGCTCGTGATCGCCCGGGCCGGATTGCCGTTGGAAGCAACGACCGCGGCGTCGCCAGCCACAGCGAGTTCCCGCCAAAGCCGTGGGCTCAGGTGCCGGCAGATAAATACCCCTCTCTGCCGATGGTCATCTTCGACGGCCAAATCAGCGGCGATACCAACGTGACTATCGCGCCGACGATCTGGGAGTGGGACGGCACCGGGTCGGCGCCCAGCCGTTTCATCGAAGGTGTCGGGGCGCAAGCGTCGAAAGATCCTGTTGACATTGCCGGCACGAAGATCCGGTTTGATCTAAAGGGCCTGCTGGGGCACGCCGAGGACCGGCCAATCGGGATCCACGACGGCGCGTTCACGCCGAAGACTATCACGATCAATAGCAAGAGCCTGAAGTCCCTGCTCGACGCGAAGTTCGCCGGGCACGCGGGTGTTCACGTTATCGAGTACCGCGATGACGCAGAAATCGGTGGTGGGACGTATCGGATTTTCTTGTCCGTCACGGCCGTCGAGTAAACGGTACGGACGGAAAAGCGATGCTATTCTGCCCCCCTCGTAGCTGCGCGATGGCTAGGGACGTTCCGAGCCATTCCTTCGCGGGCGCCGGCCCGGCGATCAGCTTGGGTGGTTCACGCACCGCGTGCGTGAACCACTCGGCTGGGGTCCGTGGGCTCATTTCGGCGCTCGCCGCTCGTCACTCAACGCCCGGCTGCCGGCGCCGCTCGCCCAGCGCCTTGGTCAGTGCTTCGACCAGAAAGAAATCGCCCCACATCACCGATTCGTCGACGCCCAGGTTCTTGGCGGTGTGGTAGACCCCGTGCTTCAAAATGCCTTCCCAGCCGGGAGTGTTGATGGCCAGATACTCGGGGCTCGTGAGCGCATCGAGCATCGCTTCGGCAGTCGTGCGATAGATCACGGCGCGATCGTCGTCGCCGGTTTGCAGCTCGAGGTCCAGCAGCGCGCTGGCGGCAATCGCGCCGGCCGAACTGTCCTTTTGCGGACCCCAGGGTAGCGGCCTTTGCAAATCGGCGTGAAAGTCCCAATAGGGGACGTGATCTGCCGGCAAGTGCGCGAGCCAATAGTCGGCATTGCACTCCGCCACCGCCAGGAACTCGTCTCGCCCGCTGAGCGCGTACACCTGGCTGAAGCCATACATGCTCCAGGCCAGTCCCCGGGCCCAGGCGCTTTTGGCGCCCAGCCCCTGGTGCGTAGTCTCGCCGAGAAACTCGCCGGTCTCCGGATTGAAGCGGCCCTCGTGGGCCGTCGAGCCGTCGGGCCGCACCAGCCGATCGCGCGTCGTGCGGCAATGGGCCACGCCGATCCGCTCTAGCTCCGCATCGCCCGTCACGCGGGCCGCGTAGAAGATCAGCGGCACGTTCATCATGATATCGATGAACAACGACTCAGGACCGACGAACGATCGCAGATACTGCCCACGCTCCATGAACCGCATGGCCAGCGTGCGGCCGGCTTGCACTAGCACGTCCTGCAATCGCCCGTCGCCGGTCAGTTCGAACCAGGGTCGATAACTGTTGAGGAAAATAAAGCCCAGGTCGTGAACGTCGCGGTCGTGCTGCCGCGGCTCGAGCAATCGCGAATAACGCTCGGCCAGCTCGCGCCACCGGGCTTGCCCCGTGTGCTCGAAGAATTCCCACATCATCCCGGTAAGAAAACCGCCGGTCCAATCGGTCCAGCGCTCGCCGGCGTGCGCCCACTTGCCGCCCGCTGTGTAGATCGGAAAAAAGTCGGGCGCGCGCTCGACCAATGCGGCCACCTGCCGCCCGGCAAAATCCAAGGCCGCCGAATACCGTTGATGACGATGCGTGGTCACCGGATCCTCGCAGTTGAAAAGCAGCAGGGGTGCGACCGTCTCTCGATCGCGGTCCATTTTTAATCGTTTGATAGCGCGTGACAAGCGCATCGCCGGAGGTTGCGCTTCGTAGCCGTCTCCGTAGTGCTCCCTCATCCGGCCTTCGGCCACCTTCTCCCGGAGGGAGAAGGGTTTGCGCTGGGACAGTTGGCTTTACAACGCTGCGCCAAAGGTGTAGATACCAGGCACACAAGCGAGCAGGCCGCTGACGTGCCGGATGGTTCGGCGCTCGCCTCCGGCGCCGCTGAACCTTCGACGATTGTGACCCGCTCCGCCATGACCGCTCAACCGTTGCGAGATGCGCTCCGTTTTGCTTCCGCCTTGTCGACCGATCCCGACGGCCGCCGCGCTGCGCGCGAGGCTTGTCGCGAGGCGACCGCGGCGCTCGACGCGCCGGCCGATTTGGCCGTGGCCTTTGTCTCGCATCAGTATGGCTCTGACTTGGCGCCGCTGGCTGCCGAACTGTATCAAGCCTGCGGTGCCCGGTACTTGTTGGGCTGTACGGCCGAAACCGTGATCGGCCGGCAAATCGAAGTCGAGGATCGGCCGGCCATTTCCGTGTGGCTAGCCCATCTGCCGGGCGTCAGTGTGATCCCGCTCGAGCTTGAGTTCGAGCGGACGCCCGAGGGTGGCACGTTCGTTGGCTGGCCGGAAGGCCTGCCGCCGACGTGGCCCGCGGGCTCGGCCGTCATCGCCCTGGCCGAGCCCTTCAGTTTTCCCGCCGACGTGTGGCTCTCGCGGCTGGGCGAAGATCAGCCCGGCGTGCCGGTGATGGGCGGCATGGCCAGCGGCGGGCACGAGCCCGGCACGAATCGGGTGTTGCTCAACGATCGCTGGCTCGACTCGGGCGCCGTGGCGGTGCTCGTGCACGGGTCGCTGGAGGTTCGCTCGCTGGTGTCGCAAGGCTGCCGGCCGATCGGGCGGCCGATGGTCGTGACCAAGGCCGAGCGGCAGATCATCCTAGAACTGGGCGGCAAGCCGGCCCTGGCTCAACTGCAAGCGTTGTTCGACGAGCTGCCGACAGAAGACCAGTTGCTGGTGCAGCAAGGTCTGCACGTGGGCCGCGTGATTAACGAATATCAGGAACAATTCGGCCGCGGCGATTTCCTGGTGCGCAATTGCATCGGCGCCGATCGCGCGACGGGGGCGATCGCCGTCGGCGATTTTTTCCGCACCGGCCAAACCGTGCAATTTCATGTGCGCGATGCCGCCACGGCTGACGAGGATTTGCGTGTCATGCTGGCCAGCCTGGCCGACAGCGATCGACCGCCGCCGGCCGGCGCGTTGCTGTTCAGTTGCAACGGCCGCGGCAGCCGGCTGTTCGATCAGCCGCATCACGACGCGACGGCCGTGGCCGAGGCCCTGGGCGACACACTCCCCTTGGCTGGCTTTTTTGCCCAAGGCGAGCTAGGCCCCGTCGGCGGCAAAAACTTTGTCCACGGCTACACTGCCAGCTTGGCGCTCTTCTCGCCGAAACCAAACAATTGAACAGAAGGACGCAAAGGCCGCCAAGAAAAATTGCCAAGTCCAATGGGCAAGTTCCCTCCGAAGCCTTTGGAAATTCTTCTTCTCCTTCTCTTAGCGTCCTTTGCGACCTTCTGTTCAAGTGAATTCCTCCCCGCATGCCAGCACTGCCACTACGGTTGTGCTATCGCCTGCTGCAACTTGTCTTTCCAAAAGCCGGGGAATCAGTAGAATCGCCCGCTCGTTTCTCCCGAAACGAAATAAAGCCGGCAGCGGGCCCCGCATCCGTTGCTGCGCATGTTCAGCGTTCAGCCCAGGCAAGGATTTATGCCCAGTAGCCGCAGGCCCACCCGCCTCGACGCTCAGCATGCCGCAGGGCTGCACGCTACCGGCCGCTCGGCCGTGCCCGACCACGATCTGACGCTGATCATCCCGGCCTATAACGAAGAGGGCCGGCTGCCGGCCACATTGCACGGCGTGCGCGACTTTCTGGAACCCAGCGGCCTGGATTATCGCGTGCTGGTTGTCGACGACGGCAGCCGCGACCGCACTTGCGAGCTGGCCCGCCCGTTCGGCCGGCGGTTTTCCACGTTGCGGCTGCCCGGCCAGCGCGGCAAGGGCTGCGCCGTTCGCTCGGGCGTGCTGCAATCGACCGGCCGCGTCGTGGCTTTCACCGATGCCGACTTGCCCTACGATCTTTCGGCCCTGCAAAACGCCTATCGTCTGATCGATTCCGGCGGCTGCGACGTGGTCTTCGGCGGCCGCGACGTGACCGGCTCGGTGGATCACGTGCCGCGTCGCTGGTCGCGGCGCGCGGCGACTTGGGTGTTTCGCGAAGTGATTCGGCTGCTCGTCTCGCGCGATGTCACCGACACCCAGTGCGGGCTGAAAGCTTTTAGCCGCCGGGCCGCTTATGACGTGTTTTCGCAGGTCCATATCGACGGCTTCGCCTTCGACGTAGAAGTCGTGTTCCTCGTGCATCGCCTGGGCCTGCGCTATCGCCGCATTCCCGTCTCGCTGGTCAACGAATACGCCTCGACGCTGTCGCTCAGCCGCCATGCTTTGCCGATGCTGCTGGACGTGCTGAAATTGCAATTCCGCCGCAACGCCCGCCGGCTGCCCGTGGCCGCTGTCACGATGGAAGTGGCCCCCAGCGAGATCGTCCCGCAGCGCGACAAGCGCGTGGCGTAACGGTGCCTACTCGAATCATGCCTGGCAGCCCCGCATCGCCGCGTCAGTCCCAGCAGCGAATCGTGCTGCACGCCGACGACTTTGGCATGAACGCGGCCGTGAACTCGGGCATCGTGCAGGCCTTTGAAGACGGCCTGCTCACTAGCGCGTCGATCTTGCCCAACGCTCCCGCGACGCTCGAGGCGATCAACGAAGCCCGCCGGCTGGCCGAGGCCGGCCGGGAAGGCACGTTGCTGTCGCGTGCAAGGCGCGCGCGGCTGGCCGATCCCGCGTTGCCGTTCGATTTCGGCGTACACATCAACCTGACGCAAGGCCGGCCGCTAACCAGTCAATATCCGGCCGCATTGCTCGATGCCGACGGTTTTTTCCCCAACATCGTCGCGCTGTTTGTCCGGCTGCTGGTCGCGCCGCGCCGCTGGCAATCGGCCATTGCCCAGGAACTGGCCGCGCAAGTGGCGCTGCTGTGCGACCACGGCGTGCGGCCCACGCAACTCAACGGACATCAATACATCGAGCTGCTGCCGGCCGTGGCGGCCCAGTTGCCCGGCCTGCTTGAGCGCTTTGCCATTCCCGTGGTCCGCGTGGCGGCCGAGCGCGGCCTACGGGCCAGCACGCGCATCGCGGGCTTGGGACTGGGCACGCGGGCCCTGGCGGTCGTCAAACACTGGTACGCCGGCCGCTTTGGCGGGCGCATGCGGGCCGCCGGCCTTGCCTTTCCCGATCGCTTCTTCGGCACGGCGCACGCCGGCTGCATCGATCAGGCGGTGCTCGGCAGTTTTTTGCAATCGGCCGCCGGCTGCCGCGTGGCCGAAATCGCCTGGCATCCCGGCCGCCGCCCCGCGGACCATCCCTGCCCCGTCGTCGGCTGGGCCGACCCACTCGAACGCCGCCGCCCCGCCGAGCTCGCCTTGCTCACCTCGCCGCAACTGGCCGACACCTTGGCCGCCGCCGGCTTCGGCCTCGGCCGGCTCTCGACGCTCGGCGTCGACCCCGCCGCGCGACATCTCGCCGCCTGAGAACCGGGTAGCGGAATTCGTGAGAATCCCGAACTGGCCGCATGCTCGCCGGCCTCATCGGATTTGCGAAACTCCCGATCTTGTCAGTCCAATAGGCCCTCGTTACGATAATGCACTTACCTTCCCCGATAGCTCAGTTGGTAGAGCGAGCGGCTGTTAACCGCTAAGTCCAAGGTTCGAGTCCTTGTCGGGGAGCTTTCGTAAGTCCTGCCGAATCCCATAGTTGGGATGCCCTTCCTTGCAGGAAGCTGGCGGCTCAGAGGTCGGAGTTCCTCCGTAGTTCTACGGAGAAACGGCCGAAAGGAGCCGCAGCATGCCGGGTCGCCCCCGTAAGATTCCGTCCTATTGTCGCCACCGGGCCACCGATCAAGCCGTCGTTCGGATCGCTGGCACCGATCACTATCTCGGCAAGTATGGGACGCCCGAAAGCTACAAAAGGTATCAGAGGATTATTGCCGAACGCTTTCCCAGTGGCGGCGGTTACCCGGTCGGAGAGGGAGCACCCTCTCTTCTGCCAGGTGGCGATCCAACCATCGTTGACCTGATCGCCGCCTACTGGACGTTTGCGAAGGGGTACTACGTCAAGAATGGTGAGCCGACGAGTGAGCAAACCAGCATCCGGCTTGCCTTTCGTCCTCTGTTCGACCTTTATGCTCGAACACGGGCTCGGGGTTTTGGACCTTTGGCACTCGAAGCGGTGCGGGAACGAATGATCGAAAATGGAATCACAAGGAAGCGAATTAACCAGCATGTCGGCCGCATCCGAAGGATGTTCCGCTGGGCCGTCTCCAAGGAACTCCTTCCTGTCCAGGTCCATCAGGCTTTGACGACGCTTTCCGGCCTTCGGCACGGTCGGACACGAGCCCGAGAGTCACGCCCTGTGGGGCCGGTATCTTATGAACATGTCGTCGCCGTGATGCCATTCCTTACGCCGCCACTCCAAGGGATGGTTTGGTTTCAATGGTTTACGGCGTGCCGCCCAAACGAAGCGTGCCTCCTTCGGCCCCAGGATGTAGATCGAGCGTCCAAAGTTTGGGAGTATCTGCCCGAGTCGCACAAGACCGAACATCATGAACGGCAGAGGCGGATCTACATCGGCCCGCAGGGGCAGGCTATTCTTACGGCGTGGTTCGACCGTAAACCGGATGAGTTCTGTTTTAGTCCCAAAGATGGCCGGAAAGCCTTCGATGTCGTTCGTCGCAGCCGTGCTCGGTTTATCCGGCCGAAAAAGAACCGGAAGCGTCCACCGCAGAAGCAGCCGGGCAATCGATACACGACGGCGAGCTATGGCTATGCGATCCGAAGAGCTTGCAAAAGGGCGAATGTTCCAAAGTGGAGCCCGAACCAATTACGACATGCCCGAAGCACGATCATTCGGAAGAACTACGGTCTTGAAGGCAGTCAGGTCGTACTGGGACACTCAAAGGCGGACGTAACGCAAGTCTATGCTGAACGGGACTTCACCCTGGCGAAAAGCATAATGGCGGCCATCGGGTAAAAGGGCTGGCTAAGGGCAGCACAAATGGGCGATTACGAATTGCTTCGATCAACGTTACAAGACGTGCAGCGTGAATTTGAAAGTGCCGCACGCCAATTTCCTCGGCTCAATCATCAATTGATCTTCTCACCAAGCGAACCGCTGAGTTCGGAAGCATGGCTGGGCTTCATTGAGGCGAATCGTAACGACTCGGCTGTGCAAAGAGAGAAATGGTACGAAAATGACGATGGGCTTTACTGCGAGCGCTATTACGGTGACCTGTCCTGGCTTGAGACGTTTCAGCAATTGGCCGAAAGCGGAATACTTGTGCTTGAATCCATTAGCCAGAGGCGGAAACGGGAGTCAGGGGGCAACTGCGGTTTTCAGATCAACCTTTCCAACTACGACGGGGCCGAGGGCTGGCTGCAACTCGTGTACGACACAGCCGAATGCTCAACAGCTTTTCTTCGATTGAAAGGAGGTTATTGGGGGCTCTCGCCCGACGATGCCGATGCGGAGGATCTGATGCATAACCGGTGGTCGGCCGATGAACGAGAAGTAAATCGCTTCCCGTTGCACCCATTTTATCTT
>DATATB010000065.1:0-2117 GCA_036268995.1 Pirellulales bacterium | reverse complement strand
CACGCAAGACTCGCTTCCGGCCGCTGGTCAGGCGCTACCGGGTGGGCTTCTACCCACAGGGTTCCTACGAAAGGTTTCAGAGCTGCTTCCTACATCTCATCCTCCTCTCCCAAGCTTGCTTGGCGCAATCACATCGACAACGGTTACCTCGGGGTGTCGCATCTCGGCGCGCAAAGGTCGGGCGATTTATCGGACCGGGCGGCAGGATTTGAACCGGGTGGCGATTTGGAAGCAACCGGTGACAACGCCTGGGCTTGCGAGTTCTGCCAGGGGTATCGCGCTGCAAATGGAGCGCTCCAACTGTCTCGACGTGGCGTCGCTTGACACTGATTTGCAGCGCGTCATTGCCGCGTGGCACGTGCTGCCCGAGGCGATCCGCGCGGCAATCATGGCACTGATTGGGACAATTGCCCCTCGATCAGAAATGTTGCCCGATACGCCGTGATCGCCACGCTGCTGCGTGTGTCACGCAATGACCGCCGGACGGAGCAGCGTGCATGCTGCGCCTGCCGCCGGGCATCCAGGTGTTCATGGCCCTCGAGCCGTGGACATGAGAAAGAGCTTCGACGGTTTGATCGCGGCGGTGGAGGCGGTCTTCGCGCGCGACGTGCTCGACGGCCACTTGTTCTTGTTCCTCAATCGGCGCCGTGACCGGTTGAAGGTTCTGTGGTGGGACCGAGATGGTTTGGCGTTACTTTGCAAACGGCTGGAGCGTGGGACTTACGAAATTCCGCCGTCGGCGGCCGATGCCCAGCAACTGCGGCTGGATGCCACGCAACTGGCGCTGTTGTCGGGCGACGTGCAGTTGGACTCGATGCGGCATCGTGGCCCGAGAGTCGGCGGGCGGAATGGCGGCATTTGACCTTCCGCCCATGCGGTCCGAGCCGGCGGGCGGAATGACGCCGTCGAAGTCCGTCAGCTGTCGGCGTCGCGTGAAGGCCGCGTCACTGGCGTCCGACAACCCGGCAGGCTCGGTCGATGTGAACGACGCGCGGTGCAATCGACTCTGGGAGTCGACGAAGGGACTCTAGGCCCAGCGCTCCCGCCGGCGGCGTTGTCGAAAACCTGCTCACTCGACTGCTGCGGACTCCCCGCCGTCAAACGCCGGCCCATTACGTCGGCCTTCGAAAAAAACACGACCGTGGCGATTCTTGGCGTCGCACGCGTGATGGACATAGCGCTGCCGGTCACCCGGTTTTCCACGCGCGGATGGATCGCATGCGTTTGTTGTGAACACATCCGACGCGGCTCTGCCACGTACATTTTCGGCAGTTTTTTTCGAAATTAGCTTTGATACCTGGCACCTTGCGGGCTATAGTCAGCCCCGCACGTTGGTGTTGCTGCGCCAACTGGCGACTCATTCAACTGGCCCGCTGGGCCGGGAATTTCCGTGAGCCTCGATTGTTCTTTGATCAGCAACAGCCCCGTCCTAGCAGTCGGTTGAAAAAGCCCAAAGGCTGTATTTGCTAGCTTGGCGAACGCTGAAGAATTCGCAGCTAGCACCGCGGTCAAATTAACTTTTTCAATAGACTGCTAATCTTCTGACCCCGTTTGCCGGGAGTCAGACGGTGGCGTCTGGCAACGAGCCTGCAGTCTCGAAAAACCAGAATGGGGGCATGAAGCCCACCGCGCGTCCCAGCGACGAGCAACGTTGCCGGCATTTTTGCACTCCAGGCTTGCGCCACCGGCGGTTGAATCGTTGGGTGCGCGTATCGATGCCTGGCCGACGACCGGCTGCAACGCGTCGAGGCGCGTAGACATCGGGGCAAGTAGCACGTAATCCGTTGAGCTAAGACTTTAGAGGAGGACCAGCCATGGCATCGCAAGCATCTCGAGATCGTCAACGACGAGCCAAGCGCCGGCGGACCACGGGCTTGCTGGAATACCTGGTTTCCGGCGGCTCCGAGGCCAGTCGCCGACGGCGTCCACTGGCCGCATACAATCGGTCGCTCGCGCTCGAGCGGCTGGAGGATCGCTGCCTGCTGGCGGGTTTTAGTGACACGGCTTCGCAGTTGAACCTGGTGCTGGCCGCCGACCAGAACGTGGGCATTATCAGCACCGGCACGGCATATACGCTTACGCTGGACTCGGGCACATGGAGCGGCACGGACGACTTA
>DATATB010000064.1:0-6901 GCA_036268995.1 Pirellulales bacterium | reverse complement strand
ACAACCTCGCCAGTATTATCGACGCGGATCCGATCGTCCGGGGACGGCTGAAGGTTCTATTCCTGCCTGACTACTGTGTTTCGATGGCAGAGCGGCTGATTCCTGCCGCTGATGTCTCTAATCAGATTTCGACCGCTGGCTACGAAGCCAGTGGCACGAGCAACATGAAGTTCATGATGAACGGAGCCCTGACGCTTGGAACGCGCGACGGCGCGACCATCGAAATGGCGGAGCAGGCTGGCGAGGATAACTTCTTCCTGTTCGGTCTGACGGCAGAACAGGTGGCCAGCAGCCGCTCTTGGTACAACCCGCACTGGCACTACGACCACGAGCCGGAAACTCGGGCGGCGCTGGACTTGATCTTCTCCGGCCATTTCAGCCCCAAGGAGCCCGGCGTGTTCGCGCCTTTGCGCGACATGCTGTTCACGCACGGGGACTATTACATGCACCTGGCGGATCTGAAATCTTACCTGGATGCAGACCAGCGGCTTTGCAAGCTATACGCCGATCCCGATGCTTGGGCGCGCAAGGCGATCTTGAATGTGGCCAGCTCAGGAAACTTCTCCAGCGATCGCACGATCGCCGAATACGCTGCCGGCATCTGGAACGCGGAGCCATGCCCCGTGCCCTGAGTTCAACCAAGCTGAGCGGCACCTGCGCCGCCTGGGCAAAGTGGCTTTTCGTCGCGGCCGCAGGAAACGCACAGCAATCCCAAAGGTGAAGCCCTCCAGCGCGGGATGGCAATGGCAATGGAGTGGGCCGCGCGAGGTCTTGTGGTCCCGCACGTCAGCCAGACCATCGACAGCAGCGTTGAGGCGATCAACGCGGGACTGCAGTCGCTGAAGGCGGGCCGTGGCGTACTGGGCAAGGTCGCAGTGATCGTGGATCGCGAGTTGGCCCGGGTTTAACTCTTCACGACAAAACGGATCATCAATCATGAGCACCGAGCAAGTTCAAAACCTGATCATCGGTAGCGGGGCCGCGGGAAAACTCATCGGCTGGAACCTGGCGAGCCAGGGACAGAAGACCGCCGTCGTCGAACGGGCGATGGTCGGTGGCGCGTGCCCCAACATCGCCTGCCTGCCCAGCAAGAATGTGATTTACAGCGCCAAGGCCGTCTCGCTCGTCCATCCCACGCGGGGCCTGGGCGTCGTGACCGGGCCGGTGCGCGTGGATATGGCCGGCGTGGCCCGTCGCAAATGGCAGATGGTCAACGAGCTGGTCGAGATGCATCTCGGAAAGTTCCGGGCCAGCGGTGCGGAGCTCATTATGGGCGACGCGCAATTCACGGAGCCGAAAACCGTGCGCGTGACTTTGAACGCCGGCGGCACACGCCTACTGCGAGGTGAACGTGTCTTCATCAACGTCGGCTCACGCGCCACCATCCCCGACGTCCCCGGCCTCGCCATCGCCGCGCCGATGACGCACGTCGAAGCGTTGAACCTGGAACGCCTGCCGGAGCACCTCGTCGTCCTCGGCGGCGGCTATGTCGGGCTGGAATTCGCCCAGGCCATGCGGCGGTTCGGTAGCCGCGTCACGATTGTCGGGCGCGGTCCGCGCTTGCTTGAACGCGAAGATCCGGACGTGGCCGACGCGCTGCTGGAGGTGATGAAGGACGAGGGCATCGAGGTTTTGCTGCAATCCGAGGTCGTTAGCGTAACGGGAGAATCGGGCAAAGGCGTCGCGCTCCGCCTGCGCTCCGAAGCGAGCCAGAGGACGCTCGAAGCCTCGGACATCCTGGTGGCTGCCGGTCGAACGCCGAACACCGAGCGGCTAGACGCGGCCAAGGCGGGCATAGACTTGGATGCACGCGGCTACATTCGCGTCAACGATCGACTCGAGACCAGCGCCCCGGACGTGTGGGCAACGGGAGAGTGCGCCGGCAGCCCGGCGTTCACGCACGTCGGCGAGAACGATAGTCACATCGTCCTCGCTAACCTGGCAGGCGGCAGCCGAACGACGCGAGGCCGGCTCATCCCGTACTGCCTGTTCACCGACCCGGAGCTGGCCCACGTCGGCCTCACCGAGTCGGAAGCCCGCGCCCAGGGCGTGCCCTACCGCATCGCACGGTTGCCCATGAGCCACGTGTTTCGCGCGATTACGGTGGCGCAGACGCGCGGCTTCATCAAGGCGCTGATCGGGGGCGATGACCGGATCCTGGGCTTTACCGCCCTGGGTGCCGAAGCGAGCGAGCTAATGGCGGTCGCCCAGGCGGCCATGCTCGGCGGCATGCCCTACACGGTCCTGCGCGACGGCATCTGGACCCACCCGACCGCGGCCGAAGGCTTGGTCGGCCTGTTCGCAAATCCTCCGTCGAACCCAACAAAGGAGTAAACATAACCATGAACTCTCTCGTCGAGAATCTGGCCAGCTCCCGTCCCTTCAAAAGCGATCTCGACTACCACCTGGTTCGCGCATCGATGGTGCTGGTTTTTCTACTGTTTGGATATCAGAAGTGGTTCGCCTACGAGACGGAAACGTTGATTCCTTTTATCCAGAACGGCCCTCTTATTTTCTGGCCTTTCGAATGGTGGCCCAGTCTCATCCCCCATAGGCTGTTCGCGTAGCGGAAAAGGGACGTGGAAAGCCCTTTGCTCAGCCCGCGATCCAAGCCCTGGCGGGAGATCTCGAATGCGAGCATACTTATGGGCGCCGCCGCAACTGGCCGGCTGTAAGAAGGTGTCCCGGTAGCGCGCCCGACCCGGTTTTGATTTGGAGTTGATTCGCATGTTGCGCCATTTGCTCTTCTGCATCGTTGTCGGATCCGCGTCCTTGGCGCGTGCCGAAGAACTGCTGGATGTCTGGCCGGACCTCGCCCCCGGCGAAACCACGCGGCTAGTTGGCGAGAATCTGCCGCCGCGCGAAGGTGAGAACCCGCCGATTACGCGAGTCGTCAACATCACGCGACCCACGATGACCGTGCATCGGCCGGCTCGAGCGAACGGCACGGCCGCGGTCATTCTGCCCGGGGGCGGGTTCTCCAAGGTCGTGCCGGATCTCGAAGGCAGCGAGGCAGCCGAATGGTTAAATCGCCACGGGGTGACGGCTTTTGTCCTGCGCTATCGAACGACGGCTGACAACAAGTCGCCCGGCTGGCCCAAACCATTGCAAGACGCTCAGCGTGCCCTGGGCTTGATTCGTGCTCAGGCCGATCGCTGGGGAATCCAGAAAAATCGGTTGGGAATCGTCGGCTTTTCGGCCGGTGGTCAGGTCGCGGCGCGGCTCCTCAGCGCGGGTGAAGAGAAGACGTACGAGCCAATCGACCACGCGGACCAAACCTCTCCTCGGCCCGACTTCGCAATCTTGATTTACCCCTGGAATATGTACGATGCGAAACAAGACGCCTTGGTCGAAGGGATTTCGGTTCCGAAAAACTGTCCGCCGACGTTCTTGGTCCACACGCATGACGACCGTTCCTCCTCCTTGGGGACCGTGCTGTTCTACGCCGGCTTAAAGAAGCATAACATTCCCGCTGAGTTGCACGTCTACGGCAACGGTGGTCACGGCTACGGGCTGCGTCCGAGGAAAGACTCCGAAATCTCCACCTGGCCATCGCACGCCGCGCATTGGCTCGGCACGCAAGGCCTGTTGGATTAACGCTGCGCAGTTCCACCGGCGATTGCGCGCTCACCAACTTGCTCGGGTTTAGATTTCATGAGAATTCGCTGGATTCGTTCGCTGGCCGTGTTGCCGATCTTGCTCGTATTCGTATTGCCTGGTGCAGTCCGTGCCGAGCATGACGGCAAATTGCAGATTCTCCTGCTGGGTGACAGTACGACGGAAGCCAGCATTCCGAAGCGGCTCGATCCGCGAGGCCCGCAGTTCGAAGACGTGATCCGGCTGTTGTTGGCCGCCGAGAAAGATTTGCCCCCCACCAGCGTCATCAACCTCGGCGTCAGCGGCGAATACATCGAGCGGCTGATGAAGAGCGGCCGCTACGATCGCAGCGTCGCCGGGCTGCCGGGCGTCGACTACGTCTTCATCCGCTACGGCCTCAACGACAGGAGCAAGCGCCAAGACTTTGCGAATAACTTCCCTAAAGATTTCCACGGGTTGCTTGCTCGCTTGCGCCAAGATTTCCCCACAGCGGTGCTCATTCCCACCACGGTGATTCCGTATTCCATATCCGACTCGCAGGAATCGATTAATGCCTTGGTGCGTAAAGTGGCCGAAGACGAAAAGCTACCGCTGTTCGATCTTTATCCGCGGTATCTAGCGGAATTAAAAAAAGGGCCGAACATGCTCAACTATCGCCGTTTTCCTTTGGACAAAATCCCGGAAAAACATCGCGATTGGATCAAGCCGTTCACGTTTGGCAATCCGCCGATGGTCGAGGTGCTCGACAATCGGCTCGATGCTCATTTCGGCGACCTGCCTGGTTGGTATAGCGACCGTCACCCGAACTCGGCAGGCTATCACGTCATCGCGGACGAGACGGCGAAGTTTCTGATGAAGATGCTTCGCGAAAGGCGAAAATAGAGAAGGCGGGTGCTCTGCAGCTTACGCAAATGAAGCTTTTGTTTTGAACTCAATCCGGTCGGTTCCGAAGCGGCTTGGTTCGATGCTTCGGTCACATCGATCGAATTGGCTGCGGCGTGTTGCCCCCGCAATACCGGTCTGGGATGCAGCCCGACTGGCCGCGCGGCGCCCTAAATCGCGACGACTGCCAGAGTTCCTTCTACCGCGGGGGTGGGGTGTCGCGAAGCAATTGAGATTGTGGGCCATCGAGCGGACCAGTATCTTCCAAGTCAGAGTATGCGGCCGCGTTGGGCCGTGGGCAGTCGGCTGCGACGAGGAAAAATTACGTGTCGAACAGTCTGGGCTCCAACCAGCGATTTCGCGAACGACTCGTGTTGCTGGTGTTGGCGGCGGCGCAGTTCACGAACCTCGTCGACTTCGTGGTGGTCATGCCGCTTGGTCCGCGGATCATGCGCTCGCTCGCGATCGGTCCGCAGCAGTTCAGTTTCATCGTCTCTTCCTATACTTTCAGCGCGTCGCTGGTGGCCGTGTTGACGTCGCTGGTGATCGATCGCTTCGACCGACGCTGGAGCTTTCTGGTCGTCGTCAGCGGCTTCACGCTCGGTACGATCAGTTGTGCACTCGCCGACAGCTACACTTTGCTGCTTGCGGCGCGAGTCATCACTGGAGCTTTCGGCGGGCTGCTGGGAGGACTGGCGCTGACCATTATCGGTGACGTCTTTCCAGACGAGCGACGCGGAGCGGCAACGGGCACGTTCATGGGAGCCTTCTCGCTGGCTTCGATCGTCGGTGTGCCGCTGGGATTGATGTTGGCGAATCAGTTCGACGACTGGCATGCACCGTTTGGGATGCTCGCGCTGCCCGGCGTCGTTTCGCTGGCAGCCGGCGTGTGGCTTTTGCCACGGCTCGACGCGCATCTCGCCGTCGTCCGCCCCAATCCGCTGGCCAACTTCGCGGCGACCCTCGCACGGCCGATCCACATCTGGGCATTTGTCCTCGTGGCCTCGGTTGTGGTGGGCGGCTTCATGGTTGTGCCTTATCTTGCTTCGTATCTCGTCATCAATGTAAAGATCGACGAAAGCCAGTTGTTCTGGGTCTACGTGGCCGGCGGCGGCGCGACGCTCTTCACGTCGCCCTTGATCGGCCGGTTGGCCGATCGCTTCGGCCGCTACATGCTATTTGCCTGCCTGGCCCCGGCCGGAGGGGTGATGATGTTCGCGGCGACGACGCTGCCAGTCGTGCCGTTGGGGGTCGCGGTCGCGGTGACCGCGGGGCTGATGATCGGCAACACTGGGCGGATGATCGTCGCCATGACCATGGTCAATGCCCGGATCGATCCGCGGCACCGGGGCAGCTTCATGACGCTCAGTTCGGCAATTCAGCACCTGGCCGCGGGCTGCGGGGCGTCCGCCGCTGGGCTCATCGTCGGCAGCGACGCGACCGGTTCGTTGACGAATTTCCAAATTGTCGGCGCCATTGCGCTGGCGGCATCCGTCGTCAGCGTGGCCCTCGCCGCGCCCCTGCGCCGTCCCGTCGCTCAACCCGCCGCATTGCGCCTGCCAATCGCGCTCGCCCACGACGAATGCTGTGACGCCGCCTGAAAGACGATCGTCGAGCAGAATAATTGCGTTGGGGATTCGGACGGCGTCCAAGGCTTCGGTCACATCGAGCGAGGCGGCATCGGCCACGTTGATATTGGTTGGTTGGGGGTGCCGGCCACCGCGACGTTGAACGGCGCCACCGACGTCGAGTTGACCGTCAGACTGTTGGTGGCCAGCAGGTTCCAACTCGTGCCGGCCGAGCCGCTTAAGGCATCCGATTGGCGTGACGCGCGGCCCTCTGAGGAACTATTGCCGCGGCCAAGCTGCGCCGCGGCCGCATGTCTCGTGGTTCGCGCGCTGGCGCGCCGCACGTTGAGCACGGCGAAGCATTGTGCCGCCGATGCTATTCCGCCGGGGCATCTCGTACAGCACGGTGCAGGGTTGGCGGCTACTGAAGCGGCTAGCCTGGTCGCTTCAGCAACCTCGACTGCGGGCTTGTGAGCGCGGCGAAGCGGCAGTGAAGCGGTGCCGCGCGGTCGATTGCGTGCTCTTGCCCTGCGAGACATCCGGCAACGCAGGGCGGCGCAGCCAGGTTGTTGTCCCCAGCCACGGCGGCGGGGCTACGGCTGCTTCTTCATGATTTTGCTGGGGGTCGCCACGTAGCTCGGATCATCATGCTTGCCGTACTTGGCGCGTCGGTCGCGCTCGTGGCGGTCGGTGCTAGAAAAGCTGCCTTCACTCGCCGGTTCATGCGCCTGTGCGGCTAAGGTGGTGAGCTTGGCGACAACTTCGGGGTGGGCGGTGGCAAGATCCTTCGATTCGCTAGGGTCAGTAGCCACGTCATAGAGTTCCCACTTCTTGCTCTTATTCGGCCTTACCGC
>DATATB010000063.1:0-20709 GCA_036268995.1 Pirellulales bacterium | reverse complement strand
ACGACCCGTTCGCCTACCTGCGGGACGTCTACGCTCGACTACCGATCCTCCTGGCCGCCTCTCCATCGCCGGATCAACTTCGCGCCCTCCTGCCCGACCGCTGGGCCGCTCGCTAAGCAACGGGATCCACCGGACGCTTACCTAGTTCCGAGATCAAAAACGGATCGATCGGGGACAAACTGGGGACAGCATTGCAAATTCGGGTTGAGTTGCGGTAAAATTGGATTCGCGTTGGGATGAGTTTTTAAACAACGACCAGGGAACAACTTGCAACGCTGGATCAGCGTAACGGCCATGCGATTTCAACATGCTCCGGGCCCGTTCGAATCCTAGTTCCCCAGCTTCTCTTTTTCTCGCCGCTCGAATCTCGCACAGCAATTTGTGGCGGTCATGCGTTACGACGATCGGTCGCACGCCTGACTCCGGCGAAGACAGCCCCTTACGGACAAATTGCGGACAACGCGGCTCTTGCGTTGGTTCTACGCCGCTCGTTCTTCCCGCAGCTACGGGGAGAATCGAAGCATGCCGACGGCATCGACGATCCGGATGATGCCGTCAACGAAGCGATGGCCCGACCAGTCAATTGGGCGCGGAGGTGCGATCCACCGAGGCAGCCGTGGTCGATGTGACCGACGCAGATTGGCAACTGCCACGTGGCCGCCAAGATTCCTCTCAAGGTGAATGCTGGCGGATGCCCGCTATTTGCCGGCTGGCAACTGGATGGTGACGGCCATGACGACGGGCACCGTTTCGTCCGCGCCGTCAATGAACTCGATCGAGTCGATCGTTGCGGTCCGCGCGGGATGGATCGCCAGATAGCGAATCTGCGGCCCCTGCAAGTCGAAGGCGAACTTCGATTTCGGTACGTCGAAGTGATGGATATAATCGGCAAACTGGACGCCGTTGAGCATTGTGTGGTCCTCGTTCTGCCCGTCCGCATAGTGCAGTCTCACCGTCAGGCAGTGCGAGCCCTTCGTCCCGAACATCGGAAAAGCCCAGCCGGCAACACCGCTGAGCAAATGGATTGCTTGCGCCGGCGATTTGCAGGGCAGCGACACGCTTTTCGGCATTTGGGGTGGAGTTACTCCTCGGGCGCAGTACAGCATGATTGCATTGCGCTTCAGAGTGCCTTGAGGATCAACGAGCTGAAAAGGTACCCCCTCGAATTCCTTGGGCGACCAGTCACTGAAGATCAGCCGCTGCTCAAGATGATGCTCGTCATCGTACATCGGGCGCGTCGTGACGACCGTGGCTACCGAATCCAAGGGCAAGGGCGGCGGGCGTGGACGGAATGACCGCGGTTGAATAGGTCCGGAGCGACCGCGATGGCTGGTTCGTCGCGCTCGCGGGCACGCAGTCGAGGTTGCTGTGGCGACCACGCTAGCCGCTTCTGTAGCCGCCAAACCTGCATCGTGCCGTAAGATTCCGGGCAGGACACTGCGACTGCGCGCGAGCACCGAAGGCTGGTCCAAATTCTCTTGCACGGGCCGATCGCTGCCGGCTACAGCACTCAGCCGCGCACGGCCTGCTTCCAACGCTTCACACTGGACTGCGAGGCCTGGAGCGCGCGCATGGCATCGTGATGACCCGCGGGCCGCTGGGAGCGTCACTCATTTCTTGCATGCAGAAATCGTGCACGCTAATATGCGCATGGGGAGTTGCATTGGCTGTTGCCCCCTTCAAAGGACTTGTAGTCGCGCTTAGGTCAGCGCTTTCGAACGGCGCAGCGGCAATCGGGCATTTTGTCGCACTGGAAACGGAGCCGTCCGAAGCATGACACGCGCTCAGCATGCTCGCGACAAGTTGCCGGACAGGGTAAAGCGGACGTTGGCGGCCAGGGACAAGCAATTCAGACACGCGGTCTTTGAATTCCTGGAACCCCGTCACCTGCTGTCGGGCACTGACGGCGCCGAGCCAGCGGTGTCCGACGGCCCCGTACCCATCGCCATGCCGCTTACTGCGGTGGCTTATCCGGCGAGCGACAACCCGCAAGTGGCCGCGCCCACCTATGTGACGTTGGACCGGCCTGGCACCACAACGCCCGACACCAGCAGCAGTCCCGTCGGCTTGACGGTGCCCCAAATCCTCTCCGCTTACAACATCAACCAGGTCGAAGTCGACGGCCAGCAGGCGACCGGCGCGGGGCAGACGATCGCCATCATCGATGCTTACAACGATCCCGATATCGCTGCAGATTTGCAAACGTTCGATACGGCGATGGGCTTGACGGCGGCGCCGAGTTTCACAGTCGTCTCACAAACCGGTTCGACCGTCAACTTGCCGGGCAACGACGGCACCGGCTGGGCAGTGGAAGAATCGCTCGACGTGGAATGGGCGCACACGATCGCTCCCGGCGCCAACATCATGCTTGTCGAGGCCAATAGCAACAACCCCGGCGACCTCAACGCGGCGGTTGCCTACGCCAAAACGCAGCCTGCGGTTTCCGTGATCTCGATGAGCTACGGCAGCAGCGAATACGTCGGCGAGAACAACAGCCTTTTCATGACCCCGGCCGGCCACATCGGCATCACCTTCGTGGCTTCGACCGGTGATCACGGTGCACCGGGCGAATACCCAGCCGATTCGCCCAATGTCGTGGCCGCCGGCGGCACGTCGCTGTATCTCACCGCTTCGAACGCTTACAGTTCGGAAGTGGGTTGGTCGGGCAGCGGCGGTGGCATCAGCCAGTACGAGCAGCAGCCGAACTATCAACTCGGCGTAGTCAGCCAAAGCAGCACCCGGCGAACGATTCCCGACGTTTCGTTCGATGCCGACCCTAACACCGGCCCGGCGATCATCGACTCGTATACCTACGGCTCAACCGATCCCTGGAGCCAAATCGGCGGGACGAGCTTTGCCGCACCGTCCTGGGCCGCCATGATTGCGCTGGCCGATCAGATCCGCGTGGCCAGCGGCCAAGGCACTTTGGACGGGCCATCGCAGACGCTGCCCGAGTTGTATCAGCTTCCGGCCGCGGACTTTCACGATGTCACGAGCGGGAACAACGGCAACGGCGCGGCCCCAGGCTACGACCTGGTCACAGGCATTGGCACGCCGATCGCCAACCTGGTGCTGCCGGCCTTGGCAGCCGGTTTTACCAACACGCCGGCCGGCCTGTCGGTGACGAATTCGGCGGTTCCGTCGATCGCCGCCGGCGACGATCTGACGTACACAATTCGGGTCTTCAACAACAGTGCCACGGATGCCCAAAACGTGTTGCTGACCGATCCATTGCCCAGCAATGAAACCTTGGTCACACAAAGTCAGACGTTCGGCTCGAGCTTCACGCTGACGAACACCGGCAACAACGTGAGCAATACGCTAGCGACGCTGCCGGCCGGCCAATTCGCCGCGTTTACGATCACGGTCACCCTCAGCAGCAGTCTCGCCAGCGGCACGCAACTGGTGAACTCGGCCACGGCAAGGGCCACGGGCTCCAGTGCCGAAATCGCGACATCGACCACGGGAGTTATTACGCAATCCGCGCTGCAAGTGACGAATACGGCTCCGTCGACAGTGAATGCCGGTCAAGATTTGAGCTACGCGATCATCGTCGCCAACACCGGCCCCAGCGACGCGGCCGCGGTCTCGCTCTCAGACTTGCTGCCCAGCGGCGAAACGCTGATATCGCAAACCCAGACGTCAGGCCCTGCCTTTACGCTGGCTGCCTCCGGCAACCAGCTCAGCGATTCGCTCGCCGCGTTGCCCGCGGGCAATTCGGCCGGATTCACGATCGTAGTTGCCGTCAGCGGCAGCCTGGCCGGCAACTCGCTGCTCACCGACACGACCACGGCCAGCGACGGCGAGGGCGATCAGGGCAGCGGCTCGGCCACGACGACGGGCGAGACTCTGGCCACGGGCGGCCTGTTGAATGTTTTACGCGCCTTTTCAGCTTCTTCCGGTTCCGTCGAGGCGGGATTGGTGCTTGCCGGGTCGAAGTTGTACGGCGTCACCGACGGTGGCGACGGCGTCTACGACGACGGCACGATCTTTTCCGTGAATACCGACGGAACCGGGTACCAGGTCCTGCATTCCTTTTCAGGCCTCGACGGCTCCTACCCTGTGGGCAGCCTCACGCTCGTCGGCTCGAAGCTGTACGGCACGACCGATGGCGGCGGCCTCGACAACCGCGGCACGATTTTCTCGATCAATACCGACGGCAGCGACTTTCAGAGCCTGCACTTGTTTTCCTACTCCGACGGCGCCGGCCCCAACGCCGGCCTGACGCTGGTCGGCTCGACGCTCTACGGCACGAGTTTTTCCGGCGGCACCAACGACGACGGCACGCTCTTTTCGATCAACACCGACGGCAGCGGCTTTCAGGTCTTATCCTCGTTTTCAGGTGCCGACGGCGAATTCCCTGCGGCGAACCTCACACTGGTCGGATCAGCGCTGTACGGCACGACCGATGACGGTGGCCTCGATGGCTACGGTACGATCTTCGCGATCAACACCGACGGCAGCGACTTCCAGACCGTACATTCGTTTTCCAATTCCGACGGCGCCTCGCCCGCGGCCGGCCTGACCCTGGCCGGCGCGACGCTCTACGGCACTACAGGGTTCGGCGGTGCCTACCGGGACGGGACCGTCTATTCGATCGGCGTTGGTGGCGGCGGCTTCCAAACGTTGCATTCCTTCTCGGGCAACGACGGCTACAACCCCGCAGGCTCTCTCACACTCGCCGGCTCGACGTTGTACGGGACGACCGCTGGCGGCAGCGACGGCGCCAATGGCGGCGGCACGGTGTTCACGATCAGCACCGGCGGCACCGGCTTTCAGACGTTGTACTCGTTTTCCGATTCTTCGGTTTCCAGCGGTCACGGTGCCGATTCCGGCGTGACGCTCGCCGGCTCGACGCTGTTTGGCACGACCGCCGGAGGCGGCAACCGAGGCGGTGGCACGGTCTTCACGGTCGACACTGACGGCACCGGCTTTCAGACCTTGGACTCGTTTGGCGCCTCGAGGGACGGCGTGTCTCCGAGCGCGGAATTGACGCTTGTCGGTTCGATGCTCTATGGCACGGCCGCGTACGGCGGTCTCGATGGCGACGGCATGATCTTCTCGATGAATGTCGATGGCTCCGGATACCAGGTGCTTTATTCATTCTCCGGCGCCAACGGGTCCTCTCCCGATGGCAGCCTTACCGTCATTGGCACGACGCTCTACGGCGCGACATCGGGGGGCGGCAGTAACGGCGACGGCACGATCTTCTCGATCAACACCGACGGAACCGACTTTCAGACCTTGCACTCATTTTCCTTCTCCGACGGCGACTTGCCCGAGGGCGGCCTCGCCCTCAACGGCACGACCCTCTACGGCGCGACATGGGAGGGCGGTCAAGGCGCCTACGGCACGATCTTTTCGATCAACACCAACGGAACCGGCTTTCAGACCTTACACTCGTTTTCAGAATCCGACGGCGGCGCCCCTGAGGGGAGCCTCACACTGGTCGGATCATCGCTCTACGGCACGACCAATGGCGGCGGCCTCGATAGCGATGGCACGATCTTCTCGATCAGCACCAACGGCAGCGACTTCCAGACCTTACACTCGTTTTCCAATTCCGATGGCGCCGGACCGATCGCCGGCCTAACGCTGGTCGGCTCGACGCTCTACGGCATGACCGAAATGGGCAGTAGCGACGGCGACGGTACGATCTTCGCCATCAACACCGACGGCGGCGACTTTCAGACTTTACACTCGTTTTCCAATTCCGACGGTGAGACGCCCGTTTCCGGCCTGACGCTGGTCGGCTCGGTGCTGTTTGGCACGACCCAGCGCGGTGGCGTCGACGGCGATGGCACCATCTTTTCAATCAATACCGACGGGACTGGTTTCACCTCGCTGTACTCGTTTTCAAGCGGCGATGGCGCCGGTTATGAGCCGAATGGAGGGCTCATTCTTGGAGGGTCAACTTTTTACGGGACTGTCGCCTATGGCGGTTTCGGCAACGGCGGGACGATCTTCTCGCTGCCGCTGGCGGCCGACGTGGCGGTAACCAACTCGGTGGCCGCCACGACCGTAACCGGGGCGGACGTGACGTATACCGTAACCGTCTCGAGCGATGCCACCCAGGCCGCTTTGAACGTGTCTCTGGCCGACTTGCTCCCCAGCGGCGAAACATTTGTCTCGCAAGCTCAAACCGCGGGCCCCAGCTTCACCCTGGCCAACGCTGGCAACCAGATCAGCGACACGATCGCTGCTTTGCCGGCCGCCACCTCGGCCACGTTTACGATCGTGGCTGCCGTCGAAGCCTCCAACGGCACGCAGTTGGCGGACATGGCCGCCGTGGCCGCTAACGACGACGCCCTGGCGTCGGACAATACCGCGGCGGCGATCTCGAGTGTCACTTTCGTGTACACCGTCGATACGCTGCACTCGTTCACCGGGCAGGCGCGGGCAAGCCTCCCGGAAGGCTTGATCGCCAACGGATCGATCCTTTACGGCGTAACCGAGGACGGCGGCAGCAACCACGACGGCAGCGTGTATGCCATCAATGCGGACGGCAGCGGGTATCGGGTCCTGTATTCATTTTCGGGTACCGACGGATCTTATCCGATGGCCAGCCTGACGCTGGTCGGCTCGACGCTCTACGGCACAACCGAAGAGGGAGGTCCAGCCTGGAATTCAGCGGGCTCCAATGGTGGCTATGGTACGATTTTCTCGATCAACACCGATGGCAGCGATTTTCAGAGCCTGCACTCGTTTGACGATACCGATGGCGATGGACCCGAGGCCAGCCTGACGCTAGTCGGCTCGACGTTCTACGGCACCACCGTATCCGGCGGCGCCAGCGGCCAAGGCGCTATTTTCTCGATCAATACCGACGGCACCGGCTTTCAGACGCTGTACTCGTTCTCAGGAACAGGCGGCAACCAGCCCACTGCCAGCCTGACGCTGGCCGGCTCGACGCTCTACGGCACGACCCAGTACGGCGGCTTCCACGGTGACGGCAACATCTTCTCGATCAACACCGACGGCACCGGCTTTCAGACGCTGTATTCCTTCTGGTGGTCAACCGACGGCAACGAGGTCAGTTCCCCCGTGACGCTGGCCGGCTCGACGCTGTATGGCACGGCTGACTTCGGCGGCACCAACAACGACGGAACGATCTTCTCGATCAACACCGACGGCAGCGGCTTTCAGACGCTGTACAACTTCTCGGGCAGCGACGGCTCGTATCCAAACGGCGCGCTGACGCTGGCCGGCTCGACCCTCTATGGCACAACCTTCGACGGCGGCGCCAACGGCAACGGAACGGTCTTTTCGATCAACACCGGCGGCACGGGTTTTCAGACCTTGCACTCGTTTGACGATACCGATGGCTCAGGGTCCCGGTCCAGCGTCGCGTTTGTGGGCTCGTCACTCTACGGCACGACCCAGTACGGCGGCCCCAACAATGACGGCACAATTTTCTCAATTAACTCCGACGGCACCGGCTTCCAGACGCTGTACCCTTTTCAGTTTGACAATCCTGACGGCAAGTATCCCGAATCCGGCCTCACGCTGGTCGGCTCGACGCTCTACGGCACCACCTATTCCGGCGGCGCCGACGGCTACGGCACGATCTTCTCGATCAACACCGACGGCACCGGCTTCCAGACGCTGTACTCGTTTTCAGGCATCAATGGCGGCGGACCGGCCGCCGGCCTCACGCTGGTCGGCTCGACGCTTTATGGCACGACCGCCTACGGCGGCCTCGGGTGGGAGCCAACGGCTTCCACCTACGGCGATGGCACAATCTTCTTGATCAACCCCGACGGCAGCGACTTTCAGACGCTCTACTTGTTTTCGGGCACTAGCGGGGCCAACCCCGAGGGGGGACTGACCGTCGACGGCTCGACGCTGATTGGCACGACTGTCGAAGGCGGCTCGGCCTGGAATCCGGCCAATGACGATTACGGCGACGGCACCATTTTCTCGATCAGCACCAGTGGCAGCGGCTTCCAGACGCTGTACGCCTTCGCGGGCACCGACGGAAAGGATCCCGTAAGCACGCTCACGGTTGCCGGCTCGACGGTATACGGCACGACCAAGTTCGGCGGCGCCGACGGCTACGGCACGATCTTTTCGGTCAACACCGACGGCGGCCAATTTCAAACGCTGTATGCGTTCTCGGGCGCCTACGACGGCGCCTGGCCTTCGGGCGGCCTGCTGCTGGCCGGCTCGACGCTCTACGGCACGACCGAGTTCGGCGGCGCAGACGGCGACGGCACCATCTTCTCGATCAACACCGATGGCAACGGCTTTCAGACTTTGCACGCGTTCTCTCGTACTGACGGCCAGGAGCCGGTGGCCAGCATGACGCTCGTCGGCTCGACAATCTACGGCGTGACTGAGTTCGGCGGCGGCCCCTTCGAGGGTACGCTCTTCTCGATCGGCATCGACGGCAGTAACTTCCAGAGTTTGTACTCCTTCGCGGGCTCCAATGGGTCCGAACCCGTGGGCACGCTGACGTTTGCCGGCATGGCGCTGTATGGCACGACCTTCAGCGGCAGCACCGACAACGATGGCATCCTGTTTGAAATGCCGCTGCCGACGCCGACTGACGTGGCGGTGGCGGTCTCAGCGGCCGGCAGTGTTCTGGCGGGGCAGAACCTGACCTACACGGTCACGGTCACGAATAATAGTTCCACCGACGCTCAGAACGTCTCGCTGGCCGATCTATTGCCCAGCGGCGAGAGCTTCGCATCACAAAGCGAAACGTCCGGCCCCGGCTTCACGCTCGGCGTGTCCGGCAACGACGTCACCGACACGATTGCCACGCTGCCAGCCGGCGCCTCGGCTACCTTCAGCATCGTGGCCTCGGTCGATGCCAACGTGAGCAGCGGATTTCTTAGCAACACGGTCACCGTCGGCACCTCCAGCTACGAAGCTGCCATCAGCGACAACAGTTCGACGGCTACGACTGCGGTCTCCGTTGCGCCCCAAGTCGTCGGCGCGTTTGTCAGCGGCTCGGCCTGGAACGCATCGTACCTGAGCATGCTGTCAACGGCAGGCCTGGGCAATTCGGCCGTGGGCTTCGAATTGGCTACCGGCGCCAATCAATTGGCGACCATCCCCTGGACCAACGTCACCCAGATTTCGATCGGCTTCAGCGAGTTCGTGAATGTCTCGCAAGACAGCCTGACACTTTATAACTCCGCCAACACGGTCGTTCCCACCTCGGGATTCAGCTACAACAGCACGACCAATGTCGCCACTTGGCAATTTTCCACGGCGCTGGTCGCCAACAAGTACGTTATCAACCTGGCCGCCGACTCCGTCACCGATGCCAACGGCATCGAGCTCGACGGTGCGTGGACCACCGGCGTCAGCACGTTTGCGGCCGGCTCGGGCGATGGCACGCCCGGCAGCGACTTCAACTTCTATTTCGACGTGCTGCCCGGCGACGTCAATGCCAGCGGCACGGTCACTAATGGCGACGTGCTGCTCACCAAGTTGCAAGTCGGCGCGGTAAGCAATTCGAGCAACTACCAGCTAGACGTGAACGGCGCGGCCAATATCACCAACAGCGACGTCTTGCTGGCGAAGCTGCAAGTCGGCAGCAATATCGACACCTTTTTTACTCCGTCATTGCCTCAGCAATCGGCGCCCGCGGCACTGCCGACCGGCGTGCTGGGGGTCCACGCGCTGCCAGCCGACTCGCTGACCCCCGATGTTCTGACGGCAGCAGCGCCCGATTCCATTGCTCTGCCCATTTTGCCGGACGACGACGGATCACAGGTGAATGATTACGCGCTGGGTACGCCGATTGCGTCATCCGGCGGTGGGGATGCGGCGATGCCCAACAGTGCCGTTTCAACGCCGCCCCCAGCGCCGGCTATGCAGCCAGCCGCGACGGTCGCGTCGTTCTCGACGGCGGTTTCAGCTGCCTCGTCGACGTCGATCGGGCTTACTCCCGCGCTCGTCTCGCCACTGACTTACGCGACATCGAAAGTCGCGGTGCCGGCGATTCCGTTGACCATATCGGCCGCTGCTGCACCGGCCGCATCGCCCGTTGCCGATAGACTGTTCCAGGTTTTGGCCGATTCGACCACGCCTGCCATGCCGACGTTAAAGCCCAGTGATGCCTTAGCGCTGGTGATGGGTAGCCTGGGCCTGGATTCGTCGCGCATGGCATTCATTCCGGCTGACGACGTTGCCGACGACGCGGCACCCATCTCCCTGCCTGCCGTCGTCGCGACGGGGCCCTCGAGTACGCCCAGTCCGCTCGCGCTGGATGAAGTTTTCTCTAGGAACTCGGGCGTGCTGGTGGAAGAGTCCGCAGCGCTTGTGTGGAAATTAACGGCTCCGGCCGTCCGAATGCCAGCGCTGGTTGATGGACGTTGAAGCCAACGCCAAACCATGCAGCACGGCGTGTTTAGCGGCGGATGGCTAGTTCGTCTGGGCCAATCTAGTGCTTGTTCGTGGGCCGAATTTGGACAGCCGTTGTCCAACCCAACGGCCATGCACCGGAATCCCGGCCAAGAACCGAGCACCAAAAACCGCTTTGTCAAAGCTCCGCACGGCTCGCAATCGACTTAGGAACGAACGCAAAATAACTTCCCGATTTTTCAGGCCCCTCACCCGGCCTCTCCCGCAAGGGGCGAGGGGTTTGCGGAGAAGTTATTTTGCGTTCGTCCCTTACGTCGCTGCTTTGGTGTCGCATCCGTGCGCCGCCAGTTGAATTCTTCAACAGGCTGTAAGCCAACTCGGGCGATGTGACCGAAGCAAGTTAACGTACGGCCAACGACACCGCCTGAGCGCCCTGCAATCAGGGCAACTCATAGTTCGGATTCCACCTAAAGCGTCCCTCTGCCTCGTCAAAATCCAAGGCTCCAAGGTCCGCAAATTGACGGAGCTGTGCGTGGAGCAAATTTCCCACTGGATTGTTCGTCCAAAACAGATCCTTCCGCCCACCCCAGGGCTCCGAGTCATCGATCAAACCAAGCGCAACCGCCAGATAGAACATGGCAATGTCCGGGTCTTGCCAATCGGCAAGCGCGGTTCGGAACGATTTCACCTGATAATCCAAAACCGCCGCTCCGCTGAGTCGATAAAGCAGTTCGCACACTGCAACGAGCGTGATGCAGTGAGCCGGCAATAAGAAGCAGTATAGCAACTCGCGATCTGCATCAAACGCGACACGTCGGCGCAGCGATCGATGTGACCGAAGCGCGCAAGACGAAGGCGGAAATCTCCGCCCTTGAGTCGAGTGTCGCTGCGCCCTAGGTTGCCTCGGACGACGCCGTCTAAGTTCGCAAACGACGACACGGAAAACCAGCGATCAGCGCTTCGTGCCGTCCGAGTGCCCTACGGCTTCGCTGCGCGGAACAAGGCTCGAAAGACGGCTGCCGATCGCGAGAACTCGGTCCCCTCCTTCTTTCCGCTGCCGGCGACGCCGGGCGAGAGCTGGTGGTTGCCGCCCACTGCCCCGTTGACGTCGAAGTAGCAATGAAAGGCAACGCGGTTGGCCGGATCGACGATGAAGTCGTGCATCTGCTCGATGAAGTACGGATTATCCAGGCCACCGTGACCGTCGGGCCGGTGATTCAAGCCCCATTCCGGAATTGCCAGCGGTTTCGCGTGCTGTCGCGAGAAGTTGCTCCAGAAATCAAGACCACGGGGACTGGAGACAATCCATTCATTCCACACTTTTCGTTGCCGGGCTTCGATCTCTTCTGAGGTCAATCCGGCGGGCCAGGGATAGGTGTCGGCATTCCACGTCTCGTCGTAGACGTCGACACCGACGAAATCCACATAATCGTCGCCGGGCCAGGCCTGCTCGGCCGGGAAATCCTGGTCGCCGAGCGTCGGATTCCAGCAGAACTTCAGCTCTTCGCAACCCGGCACTGCCCGCATGGTGCAGACAATCTGCCGCCAGTACCGGGCGAATGCCGCCGGATCCCCGTTCGCCCGCCAGGCGTACCATCCGCCGTTGAATTCCCAACCGGGGCGTACAATGGTGTCGGTCAGCTTATACGTCACCAGGTTTGCGGCGAGTTGCTTAAAGTGGTGGTTGTACGAACCGGCCGCCCCCTTGGCGAGTGAAACGGGCTGACCGGTCTCGATCTTGCCTTGCTTCGGCCCACTGCCGTCGAGCGGCCCGGGCAGCATGGGGATCGAAAGAACCAACCGACGGCCAGGCTTCGCTGCCGCCCATTTTGACCAGGCATCGAGCCACCACACGGGCCACTCGACATTGTCCCACGATTCGTCACCGACGAAATCGAGGCCCCAGACCGCCGGGCGATCGAGCCACGCCGCGAACGCGTCGACGCCCGCGGTGCCGTTGGGCCAATGGTACGTGCCCAGCGCCGGCTCGGCGGAGTTCGCGGAGCCGGCCGAGAAAGCCGTCACCAGCAGGCAAATCACCGCCGCGATCCATGCCTTGCACGAATTCATCTTGCGCACCCCGTCGTTTCGTCTCGGTTGGTTTCGTCTCGGTCGAACGTGTCGATGGTTCCGGACGTGCAAGGAGCGCGGCGGGAACTTAATCCAGTATAGCGGGCACCGAGACATCGTGACCCGCTTCGGGTTGCAAGGCGGGCGACGGCCCGGTCGATGTGACCGAAGCACGCTGGCAACTTGCGGGTTTCACTGGGTAATCTGGCATCCCGGCAGCCGCGCGCGCAACGTGAGCAGGCCCTGCTGGCTGACGGCCGTGCCGGTGAGATCGAGCGTGCCCAGGTTCGACATCGATGCGAGAAACTGGACGCCTTGATCGTCGATCTTGGTTTTTTCCAGATGCAAGTTCACCAGCGGCAGCCGAGCGAGCTGGGGCAGTCCGGCATCCGTAATGTCCGTGTTGCTCAGGTTGAGCGTTCGTAGGGCCCGAAGTGCGGCAATGGACTGAACGCCGGCATCCGTAACTTTGGTTTGATTCACGGCGAACCTGGCCAACTGCTGCATCCCGACCAGATTTGCCAGGGCGGCATCGCTGATCTTGGTATTGTGCAGGCTCAGGCTCCGCATCGCGATGAGGCCGCGAAGGCTTGCGGCGCCGGCGTCCGTAACAGCAGTGGCGTCCAGCAAGAGGCGCTCGAGCTTGCGCGAATTGGCAACCGCCGGCATCACCGTGTCCGTGATCTTCGTGCGCGAGAGTTGCAACTCGATCAGGCCGGATAATGCTTCCAGGCCTTCCAGGTCCTTGTCGACAACGTTGGAGCAATTCGTCAGGTCGATGCCATACAGCAGAAACGGCGCGGCGGGCAGAGAAGCCGCATCGTCAATTTCAGCCGACGGCAGCTGGCCCGGCTGATAAACCTGCACTTTGCCCCCCAGCGAGATGACGCGCTGGGCCATCGCCCGCTCGATTTCGAGCTGGTTCGGAGCGGGGCCGGTGCGCATGGTTCGGCCGGCGCGCGGACGGACCGCCGCCGCGACCTTTTCGCGATTGCCAGGGCGTGCCGCGAGCTTCTCCTTCACCTCGGCCAGCCGTTTCTCGGCGAGCGCTTTTTCCTGCCCGTTCAATCGCGGGATCGCCTCGGAGTACAAGTGCGCCGCGCCGGCCCGCAACAACGCTTGATCTTTCGCCTTGGCCTTGTCAGCCGCGCTGGACCAGTCGTGGGCCAGGGTCGCGAGTCCGGCCGCATCGCCGCCAGCCTGAAGGCTCTTGGCCGCGAGTTCTTTGAGCTTGCCGTCGGGACCGGCCGCCAGGTGCTCCAGGCCTTTTTTCCAATCTTCTTCGACCAGGCATAAGTAGCGCCCGACGACCTGATGAGCAGCTCGATTGTCGGGCGTGTTGGCAAGCGTGGCCAGCGCGCCGTCGTAGGCCTTCTTCTGTTGCCGCAGAGCGGGATCCTCGCCCCGGCCGACATTCGCCGGCACGAGCAGCAACAAACCTGCCAGCAGCGCCGTACGTCGCAACGTGAGTGGGATCGTCGATCGCATGGAAGTGCTCCCGTGTAAGCCTATCAGGACCGCACAATTCTGGGGCTGATTATAGGCCAAACGAATCCAGCGAGCGAAAGGATTTACACCGTTTGTTTACACCGGAGCCGGCGTCGTGGCACCTGGAGCTTCGATAGAGTCGGGCGCGGTTATTTCCCTTCGTATTAGAATTGAACAAACGCAATCGAGGCACTCGGGGCGGCGAAGATTTTTTCCGAAATCTTTCGGAAGACGAGCGACGTCTCGCTGCGGCCGGCACAACACCGCATTCGCCGGCCGGTAATCAATCAACGACCGCCCGCATCGTCGCGCGCATCTTTCAGAAGCTCTTCGCGCGTGAGGATGCCGTCGTGGTCCGCGTCAGCTCGCGTCACGAGTCCGTGCATCCGCTGAGGGATTTCCGCCTCGCTCAATTGTCCGTCGCGGTTTTTATCGAGCGTCATCCAGCGCTCGACGACCTTCTCGGGCGACAGTGCCGGGCGTGACCTGGGACCATTTGGCGGACCGAACCCCGGCGGGCCGCCGCCGAAGCGCGGGCGGACCTCGTCGGCCGAAAGCATGCCGTCCGAGTTGGTGTCGAGCGACATCAAGTTCTTCGGCGAGTTTTTGATCTCATCGGCCGATAACTGGCCGTCGCGGTTGGTGTCCAGGGCTTGCATCAGCGGCGGGGAAGGCGGACGAAAACGCCCCGGCTCGGAATTCGGCTGGTCCGTTCGGCCGCGCTGTGGCGACTGCCCTCCGGCCGGCCAATCGACGATTAAAGTCAGCACGGCCAATAGCAACAGCGGAAGCGTGTATCGCATGGAAATGTCGTCCTCGTCATGCGCCCGGCGTTGGCCGCGGGCGAAGTTAATCTTTCGTGTGATGCAGATCGGGCGGCGTGAAGCCAAGCACGATCTCGAACTCGGCCGCAAGCTCACGGGCCTCCGAACCATCGAGCGGCTTGAAATCGACAAGCACGGTTTCGCGCGCCAGCGGGTCTTCAATTTCCTCGAAAATGCCGTCTCGCCGATTCCCGGGATGGCCGTTGACGAACATCTGGGTCGTATAAATTCGGCGGCCGTTGCGGCTGATCGCAAAATGAATATGCGGCGCGGGCCGGCCCGGATAGGGAACCGGCTTGACCGTACGGAACCGATAGCGGCCGCGCGAATCGGTCTCGAATCGCCCATAGCCCTGGAAGTTGGCATCACGCCGGTCCGCGTTGGCGCTGCCGGGATGCAGATAGGCGCCGTTGCCGTCGACTTGCCAGATCTCGACCAGGGTGTTGCGCATCGGCTCGCCGGACGCGCTGAGGATCCGACCGCTGAGATGCGTGATTTCGCCCACGGCGCGGGTCCGCCCATCGCTGACGACCACCAGGTCGTTGTCGGTGTCCAAGGGCAACTGGCTGGGATAAAACGGCCCTTCGGTCAGCAGCGGCGTGCCGATGAGTTCTTCCGCCCCGAAGGCACGCGTGCCAAGCGCGCACACCGCTCCGGCTGCCAGGCAGCCATGAAGCAGTCGTCGGCGAGTGATCGGTCGACCAGTTGACTTCATAGATTGCTTCGATCTCAGGGGTGACACAGGTTCGAGTGATCTGCCAGTCTAGCAGGCCATGCTATCCAGGCTTTATCTTTCAAGTCACTGCAAGACCCAACAGTCCGCCGCCTTTTTTTGGAAAATTGGACAAACAAATGGGGAGGACGCCGGGCCACCCAACTGGAACGATCCTGCCGGCGTCCCCCCGCTTCGAACTGCTCCCGTGCATGGCGGAAGACTCCGCCGAATGGCGCCGCTTAACGCCGGATCAGACTCCTCACGATCGATACCGCCGTCTGGGCAATGCCATTGCTGATCGGACCCTGTCCGGCCGGGCACCCACCGGACGGCGACGTCGAGCTGGGCACGGCCAGCGTGCCGCTGAGCGTGTCGACCGTGATTGCCGTGCCGGCCGTGATGCCAGTCGGGAAGTCGGACGGCAGCGAATGTTGCGTGCTCTTCGCACCGCTCGACAAGACCAACGTGCCGAAGCCCTTGGCGTTGGTCGTGATCGTGCCGACGACAGTCCCGCCGATCGAGACGCTAATGGTCGCGTCGTCCGCCGCGCCTTTGAGAACCACCGAGAAAAATGTTTCGCTCACTCCGTGGACGGTGCCGGTTTCGTAGACGACCATGGCCGTTTCGCTGCCACTGGTGCCCAACTGGGCAGTGTAAACCGTCGGCGCCGTCTGCGTAGAAACGGCGAAAGTGCCGCTCAGCGGTCCGACCGTCACCGCGGTGCCAGAGGCTACGCTCGAGGGAAAACCCGACGGCAGGGGCTGCTCCAACCCTTTGGGATTGCTGGATAGAACCAGAGAGCCCGCCCCGCTGCTGTTGGTCGTCACCTGTCCGACAACCGTTCCGCCGATCGAGACGCTATAAGTCGTGTCGGCCGTTTCCCCGCTGAGGACAACGGTGAGCACGGTTTGAATAGTGCCGTTGACCGTCGAGGATTGGTATGTGACGGTGCCGCCGGCACTCGAATTACTCGAATCCGTGAGACTGGCCGAGAGCAGTGTCGCCTGCGACGACGAGTTGGACGAGGCGAGCGTGCCGCTCAAAGACCCGACGCTGAGGGCAGCGCCCGACGCGATGCTGGTGGGAAAGTCGCTTGGCAGCGACTGCTGCCGACTTTGCGGATTGCTCGACAGCACGAGTGTGCCCGCGCCGGAATCGTTCGTCGCGACGGTGCCGACCACCGTGCCGGCAATGGACACACTGAGCGAGCTGTCGGCGGCCGAGCCGGTGACGGCCACGGTCAGCTGCGTGTCGGAGACGCCCAGCACGGTGCCGGTCTGGTACGTGACGGTCGCCGTTTCGCCCGAGCCTGAGAGCGTCGCCGAGAGCGTGGTGACGTCGGAATTGCCTTGCATGCCGCCCTGGGCATGCTGCGGGGCGGCATTCAGCCCGGCCAGCGCGGGGCCGATGAGAGTCGGCGGCGAAAGCGCTCCGGCAGCAATGGTTTGTCCTGAAAAAAGCGTTCGGCTTTCGAGTTGCTCGAAGCCGCCGAATTGATAGCACGCTAGCCTGCGATAGCGCCTTGCCATAGGTTGCCTTGCTCCGTCTGGAGGGGATCGAAATGATTCGGCGCTTCGACCGCTCCCGATGCCGGCCGAAGGTCTTTTCCCGGAACCGGGAGATTGATCGACAAGCAGATTTCACCCACTTGCGCCGCCTGGCGCGGGCTTTCGCGGGCCGAGTGGCCAAGTGAACGGCCGTGAATCCGGCCGACAGAAGACTAAACGTGGGTGGCGGGCAAAACCGCGCACAAGATCTTTTGATTTTTCGAAGCCGTTAGCTGTCACTGTCGGCTTGCTGCGTCGGCAGCGTCAGCTGGTTGCGCGACCGTTGAAAGCGGCGGCGCAACTGACCGAGAATGCGGCGTACGCTGCTCTCGTGCAAACCCACTCGAGCGGCAATCTCGACGATCGACAGCCCCTGGCGCTTCAGTTCCAACAGCGGGCCGTGCTCGGCCGGGCAATGGGTGCGCAGTTGTTTCCAAACGTCGCCGGCCTGCACCATTTCGCTGGGGGTTGCCGAAGCCGCGGCCAGGCAGTCGAGATCCAATCGCGATAAGCGCTCTTCAGTGGCCATGCATCGTCGCAAATGCCGAACCCGATCGGTCAGGCGGTTGACCGTGGCTTTGACCAGAAACGCCCGCAATTGCTCCGGGCTTTGGAAAATCCAGCGCCCCTGCCGGAACCCTTCCCACAGGTCGGTCCAAACGGATTGCACCACGTCGACCGAGTCGAATTTCGCGCGCAAAGCGGCCGACATCCGCCGCCGGATGACCATCCGCAAAAGCGGCTCGTAAGCGAGAAAAACCTTTTCAATGGCGGGCAGGTCGCCACGGTTCAGAGCATCTATAATGGTGCTGTCAATTGCGCTCGCATTCATTCCAGGGCTATTTCCAGGTCCCGATAGGTGGCGTGCTAGTGTTTTCCCCTAGTTAAAAGGTCACGCATGTCCTGGCAGATCCGCCACCTTCCAAGAAAATCGGGACCGGAACTTGCTAGCGAGGGCATGGCGGCGGATCTGTCGGCCCCAGCGTGACTAATTGCATGGGTGCCCACGTGCGCCGGCCGACGTGGGCCTTGAGTGGAGATTCGAGAGTTCCCGGCAGGGCGGAGTTGAAACATTAACGCATGAGTACGGTCGATCCGGCAGAACTGCTTCGGCTGGCGAAGACGGGCGACGCAGCGGCCTTAGGCGAATTGCTGTCGCGCTACCGGCAGTATCTTTCGCTGTTGGCCGGCTTGCAGGTCAACCGGCGGCTGCGCGGCAAGGCCGATGCCTCGGACCTGGTGCAAGAGGCCTTTCTCGAAGCCCATCGGCACTTCGAACAGTTTCGCGGCCGAACCGAGAGGGAACTGGCCGCCTGGTTGCGAAGCATCCTGGCCGCGCTCATCTCGAACCACGTGCGACGTTACTTGGGCACCGGGCAGCGCGACGCCAACCTGGAACGCGGGCTGGCCGCTGAGTTGGATCACACGTCGCGCGTGCTCGACCGCGGGCTGCTGGCCGGTGGCAGTTCGCCCAGCCAGCAGGTCGCACGCCGCGAGTCGGGCGTGCTGCTGGCCGACGCCCTGGCTCAATTGCCGCCCGACTACCGGCAGACGGTCGTCCTGCGCAATTTCGAGGGGCTGAGCTTTGCAGAAATTGCGGCCCAGATGGACCGTTCGGTCGACAGCGTGCAGAAGCTTTGGGTGCGGGCCCTGGCCCGATTGCGTGAAGCCTTGGTCACATTGAGCACATGAACAACGACTTTGATCAGCCGGTGCCGGGTCACGACGCGGCTTCGAGCGTCCAGGCGGGCCTGAATTTCGACGATCCGCGAATCGCCGACGCCGTGCAGCAATATCTGGCCGCGCTCGAGGCCGGCCATCATCCATCGCGGCAAGAATTCCTGGCCCGCTGCCCGGACATCGCCTCCGAGCTTGGCCAATGCCTTGACGGCCTGGAGTACGTGCACGACGCGGCCGCGGAGCTGCGCGCCGGGTCCGCCGCGAGTTGGAGGCCAAACGACGAGCGATCGTTGCCATTGGGCGATTTTCGGTTGATCCGTGAGATTGGTCGGGGCGGAATGGGCGTGGTCTACGAGGCAGAGCAATTGTCGCTGGGACGCCGCGTCGCGGTCAAAGTGCTGCCGTTCGCCGCCGGCTTCGACGCGCTGCATTTGCAGCGGTTCAAAAACGAGGCCCAAGCGGCAGCCCAACTGCACCACACGAACATTGTCCCGGTGTATGCGGTGGGAATCGACCGCGGCGTCCATTTCTACGCGATGCAATTGATCGACGGGCAGCCGCTGTCGACGCTAATCCGGCAACTGCGCCACAAAGCCGGCAAGCCCGACGTCGACGATCCGACACAAGCCATGTCGACTGGCGGCGAACTTCGGCCCAGTCCGGCAAGTGGGTCGCGCGGCGCCGAACCGACGATTGCCTTCCCCGAGCCGCATTCGGTTCCCAGCCAGCCGGCCGATCCGATCGGCTCGACCTTGATCGCCGCCGAAGACGCGACGCGGTCGGACCACTTTCGTGCCGTTGCCGGCCTCGTCCGGCAGGCGGCCAGCGCGATTGAGCACGCGCACCAGTTCGGTATCGTGCACCGCGACATCAAGCCGGCCAATCTGCTGGTCGATCATCGTGGCAACATCTGGGTGACCGACTTCGGCCTGGCCATGATTCAGGCCGACATGACGCTGACCCGCACCGGCGACTTGCTCGGGACGCTGCGCTACATGAGTCCTGAGCAAGCGGCCGGCGATCGTGGCGTGCTGAACCATCGCACGGACATCTATTCGCTGGGCGTGACGCTCTACGAGCTATTGACGCTCGAACCGGTATTTGCCAACAGCAGCCGCCACGACCTGCTGCAGCGAATCATCGCTGACGATCCGACCCCTCCGCGAACGCTCAATCCGGCCATTCCGCTGGATCTGGAAACGATCGTGCTTAAAGCCACGGCCAAGACCGCGGCCGATCGCTATGCCCGGGCGCAGGACTTTGCGGATGACTTGCAGCGGTTTCTTGACGATCGGCCGATTTTGGCCCGCCGGCCGCGCTTGATCGACTTGGCTCAAAAATGGGCGCGGCGTCATCAGTCGATCGTTCAAGCGGCCTCGGCGTTTCTCGGCCTGCTGTTTTTGGGCCTCGTGGCCGCCACGATCCTCGTCGTTCGCGAACATCGGGCGACAGCGACCGCTTACCAGCGCGAGATTCAAGAGCATGAAGCGGCGGAGAAAAGTTTCCTGCAAGCCCGGCAAGCGGTCGACGCGTTCACCCAGCTAGGCGAAGAAGAGTTGGCCGGCAAACCCGGCATGTACGACCTGCGGCGAAAGTTCCTCGAGACTTCGCTGGAATACTACAACAGTTTCCTCGATCAGCGGCGTGACGATCCGGCTGCCGCCACCGAGCTCGAGGCCGCTCGCCGACGTGTCGCCCAAATCATCGATGACCTGTCGGTGCTCGAAGGCTACGCCCCGCTGATGCTTCTCGACAACCCCGACGTGCAGAAGGATTTGGGCATCACCCAGGATCGCTGGACGCGGATCGAGCCACTGTTGGCCGGCTTGGACTTGGACCGAAAGTGGTCTGAGGTCAAAGACCAGTTCGATCCCCGGCAGCGTCAGCAGCAATTGGCCGACGCGCTTCGAGCACAGCAGCGCAAGATTACCAGCTTGCTCAGCCCGCACGAGCTCGAGCGCTTGCGCCAGATCACCTGGCAGCAACGAGGGCCGTTCGCCTTCAAAAGCCCTGAGGTCGTCGCGGCTCTGAAATTGACTTCGGAGCAGCGTCAGCGGGTGAACCAGAT
>DATATB010000062.1:0-115908 GCA_036268995.1 Pirellulales bacterium | reverse complement strand
CCAGACCCGCGCGGCCGCCTTGCGCCGCTCGGGCAGCGGCCGGCTGGCATCCCGCAGAATCAGCTTGCCCCAGTCTCGCAGATGATCCGGGTTGCCGGGGTCGGTCTTGTCGAGCGCTTCGTGCTGAGCGATGGCTTGTGGGAACTTTTGCTCGTACACCAGTTGTTCGATATAAGCCAGCCGCAGGGCCTTCTGGCTCGGCGCCAACTTGAGCGCCCGCTCGAGCCACCGCTCGGCCTCGGGCGCCCGTCCCAGGCGAATCAGCACACGGGCCAGTCGATCCATCGCGCGGATATCGTCGGCGTGCTTTTCCAGCCAGGCTTCGTAATACTTCGCCAGCCCGGCCTGGTCTTCGTTGCGCAAAAAGACGTCTTCGATCTTGCGATCAACCTCGCGCGCCAGCCAACTGTCGGGATTCAGCTTGGCGGCGAGCGCTTGAAACTCCGTCAGCGCCTGCGGCGTCTGCCCCAGACGCACGCGCAACTGTGCCGCCGCCAACCGAAACATCGTTTGCCGGTAAGCATCCGGCGTGCTGGCAGCCAGCTTCTCAAAACGCTCGCGCGCCGCCGACCATTGGCCTTCTTCCTCCAAGGCCGCGGCAATCTGCTCCTGCACGCGCAGATCGTCCGGAAAAGCCTGCTCGAAGCGCTTCCAAGCCGCGAGCGCCTCCTCATGCCGCTGCGCTCGCTGATAAACGCGGCCCAAGGCCGAATAAATGTCGAGCATGTCGCTACGCGCGGGATGCCGGGTCAACGCCCGTTCAAAGGCCTGGGCCGCCTGGTCGGGCTGGCCGACAAACACGAGCGATTGGCCCAAATAGAACGACGCCAGTGGATTGTCCGGCTGCCGGGTTTCGGCCTGCCGGAAGGCGGCCACGGCGGCGGCGTCTCGACCGCGCTGCGCCTCGATCAGCCCCAGCATCATCCAAGCCACTGCGTTGTCAGGATGCTCGGCAGTCTGCCGCTGGTAGCCCTCGATCCATTTATCCAGCGTGCCGCGCTCAGCATGAAAGCTGTAAACCCGATCGAGCGCCGTTCCGCGGCGCGGGTTCTTTTCCAAGACGGCCAGGAACCGCTGGGCAATCAGTTGCTCGCGCTGCTCTTCCGCCGATTGGGCCGAATCCTCTTCGGCCAGCCCACCAGCCGGCTCAGCATGTCCCCAGGCTGCCGGCAGCAGCCCCACCAGCAGAAAACCGCAACACGCCAGTTCCAGCGGCAAGCGACGCATCGATCGTCCTTCCCCATAGCGCGTGGATCGAAAAGCGCAAGCGAAAAGCCGCAGCGACCTCGGCCCTGCGAATCTCGACCTTAAGGCCCCCACGCGGCCGCTGTCAATAAAGTCGGAAACGGTTAGTGGGTCAGCCTGAAGTCGATTGACCTCAACGCTTATCGCCCTGGAACGTATTTGAGAAAGTACAGGGATAGTGCTGCGATTGCCGCGAGGGTCAGTGCAAACCCGACAAGCATGGCGACGACCGTCCTCTTGAATAGGCAGCCGAAGACCGCACCGCCCGACGTTGCGGCGGCAATCACGAGAGCCGCCGCCGTGGCAGGAGTAGGCAGCTCGTCAGAGCTGGCAACCTTGGCTAATACGAGCACGGTCGCCAGGCACGTAATGGCAGCCAAGCTACGTGCGAAATTGATTCGAGGCATGCCCACCATCCTACCCGCCGGCGCATGAAAAAACCGGCTGGGTGGGTTGGCAGCTCAAAACCGAAAATCGTTGTCACGCCCAGGGCCCGGCAGTACGATCCGAGATACACCCATCTCGTGCATCGATCTGCGCACTCGAAGGAAGCATGGCATGAGCGAAAGTGCTGACGTCCGGCAGGAGCTCGATCGATTCCGCAGCGATTTCCAGGCCTTGCGCGGCGAAATTGGCAAGGTGATTGTCGGGCACGACGAAATTGTCGGCGGCACGCTCACGGCCCTGGTGGCCGGTGGACACGTGCTGTTGGAAGGCGTGCCGGGGTTGGGCAAGACGCTGCTGGTGCGGACCTTGGCCGATGCCTTGCGGCTGGGCTTTCGGCGCGTGCAATTCACTCCGGACTTGATGCCCGCCGATCTGGTCGGCACCAACGTGGTGGTGGAAACGGCCGAGGGAAAGAAGAAGTTTGAGTTCCAGCCCGGCCCGCTGTTTACCAACGTGCTGCTGGCCGACGAAATCAATCGTGCCACGCCCAAAACCCAGTCGGCGCTGTTGGAGGCCATGCAAGAGCACTCGGTCACGGTCGCAGGCCAGACGTACAAGTTGCCCGAGCCGTTCTTCGTGATGGCAACGCAAAACCCGCTGGAGATGGAAGGCACGTACCCGCTGCCCGAGGCGCAGTTGGACCGCTTCCTGGCGAAGCTGCTGGTGCGATTTCCCAGCGTGGAAGACATGGAGACCATTCTCGACCGCACGACCGAAAACCGCTCACCGCGGGCCGAGCCCGTGCTCGACGGGTCGCGGATTCTGGAGCTATCGCGATTGGCGCGGCAGATTCCGATCGCTCCCGAAATCCGGCGCTATGCCATCGACGTGGTGATGGCCACGCATCCGGACAACAGCCTGGCCACCGAGATGGCGCGCCGCTACGTGCGCTATGGCGCCAGCCCGCGCGGAGCGCAGGCCATGATCCTGTCGGCCAAGATCCGAGCGATTCTCGATAGTCGCTATCACGTTGCCCGCGACGATCTGCGGGCCGTGGCTCCGGCCGTGTTGCGGCACCGGCTGATCCTGAATTTCGAAGCCCAGGCCGAGGCGGTTTCCGCGGACTCGGTCATCGCCGACATTCTCGAGCGACTCAAGCAAACCGGCCTGGCGGCCTGAGCCCATAACTTCAAACGGGAGGGCTCCAGAACGGGAGGACGAGGCATCGAACGGGAGGGCGAGGCTCCCGCCGAGCCGGGCGCAAAGGCGAATCTAACCTCGCGCTCGGCTCGGCAGAAGCCTCGCCCTCCCAGTGGGCGCCGTCGCAGGCAAACGCCCACTTAGAATTGACGCGCGAAATCCAACTTCAAGTCACGGCGTGAGCCCCGGGTGCGGCATGGAGCTGTTCGATTCGGCCTTTCTTCAGCGGCTGGAGTATCTGTCGCTCGTTTCGCGGCGCGTGTTTCGCGGCGCCTTGCTGGCGCAGCGCCGCACGATGCAGGCCGGTGGCGGCATCGAGTTCGCCGACCATCGACCGTATACCGTGGGCGACGACCTGCGCTACCTGGATTGGAGCGTTTACGCGCGGCACGAGCAGTTGCTGCTCAAGCGTTTTCAGGAAGAAGAAGACCTGCACGTCTACCTGCTGCTGGACTGCTCGCGCAGCATGGAGTTTGGCAGCCCGCGCAAGTTCGACCTGGCCCGGCAAGTGGCCGCCGCGCTGGCCTACATTGCCTTGGCCGATCTGGATCGCGTGTCGGTCACGGCGTTCGCGGGCGAGATCGTGGCCGATTTTCCGCTCACGCGCGGCAAGAATCGCATTCTGTCGCTGCTCAAATTTCTCGAAAGCCTCGAGCCGCAGCCGGGCGAAACCGACCTGGCCCGCGCGGCGGGCAGCTTTGTGCATCGCACCCAGCGGCGTGGGCTGGCGGTGGTGATCAGCGACATGTTCGATCCCCGCGGCTACGAGCGCGGCTTGGACCTGCTGCGCCACCGCCGCTACGAGCCGCACCTGGTGCAGATTTTTGACCCCAGCGAGGCGGAGCCCAGTTACCTGGGAGACCTGGAACTGATCGACGTGGAGAATAGCGACGTGCGGCAAGTCACGGTCACCGAGCGGGCCCTGCGGACGTATCGGCGGCTGTTCGACGACTTTCAAACGTCGCTGGCGCGCTACTGCCGCAACTATGGCTTGAGCTGCACTCAAAGCACGACGCACGTGCCGTTCGATGAATTGATCCTGGGAATGATGAATGCCCGGGCTCTGGCGACTTGATCGCTCCGGAGACCCGCTTTCGCCGAAGCGGAATCGCTTATGCAGTTTCTCAATCCGCTGGCCCTCGCATGGGCCCTGCTGGCGATTCCGATTGTGATTTTCTATCTGTTGAAGATTCGGCGGCGGCGTCTGCCGATCTCGACCGCGCTGTTCTGGCGCAAGATCTATCCCGTGCGCGAGGCACGCTCGATCTGGGAGCGGCTACGGCATCTGATTTCGCTGCTGGTGCAGTGCGCGCTCTTGGCGTTGTTGGTGCTCGCGCTGGCCGAGCCGATCTTTCTGTGGCAATTGCGAGCAGCCCGGCGTGTGGTGCTGGTGATCGACAACTCGGCCAGCATGCAGGCCACGGACATTGCACCCACGCGGCTGGCCCGGGCCAAAGAGCTGGGCCTGTCCGTGGTGGCCGGGCTCCGCTTTCGCGATGAGCTGGCCATTGTCGCGGCCGGCACGGAGCCACGCGTGGTCTGTGGCTTTTCGGGGCATCAACGGACACTGGAGCGAGCGCTGGCCGACTTGCCGCCCACGGATGGCCCGACGCGTGTGGCCGACGCCGTGGCCCTGGCGCGAGGTTTGATCGACCAGCGGCAGGTGGGCCAGATCGTCGTGATTTCCGACGGCTGCTTTCCGGATGCTCAACCGCTCAGCACGGCTGCCGACATCCAGTGGTGGACCGTCAGCCAGCGCAGCGGCAACCTGGGCTTCACGCAGTTCCAGGTACGCCGCAACCTGGTGGATCCAATCGCTTACGAGATCCTGGCCGAAGTACGGAACTCTGCCGACGAGACCGCGCGATGCCGGCTCGAAATTTTCTTGAACGACCAGATCGTGGACGTCGTGCCGCTGGAGCTGGCGGCCGGCGAAACGTGGAACCGCGTCTTCCAGCAAAGCTCGGCCAAGGGAGGCCGCTTGCGCGCCAGCCTCGATCGGGCCGATGCACTGGCGGCCGACAACCAGGCCTGGGCCGTGCTGCCCGAGCAGAAACCTCAGCCAGTCTTACTGGTCGGGCCGACGAATCTGTTTGTGCAAAAGGTGCTCGAATCGCATCCGCTGGTCGAACTGACCGTGCTCAAACAGCTACCCGCCCGCTGGCCGGCCGATGCGATCACGGTCTGCTATCGCCAAGTGCCGGAAAAAATTCCGCCGGGCAATGTGCTGGTGATCGATCCGGCCGGCAGTTGCGATCTGTGGCAAGTGGGCGACAAGCTGACAAATCCGCTCGTGACGCGGCAGGATCGCGATTCGCCGCTGATGGCGCACGTGCGGCTGGACAACGTGCTGATGCCCGAGGCGCGCAAACTGGTCTTCAAGACCAAGCCGCAAGTCTTGGCCGCCACGCTGGACGAGGCTCCGGTTTACGCGGCGCTCGAGCGGCCGGCCGGCAAGGTGCTGGTCTTGTCGGTAAATCTCGATCAAGGCGATCTGCCGCTACGGACCGCGTTTCCGATCATGATCAGCAATGCCTTGGCCTGGTTTGCCGGCGAACACGGCCAGCTACGCGAGTCGCTGGCCACCGGCTCGGTGGCCGAAGTCACCCTTCCGCCCGAAATGCTGCGCGCCGCGACTGCGGCACCGGTGCGACTGTGGCCGCCGACGGGCGAGAGCCGCGCACTGCCGCCGGGATCGGACAAGATGCTGGTCGGACCGCTGGAGCGCTGCGGCGTGTGGTCGCTGGCGCCGACGTCGGCCGATCATTCCGATTTGCCCGGCACTCCGGCCGTGGCTGTCGCCTGCAATCTGGCCAGTCGCCAGGAAAGCGACCTGCGGCCGGCCGAGTCGCTACTGGCCAAAACTCCACCGACGATCGTCGCGGCGGGGCTCTTCACGCGGCCCGTGTGGTTCTACTTGCTCGCGGCCGCCTTCTTGCTGGCGGTGGCGGAGTGGTTTCTGTATCAGCGCCGCTGGATCAGTTGAATGTCCGGATGGTCGTCATCGCTGGAGTTGAGCCGGCCGATCTGGCTGATCGGCTCGTTGACGCTGCCATTGCTCGGCTGGTACTTCTACCGGAGCCTGGTCGATTTCTCCCGGGTTCAGCGACTCGTATCGCTCGCGCTGCGGGCCGCGATCATCGTGCTGCTGGTGGCCGCGCTGGCGGGCCTCACGCTGCTGCGGCCGACGCACGAGCAGTTCGTCGTCTTTGCGCTGGACCGGAGTTTGAGCATTGGCGAAGACTCGCGCCAGGCGGCCGAACACTTTGTCGACGAGGCGTTGACGACTCAAGCCGGGCATGCAGCCGCGTTCATCGCGTTTGCCGAAGAGCCTGCACCGATCGCCGCGGATCGGCATGCGCCCGAAGCCCGGTTGAATCCCTCGGGCACGAACATCGCGCGAGTGCTCGAAGCGGCGGCGGCCGCCTTGCCGCCGGCTTATGTCCCGCAGATCGTGCTGCTGAGCGATGGCAATCCCACGGCCGGCGACGCCGTTCGCGCGGCTTTGCAATGCGGCGTGCCGGTGACCACCGTGCCGCTGGCCACGCGGAGCGAGCCGGAAGTGCAGGTTTCGTCCGTCCAAGTGCCTGCTCAGGTACGCGAAGGCGAGCCGTTTGCCGTCGACGTGGTGATCGATGCCAACCACGACGACGAAGCCCGAGTGGAAGTCTTTCGCGGCGCCCACCAGGTGCTGGCCGAGCGGCGCAAGCTGAAGAAGGGCGAGAACCGGTTCCGCTTCGAGCAGTCGATCGTGCGAGAGCGGCTGGCCGAGTATACCGTGCGCGTCAGCGGGGCCGCCCACGACACGCTGCTCGATAACAACACCGCGTCGGGCCTGGTCTTCACTTCCGGCAAACCCCGCGTGCTGCTCGTGGACAGCGAGCCGAAGCAATCGCAATCGCTGGCCCAGGCGCTGGAGCAAGAAGAGATCCAGGTGGACGTGCGGCCCGAGGCCGGGCTGCCCGACGCGCTGGGCGATCTGCAAAACTACGAGTTGCTGATTCTGTCCAATGTGCCGGCGACGGCCTTGTCGCAGCGTCAGATGGAAATGGTTCGCACCTTTGTGCAGGATTTGGGCGGCGGGCTGATCATGATCGGCGGCGATCAGTCCTTCGGCCTGGGCGGCTACTACAAGACCGTGCTGGAAGAGGTCTTGCCGGTGCGCAGCGATTTCGAAAAGGACAAGGAGAAGCCTAGCCTGGCCATGGTCCTGGTGATCGACAAGTCGGGCTCGATGGGAGGCGAAAAGATCGAACTGGCCAAGGAAGCCGCCGGGGCCGCCGTCGAGCTGCTCGGCCCCAGCGACCGTATCGGCGTGATCGCCTTCGAAGGCGAATCGTTCTGGCTGAGCGAACTGCAAGCGGCCGGCAACAAGTCACGCATCCTCGACGAGATCAGCCGCCTGGAAGCCGGCGGCGGCACAAACATGTACCCGGCAATGGAAGACGCCTACGACGCCCTGCAAAGCGCCAATGCCAAGCTCAAGCACGCCATCATTCTCACCGACGGCATCTCCTCGCCGGGCGATTTTCAAGGTCTCGCCACGAGCATGGCCTCGTCGCGCATCACCGTCTCGACCGTGGCCGTGGGCGATGGGGCCGACACGAATTTGCTGGAGGAAATCGCCTCGCTGGGGCACGGCCGCTACTACTTTACCGACGATCCCAACTCGGTGCCGCAAATCTTTGCCAAGGAAACCGTCGAGGCCAGCAAATCGGCCATTCAAGAGCAACCGTTTCTGCCGCAGGTCATGCGCTTAACCCCGGTGCTGGGCGGAATCGATCTGAAGAGCGCGCCGTTTCTGTTGGGCTACGTGATGACCCGGCCGAAGCCCACCAGCGAGCTGATTCTGATCTCCGAACAAGGCGATCCCGTGCTGGCCTGGTGGCGCTACGGGCTGGGCATGTCCGTGGCATTCACGTCCGACGCCAAGAGCCGCTGGGCGCCCGAGTGGCTCACCTGGCCCGGCTATAGCAAGTTTTGGGCTCAAGTCGTGCGGCACGCCATGCGCAAGGCCGAAGCCCACGGCGTGTTCGTCGACATCCAGCAGCGGATGGGTCGCGCCGTGGTGACGATGGATGCCGCGAACCCCGACGGCCAGTACATCAACCAGGCCCAAACGCAATTGACGGTGATCGATCCGCAACTCGGCCAGCGTCAACTCGAACTCGCGCAGGTTGCACCGGGTCGCTACACGGCCGACTTTCCCACGCCCCGATCCGGCGCTTATCACCTGGAACTGTCGCAGCAGCAGGGAGGCAAAACCATCTCGCGGCTGGCGCGTGGGCTGACAATCGGTTACCCCGACGAACTGCGGCTCCGGCCGACCAACGACGAACTATTGCGGTCGCTCGCGCGCGTCTCGGGCGGCCGATACAACCCGACGCCCAGCGAAATCTTTGCCGCCACTGAGCGCACGGCCGCGCGGCCCACGCCCTTGTGGCCTTATCTCGTTCTGGCCGCCGCCCTGCTCTGGGTGCTCGACGTCGCCCTGCGGCGGATCGATTTCAGCCTGTTTTTGCCGCTGCGAACACTCGCTGCGGGGCGGAGGCCAGCGGGCTGAGCGTCGCGGCGTCAACGCCCCAGAGTGTCGCAAAGTCGTGTACAGGCTGAACGGCGGCCGGATCCTACTCGTCCATTTCACGAGCCCAATCTTCGAGCCAGATCAAGAACATGGCGACCAATGCGCAGCCAGCGAGAACGAACGCCGCGATACTGCCCGTGCGCAGTCCCACAACGATCGCCGCAAACGTTGTTGCGAGCGCCGTCCAAAAAACGCGCGCCAGACTTTTTTGGTCTGCCCGGAGTATCCAGGGCATCTTTCTGGGGTTCGTTGGCGACTGATTCGATTTCTCGGCCATGCCGTCATTCTAGCCGGCCAGCAACACGTTAAAACTCTTTTCCGTTGCCAAGCGGCCGGCCGCGGCGATAGCATGAGGGCTTGGGGGATGGGCGTTGGCAGCTTGGCGGCGCGGCGGTCTTAAAATAAAGACCTGTTGGGGACCGGCCCATGGATGATGTGCTCTTCGCTCGCCTGGCTCCGGTGCGGCGCCGGCAACAAGGCTTGCGTTACTTGCGTGCCGCTTCGCTCGGGCTGCTCTTCAGTTCGCTTGCCGTCATCGCGGCCGCCGTGGTTTCGTGGTTCACGAATTGGCCGATGCAAATCTGGCAAGTGGCCGCGTTGATCGCGGCCGGTCCGCTTGTCGCGATTTTGATTGCAGCCTGGCGGCGAAGTACCTGGCATACGGCCGCTGCGGCCATCGACGAGGCCTGTGGGCTGAAGGACCGGGCGACGACCGCCGTGGAGTTTGTCACGCATCGCGAGCGCACGCCTTTAGAAGCCTTGCAGATCGCCGACGCTTTGGAACACTTGGCCAGCGTGCCGCTGCAAACGGTCGTGGCATGGCGCATGCCGCGAGTATTGCCGTTGGCACTCGGCAGCCTGGTCTTGGCGCTCGCGCTCTGGCTGTGGCCGGCGGGCCCGGCAGTTTCGGAAGCCCGTATGGCCCCGCCGCCACCGGCCGTGATCGAAGTCTCGGAGCAAATCGCCGACGACCTGCACGAGTTGGAAGCGATCGCACGGCAAGAGCACGACCCGGAGTTGCAGGCGCTGGTCGGGCAGTTGCAGGAACAGGCTGCGGCGATGCAGCGACCGGGCGTCGACCTGCGAGCCGCGCTGGCCACACTCTCGGAAATGCAGGCGGCCATTCAAGCCCAGCAGGCGCAGTACAACGTCGCAGCGGCCGATGCCCAGTTGCAATCGCTCGGTGCAGCCCTGGGTTCGGCCCAGGCACTTCAACCCGCCGGCCAGGCTTTGAACGAAGGCAAATACGCGCAGGCGGCCACTGACCTGGAGCGATTGAACGATCTGCAACTGGGCCGCAACGAAGCCCAGGCGTTGAAAGAAAAGCTGCGTCAGGCGGCCAGCGACATGAGCCAGGCCGGCCTGGCCTCGCTGAGCAAGACGGTTTCCGAAATGTCCGAATCGACCGGCGATTGCCAGAAGTGTCAGCAGTGCGCCCGCTGCCTGGCAAAAGAAATCTCGCAACATGCCGCGCGGCGCAGGATCAACGATCTCTTGCAGTGTCAGTCCTGCCGCTTGTGCGAGTGCAAGGGCAACTGCCAGAAGGACAGCTATGCGCGTGGCAAGAAACCGAGTAAGTCGAACCGGTCATCGACGAACTTTGGCATCGCGACCAGCGGCAATCTCGACGGCGAAGCCAGCCGGCTATTGGCCGGGCGAAAGCTCGAGCAATTGAAAGGCCAATCCGGCGAAGGCCCCTCCGAAACCGAAACCAGCCACAGCCCCGAGGGGCACGCCGAAGCCCAGCGTCAGTACCGCGACGTTTACAAAAAATATCAACGCATGTCCGAAGCCGTGCTCGACAGCGAGCCCATTCCGCTGGGCAATCGGCACATGATCCGCCGCTACTTCGAGTCCATCCGCCCTTCGCAGGCCGACGCGGCCGCTACCGATACTGCGGCTCCAGAGACGAAGTGACCAGCTCGCCCATCGGCACCGCCACTTCAAACCGGTGGCGGATTGCGCTCGACAAAGCCGCGCTGGTGCCAGTAGGGATAGGCCAGGGTCGTGGCGCTGGCGGCATCAAGTTTGGCGATCTGCTCTGGCGTCAGACGCCACCCCAGCGCGCCCAGGTTCTGACGCAACTGCTGCTCGTTGCGCGCGCCGACGATGACCGTGGCCACCGAGGGGCGCTGCAGCAGCCAGTTGAGCGCGATTTGCGGCACCGTTTTGTCCGTCTCTTTGGCCACCTCGTCGATCGCGTCAACGACGCGAAAGACATAATCGTCGGCCACCGGCGGCCCGATGTCGTTGGAAAGCTGGCTGCGCAGGCGCGTGGTCTCGGGCAGCGGCTGCCCGCGGCGGAGCTTGCCGGTGAGCCGTCCCCAGCCCAGCGGGCTCCAGACCACCGCACCGACGCGCTGGTCGAGTGCCAGCGGCATCAGTTCCCATTCGTAATCGCGTCCGACCAGCGAGTAGTAAGCCTGATGGGCCACATAGCGCGGCAGGCCGTATTTCTCCGAGATCGCCAGCGACTTCATCAGGTGCCAGCCGGAAAAATTCGAGCAGCCGATGTAGCGAATCTTGCCGGCTCGCACCAGGTCGGCGAGCGTGCTCATGACTTCGTCGATGGGAGTCACCGCGTCGAAGCCGTGCAGTTGATACAGGTCGATCGTGTCGGTGCCCAGCCGGCGCAAGCTCGCCTCGACCGAGCGCACGAGGTGAATGCGCGACGAGCCGACATCGTTGGGACCCGGCCCGGCGCGGAACGTGGCCTTGGTCGAGATCAGCACCTGCTGGCGACGGCCTTTGATCGCCTGCCCCAGGATTTCTTCGGCCATGCCGTGGGAATAAATGTCGGCCGAGTCGAACATGTTCAGCCCGGCTTCGAGGCAGATATCCACCAGCCGCGTTGCCTCGGCCACGTCGGTGGTGCCCCAGGCTTTGAACAGTTCGTTGCCGCCGCCGAAAGTGCCGGTTCCAAAGCTCAGCACGGGCACCATCAGGCCCGAGCCTCCGAGTTGCCGATATTCCATGCCCATCGTCGCTCTCCTTTGCCAGTCCGACTGGCCGAATGCTTTCAAACAGAATCACGCTCGTCACGCGTGTAGCCCAGGATAGCAGCCGCGAGCGCCGCCGCCAGGGTGCCCGGCAGCGGAGGTTGGACGATCGGCTGGTAGCGGCTTGCCGGCGAGTTTCCTTGAGCCACAATAGGGGCTATGCCCGCAGCATCCAAGGTCGTCATCTATCAGTTGGTCGTGCGTTACTTCGGCAACGTGAACGTCACGAACCAGGTCAACGGCACGCTGGCGCAGAACGGCTGTGGACGGTTCGCGGACGTCAGCACGGCGGCGCTCGCCGAGCTCAAGGCTTTTGGCATCACGCACGTCTGGCTGACCGGCTGTTTGCGGCAAGCCACGCTGACCGATTATTCCGCAATCGGCATGCCCGCGGACGATCCGGATGTCACCAAGGGGATCGCCGGCTCGCTGTATGCCGTGCGCGATTATTTCGACGTCTGCCCAGACCTGGCCGTCGACGCCGGGCAGCGCATGGCGGAGTTCAAGGCGCTCGTCGACCGTATTCATACCGCCGGCATGCGGGTGCTGCTCGACCTGGTGCCCAACCACGTCGCACGCGGCTACAACTCGGTAGTCAAGCCACAGCTCAACTTCGGCCTCGGTGACGATCAGTCCACGTTCTTCGCCCGCGACAACCATTTCTTTTATCTGGTCGGGCAGTCGTTGCGGCTGACCCACGATCCCCATTGGGCTCCGCCGGGCGTCGTCTTCGACGGCCGATTTCCGCCCGAAGACGGCAGCCCAGCACATACGGCCAAAGCGACCGGCAGCAATTCAACCAGCGCCAGTCCATCGGCCGGCGATTGGTACGAAACCGTGAAGCTCAACTATGGATTTGACTTCACGACCTTCATCGGCGACTATTCCCCGCACCCGCGAACCTGGCAACTGATGGACCAGATCCTGGCCTATTGGCAGAACCAGGGCGTCGACGGCTTTCGCTGCGACATGGCTTACTACGTTCCGCTCGATGCGTGGACCTATCTGCTGCGCAAGGCGCGCACTCGAAACCCGGCCAGCCTGTTTCTGGCGGAGTCGTATCCGAACGGCGGCGGGCCGATTCCAGTCTCGAACCTGGACGATCTGATTTCGGCCGGGTTCGATGCCTTCTACCACTCCGATGCGTACAACGCGCTCAAATCCATCTATCAGCAAATCGGCTCGCAGGACAATTACGACGGAACGATCACGCACCTTTCGCCGGCGCAGCGAGCCGGCCGGCTGGCGTACCTGGAGAACCACGACGAACGCCGCATCGCATCGCCGCTCGTGCGGAACATGGGGCCAGGCAGCTCGGGCTTCGATTCGGCTGCGGCCGGCTACCAGTTAGCGCCTTTGCAATTTCTGTTCGGCAACGGGCCGGTGCTCGTCTTCAATGGACAAGAGGTCGGCGAACCCGGGGCGGGCGTCGAGGGTTTCAACCAGGACACCGGCCGCACCACAACTTTCGACTACTGGAGTATGCCGGAGTTCGTCAAATGGGTGAACGGACACGCCTACGACGGCGGCCTGCTCGCGGCCGATCAGCAAGCCCTGCGTCACTTCTATGCCGATTTGCTCGCCCTTTGCCAGGACTCCGCGGTTGTTGCCAGCGGCTACTGGGGGCTCAAATATTTTAATCGCAGCAGCCAATTCTCCGATTGCCCCGACGATCTGTATACGTTCGCGCGCTTCGCCAGCGGTTCGGGACGACTGTTGCTGATCGCTGCTAACTTCCGCCCCAACAGCGACCTGAGCGCTCAAGTGCGGATTCCGCAGCCGCTGGCCGACACGGTCGGTTTGCCAGACCCCGTTACCGTCAGCCTGATCCTCGATCGCAGCGGGCGGCGCAGTGATGTCCTTTCGCAGCAAACGCGGCAATCGCTCGTCGAGGATGGTTTTGGCGTTTCCATCCCCAATCAGACCTCCATCGTGTGCGAGATCCAATGAACCGCGGATGGTATCAGCTATTGGCGGCGGTCGGAATGCTGTGGGGCGTCGCGGCGGCGATCGCCGAGCCCCTGCGAGGTTACCAGCCTCAAGTCGCGGTCGAGGCCGAAACGCGGCTCGATTGGACGTTCGCCCTGGCCAATCAGAGTTTGCCAAGAGCGCCCGCCGACTGGCTGCCGGGCTATGAATCCACGGCCCAGACCTACGAGCTGTTCGTTCCGCCGAATTTGAACAAGCGCAAGCCTGCGCCGCTGGTGCTGTTCATTTCGCCCAGCGACAAGCCCGCCGGCTGGAGCCAATGGCAGTCGATTTGCACCCGCTCGGGCGTGATGTTTGCCAGCCCGTACGGCGCGGGCAACGCTTGTCCCATGCGCCGCCGGGTGCGGATCATTCTCGATGTACTGGACGATATCCGCCGCCGCCAGCCGATCGACGCCGATCGCACGTACCTGGCTGGATTCTCGGGCGGGGCCCGCATCGCGTGTGCCGTGGCCTTTGCACTGCCGGAGTATTTTGGCGGCGTGGTCCCGATTTGCGGGTCGGAAAAGCTGCGGGATGAATCGTGGCTGCGGCAGCGCGTGGTGGATCGCTTGAGCGTGGCCCTGGTCACCGGCGAGCAGGATTTTAATCGGGCCGAACTTGAGCGCATGCGCGGGCCGCTGCTGGTCGACGTCGGCGTGCGCGCCAAGGTCTGGACCGTGCCAGGCATGGGCCACGCCATCCCCGACGATCGACAGCTTGCCGCGGTATTTGCCTGGCTGGAAGAAGCGGCTCCGCGCCGCCGGGGCAAAGCCCAGCAATGGCCGGCCATGCGAATCACCGGCAATGCGGCCCCCTCGCGCGCCGGGTGGGCCGACGCTCTGCTGGCCGAAGCGAAGCAACGGCTGGCGAAAAAGCCAACGCTGTTTTCCGGCCTGATGCAGTTGCAAGGCATTTCGGTTCGCTGGCCGGATGTGCCCGCCGCCGCAGCGGCGCACAAGCTTCTACTCGAATACGATGCCAAGACCGATCGGCCTTGGGAACAAGACGACATCGCCGAGCAGCGGCGCTTCTTGGTGGCCGAAGCCCGCGCGACTGATGCTTATGCGTCAGGCCCGTTGCCGCCGCAATATGCCAAAGAGCGTGCGCCGATGACCGGCAGGGCCTTGGAACTGTGGAAGCAAGTGCTCGCCGACGACCCCGACGGCCCCAACGGCAAAACCGCCGCCGAGCGGATTCGCGCGCTCGAGCAATTGCCGACCGAGTAGCGACACGACTCGCGAGGCGCTCCTACAAACTTGAATGCTGCCACCAGGATGATGACGCATGGACATTCCAGAGCTCGGCAAATGTAAAGAAAAGCTGCGGGAAACGGCTGCTGGCGGGGACCGCATTACCTACGGCGCCCTTGGCGTGCATCTTGGGATTAGCGCGCAGGAAGTGGGGCCGTACCTAAAGGAGATTTATCACGAAGAGACACAAGCTGGGCGCCCGGATATTACGCTAGTCGTCGTCTATGCGAAAACTGGGTTTGGGCGTTTCAACACCTCCGGTAGCGGCGACACAGGCGTTGCAGTCGATCCGAATAATCTCGACCATGTCAGGGCTTATAAGGAACAGTTGGCAAAGGTCTACGAATATTGGCTCGGAAGGTGAAAGAAACGCCACTCGGCCAGCGATTCAGTCTTTAGGCGTTCGCCGAGGCCGAATGCTTGCAGGTGGCCTGACGGCGCAGCACAATGCAGCGATTGCTTCGCCCTGCCGCGCGCTTCCCACCTGTTTCGCGGAGCCACGCCTTATGCCTGCCGCCAGATTCTCGCGCCGCCGCTGGATGCAAACGTCGTCTGTCGCGTTGGGAGCCGTCGGCACGATGGGTTCGTGCCGATTGCTCGATCTGCTGGCCGCAGAAACGCGCCCGGCGACGTACGCGCCGCTGAATGGTTATCCACGGATGTTGCAGGATTACTACATTCGCGAGGTCGCCGCGGCCCAGCGGCAGGCGCTGGAGCGGCAAGCCAATTTGAAGACGAAGGCCGACGCCGAAAGCTATGTCCAAGAAGTCCGTCAGAAGATCCAAGACTGCTTTGGGCCCTGGCCCGAGCGCACCCCGCTCAAGCCGCGTATCACCGGGACGCTGGAACGCGAAGATTACCGCATCGAAAAAATCATCTTCGAAAGCCGCCCGCAATTTTTTGTGACGGCGAATTTGTACGTTCCCAAAGCTGCCAAGTTTCCGGCGCCGGGCGTGGTCGGCGTGTGCGGCCATTCGAACAATGGCAAGGCCTGGAACCATTATCAATCGTTCAGCCAGGGTCTGGCCAAACAAGGCTACGTGGTGCTGATTTTCGACCCGATCGGCCAAGGCGAACGGTTGCAATTGCCCGACGAAAACCTCAAGCCGCGGATTGGCTTCGGCTCGGCCGAACACACGATGCTCGGCAATCAGCAACTGTTGGTCGGCGAGTTTTTCGGGACCTGGGAAGCCTGGGACGGAATTCGGGCCCTCGATTATCTGCTGACCCGGCCGGAGGTCGATGCCAGGCACATCGGCGTCACGGGCAGCTCGGGCGGTGGAACGATGACGACGTGGCTGGCCGGAGTTGATCGCCGCTTTACGATGGCGGCCCCCAGCAGTTTTCTGACCACGTTCCGCCGCAATCTGGAAAACGAATTGTCGTCCGATCCCGAGCAATGCCCGCCGGGCTGCCTGGCAAGCGGCTTGGAAGAGGCCGACTTCCTGGCGGCCATGGCGCCGGGCCCGGTCGTCTTGTTGCCGCAGGAGCTCGACAACTTTGATGTCCGCGGCACGATCCAAGCTTTTGCCTGGCTGAAACGCCTCTATACCCTGCTGGGCCATCCGGACAATGTGACCATGCACATCGGCCCGGGACCACACGGTTACGATCGCGACGCGCGCGAGGCGATGTACGGCTGCTTCAATCGGGCCACGGGCCGCGGCACTTCATCGACCGAGCCGCAACTCAAGCTCGAAGACGATCAGACACTGTGGTGTACGCAGACCGGCCAGGTCGTGGAGTTGAAGAGCCGCCCGGTGTATGCGTTTACTCGCGAAAAGGCCGAAGAGCTTGCGGCCACGCGTTCTATCCTGGACGGGCCCGCACTTAAGAAGGATGTGGCCAGCCTCTTACAGTTGCCGGCCCGCAATGGGCCGCCCGACTATCGCATCCTGCGGCCGCGGAAGGGGCGCGACTATCCGCTGCCGTTTGCATCGATCTACAACATCGAGACCGAGCCGGGCATCCTGGCCATCGTCTATCGCCTGAGCCAGGAAATCCACCATGCCCGGCCGCCGAAACAAACCAATCCGGCGATTCTGTACGTGGCCCACGATTCGAGCGATGCCGAGCTGCACAGCGAACCGCTGGTGCGCGCGACGCTCGACAGCGAGCCGCAGGCCACGCTCTACACGTGCGACGTCCGTGGGCTGGGCGAATCGCGTCCCAACACGTGCGGCGAAAACTCGTATCGCTCGCGCTACGGCTGCGACTATTTCTACGCCGCGCATGCGCTCATGCTCGCCCGTCCCTACGTGGGCCGGCGCGCGCACGACATTCTCTGCGTGCTCGATTGGATCGGCAGCTTCGGCCATTCGGGCATCCACCTGGTGGCCAAGGGCTACGGCGCGGTGCCGGCGGCGTTTGCCGCCCTGCTTCACGACACAGTGGCGCGGGTCACGCTCAAGCACGCTATGACGTCGTATACCGAAGTGGCTTCGGCCGAGATCTATCAGTGGCCGCCGTCGTCGTTCGTGCCGGGCGTGCTCGAGCGATTCGATCTGACAGACGTCTATCGCGAGCTGGCGGCCAAGCAGTTGAAGCTGATCGCTCCGCGCGGAGCGGAGGGGCCGAACACGACCGGCGCCGCGTAAAGCAGCGGGCACACCGAATGTGCCTGCTACTTTGGGCGAGATTTTCAGGTTGCCCGGCCGGTGAAAAGCGGCTCGATCCAGCGCCCCTGATTCAGTCGCAGCGGGCGATTCAGTCGATCGCGAATCTCCGAAGCCGGATCAATGCCGAGCACGTGATAAACCGTCGCGCCGACGTCGTCGGCCGAGTAGGGATTAGTCAGTGGATAGGCGCCGATCTTGTCTGATTTGCCGATCACCTGCCCGCCCTGCACGCCGCCCCCGGCAAAGAGGCCGAAGAAACAGTTGCCCCAATGATCGCGGCCCGGCGACCCGCTGCCGGGCTGCGTCTTGACTTTGGGCGTGCGGCCGAACTCGCCGAGCAACAGCACCAGCGTGTCGTCGAGCCGGCCTGAGCCCGCCAGGTCGTCCAGCAAGGCCGAAACGCCGTGATCCAGCGGCGGCAGCAGTTCCTTGAGCTTCGGAAAGATGTTGCTGTGGTGATCCCAAACCTGGGCGCGGCCGACGTTCACTTGCACGATCGGCACTCCCACCTCCGTCAGCCGCCGGGCCAGCAGCAGCGATTGACCGAGCGTGTCGCGCCCGTAGCGGTCGCGCACGGCGGCCGGCTCGCGGTCGATCTCGAATGCCTGCGTAATGCTGCTGGATGCCAACAGCGAAAAGGCCAGGCGTTGCTGTTCTGTGAGGTTCCGGTGCTCCACCGCGTCGGCCAATTGCCGTTGGCGGCGGTTGACCTGGTCGAGCAAATCTCGCCGCTGTTGGAATCGGTCGATGCTGATTCCCGGCGCCAGGTGTACGCTATCGACGCGGAAGTCGGCCGCGTTGGGATCGGCCGTGATTTGCCAAGGATCGTGCATCGCGCCCAGCAGCCCGGCATGCTGCCCTGGCCAGGTGAGCGAGCCTGCTGCCAGGAAGGTCGGCAAGTTGACGCCGCTGGGAAGGGGATCATGCCGCGGCCGCAGGTAATTTAGCGCCGCCGAGTAGCTAGGCCAATCATCACGCGACGCGATCTTGTCGAAAAAAGCGCCCGGCTGCGAGTGGCCGGTCAGCAGCATGTGCGTGGCCATCAGATGGTTGTTTTCGCCATGCGCCAGCGTGCGCACGACGGCGTAGTGCTCGGCCCGCGCGGCCAGCTTTGGCAGGTGCTCGCAGACGTACAGTCCCGGCACGCTGGTGGCAATCGACTGAAAGTCGCCGCGGATTTCGGCCGGCGCCTCGGGCTTCATATCGAACGTGTCGTGATGGCTAGGCGCGCCGGTGAGGAACACCAGGATCACGGACTTTGGCGGCCGAGCCGGTCGCTGCGAGTCGGGCATCGCTTCCTTGGCCCGAGCCTTTCGCGCCAACCACCCGGTCAAGCCCATCCCGAGCAACCCCGAATAGCCGACTTGCAGCAGCTCACGCCGAGGGATGCTCATGACTGGCTGACGAGGGTGGGAAGAGGGCAGCGACACGACCATCTCCTTCGGTCGAGGCAGGCAGGGCGGGCAAATCCATCAAATTGGGCTTATGCGTTATATCGACCCGGGCGTGCGGTGCCAAGTGCGCCGAGCGAGCCGGCACGCTCACGGGCCGGCGGTGCCAGCAATTTTCCATAAGTGCTGGTCGCTGCGAAAATAGATGGCGTCGCCGGCCGCGGCGGGCGAGGCGTACACCATTTCGCCGAGCTTGTTTTTCGCCACGACCTCGCCCTTGTCGCCGTCCACGCGCACCACGCTGGTCAATCCTTCCTGGTTGATACAGTAGAGATGCCCGCCGGCCAAAAGCGGCGTCGTCCAAAACCGGCCGGTCAAACGCAGCCGCCACAGGACTTCGCCATCCGTGGTCGAGCCGCACGTCAGGGCACTGGCCCGATTGAGTGCGAACACCCGGTCGCCAGACACGACCGGACTGCCATTGCCGACGGCCAGCTTGCTGGATTGCCATAAGACTTCGGCGTTGGCGCTGGTTGCCGGGCGCTTGAGGGCGGTCAAACCTTCGGACGGCACAAACACCTTGTCGTCGATCGCGAGCGGCGAGGGAATATCGTCGCACGTGCGATCGTAGGTCCACAGCCGCTTGCCCGTGGCCGGGTCGTATCCCGTGCAACCCTCCGGATCCTGCACGACGAGGACTTCCTTCCGGTCCTGGCCGGCGGCAATCGTCGGCGACGACCACGCTCCGCGCACGCGCGGGCGTTCAAGCCGCCAGCGCGTTTCTCCGGTTGCCCGATCGAGCGCAGCCACGAACGAATCGCCCTGCCCCTCGATCTGCACGATCACGCTCGCGCCCGACACGACCGGCGAGCTGGACATGCCCACGTCGTTTCCCGCGTCGGGATAATCGTAAGCCAGGCCGCGATACCAGATCAGGTTTCCGTCCAGGTCCAAGCAAGCCACGTCGTTGGAAGAATAAAACGCAAAGACGTGCTGGCCGTCGCTGGCCGGGGTCGGAGCCGCGACCGCGCTGGAGGGATGACACTGCGTGCGGCCGGTGGCCCGAAATTCTCGCTGCCAGAGTTGCCGGCCCGAATCGGCCGCGATGCACACGACGTACAATCGGTTCTCGGGCTCGCCGCCGGACGCGGTGATAAAAACACGGCGGCCAACCACGATCGGCCCGGAACGCCCGCGGCCCGGCAAGGCGGCCTTCCAGGCGACATTCAGTCCCGATGCGGCATCCCATTCGACCGGCGGATGGCTCTGCTGGGCGATGCTCGAGCCGCGGGGACCGCGAAACTCGGCCCAATCGGCGCCGGCGAACGCGACAACGGCAGACAGGCAGCCTGTCAGGCAAGCGATGCGACGCATTGACACCTGATTACTTTTCATTGCGCCTGCTCGAATGAATCGCCGTGCCGACAGAATCGCAAACGCGAAATTGAAATTCCCAATCCTGCGCCCAGCTTTGGGTTTGTTCATTCTGGCAAACCTTCAGCAGGATCAGGTTGCGTCCCGGCTCGAGCGTGCCGCGCGATTGATATTGATCGATCGTGGCGCCGGTATGGTAAATCTGGTGCCGGTCGATCAACTTCCCATTCAGCCAGAGCTTCGTGGCACAAGCGCATGCCAGCCGCAAATCCACCTCTTGCCGGCCTGGGCTGCAAAACTCGGCGGCGGCATAAGCCACGCAGCCCATCTCCTTGCCCAACGCCACGTTCAAATCGACTTTGCCCTGCCGATCACTCGTGGTGTACGTTTGCCACGCGACGCTGGCCGCTTTGCCGGGATAGCGGGCCGCGAAATCGACGCTTTGTTCCGGCGGATAAATGGCATCAAAACCGATGCCGTTGCGATTATCGAACGGCCCGACAACGCGCCACGTCGTGACAAAGCCGAAATGGCGTGGCAGATCGACCTCCTGCTTGAGCCCGGTCAACTCTTTGTCGAGCTCGGCAATCTGATCGAGATCACGCGCGGCCTCGAATGCCGTTCGCAGTTCGGCAATGCCCTGCGCGAGCTGCGGCTGGGTTCCAGCCGGCTGCTTGGGGGCCGAGTCTTTGCTATCGCCGCGGCCGATCAGTTGCCGGCCTTCGCTCGTCAGCCGGGCCACCGCGTCGCGCCGCAGCTCCAAGCTCGGATCGTTCAAAAAACCTGGGATCATCCGCGCTGCTGCTGTGGCGTCGACTTTCGCCAGCCAGTCGTACGCCAGCCTTCGCGAAAGCGGCCCGTGTTTGGTATCGAGGATGAATCGCTCAAGCTGGTTCTGCGGCAACTTCTGGCCCTGTGCCAAAGCACGCTCGGCCACGGCATCGACTGCCGAGCGCAGGTAATTGGCGGCCAACGGCCCCGCGTCATCAAGGGCCGCCAATAGTGTCGGCAATTGCTCCACGTCGCTCTCCGCCACAACCTTCCAGGCTCCGACAGCAGCACGATTCCCAGCCGCTTGATGCCCAACCTTTTTCAAGGTGACGATCGCCTCGTCCAGCGTCTCGGCCGCCGAAGCCGCGGCCGCCAGCATCAGAATAATTCCAAGCCACGCAGCCGCCGCAACTGTGCGCCGATGAAAGACCATTGCTGGCTGGGGCATGAGAACTTCTTCGGCAGAAGACACGACGGAGGCGGGATGCAGGCGGGACGATTCGACTAGCATTGTAAGCCGAATGCTCACCACGGCCAAGCGGCTCCGCGTTTCGCGAAGGATGCGTCGCCGCTAGCGCTGCGGGCGGAAGTCGAACACCAGCACCTTATCCAACAGCGGACGAACGAGGGTGCCGAATTCCTTGTGCGCCGGATGCGGCAGATAGGCGTCGCGCCCCTGCTCGTCGCGAAACGTGACCAGGAAGCAGTGCGTAAATCCCTGCTGCTTGTTCTCCACGCTCACGTCCGTGCCGTATTCGAAGTCCTGAATCGCGTCGATCTTTTTCGGCAACGCCCGAAAGGCATCCACGACCTGCTGCACCTGCTCGGGCGAAGTCCCGTCTTTGAACTTGAAGAGCACCACGTGCCGGAGCGACCCGCTGGCCGGATCGGCTGCGGCGGCTGGAGCGTCGTCACGCGTCATGGCAAAGACTCCCAGGGCGAGGATCGAAAGCAGGCACAAAATGCGTCGCATGGCGTCGAATCTCCATTGAACAGAAGTAAGATGTCGATGGTGAAACTAACTCACTCCAGGCAGTGCGTGCCGTGTGTCACGGCCCCGCCGGCGCGCAAGCAGGCGGCGACCATGACTGTTTCGGCCAGCTCGGCTTCGGTGCAGCCCGCGGCCTTCGCCCGCTTGGTGTGGATTTCGATGCAGTACGGGCACTGAGTGGTCAGAGCCACGCCGACGGCGATCAGTTCCTTGGTCTTGGCCGGCAGCGCGCCGTCGGCCATGGCGGCCTGGTCGAAAGCCATAAAGCCCTTCCAGGCCTCGGGAGCCAACTCGCCGAACTTTTTTAGCTTCTTCAGATTGTTCATGTCGTACATGGCATGCTCCCAATCACGGTTTCGCCGGAATCTCGAACTCCAAGCGGAAGACATCCGCTTGGATTTGCTGGGTGATCGGCCCGGCCTGATCGACTTCGAATGCTCGGCCGATGCGGTTGCCTGCCAGGTCTTCCAGAGCACGATCGACGACCACTTCGAACGTGCCGGCTGGCCACGCGTGCGCCGGCCGCAGTTCCCAGCGACGCTCCTCGCGCGAGACCAGCACGTCGCCTTCGACCCGCGTGCCAGCAGCCGAGCGAACTGCAATCAATCGCTCGAGCAGGGCATGATCCAGCGGCCGGGGAAAATCAATCACCAGCGGCTGGCGCGAGCCTGGCTCCGGCACGCGGATCTGCCACTGTGCCGGATCGATGGCGACTTCGATCGGCGGGCCGACGCGAAACTGTTTGGTGAACTCTTTGCGCAACGGGCGATTCTGCGCGTCGGGCCACGACGCCTGCACCACCAGCGTGTACTGCTCGCCGGCGCGCAGCACGGTTCCGAGAGCCTCGCGCGGCAGCACGCCGCGCTTGATCCGGCCCGGGTCGATCAGCAGTGTCAGGCGCTGTTGCTGCGGATCCCACAATTCCTCGCCGAGTTCCAGAAACGGCAAGTCAACCGGCTGGTGGCGATTGTCGAGCAGGCGCACGTGTTCGTAGGCGGCCCCGCGCGCCATGGGGGCGGAAAAGTGGATATAGAATCGTAGCTGGTTTTCAGGAATGGTCGCGGCCGAAGGAAAAATGGCGGTGACTTCAGCCGGCGACGACGACTCGCGCGCCGGCGATTGGAAGCGATAGATCACGTCATTGGCCGTAGCGGCTGAAGCGGGACCAAGTTCCGAGCGGCGCAGCAGCGCCCGGTACGCTTGCCCCGCGCGAAAGGCAAATCGCGGCGTGAACCGCAGCGAACGCTCGCCCACCGTGTACGTGCCCGCGATCGCAGTCTGGCCGGCCGCGGGATCATCAACGGAAACGCTCAGCACGCGTGCGAGCGCCTCGTCCGAATTCGGTTGCTCGCTCAGCCGCGTGATGGCATTCACCGGCAGCGGGCTGGCTTCGATTGCGATCATCTGGCCGTCAGCATTCTTGACTTCCGAAATTGTCGGCGCCGCATGCGGCGGTTCCGCGGCCAGCAGCCAGCCGCATGCCGTCATAAGGCAGCAGGCGCTCAGTAGGCTTAAGGCACGTTGGGCAAGAAACCTACGCATTTTCGCCCTCGAAAAACATCACCGCACGGCCGGGCGAACGCGCGGGGAGAAAACATCTCCCCGCGCGCTTCCTCGGAGTCGGTCATCGACGGAAATACCGCCGGCTTACGGCAGCGAAATGGTCTCGATATTCAAGCCCTTGGCGTCGTTGCGCACGAGTAGCAGAGCGTGTCCGCTACCCAGCTTGTCGAGATGCTCGACGCCCTTCAAGTCCTCGATCGTGTCGTACTTGAGGCCGGCGGTCCCTTTCACGGGCTGCGAAATGCTCGGCTGCTCGTCGAGGTCGTCGGTCGCGATCTTCATCACGCCGCGTGCGCTGTTGGCCAGCAGCAGGAAAGTGCGCCCGTCCTTCTCGTAAGCGATGATGTCCAGCGGCCGGTTATGATTTCCCAGTTCGGCCACCGTCGTGCCGCGCAATTTTGCGCCGGCCTTCAGTTCCGAGACCGGGAACGTCACCAGCGGAGTGCAGGTATAGGCTGCCAGCAGGTGGGGTTCGCCTTTGACATTGAACGGAACGAAAGTCCGCACCGGCGCGCGGGTCTCGAACTGGCCGTGGGCGCCGTGATAAATCTCGACGCCAGCGCCGGCATCCGCGCCCGTGAAGGGAAACGAAATGGCCCGCAACTTCGAGGCGAATTCTTCGTTGGACAAGCCGGCCACGAAGACCCGGCCGTCGATGTATTGCAGATCGGTGATCGACTCTTGCCGCAGCTTGTTGCCGCGCCGGTCGACCTTGTCGGGATCGGGAGCGTTGTTCAGATCCACCTTGGCATAAGGCACATTGTCCAGCGCGAGCAACGTCAGTTTGCCCGCGGCGGAAATCTTGGCCAGGACGGGCTCCGCGTCCGGCCCACGGCCGCGCGATGCGCTCAGGTAGACCACCGTCGAATCGGGCTGCACAGCCACGTCGTTGATCAGCAAGTCGTCCGGCTTGACACCCACCAGTGACGCCAGTTGAACGTTGACGCCTTCGAACCGTACGGTCTCGGAACTGCTCGCGGGGCCGGCGGGTTCAACGCCGATCGCGAACAAGGTCGCGCTACGCGGGTCGCCGACGAACAGCACGCCTTCGGGTCCGAAGGCCAGCGGGCCGGCCGACTTCAAGGTGGGCTTGCCAAGCTGGTCCAAGCCCTCCGGCCGGTTGGATGCCAAGGCCGGGCCGGCGACGACGCAGGCGATCACCAGGAAAGCCTGTCCAAAGGTCCTCAAGCTGTGCGACATTTTTCATTCTCCGATCTGGGCGTTTACCGAAAACATGGCGCTGGGGGCGGTTTGACTTTTATCGCATTCCAGTCGCCACGGCAGCCAAGTTTATAACATACTCGGCGACGGGTTGTGCAGCACCGCGGTTGAATCCTCGTCCGTCACGGGCGATTCGGCATACTTCCAGTTCTGAAAGCTTGCCAGAGCGCTTCCCTGCTCGAATTTGAACGTGCCGGCTTGCTCCGCAAGCGTCGCCCAGCGGACATAAGCCAGCAACTGGGCCTCGGCATCGAAGGTTGCCACCAACCTTTGCGGGCCGCCGGTCTTTGAGCCGTACAAGTAGTACATGGAACCTGCTCCTGAGCGAAATTCAGCCTCGCTGTAATCAACTTATTGCTTTGTCCCGGCAGGCAGCGGAACCTGCGAACCGCCCGAGAGATACGCCACCAGGTCGCGAATCTGCTGCTGAGTGAGCCCGTTGAGCAGGCCCTCGGGCATCAACGACAAGTTCTGCGGCGTGATCTCGTCGATGTCACCGCGCGCGAGGGCCATACGCTCGGTCGCGGTCTGCACCGTCACGGTGCGCGGATTGCTCTGGAGCACGACGCCCGTCAGCACGCGGCCATCGGTGAGCAGGATGATCGACGTCCGGAAGTTCGCCGCGACGGCCGCGCTGGGGTCCAGCACATTCTCGAGCAGGTAGTCGAGATTCGCCCGATTGCCGCCGGTCAGATCGGGCCCGATCGTGCCACCGGCGCCGAACAGCGTGTGGCAGTTGGCGCATTTCTGCTGGAACAGCGCACGGCCGGCGGCGCGATCGCCTGACTTCAACGTCGTGGACGAAAGCTGCGACTTGATCTCGCGCATTTGCCGCAGCTTTTCCTCCGGGGTGCGGCGAATCTCGCCCCAGTGCTGTTTGAGCGCGGCGTCGATCGTCGCGTCGCCCAGGCTGAACAACTGCCGGGCCTGGAACGCCGAAATGTCGGCCGCCGGAATCTTGCCGTTGGCCAATGCGCCGACCAATGCGCGCGCGTACGCGACGCGCGAGCTGAGCGTGTTGATCGCTTGTTCGCGCGCCTGCGGGTAAAGACGCGGGTAAAGCATGAGCAGACGCTTGATCGCGTCGGGCTGATCGTAGAAGGCCAGGCCGCGGATCGCCTCGTTAACCAGCACGCGATCGTCGAGCAGCTTGAGCAACAGCGGCCCAATCTCCTGCGAGCGCGCGTCGACGAGCACGCGCAAGGCGTTGCGCCGGGCCGCTGGATCGGCATCGGTATCCGTGAGCAACTTGCGGAGCGAGTCCACCGCCCGACCGTCGCCAAACACTACGCCCAACTCGCGGGCCAGCCGCTGCACGTCAGGATACGAGCTGGCGGCCAACTTCGGACCGACCGACTTCCAGACCGGCGGCGCCGGAGCTTGGCGCCAACCCTCGAGCGCCGCGGTCATGCCGGAAAGGACTTCGACCTGATATTCCTGCGGCCGATCGACTTCCAGCAAACGAACCAACCGGTCGACGGCCGATGGGTCTTCGTCCAGCTCGCTGGTGATGCGACGCGCCAGATGCCGCCGCACCAGCGGAATCTGCGTGCGATCGGCCAGGGCCACCGCACGAGTCGGATCTTCCGTCACGGCCGGCTCGATTCCGTACCACAACATCAGCGGCAGCTCCGCGTCGGCGCGATCCTCTCCGTGCTGGGCCAAAGCTTCGGCAATCGGCCAGCGCTCTTCGAGAGCGAGCCGTTGCATCGCGGAAGCCAGGTACACGCGCACCAGGCCCGACTTGTCGCTGGCCGCTTGCCGGGCAAAGGCCGTCGAGACCTGCGGCGAAACCGGCAGCTTATCTACCAGCAGCCGCACGGCCCATACGCGCACGTGCTCGTTGGCGTCGCCGAGCTGTTTCAACAGCCAGGCATCGTCAATGCCGCCGGTCGCTGCCAGGCACCACATTGCCCGCAACCGGCGGCCCGCGTCGGAATGGTCGCGATAAATGGCCTGCAGGGCCGCGTGCGCGGCGTGCATGTCGCGCTTCTCGGCGGCACGTTCCTGGAGCAGCCGGCGCGCTTGGCGGACGTACCAATCGTTTTTGTGCAGTTGCAGCGACACAAGTTGTTCGTCGCCCATCTGTCGCAGATCGAGCTTGCCCGGCCGAGTGGGTTCGCCATACGTGATCTTGTAGATCCGGCCCGAGCTGCGGTGCACGCCGTTGCTCTCGTGGCATTCGCCCACGTCGCTCCAATCGGCGATATACACGCCGCCGTCGGGACCGTAGATCAGGTCCAGGGCGCGGAACCAAGGATCGCTGGTCAGCATGAAGTCGGGCTCGTGCGTGCCCACATAACCGCAGCCGCGGCGCGAAAGGCGGTCGCAGTTGACCCGATGGCCGTGCAGGTTGATGGCGTACAGCAGGCCGCGATAGTGATCGGGCCAATTGTCACCTTGGTAGATCATCAAGCCGGAATGAGCGTGGCCGCCGCCGGCCTGCGAGGTCGAGTCGCTGACGCCCTTCTTGGTCTCTTGCCATTTTTCGGCCGTGTCCCAATGAAAATGGTCGGCCGTCTGTTCGAGCAGTTCGTACAGATGCGGATTGAAGTGCGTGCCGTACATCCGTCGCGAATAGGCGCCCGGCACGACGTGCCACAAGTGGCCGATGACCGTGTTGATGAAGAACATCTCGCCGTGGTCGTCGTAGTCGAAACCCCAGGAGTTAGTCCCGCCCTGCATCACGACTTCGAACACTTTGCGCGTGGGATGATAGCGCCAGATGCTGCAATTGAGCTGCGTGCGCTGGGACGCGGGAGCGCCCGGCCGACCGACCAGCGACGTGGCTTGAATGCCTTGCCGGCCGTAGAGCCAGCCATCGGGACCCCACTTCAAACCGTTGACGATGTTGTGGCGGATCAGATCGCCGTTCCAGCCGTCGAGCACGACCTCGGGTTCGCCATCGGGAACCAGGTCGCCGTCGGCATCGGGAATGAACAACAACTGCGGGGCACACAGCGCCCACACGCCGCCGAAACCGACCTCGACGCTCGTCAGCTTCTGCCCTCGATCCCAAAAAACGTGCCGCTTGTCGAACCGGCCGTCCTGGTCGCGATCCTCGAAGCAAACAATCCGATCGCGCAGGCTCGTATCGAAGTTCAGCTTCGCTTCCGCGTAGGTGTAGTTCTCGGCCACCCACAGGCGGCCGCGCTCGTCGGTCGTGATCGCGATCGGCTGGCGAACGTCGGGCTCGGCCGCAAACACGGTGGCCTTAAACCCGTCGGGCAATTTCATCCCACGCGCCACGTCGACCGGCTTCGACAGCGGCTCGTTCGACGGCTCGCTATCGTAGACCGGCCGCTCGGCGGAAGTTTCTGCCGCGCGGGCGCGACCGGGAGCCAAAGATAGGACGAGAAGCAAGCAAGCCGAAGCGTAGAGACAGCGTGACATTGAAAATGAATACCTTAAGACAGGGGAGCAGGACTCTCGACCGCGGGAACAGAATTCCAGTGTATTTAATGACCGGCCGGCCGGACACCGCTGCCGACACGCCCGGTCAACGAATCTCCCAGATCGGCCCGGGCCGTTTCGGCGAGCGCCAGCAAGTGCTTCATGACATCGGGGTGCTCGGCCGCCACATCGTGAGCTTCGCCAACGTCATCTTTCAGATTGAATAGCGCTTGCGGCTGGTGCCGCACGACATATCCGTGGCGACTGGCAATGCCGCTCAGCCCGGAGACCGACATGGCCTTGGGCTGCATGTGCTCGTAGTTCGCCGGCCGGCCGTCGCGTCCGGGCGGGCTGGCCGAAGTCAGATAGTCGTGCGGCAAATGGAGTTTCCAGTCCCCCCAGCGGACGGCCTGCAACTGGTCGCCGGCATAATAATAAAATGCCTCGCGCGGCAGCCTGGCCCCGGGTTCGCCGCGGATGACGGGCCATGCATCGCGGCCGTCGATCGTCTTGGGCGGAAGCGGCGCACCGACCAGCGTGGCGAATGTGGGCCAGAGATCGATCGTCGAAAGCGGCTCGCTGCATGCACGGCCGGCCGGGATGACACCCGTCCAGCGCATGATGCACGGCTCGCGGACTCCGCCTTCCCAAGTCGTCAGCTTGCCTTCGCGCAGCGGACCGGCCGAGCCGGCGTGGTTGCCGTACGAGAGAAACGGCCCGTTGTCGCTGGTGAAAATCACGAGCGTGCGATCGTCCAGTCCCAGCCGCGCGAGCGTCGCCGTGATTTGTCCGACCGACCAATCGAGCTCTTCGACCACGTCGCCATACAGCCCGCGGCTGCTGCGGCCCTTGAAATCCTTGGAGGCAAAGATCGGCACGTGCGGCATCACGTGCGGCAAATAGAGAAAGAACGGCCGCTCGCGATTGCGCTCGATAAACGCCACGGCCCGTTCGGTGAACCGCCGCGTAAACTGCGACTGGTCGGGATCGCGCTCGACGATTTTTTCGTTTTCGATCAAGGGCAGCGGGGGCAGTCCCGTCTGCGAACCGTGCAGCGGGCCATTGTCGTTCGAATAGGGAATGCCGAGGAATTCGTCGAAGCCGTTTCGCGTCGGCAGAAACCGGTCGCGGTGTCCCAGGTGCCATTTGCCGTAGATGGCCGTCGCATAGCCGCGACTCTTGAGCATCTCCGGCAGCAGCAACTCATCGCTCGCGATGCCTACGTCGCTCTGGTGGTTTAAGGCCCCGAACAAACTTACTCGGTTCGGGTAGCTGCCGGTGAGCAGTCCGGCGCGCGATGCGGTGCAAACCGGCTGCGCGACATAAAAGCTCGTGAACCGAGTTCCCTGCGCCGCCAACCGATCGATGTTGGGCGTGCGAATGTCCTTGGCGCCGAAGCAACCGACGTCGCCGTAGCCCAAGTCGTCGCAAAAGATCAGCACGATGTTGGGGTGCGGGGGCACCGGGGCGGCAGCGGCGGACTGCGAAATTGCGAGCAATAGCAGCCCGAAGACGCACGTCGACCATGCGACGAGCGATCGCAACAAAATGCATTTCACCTGGTCACTCCGCCGGCTGCTTGCCAGCCGGACTCTTTGCGGTTTGGATGGAAGTGGGAATTGATCCCGGCGGGAGTTACCACGATTCTAACATCGCGCCGCGTGCTCGCCCACCGTGCAAACCCGCGCTACCAAATGCAGGGGCCGCGCATGGTCGCACATCGGGTATGATGGCAACTGCAACGGGGCTGAGAATCATCGCATCGTTCGGCAAAAATCCCTGGCGACCGGCTAGCGGTTCTCGATCATCATGAAACCCCCGAAACTCCTCATGGGCCTGACGTTGGCGGCCGCGCTCGTCGCCGGCTGCCTAAGCCAGGCCGTCACAACTACGCTCGTGTACGAGCCCGACCCATCTCGGCCACGCGACGCCCGACCGCCGACGCAAGCGGAGTTGGTGGAAGCGGTCCAGCGCCACTTTGGCTCATTGGCCGAAGCGTCTGCCGAGGGCGAGCATCGCATTCGCGTCGTCGTGCGAAGCCGCGATGCGGTGCTGGCCAAGCACGTCGAGGATTCGCTGGCGGCGCAGGCCACGCTCGAATTCCGCGTTCTGGCCGACAACAAGCGGGATGCCGACGTTGTGGAACTAGCCCGCGCCAGCAAGGCCGAGATCGTGCTCGACAACGAGCACAAGCCCGTCGCGCGCTGGGTGCCGGTTGAGCCGCGGGCCAAGGACGTATTTGCGGACAGCCAACGCTACGTCAATCGGACGCGTGACGGCGAGTCGGAAGTGCTGGTTCTGCTGGACGACGAAAATATCAACGGCGCGATGATCGAAAGCGCCAAGGCATCGGCTGACAGCCAAGGTCAACCGGCGGTAGCTTTTCAACTGACGCCGATCGGCGCGAGACGCATGGGCGAGCTGACGAGCGCGAATCTTCCCGACCGCGAGAACCAGCGAAGGCAAATGGGAATAATTGTCGACGGCCGGCTGTCTTCAGCTCCGACGATCAACGGAATGATTTACGATCGCGGTGAGATTACCGGGGTTTTCACATTCGTAGAGACGGCCCGCCTCGCTGCGGCGCTCGATGGGGGCGCCATCCCCGTGCCGCTGAAGCTGATCAGCCGAGAAGCTCGGTAGCTCGCGCACCGGCCTCGGCGTCGTGCTGCGGGACGTGGCGCGCTGGCCGGGCCGATTGGATGCGTCCACGACTGCCTGGTGCGCTGTCTTCTGGAGAAACTGTGCGTAGGCCGGGTCGAGGCCCTGCGGCACAAATGCATTGCCCACCGGGCTGCGGCCAAACAACACTTCGTAGAACACGCAGGCGCCGAGATACTCGCCGGCCATGTTGGCATGGTGGCCGTCCATGCCCAGGGCCGTGGTTCCGTTCCGCTGCTTTTGCCAGCGCCAGCCGACGTGCAGCGAATGGGTCTGATCCGGCAGTGCCGGCGGTTTGGCGTTTTTAAAATCGAATTTGGTATCCGGCCGATAGCCCCAGACCGGATCGGTGTCGGCCCGATGGAACGCGTCGCCGACCGGAATGAGCCGGACTTTTAACTCCGCGGCAATCGCGCGGTAGGCGTGAGTCAGGCCGGCGTACATGGCTTCCTGCGTGGCCGGTTCGCCTGGAGCCGGCGAGGCGACGGCGAAGCGCGGATCGTCGCGCCGATAAGCCCAAGTCTGGTGCAGCAGGATCTCGGCCTGCGGCGCGTACTTGTGGATATAAGCCTGTAGCCGGCCGGCGTAGGGCTGATAGGTCGCCAGGTCGTGACTGCGGATGCTGGCCTGCTGGATCGTGACAAAGTCCCACGGCTCGGCGCGCAGCTCCTGCTCCAAGCTGCTGCCGGAGGCGTAGAGCCCGCGCTTGTCTTGCGGATCTTTTTCGTGTTGCTCGACCTTTTCCCAATGCTGGGCCATCGTGCTGCCGCCGATGTAGGCCTGATGGTGGACCAGGACATTGCCGTCGGCCGCGGCCAGATCGCCGAGGAACCGCGTCGCGTTGCGCGAAAAACTATTTCCAACCGTCAGCAGCCGGACGGTCTTGGCGGCCTGCGCGGGCTTGATCGCCGCCGAGTTCGCAGCCGCGACAGCGAGCAGGCAGCAGACAACAATGGCCAGGCGTCGGTTCATGATTCGATCTGCAAGTTGCGTTTCAAGATCGCCATCGTGGCACGTTGGCGCTGCTCGACAAACTCCCGTGCCTGCGCGGCCTTGGCCTTGGCGGCAGCGGGATCTTTGGCCAGCGCCAGGACCGTGGGCACAATCCGCGCCACGTCGTCCGGGTTGTCCATGTCGAATAGCCAATCCCCCAGCCCGATGTCGCGCCACATGATTCCCTTGCTCGTTTGTTCCTGGAACCGGCACACGATGGCCGGGACGCCGTTGCCGATGCACATGATCGGGCTGTGCATCTCCAGGCCGAACAGGCCGGCGGAGCGGACGTACGTGCTCAGCGCTTCGTCGGTCAGCCAGTATTTTTCACGCCACACGACGCGAGCCTTCACGTCGTCGGGCAATGGGTCGACGAGCATCGCCTTGCCGATTGCCATTTGACTCTCGTCCTCCGGACAGACGAGCACTTTGAGCGCGGTCTCGCGCACCACGGCACTGATCGCGGCTCGCAGCGGGGCGTGGTCGTGCTCCCGCATTTCTTCGTTGCGCGCGTGCTTTCGGTCGTCCTCGGCGGTCATGGCCTTGTGGCGAATCAGCCAATACGGCGTATAACGCAGCCGCGGAATGACGCACAGAAACTTGCCCGACTCCAATCCGCTTGCCGAAAGAAAGGACTCCGCGGCCGCGTCATTACGCAGGTTCACGCCAAACGCGCCGTCGGGGCCGAACTCCATCACCGGGCATTTCAATCCCTCGTCCCGGGCGAACTTGAGCGAAACCGAATCGCGGAAGAAGACGAACTTCGCGGCATCCAGCAGCTCACGCGCCTCGGCGTTTACGGCCGACAGCGTAATGCCGTAGATGCCAAACGGCTTGCCGGTCTCGCGATGCCATTTGGCAACGTGCTTTTGCGCCACGAACGACGCGCCGGAACCGTGCAGCAGGAAGTCGCAGTCCGCAAAGGCTTTTGTCAGCTCGGCGGGGTTCAAGGCAAAGTGCAGCTTGGGAAAATTGCGCCGCAGCAGCTCCTCGACGCCATTGCCGATATTCGACGGCCAGAGCGTGACCTCGACCTCGGGCAGGTACTCGCCGAGCAGGCGCAGGACGCCCGGCGTATGGCCGATGTCGCCGATGTTGACCGTTTGCCACGACCCGCGCAGCAGAATGCGCGGCTTCCGGCCCTCGGCGGCCACGAGTCGCGAGGCACTCGCCGCGGCGGCCAGCGCCGCAGTGAGCTCGGCCAGAAACGTGCGGCGATTCAGCGAGCGATCATTGGCAGCCATTGGATCGGTTGAGTCCGGGGTTGTCGGTCCAGGCGGAGCACCCTCAAACGGCCGCTCCTTTGGGTACGATCGGTCCTTATCGTAACCCAGCCTTGTCTCCCATGCATCCGCGGAAAGATTTGCGTTCTGGTTGGCGGTGCTAGCGGGTGTCTACTTCTTCGAGTTTTTGCTCGAGGCCTCGCTCTGGAACAAAAACCCATGCCTTCCCAGCTTTGCGTTTTCCCAAAAGACCCTTAGCGCAGAGGTCTAAAAGATCGGTCCTAGCGGTCTGATAAACGACATTGTGGCTCACTCGATGCGACTCGATAGTATATCGCTGGTTCGGATGGCGAAGAGCATGCCCAATCAGTGCGCGCTGCCGATGGTTCAGCGCGTCCATTCCGCGCAATCGCATTTCTAGCTTGCGAAGGTCGCTTGTCTTTCTCGTGATATAGTCGTGGAGCTCCTGGATTGCGCGTTGGATCACGTGCAGGTGATAGAGGACGAAATACGTCATGTCGTTATCGTCCGTTTCCGAATACAAGAATGCGCGACCGTACTTCACCGGCGCCTTGCGGATGATGTGCGATATCGAGAGAAACTCGCACAGCCAATAGTTATGATGCAGCATGGACCAATAGAACAGCGCCCTTGCGGTACGCCCATTACCGTCAACAAACGGGTGGTCATACGATAGCCAGAAATGAATCGCGATCGACCTTAGCACCGGATGGAGAAAATCGTTTGGAGTTAAGCCATTTGCGAAGTCGCACATGCTTTCCATTCGACCTTCGAGCGACGATGCGGCGGGAGGAACGTGATACACCTCTCCGTACGGACCTTCAACACGAACGTCCTCGCCCTCGTTTCGGAAGCGACCGACGGCGCCTTGATGGTCCATCGTTTGGTCAGTAACGATCCTGTGGATGTCAAAGACCATTTCCTTCGTCAGCGGCTCCTTTTTGAGTCGTACGATCTTTTGCATGGTTAAGAAGTTATTCAGAATCATCCGCTCGCTTTTGTCTCGGGGCGGCCGCCCAGTCCTGATCATTTCCTTTGCAACCGGCCGAGTCGTAGTCGCTCCCTCTAATTGACTTGAGGTGATCGCCTCCTCGATCAAAGAGCCCACGCAATACTGATCTCTCGTTTCGGGGTTCGTTATTTGATCCGGCATTTGAATTAAGCCGCCCGCGCCCAAGTCGATCTTATGCAGCATCGCCGGAATCGGATCGACGGAAGCGTACTTAAATTGGTTACCGAGCTTGTCCCAAAGCGGGAGAATCTTATAGGCAGTAAACCGCTTGAACTTAATTGCGGCCCACCATTCGGCGTGGGTGATTCCTGCGATCGGCAGCGCGTAGTGCCTAAGCTTGTCCCAGTGCAAGTACCTGTCGGGGGGGCTTGTCGCCGCCTGCATCAACTGAATGCCTTTTTCAGGCGATTCAGAAATGATTTTGATAAAATCATCTGCTCCAATCGGTGGCTTTCTTGGGAGGCGCATAACCGCATCTCTCATTATATTTATGAGTTATGGCAAGCCAATTTTCTACTAAAACACCCATTATTAGTATTTGTCCCGCATGACTGAGCGTCAAGCCTGGTCCTACTAAAACTTCATGTTTTAGTAGAAAATTAGCAGATGGCCATCAATGCTTCATTCGCCCTCGCGTGCCGCAAATCCCCGAAGCGCCGATCATCAATTTCGATCCGCACGCCACCTGGCCGAAATAGCGGCCGGCGGCCCCTCGCCCGACGATCCATCATTCTTAGCGCACGCGATTTCCCTCGGCGTGCGCGTGGCCGTGCTCGTGGCCATCGTGAGCGTGCGGCTCGATGTTGCCGACAAAGGTCTTGCCGCCGATGGTCGCGTTGAGCCGGGCCCGGGCGTTGTCGTTGCCGCAGAGGCTGTCGCACAACGATTCGTCCTTGGTCGAATACCGATTTTCTTCCACGCGCGGCAGGCTGTATTGCTGCGGAGTGCTGCCGATCATCACGTTCAGCAGCACGTGCTGGGGCAACTGGCCGGCCGCCGCCGGCCGCTTGGCGGTGCCGTCGAGCAGATAGACCGTCACCGCGTGGGTGTCATCATCATGGAGCAGCTCGGCATGATAGCTGTCGCTGCCCAGCTCGATCAGCGCCCCGCCGTGCGGGCCGAGCTCATTGTGATCGTGGCCATCATGCTCTTCATGAGCGGCGACGTGGGCGTCATGACGCGGGCTCTGCCCACAACCGGTCAGGCAGGGCACGAGCGCGAGCATCGCAGCGATGGTCAAAGGGCATATAAGCTTGTGCATGGCTTTTCTCCGTTCAGTTCGATGGAAATCCGTTTCCGCGACTCTTCCTTTAAGACACGCTTGCCAAGTGGTCGTTTTGCGACGCGAAGTCGGCAGGCGATTGCTGAGACTGGAGCAGGGCTTCGTCGTCGCTGGCGTGTTGCAGTTGCCGCATGGCCTCCTTGCGGCCGAAGCACCAGAACAGGGCCGGATGAACCAGGAAGTCGAGCAGCGTCGAGCTGATCAGGCCGCCGAGAATGACCGTGGCCACCGGATAGAGAATCTCTTTGCCCGGCTCGCCGGCGGCCAGGACCAGCGGAATCAGCCCGATGCCGGCCGTCAGCGCGGTCATCAGCATGGGTGCCAAACGCTCACGGCCGGCGCGCTCGATCATGGCCAGGTTGAAGGCTTCGCCCTCGTGGCGAACCAGGTGCAGGTAGTGGGCGATGAGCAGAATGCCGTTGCGCGAGGCGATTCCGGCCAGCGAAATAAAGCCCACCAGGCTGGCGACCGTCAGCGACTGGCGCGTGACGACCAGGGCCGCGACCGCGCCGATGGCCGCCATCGGCAGTGCCGCGAGCACTTGCAGCGAAAGGTTCACCGAGCGAAACAGCGTATACAGGGCCAGGAACATGCAGGCCAGCGACAGCAGGCCGAGCAGCCCGATCACGCGCGTGGCGTGCTGCTGATTTTCGAATTGCCCGCTGTACTCGATAAAGTACCCGGTCGGGAGCGCGGCCTGGATCGGCGCGAGCTTGGCCTGGATTTCGCGCACGACGCCGCTCAAATCGCGGCCGGCCGTGTTGCACTGCACGATGATCCGGCGGCGGACGTTTTCCCGGTTGATCGTGTTGGGCCCGGAGCCGGCCTCGACGTCGGCCACGGCCGACAGCGGCACGCGTCCTCCGCCGGGCAGGTTCACCGACAAACGTCGCAGTTGCTCGGGATCCTGCCGAAACGGCTCGTCCAGCCGCACCAGCAGATCGAATTTCCGCTGCCCCAGCACCACCTCCGACACCACGCGGCCGTGCAGGGCCGTCTCGACGTAATCGTTCACGTAGTCGGAGCTCAAACCCTTGGCGGCGAGCTGATCGCGATTCAGGCGAATCTGCATCTGTGGGATTTCGACTTGCTGCTCGACGAGCAAATCCTTAACGCCGGGCACGCCCGCGATCGCGGCTTTCATCGCGCCGGCCCGGTCGCGCAAGATGGCCAGGTCGTCGCCATAGAGCTTGATGCCGATCTGCGCCTTGACGCCCGAAAGCATGTGCGAGATTAAATGCTGAAGCGGCTGCTCGACCGACAGAATCACGCCCGGCACCTGCGCCAGCTCATCGCGAATGTTTTCCAGGATCTGCTCGCGGGTACGGCCGGCATGGGGATCGAAGCTCACGATGTATTCGGAAACATTCACCCCCTCGGCATGCTCGTCGAGTTCTGCCCGGCCGGTGCGCCGCCCGAAGGCGATCACGCCCGGCACCTTGCTCAACCGCCGATCGACCATCGCGGCAACGCGGTTGGAAGCGGCCAGCGAAGTGCCGGGCGGAAGCAGCACGTTCACCTGCGCGCTGCCTTCGTTAAATGGCGGCAGGAAATCGCGGCCCAACTGCGTGACCACCACGCCGCTGACGACGACCATCGCAGCAACCCCGCCCAAAATCGGCCAGGGATGTGCGACGCTAGCCCGAATGGCCAGCCCGGCGACGTGCTTCAGGCTGCGCAGTAGCAGGCCGTCGGTGCGGTGGCTCATGAACTGCGCTTCGCTCAGCAGCCAGTACGACAGTACGGGCGTGACGGTCAGCGAAACCAGCAGCGAGGCCAGGATCGAGACGATATAAGCCACGGCCAACGGCGCGAACAGCCGACCTTCCATCCCGCCCAGGGCAAACAGCGGCACAAACACCAGCACGACCAAAATCGTGCTGAACACGATCGAATTGCGGACTTCGCTGCTGGCTTCGTACACCACACGCAGCGCCGGCCGGGGATGCTGGGCATGGCGGTTCTCGCGCAGCCGGCGAAAAATATTTTCGACGTCGACGATCGCGTCGTCCACCAACTCGCCGATGGCTACGGCCAGGCCGCCGAGCGTCATGATGTTGATCGACATCTGGAACCACTTGAACACCAGCCCGGTAATCACAATCGAAAGCGGGATGGCTGAGAGCGTGATCAGCGTCGTGCGAAAGTTCAGCAGGAACACAAACAGGATGATCACAACCAATAGCGCGCCGATACCCAGTGCTTCCAGCACGTTCTGAATGCTCAGGTCGATGAAATGCCGTTGCTGATAGATGTCGGCATCGAGCCGGACATCGGCCGGCAAGGCCACTTGCAGTTCGGCCAGCGCCGCGGTCACCTTGGCGGTCAATGCCCGCGTGTCGGCGCCCGGCTGCTTCGAAATCGTCAGGATCACGGCGGGCATGCCGTTGACGGCTGCGTCGCCGCGCTTGACCTGGGCGGCCTCGACCACGCGGGCGACCTGTTTGAGCAGGATCGGCCGCTCGTTGCTCACCCGCACCACCACCTCTTCCAGATCGCGCGGACTCTGGATGCGGCCCAGCGATCGCACCAGGTATTCGTTGGGGCCGAGGTTCAGGTAGCCGCCGGTGGTGTTGCTGTTGCTGGCGGCCACGCCGGCTTCGACGTCGGCCAGCGTCACATCGTAGGCCAGCAAGGCCTCGGGATTGACGAGCACCTGGAACTGTTTTCTGCCGCCCCCGATCGTGACGACCTGGGCCACGCCGGGAATGGTCAGCAGCCGCTGCCGCACGACCCAGTCGGCCAGCGTGCGGACTCCCATCGGATTGGTCCGGCCGCCGTCGCTCCACATGCCGACAAGCATGATCTGGCCCATGATCGACGAGATCGGCGTCAACTGCGGCCGGATGCCCGCGGGCATGCGGCCTGCAATCAGGCCCAGCTTTTCGTTGACGATTTGCCGGTCGGTATAGACGTCGGTGCCCCACTGGAATTCGACATTAATCACCGACAGGCCAATGCCCGACGCGCTGCGCACGGCCTGCACGCCCGTGGCGCCGTTGAGCACTGTTTCCAGCGGAAACGTGACCAGCGTTTCGACTTCCTCCGGCGCCAGGCCGGGGCATTCGGTCAGAATCGTGACGCGTGGGCGATTCAAGTCGGGGAACACGTCGATCGGCAACTGCGACAGTTCGTAACCTCCATAACCGCAGACCACCAGCGCCAGCGCAATCGTCACCAGCCGGTATCGCAGCGCGAGCCGAATGATGCCGTTGAGCATGAGTATTGTCTTTCGCCGGTAGCTGGTTGTGGGAGGGCGAGGCTCCTGCCGAGCCGGGCTCGATCGTGGATCTAACTTGAGGATCGGCTCGGCAGGAGCCTCGCCCTCCCGTGTGAAAATGTTCTCGTGGTAAAGCTGTCGCTAATGCTGATGGCCGGCGTGCGGGTCGATACCGCCGGCCGATTTGTTCTTCAGTGCCAGGTGCATCTGCTGGGCCCCGCTGGTGACGACCGTGTCGCCGGGATAGAGCGAACCGTCGTTGGCCACGACCACGCTCGTGGCGTCGCGATATTCGACGTGTACCGGCCGCCGGTCGAAATGATCGCCGTTCTGCTGAAACACGAAATATTCCGCTCCGTCCTGGACCACGGCGTCTTCCGGCAGCACGATGCGATCGGTCCACACGGCCACGGGAACTTGCAATTGCAGCCGTTGGCCCGGCTTGAACTTCCAGGCCACGAACCGATGCCCCTCGGGCGTCTTACTATCGCGCACCATGAGATTCGGCAGCCGCACGAAGAACCGCAGCGTGCGCGAATCGGTCTCCACCTTGTCGGCCACGTAGAGCAGTGTCAGCCCCGCGATCTGGGCCGGCTTTTGCCCCTGCCTCTCGAACAGGGCGCTGACCGACCAGTGCTTGTCGGCCAATTGATTGAGCGCGGCCGCGTCCTGTTCGAACGCTTTGCCTTCGATGTACAGCTCCGCATGATCGGTGAGCACGCACAGTTGCTGGCCGGCCTCGACGTATTGGCCGCGCTCGACCTGAAGCTTCTGCACCTGGTAGATGGAACCCTTCGCTCCGGGCACAGCCGGGTCGTCGCGACCTTGCGGCACGCGAATCGTCAGGCTCTGGAGCAGCGTGCGCGACTTGAGAATCTGATCGATCTGGTCGGTCGAGAGCCCGTGCAGCAGCAGGCCCTGGCGCTGCGCCCGCTGGATGCCCAGCAGCTTTTCGCGTTCGTAGCGGTGATCGATGATCGTTTTGATGGCGATGGCCCCCTTCTCGGCCAGCGGCTCGAGCCGGGCGATTTCGCGATTGACGATGTCCAGCTCTTCGGCCGTACGCAGAAAATCCGTCTGGCCTTGCACCAGCTCCTCGTGCGTGAGTCGCAACTCGAACAGCGACTCGCCCGGCACGACGGCTTGCCCCTCGAGCGGATAAATCTTCTGGACAATACCGCTCAATGCCGCCGTAACGGCCACCTCCGAGCGACCCGGCCGCTCGACGATCACGGCCGGCACGGTGATGGTGCGTTCAAAGGTCCCCGGCGCGATCTTCATCAACTGCATCCCGATATTGCGCTGCGCCTGGGGACTGAGCTCGATCGCCGTCTCATCCCGGTGGCCGGGATGTTCGTGATGGTGGTCGTCGTGATGGTCGTGATCGTCCGCAGCGGCCGTCGAGCGCGCGCCACCGCCGCCGGCGCGCGGAGGAGCCAACCAATCGTGCAGCGGATTGCCGGGGCGAACCGCTTGCCCCATGGCGAACGCGGCGGCGCCGACGACAACGACTATCGCTACGCGCTTGATCGCCGCGAGCCGTGATTTAACAGGCAAAGGCATGACACGGTCTCTCGATCACGAACGGAACCAGCGGCCGGCTAACAATCGCATGCGTCACCGTGGTCGTCTCACTCCATCGAGACGCGGGAGCACCCTCGAGGTTGCTCTAGCGGCGATGCCCACGATCGCAGCGCGCGCACGACGCGGCACAGCGGACAATCTGAGCGCAAATGCGCGCAGAGGCCCGGCTCAGATCCGCAGGACCCGGTAGACCAGATGCAGCCGCTCGGGCGGCGCAGGAGATAAGCACGCGCGGTGCCAAGCTGAAGTGACATCGGCCGATGGCACTTCCAGGCTCACGAGCGACCACGGCCCCAGCGAGGGCGAGTCGAGCGACGGTCCTACCGTGGCGGTCTTCGGCGATGCGACGAACGAGCAGCGTTCGCCTGAGCAAGCATCGGTCGGATGATGCGACGGCTGGCTGCCCGGCGCATGCTGGCAGTGGTCATCGCCATCGTCGTCGCAGTCGCCATGCGTGCAGTGCTTGGCGGCGGTGCCGCAAGCCGGGCTGCATGCGTGCGCATGATGCCAGCAACAGCCTAACAGCATGTGCGCCGACAATAGCAGCGCGACCAGATGCGACAGAATGCGATTCACGAGGCTACCGCGAGGGCCCAGGAGCAATGTCTTCATCATCAGGGCGATTCCGGTAGCGGTCAAGCGGCATTTCGCTTAAGCCTGCTTCACTCGCTTGTATCGGCTCGGCCAGCGCGCGGCATTGAGTGTAAAAAGCACTCGCGGAATGGAATGACAGATGCGGGCAAGCAGAGCGACGCTATTGCTATGATGGCGCGAACTGAACAGCCGTGCCGCCGGCTGCTCGAGCGAAAAGCACGTGGTCGCAAAGCACCCGCTGTGATGTCCAGGAGCATTGCCATGACTTCCGATTGGTTGCATTGGCTGGCAATTCTCAGCCTGGTGTCAGGCGGGATCGGTTTGCTTGTCGTGATTTTCGACCTGCTCGCCGGGCATCGCCAGCACATGGCAATCATGAACCTGGTTTGGCCCATCACGGCGTTGTACTCCGGCCCGCTGGGCCTGCTGGCGTACTACAAGATCGGCCGGCTGTCGACGCACAAGGCAATGCACGCGGCCCAGCAACACGGCAAACCGCCTCCCGGTAAGCGCAAGCCATTCTGGCAGACGGTGCTGGTAGCCACGACGCACTGCGGCGCCGGCTGCACGCTGGGGGATATCCTCGCCGAGTGGCTACTGTTCTGTTTTCCGCTGACGCTGCTGGGCCAGCGGATGTTCGCCGCCTGGGTTGCCGACTATATCCTGGCCTACTTGTTCGGGATTGCTCTACAGTATTTCACGATCAAGCCGATGAAACAGCTCTCGCCCGGCCAAGGCCTGGTCGCCGCGATCAAGGCCGACACCTTGAGCCTGACGGCCTGGCAAGTGGGCATGTACGGTTGGATGGCGTTTGCCCGCTTTTTGATCTTCGGCCACGAACTCCCTGTGACTCAGCCGCTGTTCTGGTTCATGATGCAGATTGCCATGCTGGCCGGCTTCGCGACGAGCTATCCGGTGAATGCGTGGCTCGTGCGATCGGGCATCAAAGAGAGCATGTAGGCCGCAGAGAGCGGGTCATGAGTGAGCGGGTGACATTGATCGGTCTGGATTTTGGCACCACCACCAGTTGCGCGGTGGTGGCCTCCGCCCGCGTCGCCTGCAATTCGCTCACCGGCCGCATCGAGCTCAGCGACGTGCGGCAGGAATATCAGTCGGGCCAGATCTTCACGCCGCTGGTCGACGATCGGTTGGACGAGGCCCAGCTTGGCCGGCATCTCGACGCTTGGCTCGGCCAGGTGGACGCCGGACAGATTTTTGGCGGCGGCGCCGTGCTCACCGGGCTGGCCGCGCAAAAATCCAACGCGGCCGCCTTCATTCGGCAGACGCGTCAGCGACTGGCCAACGCCGTCATCGCCGTGGGCGAAGACCCACGGCTCGAGTCGTGGCTGGCGTTCATGGGCAACTGCGCCGATCTGGCGCGGGCCAATCCCGACCGCCTGTTCATCAACCTCGATATCGGCGGCGGCACCACCAACCTCGCCGCCGGCCGCAATGGCGAGGTGCTGCAAACCGGCAGTTATTTCGTCGGCGCACGCCACGTGCAACTCGCGCCGGGCAGCTACCAGATCACGCGCCTGTCGTCTTACGCCAGCGCACTTTTCAAGCATTTGGGAATTGCCAAAACCGTTGGCGAGCGGCTCGCGCCGCAAGAGGTCGCCAAAATCGTTGACTGGTACGCGCGGCTGCTGGAAGATGCGGTCGGCGGCAATCTGCCTTCGCAGCTCGATGCGGTCAGCGCCATGCACGAACAGGTGCCCTTCCAACTTCCGCCCGCGGCGAGCGACCCGGCCATCACGCTGTCCGGCGGAGTGGGGCAGCTCGTCTATGGGCACTTGCAAGGCGATCCCTGGCCGCCGACCACGGCTTTTGGCGACCTGGGCATCGACCTGGCTCGCGGCCTGGCCGAGCGGCCGTTTTGGCAGCGGCATTTGCAGGCGTTCGTCCCCACCTCGCTGGGCCAGGCCACGGTCTACGGCTTGCTCCGCTACAACACGCAGGCCTCGGGCAGCACTATCTATCTGGCCGACCCGAGCCTGTTGCCGCTGGCCGACTTGATGATCCTGGGCACGATCTCGCCCAGCAGTTCGGCGAGCGACGTCGAGCGCTTGATCGCTCTCGCTTCGCAAGCGGTCGGCGGCGCGTGCCTGCGGATCGAGCTGCCGAAGCGCTCACTGGCCGAGATTCGCGAGCTGGCGGCCCGGCTGCGGCAGGCGATCGCCCATCTGCCGCTGGCCACCCAGCAGCCGCTCGTGTTTCTGCTCCGCGAAAACCTGGGCAAAGTCCTGGGCCAGTATCTGACCGATTGGGGCCAGTCGCCCTTAAAGGTCGTGGTGCTGGACGAAATCGACGAGCGCGATGCACAGTTCGCTCACTTGGGCGCGCTACGACAGGGCGTGGTGCCGGTGTCGTTTTATGGTGCGACATTGGGAAAGGAATGCTAATGAGCGATCTTCCGCCGCTGGCCGAGATTCCGGTTCCCGAGCCGAAACCAGATGAACTCTACACGCACGAGTTTTTCGGCGAAAAGGTTTCGCTGCGCGGGCTGAAGCGGCTGCTGGGCGCGGCCGATTGCAGCAAGGCCGGCGACCGCGGGGCGGGACTGTCCGCGCCTTCCGAAAAAATCCGCGAGGCGGCCCGCGCCATGCTCGGCTCGCTCACGCTCGGGCATCTATACGAGCGGCCGCTGGTCGACGATGCGGGACAGGTCGACAGCGTGATGCGCGCCAATTACGCGGTCGACTTGCCGTTGCTGGAGAGCATCGCCGGCTGGACGGTCGGCCAGTTCAAGGATTGGCTGCTGGCCGGCAGCAGCGAAGAGGTCAACGGCATCGGCCGGGCCTTGACGGGTCCGATGGCCGCCGCGGTTGCCAAGCTGTGCGACGTACACGAGCTGGTGTGCATCGCCCGCAAGTTCAAGCGCCCCACGCACGCGCGCACCACGCTGGGTTTGCCCGGCACGCTGTCGTCGCGCTTGCAGCCGAATCATCCGATCGACGATCTGCGCGGCGTCACGCTGCTGGTGTACTGGGGCCTGGCCCTGGGAGCCGGCGACGCCTTGATCGGCATGAACCCGGCCATCGACACGGTGGATAATATCTCGGCGCTGCTCGTACACCTGGACAAGCTTCGCCGGCACACCGGCGCGCCAACGCAGATTTGCGTCCTCAGCCACATCAAGACGCAGTTGGCTTGCCTGGCGCACGGGGCACCGGTCGAAGTCATTTTCCAAAGCCTGGCTGGCACCGAGAGCACGCTGACCAGCGAGTTCGACGTGACGGTCGATTTGCTCGACGAGGCCTACCGCGTGATGGCCGCCCGTGGGCCGCTGAAGGATTCGGCTCGGCAGTTCATGTATTTCGAAACCGGCCAGGGGAGCGAGTTCACCTACGGCAAGCACAACGGCATCGACATGGCCACGGCCGAAGCCCTGTGCTACGGGCTGGCCCGACGCTACGACCCGTTCATGGTCAACAACGTGACGGGCTTCATCGGCCCTGAGACGCACGCCGACAACTTCGAAATGATCGTGGCCAACTTGCAAGACCACTTCATGGGCAAGCTGCTGGGCCTGCCGATGGGCATGGCTCCCTGCTACACGCTGCACTCGGCCATCACGCTGGACGGCCAGCAGATGGCCAGCGAGCTGCTGGCGGCCGCCGGCGCGAACTATTACATGGACGTGTGCCTGAACACCGACCGCATGCTGGCTTATTTCGACACCAGTGCGCACGACAATCAAACCCTGCGCGAAGTTTACTCGCGTCGGCCCGCGCCCGAGTTTGCCGCCTGGGCCGTCGAGCGAGGAATTTTTCAGACCGCCGCCGATGGCAGTCTGGTGCGCGGTCCCAAGTGGGGCGATGTGCGGCAGTTTTGCAGTTCGGATACCGAGCTGCAAATGCTAGTCGATGCCACGCCAGCCGCTTATGGCTTCGGCACGGCCGGCCCTCGCCCGGCCGATTCGGTCAGCCGGCAAGTCCGCTTGCACCAGGCCGTCGGCCGCGAAGCGATCGAGTCGGAGCTGCGAGTGGAAGAGTTGTTGAGCATTGCCCCCTTCCGCGTGATTGCTACCGAAGCGGCCGACAAGCATTCGCACCTGGCCAGCCCGGCCGCCGGCTCGCGCGTGGGCCGCGCGTCTCTTGCCCAGCTCGTGCCCGAGGATCGCGAGGTGCAAATCCTCGTCTCCGACGGTTTGAGCGCCGAGGCGATTCATCACAACCTGGCCGACGTGCTGCCCGCGGTGCTCGACGGCCTGGCAAGTCATGGCGTGCGGGTAGGCCAGCCGATCCTGGCACGTTACGGCCGCGTGAAGCTGGCCGAGCACGTGGCCCAGTTGCTGGGCGCGAGCCTGGTGATTTATCTGATCGGCGAGCGGCCCGGCGGCGATGCCTGGTCGTCGCGGAGCATGTCGGCCTACCTGGTTTATCGCCCCGCTGTTTTGGGCGAGTCGGCGGCCAACAGTGCCGGCAACGGTGCCTGGCCGCAATTCGAGTACACCGTGATTTCCAACATCTATTCGCGCGGCCTGCCCGGCCTCGAGGCATCCGCGGTGATCGTGGAAAAATCCCTGCAAATCCTCGACCATCACGCCGCCGGAAACCGCCTCGAAGCTCTGTTACGAGCCTCGACCGGCGTTGCCTGAAGGACGGCCTCGCGGCCCGGGTGGCCCGGACAGGCACAAGCCTGGCCGGGTCGCGCAGCGACAAGACGCGTCGGAACGCGGCCGACATTACACCGCCGCGATACTCCGCGGATCGCACGCGCGTTGCGTGTAGTGGCCACCCGGTTCACAATGGTGCCCATGCAAAAAAACTCTTGGGCAAAGTTCGTGCTAATCGCCGGGGCGCTGATGCTGCCTGCGCGGCACGGCCTGGCGGCAGACGTTGATCCGGCTTTGGCTCAGCGGCTGGCCGATGGCGTGCTGCGTTGGGGGGGCGATGCGGAAGGCGGGGCGCCGTTCGAGCTGCGCGATCCGCACAATCCGGGCCACGTGATCGGCTTCGAAGTCGAGCTGGCCGACTCGCTGTGCGAAGTGCTGAGTCGACAACTGGGCCGGCCGATCCGCGCCGAGTTCGTGCAATACGAATGGGATACACTGCTGCCGGGCTTGGAAAGCCGCGATTTCGACTTCATCCTCAGCGGCTACGAAATCACGCCCGAGCGCCGCTCAAAGGTGCTCTTCACCCGGCCGTACTATATCTATGCCCAGCAACTCGTGGTCCGTGCTGAAGAGCAACGCATCAAATCGCTGGAAGATTGCCGCGATCTGCCCGTCGGCACGCTGGACGGCAGCGCCGCCGAACGTTTGCTCGTCGATAATCACATGAAGATGATCGAGAGCTATAGCGGCCAGGTCGAGCCTTACCTGGATCTGGAGCTGGGCCGGCTCGATGCCGTGCTGCTGGATACTCCGATCGTGGCCTATTACGCGGCGCCCAATCCCAAGCTCAAAAGCGTCGGCCCGCCGATCGGCCGTGGCGAGTACGGCATCGCCCTGCGCCGGGAGGACCGACCACTGGCCGCCGCGATGGACCAGGCGCTGGAAAGCCTGATGGTCTCTGGGCGGCTGCGAACGATCTTGGCCCGCTGGCATTTGTGGAACGCCGACCAGGCCCAACTGGCTACCGGGCCCCAGCGTGAAGCAGAGCTGCACGGCATGGGCTTCGATGCCGCTGGCAAACCGCTGCCCGGGGCGGGCGAAGTCAGCGGAGCCGTCGATCGCCGGATCATCGCCGCCAGTGCCCAGCTTTGGACCTTCGGCCAATATGCGCCGCTGCTGCTGCGGGCGGCCGGCATGACCGTGGTGCTCACGCTGGCGAGCATGGCCCTGGCCGTGGTGCTCGGCATGCTCGTAGCTCTGCTACGCTTATACGGGCCGGGGCCGCTGCCACGGCTGGCTTTGGCTTATGTCGAGTTCTTTCGCGGCATTCCGATGCTGCTGGTGCTGTTCTTTTTGTACTACGGCCTGGCGCATTACGGGCTGAAGATGAACGCCATCCTCACGGCCATCGTCGGCTTTGGGCTGACCTACGGGGCCTACGAGGCCGAGGTCTATCGCAGCGCGATTCTTTCTGTCGGCGCCGGCCAGTGGGAGGCGGCCCGAGCACTGGGCATGCCCGACGATCTAGCCTTCCGCCGCATCATTTTTCCGCAGGCTTTGCGCACGGCGCTGGGGCCGATGACCAACGACTTCGTCGCGCTGTTCAAGGACACGAGCCTGGTGAGCGTGATCGCCGTACACGAGCTGACCAAGGAATATCTGATCCTCGCCCGGAGCAGTTTAAAATTCGTCGAGCTGGGGCTGCTCACGGCTGCGTTGTACCTGGCCATGAGCGTCCCGCTGGGCTATCTCTCGCGCTGGCTCGAAAACCGCTGGGGCCCGCGGCGATGAAGACCGATGATGCACACCATGAGTGACTTTCGATGCCGACGACCCGAGGCCTGTTTGCCTGCGAAGCCGGCTGGGAAGAGCCGTTGGCCGACGAATTGGGCCGCGCGCTGCTCGGCTGCACGCTCACCGCATTGCCGGGCGGCTGGATCGTGGCAGAAGCTCCGGATGCCGAGCTACCACCGCAACCCTGCCTGGCCCTGGTAAGGCAATCGCTGCCGAATGCCGAAGAAGTCGCGGCGCCCTCGATCACGGCCTGGAGCGAGCGCTTCGGCCAGTGGCTCATCGAGCGTCTGGCTGGCCACGATGGCCCCTGGCGCTGCCACATCTTTGCCAATCAGCATCCGCAAGCTCGGGTCACCGCGCGGCGTGCCGAGTTGATTGCCGGCGAAGTCGACAAGCTGTTGCGAAAAAAACAGCGACGGCTCTTGCGCTCGCGCGTCGAGCAATTCGAAGCGCCGCTGGCGGCCGACGAAGTGCTCGTGCAGTTGGCGCTCGCGGAGCCTGATCGCGGCTACGTTTCGTATTGTTCGCCGGACGATGTTGTCCGCTGGCGGCATTGTCTGTCGCGGTTCCCGGGCGGGATGCTGCCAGTACAAGCTCCGCGCGAGGCGCCGTCGCGAGCAATGGAAAAGCTGGCCGAGGCCGAACTGCGGCTGGGCCGCGCGATCGCCACCGGCGAAACGTGCGTCGACCTGGGCAGCAGCCCGGGCAGTTGGGCCTGGCACGCTTTGCGGCAAGGCGGCCAGGTCGTGGCGGTCGATCGCAGCCCCTTGCGGGCTGACTTGATGGAGCATTCGCAGCTGACTTTTATTCGCGGCGATGCGTTTCAATATCGGCCGCCACAGCCGGTCGACTGGCTGTTGTGCGACGTCATCGCCTTTCCGCAGCGGACGCTGGAACTGCTCACTCGATGGCTGGCCGGTGGTTGGTGCCGCTATTTTTGCGTGACGATCAAGTTCCGCGGCACGAGCGACTACCCACTGCTCGAGCAATTCAAAGCCGAACTCTCGCCCCTGGCCGACCCCTTTTGCCTCCGCCGCCTCTCCAGCAACAAGAACGAAGTCATGGCCTTCGGCCGGGCAGTTCATTAGGGGTTGGGCGGCTCGGATCGGCCATTGTGTAATTGAAATTACGGGCTGGGTCGCTTTCGATTCAAAAAGTCGATTACAATCCAACTTCAGCTTTAGCGATTCCGCCTTCGTACGGTGACGATCATGCTTTCGCGCCGATCGTTTATGTTAACGATTCGCAAACGCCAGCGCAGGTCGGTCTTGGCATTGCTGCTGACACTCTGCGCGGCAGCGTCAGGTGCCGTCGCGCCCACGCCCGCCGAGGCGGGGGATAAGGAGATCATCGACCGGTTGCAAGCGGCGGGGCGCGCGACGGTGCAACGGCTTCGGGCAACGCCTGCTGCATGGACCTCTGTGCAGCGTTACAAGAACGGGGAACGAGTCAAGGTCGAGATTACTGGCACGTCAACGCGGCGCCGAATCGAATTTTTGGTTTCGGCGCCCGATGCGGAGTGGCAGCCGTCGGTCAGCATCATCGAGCGCGACGAACGCTGGTACGTGGACGACCACGGCCGCCGGGCAGTTTATCGGCCGTTCGAGGCGCCGCTGTCGCTTCCGGTGCTCTACGCGGCGCTCCATTATGCTGAGCCGCAGCTCCTGCCCGATTCGGCTGGAAAATCAGCGTGGGTTGAGTCACGGGAGCGGCCGCTTATAACCCTGCGGGTACCACTTTCAGAAGTACAAAGTGCCCGGGAAAAGGCCGTGGCGGACGCGTTTACCGCAAGCGACTCACATGCGGATGACGCCAAACTGGAGGAGTTGCGCAATCGTCTGAAGAATGGTGCGCGGCTGGTTGCCGACGAGAGTACGGGCATCCTGGTGAAATTTGGTGACACTGACCGACACTTTCAGACAAACGGCTTCCACTGGATCGCCGATGTGCCAGAGTCGACGTTCCGAGTGGATGACCAGAAATGGGAGGACCACTCGCAACCGCTGGCTGATGGGAACATCGATCGGCTGGCAATGTTCGGCTATGCCGGAAGCTGGGAGCCGGGACAGCGCACCGGTGATATCTCGTCGATCTTGCTCGACCTGGACAGCGGCGAGATCCGCCAGATCCCATACGTTTATGGAATCGCCTCACCGGGCGGCTTCTTCGATTCGAGCCGAATCTTTCTGACGGGCTACGTTTCTGGCGGGGCACTCATGGCCCCGTTCGAAGTCAACCTTAAGACCGGCGCGAATCGGCAACTCGGCGGCGATGCCCTGGCAGCCGGTGTCACTGTGTCCCCGGCGCTGTCACCGGATAAAACGAAGTTGGCGGTGTGGCATAGCCAGCGAGCGCCCACAGAATTTGGTGAAAAACTGACGATGACGTTGCATTTGATCGACGTGCGCGACGGCGTCGCCCGCCCGGTTGGCGCGCCGCAGGACGCCGCGTATCTCTCCTGGCTCCCCGACGGCTTGGGCTTGCTCACCGCTCTAACCGAGCGCCCGCGCGACCGGCCGGCTGAGAGTTGGATCATGCGGATCAGTTTAAGCGATTCGTTGAGCGGCACTCTTACGAGAATGTTCCCGGGCGACGAACCCGTTGTGCTGCCCGAGTTGGGGCGAGTAATGTTTCGGCACTCGGGAAAATGGTTTACGTACAGCCTAGACTGGAAACGCGCTGAGCAGGTGGGCGATGGGCTGCCGGAGTTCAAATTCCCGAGCCAGGCTCGCGGAACTCGCGTTTTGATGATGAAGTACGGCTCGCCCAAGGGCCCCCGGCCGTATGTTGTCAATGTCGCGGACGGAACTTCCGAGCCTGTGCCCGTGAAAGCCGAAGGGTTGCTGACGCTGCCCGCCTGGTGATTGCCCGCCGCGCGAGCATGGCGTAAGGCGAGCGCTACACCCTCTGCCGCCCTTTCAGGGCTCAACCATGAGCGCTTCGCCGCGCGGTCCCTGGGCTGACGCCCAGGGTTAACGACTTTCGCCCCGTTCGGGGCTGGGCAAGGTTTTCGGTTCGCTGGCAGCGTGCTCGCTTCCAATGTCGCCGCTGCCGGTCACCCCCGGTGTCACCGCTTTGAGCGTTTTATGATAAACTCTTCACCGATCGGGCGGATTGCGGGCGAACTCTCTTGGCAAAGCGAGCGGAGAACCAGTGGATTCCAAAGATTACGACCTGGTGGTGATCGGCACGGGGCCCGGCGGCGAGGGGGCCGCGATGCAGGCCGTCAAGCATGGCAAGCGGGTGGCCGTGGTCGAGCGCTACGAACAAATCGGCGGCGGCTGCACGCATTGGGCCACGATTCCCAGCAAGGCCCTGCGCTATGCCATCAGCCAGGCGCTCGAACTGCGCCACAGCCCGCTGTTTCGCGAAGCGGCTGCCGGGATGCAAGTTTCGTTTCCCGATCTGCGGCGTTCGGCCCGCTCGGTAATCGACCGGCAGGTGGACATGCGGCGCGGGTTTTACGAGCGCAATCGCGTGCACGTCATCCACGGTCAGGCCTGCTTCGTCGATCAGCACACGGTCGAAGTCGAACGCGGCGGCGGGGCCCGACATCGGCTCAAGGCCCGCGCGTTTGTCGTGGCCGTCGGTGCCCGGCCGTATCACCCGCCCGACGTCGATTTCAATCATCCGCGCATCTTCGACAGCGATTCGATTCTCGATCTGTCGTTCACTCCGCAGTCGATGGCGATTTACGGCGCCGGCGTGGTGGGCTGCGAATACACGACCATGTTTCGCAACCTGGAAGTGAAGGTCAATCTGGTCAACACCCGCGCCAAGCTGCTGGAGTTTCTCGACGACGAAATCATCGACGCCCTGAGCTACCACATGCGCGATCGCGGCGTGCTCATCCGCCATGGCGAGGCCTACGAGCGCGTCGAAGGCCGCGACGACGGCGTCGTGCTGTATCTGAAAAGCGGCAAGCAACTCAAGACCGACATCCTGCTGTGGGCCAACGGCCGCACGGGCAATTCCGATCGAATGGGGCTGGAGGCCATCGGCATCAAGCCCGACAGCCGCGGTCAGCTCCACGTCAACGAGCATTACCAGACCGTCGTGCCGCACATTTATGCCGTGGGCGACGTGATCGGATTCCCGTCGCTGGCCAGTGCCGCCTACGTGCAGGGCCGCTACGCCGCGACGCATTTCGTCACCGGCAAAGCCGACACGGCGATGGGCCGCGACGTGCCCACCGGCATCTACACCAGCCCCGAGATCAGCTCGCTGGGGCAGACCGAGCGCGAGCTGACCGAGAAGAACATTCCCTACGAGATCGGGCACGCGCTATTCAAGAGCCTGGCCCGGGCCCAGATCACGGGCCAGACGGTGGGCATGCTCAAGCTGCTGTTTCATCGCGAGACGCTCGAGCTGCTGGGCATCCATTGCTTCGGAGCCAACGCCTCGGAAATCATTCACATCGGCCAAGCGATCATGTCGCAAAGCGGCCCGGCCAACTCGCTGCTGTATTTTATTAACACCACGTTCAATTATCCCACGATGGCCGAGGCCTACCGAGTCGCCGCCCTCAACGGCTACAACCGGCTGTTTTAGGCCGGCGCCGTAGCGGAAGTCGTGAGACTTCCGGGGCTTGCCAGGTGGCGCTGCGGAATTCTCACGAATTCCGCTACAGCTACGCGCTACACAGGATACCGAATCCCGTCGGGCTTGAGCGACTTTTTCAGCTCCAGGCTTCGCCAACAGTACCAGCTCGCGATACTGGCGTACGGCCGCCAGCGGGCGGCGATGTCGCGGGCCGTCTGCTTGTCGGGCAATTCGGCCAGGGCGTAGAGATTGCGAATCGCGGCCCGCACGCCGAGATCGTCTTCGGGAAACACATCCAGGCGGCCCAGCGAAAAGATCAGAAACATCTGGGCCGTCCAGCGGCCGATGCCGCGGATCTGCACGAGATCGGCAATCACGGCCTCGTCCTGCAATCGGCCCAGGCGATGCAGAGCAATTTCCTCGGCATGCACCTTGGCCGCCAGATCGCGAATGAACGCGGCTTTACGCGCGGACAGGCCCACCGACCGCAGTTGCGTTTCATCCAGGCTGACAATACTCGCCGGCGTGATCCCGGCCGGTGCCGTAAGGGCTTCGAGCCGACCGCGGATCGAACGCGCGGCCGCCGTCGAAATCTGCTGCGAAATAATCGACCGGGCCAACATCCGGAACCTGTCGCGTTCCAACCGCAACCGGAACGGCCCGACCGCGTCGATCACGCGCCGCAGAACTTTGTCCCGCCGCAGATGCGAGACGGCGGTTTCCAGTTTTTCTTGCTTTAGCGTCATGCGATGTGAAAGAACGGGCCCGTGGGTTTCTTCGCCCCAGAGGGGCCGAAAGTCGTTAGCCGGGTGCCATGCCCACGCCGCGGGGGCATGCGTTCGGGCGCCCCTGTGATCCACATGCCCACGAAGCGTGGGCATGGCACCCGGCCCACGCGTTCTACTTTTCCTTGGCCGCTTCGACGCCGATCGTGATGTGCACGTCGTCGCCGACGGACGGCAGACCGGCCGTCATGCCAAACTCGCTCCGCTTGATGACGGGCGAAGTCACGAATCCGACGCGCGGGGTTCCTTTTGGGAACTCGACGGTCTTGGAGCTTCCTTCGAGGTTCAGCGTGATGGGCTTCGTGACGCCGTGCAGCGTAAAGTCGCCGGCGACCTGGTAGCCGCCCTCGACCGGCTTGACCGACGTGCTCTTAAAGGACATCGTCGGGAATTGCTTCGCGTCGAAATAATCGTAAGCACGCAGGTGCTCGTCCCGCTTCGGGTTGTTGGTGTCCACGCTGTCGACCTTGACCGAGAACGTGAACGACGATTTGCTCGGATCGTCCTTGTCGATGACGAACGTGCCCGAGAAGTCGTTAAACCGTCCGTGGATGTAGCTGATGCCCGCGTGCGAGATCATGAACGACACGGACGAATGCACCGGATCGACCTTGAAACTGTCGGCGGCACGCGCCGTGGTCGCCAGGGCCAACAACAATCCAGCCACGCTCAACTGCCGAATGACACGATACATGCTCGTTCCTTTGCTTAGAAAACGCAAAACTCTTCTCAGCGACGATTGTACTCCGTGCAACATGGTACTTCGACTCGCCGGCAATCTCTACTGATTAAGGAATCCCGAGCGGGATTACAGGTGTACTGCCAGCAATCGTCGCTGCTCGCCGGCTTCGGCCGCGGCCGGGGACTCGACCCAGGGAATCGGCGTCCCGCTGCGCAGCATCTCGCCCACGCGCTGCTTGAACTCCGCGACGACCTTCGCCAGCGCCTCGCGCTCGCTGGCCGCCGTGCATGTGAGATCCGGCAAGTTCGCCACGCGCGCCCGCACGCCGCCCTCGGCCCGAGAGACGTAAACGACACAACTGAAGACCGGAATATCAGCGGGCTTCAAATGCTCGCTGGCGTGTGGATCATTCATCCTATGGCCTCATTCCACAGTCGCCGGAGCCATGCCGCTGTAGAGTCGCACGGACTCGATCAGGCCAGTGAAGCCGGGCGGCCGGTCGGTGCTGATCACGTGGCTGCGAAGGTCGTCGCCAATTTGCAGGCCGTCGTTGGGCTGCTCGGAAAGCGCGGCCCGCAGCGGGGCCTCGGCGACGCGCTGGCCATCGACCATCAACCAGGCTTGCTCCGACGAGATGCCAGCCCGCACGGTGGTGCGGCCGGTACGACCGGTGTGAGCCGTGCCGACTTTGGCCTTGGCCGCGATCCGCGTCGACTGGCCGCTGCCGTTGACGACCAGCACGGGCCGGCCGCCTTGCAGCGCCAGGCAATATCCAAAACTCTGGCCGCCCTGTGCCACGAGAATGCCATCGGGCGAGTCGGCCACGAAGGTCACTTCGAGCGTCCAATTCTGCACCGCCGGATTCAGGCTCGGGCTCTTGCGCACGTCGATCGCCGAATGGCCCGAAAAGCGACGCCCCTTGATGTCGCCAATTGCGTCGAGCGGGGCGTCGATCGCACGGCCGTCGTTGCCGCGGCCAGAAGCATCGACGACCTTGTCGCCTTCGTCCTTATCAAAGCGATATTCGAGCACCCATGCGTCCAGCGGCTTGGCAAGCACCTCGGGCTTTGCCAACTCATCTGCATAAGCCGGCGTAACAAAGCCGACCGCCTGCTGCTGCCGCGCATATTCGGCTTCCAACTTGGCTCGCAGCGCGGCCGCCGACGGATCGTCGAACAGGTTCTTGGTCTCGTAAGGATCCATGGCCAGGTCGAACATCTCGGTCCATTCGGGATGGCCGGGATACTTGACGAGCTTCGCAACGTCGGTCCGCACGGCAAACACGGTCGGCGCGCCGAATCTCCCTTCGCGAAAGTATTCGTAAAAGAACGCATGCCGCCAATCGGAACTCTGACCGGCCAACAGCGGCCGCCAACTGCGGCCCTGCATCGTCGGCGGCGGAGTCAGCCCGGCCAGATCGAGCAGCGTGGGAGCAATGTCGACGTTGAGCACCATTGCGTCTTGTGTTTGCCCCTCGGGCAAGTGCCCCGGCCAGCGAATCAGCATCGGAATCCGCATCGACTCGTCGTAGGCGGTGCGTTTGTCGCCCAGTCCGTGCTCGCCGAGGTAATAGCCGTTGTCACTGGTGAAGATGACAACCGTGTTTTTGGCAAGATCGAGCTGATCGAGACCGTCGAGCAGCCGGCCCAGGTTGTCGTCGGCGGCCGAGATGCAGCGGAAGTAGCCGAGATTGGTGCCGCGTTTTGTCAGGGCTGAATTCTTAACTGCTTGCTTGGCCGCCTGCTTCGGCGCGAGCTTGACGCCGCCCTGGTAGATAGCCGGCACGTCGAGATTGGGGACCGGCCGAGCCTCATCTCCAGCGAAGCGATCTTTAGCACGCTCGGGCGGATCGAACGGTCCGTGCGTCGACTTGAAGCCGACCACCAGTGCGAACGGCCGCGAACGGTTTTTCTTGAGAAAGTCCAAGGCGTAGTCGGTCGACACGTCGTCGACCCAGCCGGTGCTCGGCGTTTCGTGGCCGTTGACGAGCATCGGGCAATCGAAGTAGCGCCCCTGGGCGACGAAGCTGGCGGAGTAGTCGAAGCCCGGCCGCTCGGTCTGCTTGTCCATGTGCCACTTGCCGACGTAGCCAGTCGTGTAGCCGGCGGCGTGCAGCAGGCTGGCATACGTGACATTGTCGGTGGGAAACGGCGTGTGATTGTTGGCCACGCCGTTGAGGTGGTTATAGCCGCCCGTGAGAAATGCCGCGCGGCTCGGCGCGCACAGCGACAGGGTGACGAAGGCATTGCGGAAGCGCGTGCCCCCCTGCGCCAGGCGATCCATGTTCGGCGTCGTTAACCAAGGGAACCGGGCCCGCTCGCCTTGCTCGCGCTGCACCACGCCCATCGCATCCCAGCGTTGATCGTCGGTATAGACGAAGAGGAAATTCGGCCGGCTGGCTGGTTCAGTAGCCGGCGCCGGCGACGCCAGCCATCCGCCGGCCAGGGCCAAGATCAGAAACGCGCGAGGGATGAAGCTCAAGGTGTTGGTCATGAGTCTGCTCGCCTTCCTGGACACAATCGGTTTTACTAGCCCGCCATGCAAGAGCATCCCCTCGGGCAGTCGCGCTGTAAAGCGATTTTCTTCGATATCGCGCCATGCTACGCCGGCTGCGGCTGGCGCAGTATAATCGGCGGCGAACTCCCACTGGCTGTTTCATCGACAGGTACACCCGTGACACGATCTCGCGCGAGCCGCCGCCGATTCTTAAAATCGGCCGCCGCCTTGAGTCTGCCGACGTTCATTCCGCGTCATGTGCTGGCTGGCGACGGCAAGCCCGGTGCCAACGATCGGATCGCGGTCGGAGCGATCGGCGTCGGCAATCGGGCGAAGCTGTTGCTCGAGCAGCTTCCGGAAGCGGCCACGATCGTGGCCCTCTGCGATTGCAACGTCCCCCGGGCCGAGGCCTTCAAGGCGGCCAAAGGCGGCAAATGGCCCATCTATCAGGACTACCGCAAATTGCTGGAGCGCCGCGATATCGACGCCGTGATCGTCGGCACCGGCGAGTTCCAGCGGGTGCTGCCCTGCATCCACGCGTGCCAGGCCGGCAAGGACGTGTACGCCGAAAAACCGCTGACGCTCTACGTGAGCGAAGGCCGGGCACTGGTCAATGCCGTCCGCCGGCACGGCCGTGTGTTGCAGGTCGGCTCGCAGCAGCGTTCGATGGCCATCAACCAACTCGGCTGCGACTTCGTCCGCACGGGCGGATTGGGCAAGCTTTTGCATGTCCGCGCGGTCAACTATTCTGGACCGGTCACAAAGCCAGCGTCCGAATTTGCCGCCGAAACGATTCCTGCCGGTTTGGACTGGAACATGTGGCTCAACCAGGCGGCCGCGCGTCCGTTCAATTCGCAGTGGATGAGCTGGATGCAGTGGCGCGACTTCTCCGGCGGCCAGATGACCAACTGGGGCGCGCACGGCGTCGACCAGATTCAATGGGCGCTGGGCGCCAGCGAATCGGGACCGGTGGAAATGTGGCCCCTTTCGAGCGGGCCCAATGGGCAGGTCGCCATGCGCTACGCCAGCGGCGTCGAAGTCCACTTCGTACTGGAGCGCGGCCCGATGGGCGGCGCGGTCTTCGTCGGAGAGAAGGGCAAGCTTGAAATTAACCGCAACAAGCTGACTTCCAATCCGCCCGAGTTGGCGGCCGAGCTGCTCAAGCGGGTCGACGTCGACGCGGAAGAGCGGAAGTGGAGCGACAAGATCGCGCTCTGGCAGGCACGCGCGCATTTGCAGAATTGGCTCGACTGCACTCGCACGCGCGAGCGTCCAGTGGCCGACGTCGAGATCGGTCATCGCTCGATCAGCGTCTGCCATCTGGCGAACATCACACGCGAGGCCGGCCGCCGTCTGAAGTGGGATCCGGCCGCCGAGAGGTTCGTCGGCGATTCGCAGGCCGACGCGCTGCTGACACGCCCGCGCCGGCAGGGCTTCGAACTGCCCGAGACGGTCTGACACCGGCCGAAGCGGTTTGCCGACCTGGCAATCGAAAGCTGAACATGGCAACTGACGTGACTGCCGAAACGGTCCAAACCACGCGGCCGCTGCGCGTCGTCGTGATCGACGATGAAAAGAACATTCGGGCCACGCTCTCGGTGTGCCTCGAAGCCATCGGCTGCGAAGTCACGGCCGTGGGCTCGGCAGAATTGGCCCTCGCCGCCGTCGCCCAGCAGCACTTCGATCTGGCGTTTCTCGATCTGCGGCTGGGCGAAACGAGCGGCCTGGATCTGCTGTCGAAGTTGCTGGCCGCCAGCCCGAACCTGGCCGTAATCATGATCACGGCCTACGGCACGCTGGACACGGCGGTCGAAGCGGTCAAGCGCGGGGCCGTCGACTTTCTGCCCAAGCCCTTCGCACCGGAGCAAGTGCGGCAGGTCGTGGCCAAAGAAGCCGAGCGGCGGACCCAACTGCGCAAGCTGGCCGAGCTGAGCCAGGAACTGCAAGACGCGGTGCCGGAGATCGATCTGGACACCAAGAACGCCAAGCTGCGAACCGCGCTCGACGTGATCGCCCGGGCCGCTGGCTCGGAAGTCGCGGTGCTGTTTCGCGGCGAAAACGGCACGGGCAAGGGCGTGCTCGCGCGGCTGCTGCACACGCTCAGCGGCCGCCATGCCGGCCCATTCGTCACCGTGAACTGCCCCACCTTGTCCGAAGAGCTGCTGGCCAGCGAGCTGTTCGGCCATGTCAAGGGAGCCTTTACCGGCGCGGTGCGCGACCAGGCTGGACGCGTCGAAGCGGCCGAGCGCGGGACGCTGTTCCTGGACGAAGTGGCCGAGATCACGCCCAACCTCCAGGCCAAGCTCCTGCGGTTTTTGCAGGAGAAGCGGTTCGAGCGGATCGGCGAAAACCGCACGCGGCAGGCCGACGTGCGAATCGTGTCGGCCACGAATCGCAACCTGGAAGAAGACATCAAGGCCGGCCGCTTTCGCGAAGATCTGTTGTATCGGCTCGATATTGTCGAGATCGCCGTGCCCGCCCTGCGCGAGCGGCGCGAAGACATTTTGCGATTGGCGAACAATTTTCTGGCCTTCTTCGCCCGAGCCGCCGCCCGGCAATTGCCCGAGCTCTCGGCCGCGGCGGAAGAAACGTTGCTGAACTATTCCTGGCCCGGCAATGTCCGCGAGCTGCGCAACACGATGGAGCGGGCCGTGATCCTCTGGCCCGCGCGGCGGATCGAGCCGCAAGCCTTTCCCGAAAGGATGCTGCCGCAAACCGGCGCCGGGCCGCGCTTGGGCGCCGATTGCACGCTGGCCGAGATCGAACGCGAGCACATTCTGCGCGTGCTGGCCCACAGCCCCAGCAACGAAGAAGCCGCCCGCATCCTCGGCATCGACACTTCGACCCTCTGGCGCAAGCGAAAACAATTCGGCACGCAGGAATAGCGCGTGGAATCATCCGCGCACTCGGGTGCTGCGTTCATTCGGGAAGGACGCCCACAAGTTCCGTCGTAAAAGTTTCGTACCAGTAAGGGCTCTGGTAGTACCCTGTCTTTAGCTGCGGTGTCAATCGGAACCGTCCTGTTTCGTATGCCTGGAGTGTCCATGACACCCCGTCGAGCGATTGCCAGTCCTCAAACTTAGGAATCGCCGACTGCCGAGGCTGCCGATTCTCGAACGTTACGTCGACTTGCGCAATGTTAAATTCGACTGGCTTATCCAGCTTCACGCCGTCGACATGGCTGACCGTGAACCGCGGGGAACTGTCCCTGACCGACCCCTGTGGAATACTCCATTTTCCGGTTACCGTCATCAGCGTGGCCAGCGGGCTCTTGAGCCGGCCGACGAGAATCACTTTCGTGCCAATCTCATTGACACCAATCATCATCGGCGCGGCTTTGCCTTGAGCCGAACAAGTCGGCGCCGTGCCCGAGCGATCAAAAAGCATGACCATCGCGACCGCGGCGGCCATTGCAACACCTGCTGTCCGAATGAACGTAGACATGAGACCTCCTCTACGGGGTTTAGTAGATGGTCCGTGTTGCTTCATTCTAGCGCCAAGCGGCCGGCCAGCAAACAGGGTACAATGCCGACATGCCGTTTGCTGACTGCCAAAAATGTGGCCGGCTCTTCCACAGGTTCGATCCGACGCTGCCTGAGGCGCCCGATGGCTATTGGCCTAATCTGGGCTTGGGTGATGCTGTGCATGAGTTCTGTCCTGAATGCTTGAAGACGGAACGCGAGCAGCAGCACGATTCTGATCGAAGCGAGAATGCCGCCCGAGGTTCCGGCATCGACAATTCCACGCTCTGACGCAAGCGGAAGCAGTTTGGGACGCAGGAGTAATGACTGGGCGATTATCCCGCCCGCCCGCCGGCGCCGTTTTGGCTAGCTAGCGGGAGGGTGAACCAGACGTCGCAGCCTTGGCCGGGCTGAGACTGGAGGCCCATTTTGCCGCCGTGGGCTTCGACGATTTCTTTGGCGATAAAGAGTCCCAAGCCGGCCCCGCCGGGCTGCGAGCCGGGCACGCGGAAAAACTTTTCGAAGATCGCGTGCTGGTATTCCTGGGGAATGCCTTGGCCGGAATCGACGACGTCGAACCGCACCTGGCCGTCGACCCGCCGGGCGCGGAGCTGGATCAGCCCGCCCTCGGGCGTGTAGCGGATGGCGTTGCCGATGAGATTGGAGAACACCAACTCGATCCGCTCGGGATCGGCCACGGCTTCGTCGGCGATGGGCAGCGGCTCGCCCTTGATGCGCAACTGCTTCTGCTCGGCCTGGCCGCGATGAGCGCTCAAGGCCGTCTCGATCAGCGATGAGGCCGCAATGGGGCGCGCGTGGATCTCGATGTGGCCCGACTGAATGCGGGCGAGGTTCAGCAGTTCGTCGACCACGTTTTGCAGGCGTTCGCAATCTTCGCGCGCGGCAAACAGCAAGTCGCCCTGCTTGGCAGTCAAAGGTCCGGCCGTGCCTTCGGTACACAGATAGATGGCCATCCGTAGCGAGGTCAGCGGCGTGCGGAACTCGTGGGCCACGGTCGCCACGAGGTCATTCTTGAGCTCGTCGAAGCGGCGCAGCCGCGTCACGTCCTGCAGGATGACGGTGGCGCCGTTGATGGCCCCGCCTTGGTCGTAGATGGGCGTGGCGCGAGGGAGATAAAATCGGGCTTCGTCGGCCAGCGCCACGCGCAGGGCCTCTTCGAGCCCGCGCGGCACGTACGGCCCTTTGCCTTGCAGCACGTGATTGCGCACGGAATCGAGCACCGATTTAAGCCGGGCATCGACCAGTCCGCCCGGGTCCGCGGAGCCAATTTCGGCGGCTTTGGCCAGCAGTTCTTCGGCCGGCCGATTCATGTTCAACACGCTCCCTTCGAGCGTGTAGATGATCGTGGGGTCGGGAAAGCTTTCGATCGCGGCCTGCGCCGATTGCTGGGCCAGCAGCAGCTCACCCAGCGAGCTGTTGCGGTATTCGTCCAGATGCTCGGCCATGTTGTTGAAGCGCTGGGCGAGACGCGCGATTTCGTCGTCGCCCTTGATCCGCGCGTGGACGCGAAAATCGCCTTCCTCCAGCCGGCCCACGGCCTGGCTTAACACCGATAGCGGGCGCACCAGGCGATTCGTCATGCCCGCGCTGAACAAGATGCCGAAGGCAATCGCGGCGAGCGCCGTGAGGGCCATCGTGGCGGCCGCGCGGCGGGCGAGCTTTTCGGCCAGGTCGCTTTTGTGAACCATCGCATCCTGATTCAGCACCAGCACCTGGTCGGCCGCGTCCTTGATTTTCACAAACTCCGGTTGCAGCTCGCGAAAATAGGTATCGACCAATGCCGCCGATTGCGTCTGCGCGAAAAATCGATCGAGCTTCTTTCGATAGTCGTCCCACAACGTGCGAACACGCCGCGCCGCGTCCCGTTCGCCAGGTTCGGTGATATTGCCCTCTTCGACCTCCAATTCCGCTTCGAAACGCTTGCGATGCAGCGTGGCCTGCTCCAGGGCGAGCTGCCTGCGATCGCTGGCAAAGAACAGGGCGGCGCTGTCCACGCGCTCCAGCGATTCTTTCATCCGCTGCGCCGCCAGCACGCTGCGGTAATTCTCGCTGAGAATATTCTGCGAGCTGGCGCCCAGCATCGACACCGAGGCGACGGCCACCAGTCCGACCAGCACCAGCGCCAGGCCGACCGGAATCTGCGCCAGCAGCAGCTTGCCCCGCAGGTTCATGGGCGTGGAGTCCAAACGGAGGAACTGGGCGGCGCGGCGTTTTCATTCGCGGGCGCGGTCATTCTTCGGCCTCCTCTTCGAACGACACGATGTGCAGATCCAGGCCTTCGGCCTCCGCGACAAACTCGTACATCACGGAACGGCGCGTCCAATATCGCAGGCCGTGCGAGCGCGAACGCCCGATCATCACGTAGCCCACGTCGTGCGAGCGGGCAAAGTCGATCAGCGTGTGTACCGGGTTCTTGCCGTGCAGCCGCACGACCTCGGCCCCCAGCTCGCGGGCCTTTTCGATGTTGGCGATCAACCGCCGCTGGGCCTCGGAGTCGATCAAGTGCGGCGCTTCGTTGGGGGTCTCGACATAGACGGCAAACCAATCGGTGTTCAGCCGGCCGGCCAAGCGCGAGCCGCGGCGCAGCAGCCCGCCGGCGTTGGGCGACGACGACGCCATGCACACCATCACGCGGCTATTGGCCCGGCGCCGCGGCTTGTCGGCCATTTGCTGCGAGGCGACGGCCACGCGGTCGACGCTTTCGGCCACCTCGCGCAGGGCCAGCTCGCGCAGCGTCAGCAGGTTGTTGTCCCGAAAGAAATGTTCGAGCGCCCACGTCACCTTTTCTTCGTTATAGATTTTGCCAGACCGCAGCCGATCGACCAGGTCTTCGATGGCCAGGTCGATGTTGATGACCTGGTCGGCCTGTTTGACAAAGGTGTCGGGCACGGTTTCGCGAATGACCACGCCCGTGACCCGCTGGACCACGTCCTTCAGGCTTTCGAGATGCTGCACGTTGAAAGCGCAGATGACGTTGATGCCGGCGTCGAGAATCTGGTAGACGTCCTGGTAGCGTTTGCCGTTGCGGCAGCCGGGCGGATTGGTGTGGGCGATTTCGTCGACGAGCGCCACCTGCGGCGTTCGGGCGATCACGGCATCGACGTCCATTTCTTCAATCGTCAGGCCGCGATACTCGATCTTGCGCGTCGGCACGTGTTCAAGGCCGGCAGTGAGGGCCGCGGTCTCGGGGCGGCCGTGGGTTTCGATAAAGCCGATCACCACGTCGATGCCCCGCTTTTTCAGCGCGTGGGCCTCTTCGAGCATGCGATAGGTTTTGCCCACGCCGGCGGCGAAGCCCAGATATAGCTTGAGGCGCCCGCGCTTGGCGCGCTCCATCAGCTCCAGGAAGTCCTGCGCCCGCGCTGTTTCCATAACGGGTTTAGTCCGTTGTCCGTGGTCCGTGGTCCGTGGCCAGAGACAATCTGGGAAGCGGCCTGGTAGCGATTATCGCCTGCCAGCGCTGGCACTGCCAGGATCTCCTGCACCGTAGCCGTCTCGCTCCGTCGAGACGAAACGACCGGAGCCATTCGGCCTGGAGCTGATGAGCGATTGCGGTGGGTCCGCATCCCGGCGGAGCGGGATGCCTACGGTGGGCATCTCGCGGGCGCCGCCGACCTGCGCAGTGCTGCGGCATGGGCGAGGCGATTGGAACCATAACGATTGTCTGGGCGAATGTGTCTGCGGCTCAAAGCGGTTTGCCAAATTGCCGATCGAGCGCCAGATTCAGCAACAGCACGTTCACACGCGGTTCGCCCAAAAAACCGAGGTCTCGCCCCTGCACCTGGTTCTCGACGACTTTGCGCACCCGCTCGGGCGCGATTTGCCGGGCTTCGGCCACACGCGGCACCTGCCACAACGCGGCCTCGGGCGAGAGCTCCGGATCCAGCCCGGAAGCCGAGGCGGTCACCAGCTCGTCGGGAATCGGGCCGGTGGCCCGCGGATTCTCCTTTTGCAGGCGCTCGATATCGGCCACGATGCGGTCGTGCAGTTTTCGTGAAGTGGGGCCGAGGTTCGAGCCCGACGAGGCGGTGGGATCGTAGCCATTGCCGGCTGCTGAGGGGCGCGGCTGAAAATAATCGGGCCGGGCGAAGCTTTGCCCGATCAGCATGGAACCGACCACGTGGTTCTGCTCATCATAAACCAGGCTGCCGTTGGCCTGGGCTGGAAAGAGCAACTGTGCCAGTTGCGTGACCACGGCCGGATAGAGCAGGCCGGTCAGCACGAGCGTCACCGCGGTGAGGCGGACGGCAATCAGAGTTTCGCGCAACATAGGGAGCGGTTCCTCAAACCATGCCCAGGGCTTCGAGCCCCAGGTCAACGAGTTTAATGCCGACGAAGGGGGCGATGACGCCGCCCACGCCGTAGTTCAAGAGCGAACGCCGCAGCAGCGTCGCCGCGCCCAGCGGGCGATAGGCCACGCCGCGCAGGGCCAGCGGAATCAAGAGCACGATGATAATGGCGTTGAAGATCACGGCCGAGAGGATCGCGCTTTGCGGCGAAGCCAGGGCCATCACGTTGAGCGGCGAGATCTCCGGGAAGACGCCGCTGAACAGCGCCGGCAGGATCGCAAAATACTTCGCCACGTCGTTGGCGATCGAAAACGTGGTCAGGGCGCCGCGCGTCATCAGGAGTTGCTTGCCGATCTCGACGACTTCGAGCAGCTTGGTAGGATCCGAGTCGAGATCGATCATGTTGCCGGCTTCTTTGGCGGCCTGCGTGCCGGTGTTCATGGCCACGCCGACGTCGGCCTGGGCCAGCGCGGGAGCGTCGTTCGTGCCGTCGCCGGTCATGGCCACGAGCTTGCCCTTGGCCTGCTCTTCGCGGATCAGCCGCATCTTGGCCTCGGGCGTGGCTTCGGCCAGGAAATCGTCGACGCCGGCCTCGGCCGCAATGGCCGCGGCCGTGCGGTAGTTGTCGCCCGTGATCATCACGGTGCGAATGCCCATCGCGCGAAAGCGGGCAAACCGTTCCTTGATGCCCAGCTTGACGACGTCCTTGAGATGCACGATGCCCAAGACCTGCTGGCCGTTGGCCACGGCCAGCGGCGTGCCGCCGGAGTCGCCGATCGTGCCGGCCAGCTTGTGCAATTCGTGAGGAATTTCGGCTCCGAGGTTCCGCGCATACGTCGCCACGGCATCGACGGCGCCCTTGCGAATAGCACGGCTGCCAAGGTCGACACCGCTCATCCGCGTCTGTGCGGTAAAGGGGACAAAGCGGGCATCGCCATTGGTCGAGATGGCGCATTTTGGCAGCCGCTCCTTGACCAGCGTGACGATCGACCGCCCTTCGGGAGTTTCATCCGAAAGGCTGGCCAGATAGGCCGCCTCGCCCAACTGGGCCATCGGCACACCGTCGATCGGCAGCAATTCGGTGGCCATGCGATTGCCCAGCGTGATGGTGCCGGTCTTGTCCAACAGTAGCACATCGACGTCGCCGGCCGCTTCGATGGCCCGGCCGCTCATCGCCAGCACGTTCTTGCGGATCAGCCGGTCCATGCCGGCAATGCCAATGGCCGAGAGCAGGCCGCCGATGGTCGTGGGAATTAAACAGACCAGCAGGGCCACGATCACCGTGGCCGACAGGCGAATGCCCGAATACAGGGCCAGCGGCACGAGTGTGGCGCAGGCGAACAAGAAGACCAGCGTCAGGCCCACGAGCAAAATATGCAGGGCAATCTCGTTGGGGGTTTTCTGCCGCGAGGCGCCTTCCACCAGCGCAATCATCCGGTCAAGGAACGATTCACCGGGATTGGCCGTGATGCGCACGATGATCCGATCAGAGAGCACCTTGGTGCCGCCGGTCACCGACGAGCGGTCCCCGCCACTCTCGCGAATGACGGGTGCCGACTCGCCGGTGATGGCGGATTCATCGACCGACGCAATGCCTTCGACGATTTCGCCGTCGCCCGGGATCAATTGTCCGGCTTCGACGATCACGCGATCGCCCGTCCGCAACGTCGAGGCGGGCACTTGCTCCTCGTGGCCGTTGGTCAGCCGCCGAGCCACGGTTTCCTTGCGCATTTTTCGCAACGTGTCTGCCTGGGCCCGGCCGCGTCCTTCGGCCACGGCCTCGGCAAAGTTGGCAAAGATGACCGTGAACCACAGCCAGATCGTGACCGCACCGGTGAACCAGAGCGGCGCCGCCTGGGCCGACGGGTGCAGCAAATCGCGGAACCACAATAGCGTGGTCAACACGCTGCCCACCTCGACGACGAACATCACCGGGTTCTTGATGATGTGCCAGGGCGAGAGCTTCTGAATGCTCAGCCAAGCCGCTTGACGCATAATCGCTGCGTCGAGCAGCGAGATCGCTTTCGCTTTGGGACCGCTCATGGTGTTTTTACCTTATCGTGTACGGCACGCGTGGAGGATCAAACGAGGAAGACCCTCACCCTGCCCTCTCCCGGAGGGAGAGGAGTTTTTTTGCGCCGTGGGGATTCAAAACAGCTTTCCGTTCTGTGCCAGGAAGTGTTCGACGATCGGCCCCAGCGATAGCGCAGGGAAGAACGTCAAGGCGCCGACAATCAGCACCACGCCCACTAGCAGCACGGTGAACAGCGGACCGGTGGTGGGAAAGGTCCCAGGGCCGGCCGGAATGGTTTTCTTGCCGACCAGCGAGCCGGCCAAGGCCAGCACCGGCACGATCATCAGAAACCGGCCCACGAGCATCGCCAGAGCCAGGCTGGCATTCCACCAAGGCGTATTCGCGTTGAGCCCGGCGAAGGCCGAACCGTTATTGCCGGTGCCGCTGGTGTAGGCGTACAGAATTTCAGTCAGTCCGTGGGGACCGGTGTTGTTCAGCGACGAGACACCGTAGCCGGCCACTGACGCCCAGCCGGCGAGCACCAGGATCACCAGTGGAAAGATCAGCACGTAGAGCATGGCCAGCTTGATTTCGCGGGCTTCGATTTTCTTGCCGAGATACTCGGGCGTGCGGCCGACCATCAGCCCGGCCATGAACACGGAGAGCACCACGAACACCAGCATGGCATAGAGCCCCGCGCCGACGCCGCCGAAGACCAGTTCGCCGAGCTGGATATTCAATAGCGGGATCAGCCCGCCCAGCGGAGTGAAGCTGTCGTGCATGGAATTCACGGCACCGCACGAGGCATCGGTGGTCACGGTGGCGAACAAGGCCGAGTTGGCCACGCCGAAGCGGACTTCCTTGCCTTCCATATTGCCCAGCGGCTGGGCCACCGGCTGGCCGGCCATGATGGGGTTGCCCGAAGCTTCGGCCGCGTAAGCCACAAACACGCCGCCGAGAAACAGCGCGGCCATGGCTGCAAAAATCGTCCAGCCCTGCCGCTGGTCGCCGGCCATGCGGCCAAAGGTGTAGGTGAGGCCTGCGGGAATGGCAAAGATCAGCAGCATTTCGAGAAAATTCGTCAGCGGCGTGGGATTCTCGAACGGATGGGCGCTATTGGCATTGAAGAATCCACCGCCGTTGGTGCCCAGTTCCTTGATGACTTCCTGCGAGGCCACGGGGCCCATCGCAATCACCTGTTTGCCCCCCTCGAGCGTGTTGACTTCCAGGTAGGGCGATACGTTCTGGATCAAGCCGAGCGACACCAGCACGAGCGCGCCGACCACGCTGATCGGCAGCAGCAAGTAGACGATGCCGCGGACCATATCGACCCAAAAATTGCCGACCGTCCGCGGACTGCCAGGCGAAACGTGCCGGGTGAGGCCGCGAGCGATGACCAGGGCCACCGCGATGCCCGCCGCGGCCGACGTGAAATTGTGCCAGGCCAGTCCGGCCATCTGCGTGAGATAGCTCATCGTCGACTCGCCGGAATACGCCTGCCAGTTCGTGTTGGTGGTGAAGCTGGACGCCGTGTTGAACGCCAGGTATTCGCCCACGGCCGGCAAGCCTTGTGGATTCAGCGGCAGGAGATGCTGCCAGCGCTGGATGCCGTACGTCACGAGCACGCCCAGAGCGCTAAACACGAGCAGCGCGAAGGCGTAGCCCTGCCATGACTGTTCGTGGTCGGGCCGCACTCCACTCAGTCGATAGATGAGGCGTTCGATCGGGCCAAAGAATCTTCGCAGCGGCTGGTTGTGCCCCTCGAAGATGCGATGCATGTAGACGCCGATCGGCTTGGTGATCGCCGCGATCGCCAGCGCGTAGAGCACAATCTGAAACCAACCATTAGTGGTCATCTGAGTGGCTAAAACCTTTCGGGTACAAGCAAGGCGTAGATCAGATAAACCGTCAAACCCAGGGCCAGAATGGTGCCCAGGATGTATTCGAGATCCATGAGAACCATTCCCCCTTATGCCTGGCCGCACGCGCGGACATAGGCCCACGCCAGGGCAAAGAACACTACGGTCGCTATCACAAATACCAGGTCGAGCACGGCCGACTCCTCGTCCAAAACCAAGACAATCCGCAGCCAGGGGAATGCAACTCCAATGCCGTATTGCTCCTGCAAGGGCAGAAGCGGCTGCCGGCAAACGACTTGAGAAATCTCGGCCCTGTCGATGCGTTCCCCGGGCAAGCTCCGCGGCATTGCGTTCTGCAATGCGAAGGCCAGTCGCCGTTGCAAGGTGCAATGCTCCGGCAGGGTTTTCAATTCACAGCCGGCCCGTGGCGAAACGTCTTATTTGCCGCTGTTTGTGCTCGATGCCGCAGCCGAAAGCCGAATCGCGAGCAGGAAATGCGAGCGGCCGCCGCATGCGCGAATCCGCACGGATCGCGCGCGGCCGCGCATGTGCGGCACGGATCTTGATCTAGGTAGCGTCGTCCAGCGACCGGTCGATGGCGAATGCAAGAACGAACAACCATTTGGCGACCGTGCCGCGGGCGGTTTATTAGAAAGCGAGCGATGCGAACATGAAATTGATCGAAGCCATTATCCGCCGATCCAAAGTCGATGACGTGGTGCATGCACTCACGGCCCGCGGCATCAATGCCATGACGATCACCGACGTGCGCGGCACCGGCCGCGACCGAACGTTTCCGGAAACCTACCGCGGCATCGAGCACACGTCGCCATTTCTGCCCAGAGTCAAGCTCGAGGCCGTCGTCGACGATGCCAACGCGGACGATGCCGTCGATGCAATCCTGCTGGCTGCCGTAACTGGCAAGGTCGGCGACGGCCGCGTGCTGATCATCGACGTGGAAGCCATGATCCACATTCGCACCGGTGAGCGGCAAGGCGGATGCCTGGCATCGGCCGGAGATTAGAGCGCATGACGAGCAGCTTGCTCTCGCTGACCGTGTTGTCGCTCGTGCTATGGAGGGTGCTCGGACGGTCGCCGCGCTCCGACTCGCAACAGCAATAGGAGTCCTTTGTCAGTGGTCAGTTGTCCGTTGCAACTGACAACTGACAGGGCGCGGCGGTCTTCATCTACTGAGGATGGTCATGGTCGCGCTGTTGAAGGTGCTCATCGCGGTTTTGCTGGCCGCCATCGTCGTGGGCACGGTGGCCTTTGTTTCGGGCGTTCTAGTCGCCACCGGCATGCTGATCGCCGAGACGATTCGCGCTCGATATCATACGCCGTCGGCCATTGAGCTTTCGGACGAAATCGAACCTTGGGACCGTGCTAAGCCTTGGGACCACATCGCCGATCCGTGGTAAGGATTCGCACGCGCTTCCCGGCCAGAGCATTAGTCCGGCACTGGCGAGGCCTTTTCGGCCTCCGCGACCAACTCTGCGATTTTTTTGTCTAGCGCCGTGCCGAACACGTTCTTCGCCCGAATGACGCCGGCACTGTCGATGAGGTAGGCCGTCGGCCAGCCCTGCACGTTCCAAGTGACGGGAATCTCGCCGAAGGAGCCTTTCTCGCCACACCAGAACGACCGCCAGGTAATCCTGTGCTCCTTCAGCAGTGGCTTCAACTCTTCACGGTCATTGTCGGCGTTGACGCCCACGAGCGCAAACGGCCTGCTTTGATACTGCTCGACAAGTTCGCGTTCGCGCGGCACCAACTCCATGCAGGGAATGCACCAGCTTGCCCAGAAGCTCAGCACCACCACCTTGCCACGGTAATCACTGAGTTTGAACGTCACGCCATCCAGGTCTTCGGCCTGGATATCGGGAGCAGTCTTGCCGATGCTCAGGTTCTGGATCGCAAACAAGCTCCCGCGGGCCATGGCGCCGATCGTGAGGCCGGGTGCGACTTCCTGGTCGGGATACTTCCTGGCAAGCTCGGTGAATAGGCCAATGGCTTCGCTCTGCCGTTCGCCGGCCCGAGGCCGATTCAGTTCCGCCGCTACTTTCAGGTAAATCGCCAGGGCCATCGTTTGCTTCGGTCGCCGGGCCAGGGGCAAGGCGTCGGACGCGACCTGGGCACGCAGTAGCGTCTCGACCCATTTTTTGCCCGACAAGCGGTTGTACCATCCCATGTCCAGGATTTGCGGATGGGTCAAATGATGCTGGATGAGCAGCCCTAGTGCCGCTTGGGCGATTTCGCTGTCGGCTTCGGAGTCCGACAAGATCCATTTCAACGGACCGGCGCTGACCAGCGCGGCGGCGTGCGGCTCGACCAGCGCCAGCGCCTTACGCAACTGGGGATCGAGATATTTCCGCACTTCGCCGAGGAAACGTTCGTTGATCTTGTCGCGGTCCTCTTGCGTCTTGGCCGCGTTCAACTGCGGCTCGGTCCGCTTCCAACTGGTTTCGAAATGCTTCTGACAAGCGGTCTCAAGATCGCGGAATTCGGCCAGGAATTCGTCGGATTCAAGCAGGCGATCGACGACCGCCGCGATGTCGAAATGATTGCCCGCGGCGGCGATTCCGCCTCGTTGATCGATGACGTATGCCGTGGGTAGCGAGCCGACGTGGTACGCATGCAGTGCCTCCGAACCGACCGAGACGTTGCGGGTCTTGTCCCAGCCCTTCGATTTCAAGTATTCCGCCGTGGCCTGCTGGTGTTCGTCGGCGCTAGCCGCGACCAGTACGACCTTGCCTTGCCACCGCGGGTGCCGCACCAAAAGCTCTTGCAGATCATCGATAATCTTCTGACATGGCCCGCACCAGCGCGACCAGAACTCGATTACCACGATCTGGTGATCATCGTCGGACAACAGCTTCTCGGCCCGGCCGTCGCTCAGCCCGATCAGATCGACATTCGGTGCCCTGCCCCCAGGCAAAAGCAACTGGCCGTCGCCGAAGAACGCCAGCGGCGTCAGCTCGCCCCGCACCAGGCTCACGACGCTCGCCAGCGACTCGTCCGCGCCGGCCGGCACGAGCGTCAGCCGAACCATCGAGCCCTTGGCGCCGCGCAGCAACCGGACGACTTCGCTCAGCGTCAAACCTTTGGTCGATGCCGGCGGTTGGTCTTTTTGGGCCACCGCAATGATTCGGTCGCCGACCTTGATGCTTTTGTTTGCCGCCACCGGCGTATTGGGCAGTATCTGCGTGATGACGATTGCTCCGCTTTCCGCACCGAGAGCCACGCCGATGCCCGCGGTCTCCTGCGAGCGGACTTCACCGACCCCGACCATCATCCACACAACCACGATCCAGCCGAAATGGAGAGCTAGATTGGTTCGTCGGCGCATCGGATGATTTCCTTGAGGGATCGGATTGACGATCAGTTGCTCGGCCCTACGGACTCGGCGGCAGCGTCGCCGTCTGCGCCGCGCTGTCGGCATGTCCGCTTTGGTAGGCGATGGCCTTGAGCGTCGCACCCTGCGGCACGCTGACGGCGCCGCAATAAATATAGCCGCGGGTGCGCGTCGGCTGGGTGCCGTCAAGTGTGTAGCGAAACCACGCGCCGGGGCTCGACGACGAGAGTCGAACGCGCGTGATGCCGCTCGATTCCGACGGTACGACAGCGAACTGCGGCTCGCCCACGCGCTCGGTCCCCTCGGCAAACAGCCCGCAGTCGGGATAGTTCTTGACGACGTTCCAGGCCAGACGCTGCATGGTCAGAGTCTGCTGCGGAGTCAGTTGCAGGTGCAAGGGCAGCAACTTGCCTTCCGGTGATTGGCCGTACATGGCCGCATACCAGGTGGCTTCGACCAGGAACGATCCTTCGGGATTGAGATGCACCCTGTCGTTGAACAGCAGCGGATAAAAATCGCCCGCAGCCGCGCCGGGGAACTGTCCGGCTTCGATCTGCTGATGAATCCAGCCCAAGGCCAACGCGGCGGGAATGATCCGCGGGCGCTTGCCTGCTGAATACGCCTGCGTCATCGCGCGTTGCACTCCCTCGCCGTAGAGCATCATGGCCGACATCGACTCTTCCCAGCTGAGCGCGGGATACAGTTTCTGCATCTGGCTGCTGGGAACGAGGCCCTTGTCGGTGGCCCGCTGCCGTTCCATTTCGGTCCATTCGATGTATAGCCAAGGCTGCACTTCGGGAAATTTTTCGCGCACGAGCTTGAGCCAGCGAATGGTGTAGTCGGCCTCTTCGGCGATATCCGCATCGCGGGGCTGAAACGTCACGTCGCTGACGCCCGTAATTGACGGCCAGAGTTTTTTCCAGTCGGCGGCCGCTTTTTCCACCTGGTCGACCTTGTAGGTTGCCACGCCTCCCATCGAATTCGTGGTCGAAAACAAGTTCTTCCAGCGCTGCGGGTCGGACGTGTCGCCGGGGCCGATCATCGCGGAATTCCACAACGTGCGCGCGAGGCCGCCGCCCATCAGTAAGGACTTGGTGTCGTCTACCACGCCCGTCGTCCGAACATGCAGTGCGAACTTGCCGATGGCATTGCCGGTGAGGCTGTTGCCCAGGTGCAGCGTGGTGCGATGGCCGATCGGCGGCAGCAACAGCACGGCATCGGCATCGGGACTCGGCGCTAGACCATCTTGAAAACCGGCGGCTCGAAACGTGGTGGTCTTGTCGATCGAAATGGGCGTGGAATAAGTCTGCCCGTTCTCGCGTGTAGGCGGCGTGCCGTCGAGCGTGTAGCGAATCATGGCACCCGGCAAGGCACATTGCATTGTCACAGTGACCGCTTGTGCAAATTCGCCGCCGCCGGGCCGGATCATCGGTTTCAGGCAAGACGCCTTTTCACCGACGTCGATTCCGACGTACTGGCCATCGGGATCTAAGCCCGAAACGGGGCCGCCGGGTTTGTCGGTCACCACGGGCAGCCACTTGCTGCTCATGAAAGGCGCAATGATCGGCCCCGTGAGCCGCTGCTTGCCTGCAAAGAATTCGATCTTGGAAACCTTGCCATACGAACCGCGCGGACCCTCGTAGCGAATCCAGCGATACGGCTTTTGATTGGCAAATGTCAGTTCGCTCCATTGTCCGGCCGGCGGCACGTTCTTGACTTCCGCCAACACTTCGAAGCCTTGTTTAGCCGAAGTATTCGAACCGGAAAAAACTCCGCCCACCATAGCCTGCTCCGCCTTGGGAGCCGGCAGGAATCGTACGCGATTGAAGACCAGTGGTGACGGCGGCCCGGCACTGGCGGTCGGCGCCAGCAGTCCGCAAGCCAGTACAGCCAAGACCGATCCGGAACTCAACAAGGCCTTCATCATACGCATGGTCGTTCCTGTGCGTGAGCGATCGATCATCGAGGGAAACCGACAATGCGGGCTTCGTGAGCTGCATGGCCGACGATGGCGTGCTGAACCCGGGGGTGGGGCGTGGCCGAACTTGCCAGCATCTTCTTTTTGGGCGGGCGCTCCAGCATATCATGCACTATTTGTCATGTCTTGCCCCGGCGCGACGTCGCTTGGATCCCGATCGAATTCGTCGGATTCGGCTAAAAAACTAGCGATTGCCAGATTGCCGCCATCTATAATCGGGCCGGTCAAAGTCCGTTAATCTTGGCCTGGAGCCCAAGGGATGTCGGTGACATTGACGGAATTTGTGCGCGACCTGGCCACGCTGGGGCTGCTCGCGCCGGCGGACCTCAGCGCGCTGGAAACGCAGTCTGCCGGCAATCCCGAAACCGTGGCCAAGGAACTGGTGCAACAGGGCAAGCTCACGCGCTACCAGGCCGCCGCGGTCTATCAGGGCAAAGCCTCCACGCTGCTGGTCGGCAACTACCTGATCCTCGATCGGATCGGCGCCGGCGGCATGGGCCAGGTCTTTCGGGCCCGGCATCGCAAGATGGACCGCGTCGTGGCCTTGAAGGTTTTGCCCAAGAAGAGCATGGCTTCGCCAGACGCTGTCGAGCGCTTTCAACGCGAGGTCAAAGCCGCAGCCAAACTGACCCATCCCAATATCGTCACGGCGCACGATGCCGACGAGGCCGGCGGCACGCACTTTCTCGTTATGGAACTGGTCGAGGGCAGCGACCTGTCTGCCTTGGTCAAAAGCGAGGGGCCACTGCCGATCGCCAAGGCGCTCAGTTGCATTCTGCAAGCCGCGCGCGGATTGCAGCACGCGCATGCCGCCGGCGTCATTCACCGCGATATCAAGCCGTCGAATTTGCTCCTGGACAAGAATGGCAAAATCAAAATCCTCGACATGGGCCTGGCCCGCATCACCGACTCGAACCCAGAGACCGGCGACAACGCGCCCGGCGAGCTGACGCAAACCGGCTCGATGATGGGCACCGTGGACTACATGGCCCCGGAGCAGGCGCTCAACACGCACCAGGCCGACGCACGTGCCGACGTCTACAGCCTCGGCTGCACGCTTTATTATCTTTTGACCGGCCGACCACCGTACAGCGGCGAGACGGCCATGAAGCGGCTGGTCGCGCATCGCGAATCGCCGATCCCGACGCTCCGCGCCGCGCGGCCGGAGGTTTCGGCCGAACTCGATCGGATCTATCACCGCATGGTGGCCAAGCAAGTAGCCGAGCGTTATCAGTCGATGAATGAGGTGATCGCCGCGCTCGAGCCCTTGACCCGCACCCCCGCTCCCGCGCCGGCGGCCGTCGTGCCGCTCGCGACCGGTGGCAGCCGCCGGACATTGATGTTGGGTGCCGGCGGAGCGGTAGTGGTAATCGTGCTGCTGGTCGGGTTTGCCATGCGTCCCAAACCGGCCGCCGACGAACCGCCCGAGCCCCTGGCCCGCGCGCCGGTTAGCGTGACTCCCGCGGCGCCCAGCGTGCAAACAGCGAGCAATGCTCCGGCAAAACCGCTCGAAAAGCCGGCTGCGACGGTTCCGCCAGTGGTCCAGCAACCAGCCGACGCCAAACCAGCCGAGCCGCCGCCAGTGACGCCCGCGCCGGTTGCCGTGAAGCCGGACGTGCCCGTCAAACCGGCCGCGCCCAGCCCGCTGCCGATCGCGGCGCCCACCATCGTCGCCATGCAACCACCTGCAGCGGCGGCGCCCCAGCGGGATGCCGAGGCGCCGGCCGCAGTCCGCCGGCCGGTTCCGGACGCGGCGGCCCAGAAGACGGCTTTGGCCGTCATCAAGCAGATCTTCGAGGCCGACTATGCAGCGGCCAAAACCGCCGAGGGCAAAACGACGCTCGCGCGGAAGCTGCTGGCGCAGGCCGACAAAACCACCGACGACCCTGCCGCGCGGTTCGTGTTGCTGGCCGAAGCGCGCGATTTGGCCGCCGAAACGGCCGACACGGAAATGCTCGACCAGGCGGTCGACGCGCTGGGGGCCGACTACCAGGTTAACGCGCTGGCGATGCAGGCCGACATCTATAAAAAGCTCGCGTCCAAATCGCGTCCCGCCGCCGCAAACAAAGCCCTGGCCGAGAAGGCGTTGGCGCTGGCCGACCTGGCAACGGCCGAGCAACAATTCGACGTAGCGGAACAGTTGCTGAAATCCGCTTCGCTCATCGCTGGCAAAGCGCGAGACGCCACCTTGGTGAAACAAGCCAGGCTCAACAGCGAAGAGCTCGCCGCGCTGCGGCACCAACTCGAAGCCGTGAACAAGGCCGAGGCCGCGCTGGCCACAAGCGCCGACGATCCGGACGCCAATCTGACGCTGGGAAGATATCTATGCTTCGACCAGGACGATTGGCAGGCCGGCTTGCCTCACCTGGCGAAAGGCTCGGACGCCGAACTCAAAAATCTGGCCGTCAAAAGCCTGGCGGCGCCGACCGACGCCGGCGCGATGCTTGCACTCGGCGATGCCTGGTGGGATGCCGCTGACGCGCGCAAAGGCAAGGAAGCCACGCTGGTCCGCAGCGGCGCGCGGCATTGGTATGCCGCCGCATTGCCGGAACTGACCGGCATCAACAAGACCAAGGTCGAGAAGCGTTTGGAAGAGAGTCAGGCGGCAGCCGCAGCCGGGCCGAAGTTTGCGCGAGCGACCAGCGCCAAGCCTGCGGCCAAAGGCCTGCTGAAGCCGGCCATCGCTCCCTTCAGCGCCGACGAAGCCAAACAACTTCAACAGAGCTGGGCGCAATCGCGCCGCGTGCCGGTCGAGGTGACCAACTCGGCGGGCATGAAGCTGGTGTTCATTCCACCAGGCGAATTCATGCTGGGCACGTCGCCAGAACAGATTGCGGCCTTGACCCCGCGCTACCGCGACACTTCGCCGCTCCAGGCCGAGCAGCCGCAGCACAAGGTGCGAATCAGCAAGCCGTTTTACCTGGGCATGTACGAGGTGACCCAGCAGGAATACACGGCCGTGACCGGCAAAAATCCCAGCTACTATTCGCCCAGCGGCAAGGGCAAGGACCAAATGGCCGGCGTCGACACCAGCCGTTTTCCGGTCGAGTCTGTCTCGTGGGCCGATGCCGCGGCGTTTTGCGACGCGCTGTCGTCGCTGCCGGCGGAGCGTGCCGCCCGGCGCGTTTACCGCCTGCCGACCGAGGCCGAATGGGAATTCGCCTGCCGCGCCGGCACGACCACGCTCTGGAGCTTCGGCGACGACGAAAAGGAGATCAACCGCTTCGCCTGGTGCAATCAGCCCAAGACAGCCACGCCCCACGTCGTCGGCGGCGATCTACCCAACGCCTTCGGCCTGTTTGACATGCACGGCAACATCAACGAGTTTTGCCTGGATTGGTTTACCAAGGAGGGCTATGTCGATCCCAGGTTCGTCGATCCGCAAGGTCCGCCGACCGGCGAAGGGCGCGCCACGCGCGGCGGCGCCTATCTCAACAGCGACGTGGCGAATCGCAGCGCCGTGCGGCACCTCTCGAACCCCACGTACCACTATCCCGAACGCGGCTTCCGCGTGCTCTGCGGCGTGCGCTGAAGCGTGCCGGCGACGTCCGCGGTGCCGACTCCCTCCGGAAATACTCTGCCAATGTCACAACCCGTGCTGCCTCGCGTCGTGAAACTCCTCACGTATTTCTCGTTCTGGCTGGCGTGCTGCGCACCGGCTCAACCGGTCGCGGCCTCGGAGTACGACCTGGTGGTCTACGGCGGCACGGCGGCCGGCGTGATCGCGGCGGTGCAGGCTCAGAAGATGGGCAAGTCGGTCGTGCTCGTCTGTCCCGACAAGCATTTGGGCGGGCTCTCCAGCGGCGGGCTGGGTTGGACCGACACCGGCAACAAGGCGGTCATCGGCGGCCTGGCACGCGAGTTTTATCATCGCGTTTGGAAACACTACAACACGCCCGACGCCTGGAACTGGCAGCACCGCGAAGCCTACGGCAACAAGGGACAGGGCACGCCCGCCATCGACGGCGAGCGGCGCACGATGTGGGTCTTCGAGCCGCACGTGGCCGAGCAGGTGTTCGAAGACCTGCTAACTGAGGCGAGCATTTCCGTCTATCGCGACGAGTGGCTCGATCGCACGGCCGGCGTCCACAAGCAGGGCGCGCACATCACCTCGATCACCATGCTCAGCGGCCGCAGCTTCGAAGCCAAAATGTTCATCGACGCCACTTACGAAGGCGACCTGCTGGCCGCGGCAGGGGTCGACTATGCGGTCGGCCGCGAAGCCCAGAGCGTGTACGACGAGCCCGACGCCGGCGTTCAAGCCGGCGTGCTGCACCACCGGCACCATTTTGGCGTGCTGCCCGAAAAAATCAGCCCTTATGTCAAGCCGGGCGACCCGGCCAGCGGCGTGTTGCCGCGCATTAGCACGGCTCCGCCAGGCAAGTTCGGCCACGGCGACAAGCACGTACAGGCCTATTGTTTTCGGATGTGCCTGACCGACCTGCCCGAAAATCAGATTCCCTTTCCCAAGCCCGCCGGCTACGACGCCCGGCAATACGAGCTGCTGCTACGGATTTACAATGCCGGCTGGCGCGAGACGTTCGGAAAGTTCGATTCTGTCCCCAATCGCAAGACCGACACCAACAACCACGGCCCGTTCAGCACCGACAACATCGGCTTCAGCGACGAGTATCCCGAAGCCTCGTACGAGCGGCGCCGTGGGATCATCCGCGAGCATCAAACCTATCAGCAGGGTTGGCTGTATTTCATCGCCAACGATCCGCGCGTTCCCCGCGAAGTGCGGCAAGAGATGCGCCGCTGGGGACTACCCAAGGACGAATTCCGCGACAATGGCGGCTGGTCGCACCAGCTTTATATTCGCGAAGCCCGTCGCATGGTCGGCCGGTACGTGATGACCGAGAACGAATTGCTCAAGAAGCGGCCGACGCCCGACCCGGTCGGCATGGGCTCGTACGCGATCGACTCGCACAACGTCCAGCGCTACATCACGCCCGACGGCTACGTGCAGAACGAGGGGGACGTCGGCGTGTCGACCAAGGGGCCTTACGAAATCTCCTATGGCTCGCTGGTGCCCAAGCGCGGCCAGGCCGACAACCTGCTGGTGCCGGTTTGCGTTTCCAGTTCGCACATCGCCTTCGGCTCGATCCGCATGGAGCCGGTGTTCATGATCCTGGGGCAATCGGCAGCCACGGCCGCGTGCTCGGCCATCGACGACAACCTGTCGGTGCAAGACGTGACTTATGCCCGGCTGCGCGAGCGATTGCTGATCGACGGGCAAGTGCTGTCCTACGCGCGGCCGCAAAAGCCGGCGCCCCCAGCCAAGCCGGTTTCCGCCGCCCCGCAGCCGACGGATGATCCCGCGCTGGTGCCGCCGCCGGTGAACACGCAACCGGGCCCGGAATATGCCGACAACACGCGGCCGTTCCAGGGCATTCCGGGCATCGAACGTGCCTCCGACGGCCGGTTGTGGGCCGTATGGTACGCCGGCGGCCAGTCCGAAGGCCCGGAGAATTACGTGGTGCTGGTCACTAGCGGCGACGGCGGCAAGACCTGGTCGGGCCCGAGGCTAGTGATCGATCCGCCCGGCCCGGTGCGCGCGTACGATCCCTGCCTCTGGCACGATCCCCAGGGCCGGCTATGGTTGTTTTGGGCCCAATCACATAAGTGGTGGGACGGCCGGTCGGGCGTATGGGCGATCGTGACCGACGATTCGACCGCCGAGCAGCCGCGCTGGTCCGCGCCGCGCCGACTCAGTGACGGCATCATGATGAACAAGCCGACCGTGCTCGACAGTGGCGAGTGGCTGATGCCGGCCGCCATCTGGCAGCGCCCGGCGATGACCGATCCCGCTTTTCGCCATGACCTGAGTTCGCAAAGCGGCGCCAACGTGATGCGCTCGATGGATCGCGGCCAGACCTGGACTTTTTGGGGCCAAGTGCGGGTACCGGGCCGCGTGTTCGACGAGCACTCGATCATCGAGCGCCGCGACAAGAGCCTGTGGATGCTGGTGCGTGCCTCCTTCGGCATTGCCGAAAGCACGTCGAGGGATGAAGGCAAAACCTGGACTGCCGGCCGACCGTCATTAATTCCGCACGTGAACTCGCGCTTCTTCATCACGCGGCTCTTTACGGGCAAGCTGCTGCTGGTGACGCACGATCCGCCGGACAAGAAAACGCGTTCGCACCTGGTGGCCCGCGTTTCCGACGACGACGGCAAGACCTGGCAGGGCGAACTGATGATCGACGAGCGCCGCGGCGTGTCGTATCCCGACGGCGTGCAAGCGCTCGACGGCACGATCTATCTGATCTACGATTTCGAGCGCGTCGGCGCCAAGCAGATTCTGATGGCCACCTTCCGCGAGAGCGACGTCCTCCGGCGCAAATGGTCCCCGTCTGGCCGCCAGCGCGTCGTAGTCAACCAGGCCAGGGGCACCCGCGCGAAATAATTGGTTCGTCGCAACGAAGACGATTTGAACAGAAGGACGCAAAGAGCCGCAAAGAACAAAACGAACGAAACCGCAATTCAGACGGGGCGTGTGAACTCCATTCCTTCTTAGCGTCCTTTGCGTCCTTCTGTTCAATTGCTTTTGTATTGCTTCGTATTTCCTGCTCGCGGCTACGCGAACAGGGCCGCGATGGGCTGGCCGCCGTCGGTGATCGGCACGGGCCGCGTGCCGGCGTAGATTTCGCCCGCGAGATTGATTCCCAGCGCGGCGTGCAGCGTGGCATGAAAGTCGGGAATGCTGACCGGTTTGTCCAGCGGCAGCTTTGCTAGTTCATCGGTCACGCCGTAAGCGCCGCAGTGCCGCAGGCCGCCGCCAGCAAGCACCAGCGAAAAGGCCGTGCCTTGATGTCCGCGTCCCCCGCCGCCGTCAAAAGCCGCCGGTCGGCCAAATTCCGTGGCCACGACCACCAGCGTTTTGTCGAGCAGTTTTTGTGCCTCCAGGTCGGCGATCAAGGCGGCTAAGGCCGTGTCGAGTTCCTGGATCAGGATGTGTTGGTTCAATTGGCCGGCATTGTGCGTGTCCCAGCCTGTGCCGTTGATGAAGTTGAGATTGTGCGACACCTCGATGAAGCGCACTCCGGCTTGCACCAGCCGCCGGGCGAGCAAGCAGCGCTGCCCGAACTCGCCGCCATAGCGGGTCCGCAACTCGGCGGGCTCGGTGGTGAGCTGAAAATTCTTCATAAAGCCCGGCCCGGCCAGGCGCATGGCTTCGGCCTGCGCCTGCTCGTAATCGGCCATCAGCGAGCCGGCGGTCGCCGGATGCTTTAGGCTGGCGAGCAACTGCTGGCGGCGATGCATGCGATCGGCCGGCACGAACTCGGGCAACGTGAAGCCGGCCGGACCGGCGCCTGTATCGACCAGATAGATGAATCCGTGCTTGGCGCCGAGATAGCCCGGCCCGCGGCTGGCGTTGGGATACCCGATGAGCATGTAAGCCGGCACGCCGGGGGCCGCCGCCCCGCGCTGGTGCGCCACGAGCGAACCGATCGACGGATAAGCGATGTTGCCGCTGGTCGTGCGGCCGGTGTGGACCAGGTTGGTGGCAAAGGCGTGTTCGTCGATCACGCGATGATTGACCGTGCGGACGATCGTCAGGCGGTCGACCAGCGGCGCGACTTTTGACAAATGTTCGCACACCCTCACGCCCGGCACCGAGGTTTCGATCGAGCCGTAATAGGAGCCGGGCCGTTTGGGTTTGCTCTTGGCATCGCCCAGCGACTTGGGATCGAACGTGTCGATCTGGGCCATGCCGCCGCCCAGCCAGATGAAGATGCAATGCTCGGCCTTGCCCAACGGCGGGGCCGTCTCGGCCGCGGCGGATACGGCCGGTGCCAGGGACGCGGTTGCGGCCAGCTTGAGAAACGTGCGGCGCTGCATGGCAAAGGTTCTCGGTTCAGGTCGGTTCAATGGCGACGGACTACGGCATCACGGCGAAAACACGAACTCCGGCGCATTCACTAGCGCCCATACCACATCTTCCAACCGCTCGCGCCAAGCCGGCGCCAGGCGCTCGGTCGGCGGATCGCCACGGCGAGCGGCCACTTCTTCCTGTTGTCTCAACACGGTCGATTCGGGATCGAGATGGTTCGACCACGAGACGTAACGCTTAGGTCCACGCGTCGCCGCGCTGGCGGCGCTGGGCCGGACGTCGCGCCGGCGAGACGCATAGCCCGGGCGCAGGTAATCGACCAGCGCCGCCCGCTCCTGGGCCGTGGGCTTGCGGGTCAGAATCCGCAGAAACAGCCGTTCGAGCAACGTCTCGACCGGCTGATCTTGCAGGGCCAATTGCGTCACGGCGTGGTCGTCGCTCAGTCGCGTGAGCCAAATGCTCATCGTGCCATTGGCCAGGATCGCCGGCTGCAAGGCATTGGCCGCCGTGTCGCGGACGCTGGCCGCGTCCTGCCGTGCGCCGCGCCAGCCAAAGGCCTGCATCACGTCGGCCACGGCCTGCACGCGGGGCAGTGCCAAACTGGGCCGGTCGCGTTCGTTCGACGTCGAGGCCAGCATCCAGCAGCGCGTCGGCCGGCCGAGGCTGATCGAGTTTTTCAGATCGCGCCGCCCATCGACGTCGAGATTGACCTCCTCCACGCGGAACGGCTTGCCGGTGACCACGAACAGCGAATCGACAACTTGCTCGGCCGATAGCCGCCTGGCAGCCGGCGCCACGAACAGCGGACCGGTCTCGCGCAGCGCAGGGTCGGCGGCGCGCTGATAGGCGTGCGAATTCAGCACCAGCCGCGCGATGGTCTTCGCCTGGTAACCGCTGCGGACCAGCTCGCGGCCGAGCCAGCCGAGCAGCTCGGGATGCGACGCGCGGCCGTGTTCCCAATCGTCCACAGGGTCGACCAGCCCGCGGCCCATCAGCCGCTGCCAGATGCGATTGGCAATCACTTGGGCGAAGCGGGCGTTTTGCGGGGCGGTGATCAAGGCCGCCAGGCGGTCGCGCGTGTCTTGTGGATCTTCGGCCAGCGCCGCACCCAGCGACTCGTCGCACAACTCGGGAAACGGCCATCTCGGCTCGACCCGGCTGCCGGGCTTGAGCGTGACTTCGATCAGCGGCATCCGGCCGCCGGCCGACAGCTTGTCGAGCGACACGCTGCTGGTTTTTGGCACCTCGACGGGCGCGGCGGCCAACAGCGCCGCCAGGCCGAACAAATCGGCTTGCTTGCTGGCATGCGCCGGCGCGTCGTGGCAGCGGGCGCATTTCATCTCGATCCCCAGAAACGCCGTGCTGACGATCGTGCCCTTGGTGGCCAGCGGCGCGTCGTTCTGCGAAGCCACGGCAAAACCGGCCGGGCCGCCGAAACGCTCGCTGCCCCGCATCCGCACCAGCTCGGTGACAAACAGGTCCATCGGCTTGTCGTCCACCAGCGACTCATGAATCCACCAGCGGAACGGCCCGGTGTTATTGAGCGTGGGATTCAGGATGTTCGGATTCTCGGCCAACACGTCTTGCCAATAGCCCATCCAATGCTCGGCCCAACGCGGATCGGCCAGGTAGCGGTCCACGGCCGACGCCCGGCGAGTTGCCGGCGGATCGGACTGGAAGGCCGCGATCTCCTCCAGCGACGGCACAACGCCGACCGTGTCGAGCGCCAGCCGCCGCAAAAAGGCCAGGTCGTCGCACACAGGAGTCACCGTCGCCCGCTGGAGTTGAAACTCGGGCCAGTGGGCTCCCTCGCGAATCCAGCGTTCGAGCAACACGATCTGTTCTTTTGTGAGCAGCTCGCCCTTGGGCGGCATCACGGTGTCGGGATCGGTCGAGCGCACACGCTCGAGCAGCGAACTCGATTCGGGATGGCCGGGCACGACGGCCGGACCATAGCCTTCGCCGCCGTTGCGTGCGCCGGCCAGCGAGTCGAGCCGCAGGCCGCCTTGCACCTTGCTGCCGCGATGACACGCGAAGCATTTGGTTTCCAGGATCGGCAGCACGCCCTGGAAAAAGTTCACGCCGTCGGCAGGCACGGCCGCGACCTGCTCGCGCGCGGCTGCCAATCGCACGGCCAGAAAATGGTCGATCGCATTTTGGGCCGGAGCGCCGGCGGGGAGCGCGGGCACCGGCACCTCGGGCGTTTGGGCCAGGTACGTGCGGGCCGTTTCGCGGCGGCGATTCCAGTAGGGGGCGTGCGCCTCGCGCAGCACGGCTCGGGCTCGGCTGTTCAGCACGTCGAGCGCCTGCCGGCGCTCGGCCGCATACGCAGCCCAGCCGCGATCGGTGTAAGGAAAGTGCCGCGCGCCGGGACTCAGCAGTTGCCACGCATCGGTTCCCGACGTGGACAGCGCAACCACGGTCTCGCCCAGCTCCGGACGCCGTTTGGACTTGCCGACGAGACCGCCGACCAGCGTTTCCAAAATGACGAAGTGCTCGCCGGCCGCCACGTCGAAAGCACACCAGGACTCGCCTTCGCCGGCCGGAGCAAAGCGGAAGTCGGGTCCCAGATCGAGATAATCCTCCGCCGGTTTGACTTTGCCATGTCCGCCGTCGTCGCCGGTGGGAAAATTCGTGCGCAACAACAGTTGCCCATCGACGAATAGCCGCGATGCGCCTCGCGCGCGAAGCAGGAAGCGATGCTTGCCGGCCGGCAAGTTCACCACGGCCGCGGCCCGCAGCAGCAGCGGATTAGCCCGATCGCCGCGGACGCCCGTATCGACGTACTTTTGCGGCATCTCGAAAAACCCAAAAGCTTCCTGCTCGTAGCTCTCGGTCGCCGCCGGTGGTTCGACCGGCCAGACGTTGGCAGTCGGCAGGCCGTTTTCGCAAATTTGCACCAGCACCTGGCCGTGCGGCACCGCCTCGCGGCTGACCGGCGGTGGCGGCGGCACAAAGGCGAACCGGGCTTTTAGCTCCTCGGGCTGCACCAGTCCGCGACGGATGGCCACTTCGTCCAGCCAACCCTCGAACCGGTTGCCCTGGGCGCCGGCATTGCCGCTGGCCAGCAGCAAGTCGTCGGCATCGGCCACCGGCGGGCGACGGGTCGCTCCGCCCAGGTCCCAAGCGCCGGGTGCTTCGCGGCCGTCGATGTAGCCACGCACGCTTTCCGGCTTGCCGAACGTGTAGCTCACGGCGACGTGGTGCCAGGCTGAGCCGGGTTGGAAGCCCTCGGTCGAAGTCCAACGATGCCATTCGCCCGGCTTGCCCGACGCGCTTTGGCTGGCGAACAGAAAGCTGATGCGCGGCCCCTTGGCATCGCCTTTGAGACGCAAGGCGTAGTTCTGATTCTTTTCGGGCAGTCCGCGCTTGCCGCTGCGACCCTTGCCGATGAGGTAGGCATACCGGCCGGGCTTGAGCTCGCCGACGCGGACCCAAGCCTCAAGGGTCAGGCTGTCGCCCTGGGCAAACCGCAACTGGCCATCGGGACCGTCATCGGCCAGGAGCAACGTCGCGCCATTGGAAAACGCTGCGGCGCGGTTGTCGGGGGCAAAGCCCGGATAGGCGGGGGGACGCGGCCCGGCGTCGAAGGTGATCTTCGTTTGCACGCCCGGTTCAGGCTCGGACTCGAACGTCCAGCGGGCCACGGTCCGGGCCTCGGACTTGAGCGCCGGCGAAGAATCGTTCTGCGGCTCGCCCGCGGCGCCGCTATCGGGCTCGGGCGCGGCGGCAGCCAGGCCCAGCAGGACGATCAACACGGAAAGACCATTCATGGCGATTGAACCCCACGGCTGCGGATTGCGAAACGGTGCAAGTTCCCTCATCGCAGAAAACAAGACGATTTTTCCCCGCCCCGGTGGGGACTGCCATCGACAGAATGATTATAGTGGGCGAACTGGGCGAATCGAAGTCGCCCCTTTGCTAGCCTCGTGCAGAAAATTCGTACGCTGATTATTGCTGGAGGAGAGATGGCTAATTTCGCAATCCGAAAAGACACGTGTGCTTTGGATTTCTTGTCGCTGGGCGCCTTGGTGCATCGCCTGGACCCGGGCATCATCCCCTTTCGCAAGGCGCGGTCTGCCGAGATCCACGTGTCGGGCGGCGAGTACAACGTCGCGGCCAATCTTTCCGACTGTTTTGGCCTGAAAACGGCCGTGGCCAGCGCGATGGTGGATTACCCGATCGGCGAGCTGGTCGAAGGCCGGATGCGCGAGATGGGCGTCACGCCGATCTTCAAGCGGTTTCAGCACGACGGCGTGCGCGGACCGAATATTGCCACGGTGTATAGCGACCGCGGCCAGGGAGTTCGGCCGCCGGTCGTGTTTTACAACCGGGCCAACGAGGCCGGCGCCCTGCTCAAGCCGGGCGACTTCGATTGGGCCAAAATTCATGCCTCCGGCGTGCGCTGGTTCCATTCCGGCGGCATTTTCGCCGCGCTGTCCGAGACGACCTCGGACCTGATCATCGAAGGCATGCAAGCCGCCAAGGCGGCCGGCGCGATCAATTCGTTCGATCTGAATTACCGCGCCAAGCTGTGGGCATCGGTCGGCGGCACCCAGCGAGCCAACCAGGTCATCCGGAAGATCGTCAGCAATGTGGATGCCTTGATCGGCAACGAAGAAGACCTGCAAAAAGGGCTCGGCATCACAGGACCGGAAGTGGCGCATAAGTCGAAGCTCGATCCCGACGTGTTCTTTGGATTGATCGACCAGGTTGTCGGCCAGTTTCCGAACATCAAGCTGGTCGCCACGACGCTGCGCGAGGTGCATTCGACCAACCGCCACGACTGGGCGGCCGTGCTCTGGCTCGACGGCAAGCGTTATGTAAGCCCGACCATGCAGCTTGACGTCCTGGATCGGATCGGCGGCGGCGACGGCTTCGCGGCAGGCTTGATTTACGGCTTGATGGCGGGCCGAAGTCCTGAAGAAGCCTTGCGGCTGGGCTGGGCGCACGGCGCCTTGCTGACCACCTTTCCCGGCGACGTGACGATGGCCCGGCTCGACGAAGTGGAGGCGCTGGCGAAAGGCGGATCGGCGCGTGTGCAGCGCTGATCCGGCTGGCGCAAAGCCGCTTCGGGCGAGCCTCAAGCGATCAGCTCGGGGATCGGTTTGCCGTGATCGACGATGGGCGTGGGACGCCCGTTGAAGTCGCGAATCATCGTCTTCGAGGCATCGATGCCCAGGTGATGGTAGATCGTCGCCAGGAAATCGCCGGGGCCGCAAATGCGTTCGATGGCATCCTCGCCCCGCTTGTCGGTGGCGCCGATAAAGCGGCCGTGCTGAATGCCGCCGCCCGCCCAGATGTTCGAGAACGCACGCGGCCAATGATCGCGGCCGGGCTGCATCGTGCCGGCCGGCGCGCTGGCATTGCCGCCGCCGGTGCTGGCCGCGTAGCTGATCTTGGGCGTGCGGCCGAACTCGCCGGTCACTACGACTAGCACGCGCTTGTCCAGGCCGCGCTCATAAACATCTTCGATCAGGGCCGAGACGGCCTGGTCGTAGACTTCCGCGCGGAACTGCATGGCTTCGAACACATTGTGGTTGACCGCGTGGTCGTCCCAGTTGTTCACGCGTCCGCACAGCGGGCCGCTCAGGCTGGTAGTCAAGACTTCCACGCCGGCTTCCACCAGGCGCCGCGCCAGCAAGAGCTGCTGGCCCCACGAATTCCGTCCATAGCGATCGCGGGTCCGCTTGTCTTCGCGGCTCAGATCGAAGGCTTCTTTCGTTTTCGGATTGGTCAGCAGCGTCATGGCCTGCGTCTCGAATTCGTCGAGCGCGGCCAGCTCGCCCTGCTGATCGAAAGCGCGCTCGAGCGTGTCGAGGTTGCGGCGGAGTGCCGAGCGCCGGTCCAGCCGCTTGACCTCGCTCGTGTCCGAGAGACCGATATTGGGCACGGAGAAAGTCGGCAGGCTGGGATCGCCATAGACCGCGAACGGGGAATAGGCGTCTCCGAGATAAGCCGGGCCGTTGTACTCGCGGGGAGGATTGATGCCCACGTAGGCCGGCAGCGGGTTGCGGCGCGGGCCGCCGCGCGAGCGAAGGTAGTTGGCCACCGACATCCAGTCCGGGTAGCGAGGCTCGGGCTTGTCGCGCGTGTCGGGATCGCCCGAGAGCAATTGCATCGAACCGGCCGGATGGCCGCCGGCCGACTGGTGCATCGAGCGGAGCACAGTGAAGCGGTCGGCAATCTTGGCTTGCCGCGGCATGAGTTCCGTGAAGCGCAGTCCCGGCACCTTGGTGTCGATCGTGTCGAACGGGCCGCGATATTCGCTGGCGGCGCTGGGCTTGGGATCGTAGGAATCGATGTGCGACAATCCGCCCGGCTGCCAGACCATTATCACGGCGGTCTTTTCGCGGCTGGCCCCGGCCGTTTCGGCCGCGTACAGCGGGCTGGCCGAGCGCAGCTTCAAAATGCCCGGCAGGCTCAGCGTTGCAAATCCGGCCAGGCCGGTTTGCAGAAAGCTGCGCCGGCTGCTGGAGGGTGCAGCGCCCGGCCCGGGGCAAGCGGCGGTCGAGAAAGCTTTGCGAGATTTGCTCATTTTTTGTCCGCCGGTTTGACGCGGATGGCAATGGGTTCGGAAACGACGATATCGACTATATCCTTGGTTTTGGCCGCTCCGGTCGCCTGCTTGAGCTGCTCGGCGGCCGCGGCAAGCGCGGCGGCCGCAGCCTTTTGCTTGGCGGCATGATCGGCTGCGGCCTTGCCTTCGACCTGTTCGCTCTTGGTGCGGCCGGCCGGCTTGGTGGGCTCGGCGTTCAGCGCCAGCAGTTCTTCCTGGGCCTTGCGGTAGGCCGCTTCGGCCGCAATGGCCGCCGGCGTGCGGTCCCGGTACTTTGCGACCGCGCCGCCATAAAAACTGATAACGTATTCGCCGGGCCGCGTTCGCAATGTGGCCAGATCCAAAACGGCCTGCGAGCTATCGGCCGTCACCGGGACGGTGAGCGCCGGTGCTCGCTCGAAACCGTCGCCAAACACCTTCAGTTGCAGCGTAGCTCCAGAAAACTCGCTACGCCGCTTATGCGTGAGCGGGACCGTGAGCTTTTGCCCGGCCGTGGCTTCCAAGATCGCGCTGCCCTTAGACGCAATGGTGAGCGGAGCCAGCTCGAATCCGCTGACCGATATCGGCACGTCGGCCAGCAGCCGCGGGCTGGGCACTTCGCTCCAGGCGTCCACGATCGGCCAGGCCATCGAAGCCAACCGGCACGGACGCGTCAGGGTGGCGCCATTGATCTTTGCACGGCCAATAAAACTGGCGGCTGCGAGCGAGCGTGGGGCCTTCTCATCGGCGGTCACTAGCATGACTCCGCGCGACTTGCCCGCCGGGATCTTGATGCCGCGCGCCGTCACGCCTGCCGGCAAGCCTTCCATCGCCAGCTCAATTTCGCCGTCAAAACCGTCGCGCCGCACGGCCACCACTTCTAGGGCCATGGTCGCTCCGCCGCGCAAGGCAAGCGGCTTGGACACGGCGTTGCGGTCGCCGTTGCGCAATTCCATGTGCAGTGCCCAGGCCACGAGCGCAAAATCGGGAGCCGCTTTGCGGATGACCAGGCGATAGACGTTGCGCGGATCGTTGCGCGTGCCGCCGAACAGATCGGTCAATTGCAAGCGATGCACGCCGTCCTTCTGGATGGCGAGCTTCGCCAGGATGTCGGACGTGCCGGCATTGTACGGCGGGCCATCGTAGGCATAGCCGTTGCTGGAAACCTTCACGGGGCTGGGAATGTCGCTCATCTCGGCGACGTCGGTGAGCTTCTCCGCGGCGCCCGTACCGGCAACGTGCTGAATGAGGATCGCGGGGTCGGTCGGCCGACCCAACCGCTCCGAAGCCACTTCGACCCACCACACGTCGCCCTTTTTGGCTTCGAACTGGAACACGTCCACGTCCGCGGCCGGGAAGAAGCTGCCGGCAAGGTCGCAAGGCAGCGAGATCTTTTGCGCCCGGGCTCGATCGTTATTCGGCTCGACCTCCGCAGTCTTGGCCTTTTCCGGCAAACCTCGCGGCGGCCACGAGAACGAACAGACCGCGCGGGTCGACGGCAGCCGGGCGATGGGCGCGCCGGCCGGCAGTTCTTGCAGGGCCAGGCGATAGTAATACGCCGGGCCGCCTTTGAACGTCAGCTCGTGAACCTTGATCACGTAGGTGCCGTCTGCCGGCACGCTAAAGTCCAAAACACCGCCGCGGCGCTCGACCAGCAAGTCGCGCCCTTGGGCGTCGGCCACGATCACCACGGCATCCAGCTTCGAGTCGATGCCCCGGGTCGCGCAATCCACGATCACGCGCTGACCCTTGCGGCCTTTGAAGGAATAAAAATCGACGGCCCGCAAGGTCATTACCGCGTTGCACAAGGAATTGACCTTCAACTCCATGGCGCTAGCGAGCGACGTGTTCGGCTTCGTGCGAGTGACTTCCGGCAGCGCACCGACCGAAAACGCCCGCGACGAGGAAATGCCCAAGCGCGTCATGATTCGGGCTTCGTACACGCCAGCCGGGCAATCGGCGGCGATCTTGACGACGTATTGGTTCGGCACCGGCTGCCCGGCGGCGCTCAGCTTGTGAGTCGCCGTGATTCGGCGATCGGAGAAGGCCAGGTCATCGGCGTCCTCCAGATTCTCGCCGCTGATCGTGACCTCGACTTGCGAGCCGGCCTGGCCGCCCATGGGCATGGTCGTGAGCAGGCGCGGAGCGGGCAGGCCCACCGACTGGGCCAGCGCCACGATCGCTGGGCACGCCAGTGCCAGGCAGAACGACGCGACAATCAGTGCCCCGCGGACGATCTCACTTCGGCAACTCGAACAACGCATGACGGCGATCACCCCTGGCCCGGAGGATTATTAACTGATGGCTAGCAACAACTGACAACTGACAACTGACCACTGACACGGCTTAATGATTGAACAGGAATTCCTTGGTATTGATCAATGCCCAGATCAGATCCTGCAAATTGTCGCGCAGCGACGTGGCGGCAGTGATCGGCTTTCCGGCAGCGTCGACGCGCCTTTCGGCAAGATAGTCCGTGGCGGTTTTCAACTCCTGCGGGCGCGGCTCGCGCGAAAAGGCCGCCAGGTACAGTTCGCGGACCTTGGCTTCGACCGGTTTGTCTTCCTTCGTCAGCCGTGCGGCGCGGCCGGTGGGGCTGGCGAGTTTCAACTTCAAATCCGCCGCATTGATCAAATGCAGGCTCTGCGCCAGGCTCGAAGATTGAACGCGTTCGCATTCGCAGACGCTCGCGCCTTCCGGGCGTCCGAACACCTTGAGAAACGCCGAAGACTTATTATAGCTATTGTCCGGCAGCGCGACGGCCCGGGTGCCAGCCGGCAGATTGGCGAAATCGGTCTGCGTTTGCGCCACGTAGTCGATGGCGTCCAGCAGCACTTCGGCCTGGAGCCGGCGCGGGTAGTAGCGCGAGTAGTTCTGCCGATCGGCGAGATTGTACTGGTTGGGGATTTCGCTCAATTGATAGGCCTGCGAGCGGGTGATGACGCGCACCAGGTCCTTCAAATCGAAGCCACTGGAGATGAAGTGCTGCTCCAGGGCCGCGAGCAGCGCCGGATTGGTCGGCGGGTTCGTGTCACGAATATCGTCCTCGGGCTCGACCAGCCCGCGCTGGAAAAAGTGCTTCCAGTAGCGGTTCACCAGCGCCTTGGCGAAGAACGGGTTCTGTTTGGAACTCATCCAGTCGGCCAGCCGCAGGCGCGGGTCTTCGTCGGCCGCAATGCTGGGGATCGAGTCGCCCAGCGCGGCCGGCTTCAGCGGCAATCCCGTCTTGATGTTCGTGGCCACGGCGACGCCGCGCTTGTGAAAGATCAGATCCTCGCCGCGCGTCGACGACGGCTTGCGGCCGACCTGGCTGAAGAACGCCGAGAGGGAGTAATAGTCGTCCTGGCTCCAGCGCTCGAACGGATGATGATGGCACTGGGCGCACTGCATGCGGACGCCCAGAAACAACTGCGCCACGTCTTCGAGCTGCTGCTTGGGCTCTTTCACGCGCTTGTACCAGGCCACCGGCGGATTGCCGATCACCGTGCCGGTGGCCGCCAGCAATTCGCGCACGAACTGATCGTACGGCTTGTTGGCCAGCAGGCTGTCTCGCACCCAGGCGTGGAAGGCAAAGTTCGACACGATGTCGCTGGCATCGTCGCGCCGGTTCTTCAGCAGCGTCGTCCATTTGCAGGCAAAAAAGTCAGCGTAATCCGGACTTCGCAGCAGCGCGTCGATTACCTGGTCGCGTTTGTCAGCGGCCCGGCTAGCGAGAAACTCGGCTGTCTCGGCCTCGGTCGGCAGGCGTCCGCCGATATCGAGCGTGACCCGGCGTAGAAACGTCGCGTCGTCGCAAATCGGCGAGGGGGGCACGCCGATGGCCTTCAGATTGGCAAATACCAATTTGTCGACGAAGTTGCGCGCGGCAGGCAGCTTGGCGACCGGCGCCCCCAGCGGGATCGAGCCGCTGTAAACCGCCACCTTGCCTTGGTAGCGAACCATCACCGCCATGTTACCCGAAATGTCGAGCGTCTTTACCAAGCCGCGCGGCGTGACTTCGGCCGTGGCACGGTCGTTCGATTCGTACAGCGCCAGGCTGGTGACGTCGCGCACGCTGCCGTCGGAGTACCGGGCCAGAGCCTTGAGTTGCTGGGTCGCGTGCCGCTGGATGGTTCCACGCGGCGGCTGGACCTCGAAGGCCACGAGCTTGGCCGCCCCGGCCTTGTCGTAAGGCGCGCCCTGCGCGATCCAGGCACGCAGCAGCGCGTAACTCTCGGACGTCGCCTCCAGCCGCACACCGCCGCCATGCGGCACCTTGCCCGAGGCTTTTAATAGCAACAGGCTGCGATCGGGAGCGGCCGCAAACACCCGCCGGCCGCGCCCCTCCCGCACCATGTGGTCGTAATCCTCCGAGGGCTCGAATCCCAGGAGCGAAAGCTGAAATCCGTTCTGACCGTTGCCGGCCTTGGCATGGCAAACGCCGACATTGCAGCCGGCCTTGGTCAGCAGCGGCACAATATCATTGACGAAGCTCACGGGCCGATCGGCGGCGCGGGCTGGCGTGCCCATCGCCAGGCACAGTACCGCAGCCGCCCAAGTCAGCAGGCGTCGCGACAGAAACCGTCGGGAAAAATCGTGACCGGCTGAAAACATCTCGTTTTTGCAATCGAGGTTGGATGAGGCGGGGGGGCGAAGCGGGGGCAGCAAGGAGGGCAGCCGCAGTATAATCGTTCGACCGTTTCGATCAAACAATCTTGATGCGACCGGAGGCCGATGGCTGTCATCCCCCCAGCAGTATTGTATATCGTAATCGCTCGACGCAACACCAAATATGCGTTGGAGTTGCAATTTCAAATTGGGTAGGATCGTCGATGATGTCCACTCCAGCCCGATATCGCGAAATCGAAGTTGCCGGCACGCCCCGGGAGATGGGCCGCCAGTTCGGCGAGGCGGCGCGCGAAGAGATTCGCGGTTTCAGCAAAGCAGCGTGGGAGCACATCAGCAAAACGCTACGCATGTCCCGCGAGCGGGCGCTGGCGATTGCTGCCGCGGCCATCCCCTTCGCCGAGCAGTACAGCCCGGATATGATCGACGAGCTGCACGGCATGGCAGAGGCCACCGGCATGAAGCTGGAAGACCTGATGTTGCTGCAAGTCCGCAATCAACTCCGCCCGGAACCGGAGGGCGGCTGCACTTCGCTGGCGATGGCCGGTCGCGGCGCGGTCCGCAGCGGAAGCCTGGTGGCCCAGAACTGGGACAACGATCCGACCCTGGATCCGTTTACCATCGTGCTCTCACGTCGGCCGGCCGGCAAACCGGCCCTGCTGAATCTGACGCAGGCCGGGCTGATCGCATACATCGGCTTCAACGAGGCCGGCATCGGCGTTTGTCTGAATTCGCTGCCGGCCCCGACTCGATCGCAAGGCGTGCCGCACTATTTCACCGTGCGCGGGATCTACGAGGCCGATTCGCTCGAGGGCGCCGTCGACAGCGTGCGCCGGGCCCGGCGGGTCATTCCGGCCAATATCATGCTCACGACGCCCGAAGGGCCGGCCGACCTCGAAGTCACGATCGACGACGTACACGTGCTGCGCAGCGCGGACGCTGCCGGAATCGCCCACACGAATCACTGCCTGCACCCGGCTTTGCAGCCCACGAATGAGCAGTTCCCCGAGCTGATCCAATCCCACGCCCGGCAGGAGCGGATCGACTCGCTGCTGGATTTTGCAGGCGGTCATCGGCCGAGCGTGCCGGAAATCCAAGCGGCACTGCGCGACCACCAGGGCTATCCGCACTCGATCTGCCGGCACGCCAACGACGATCCCGCCACCGGCGGCTGGCGGACAGTATTTTCCGTCATCATCGAGCCGGACGAGCGCCGCATGCACGTCAGCCGCGGCACCCCCTGCGATCACGCCTACGAGGTCTACCAGTTGGCTTGAGGTCGCGAGCGGTTCTTCGCCCCGAAGGGGCGCAAAGTCGTTAGCCACGGGCGTCAGCCCGTGGACGCCGGCCGCATCAATGCGACTGAGCCCCGCAGGGGCAGCACTCTCTGCCGCCCTTTCAGGGCTCGGCGGATTTGTCGCGTGCGCTTCCCCGGGGCTTTCGCCCCGGGCTAACGACTTTCGGCCCTTCGGGCCTGCTACAGGTTCGACGCGCGCTCAATGGCTCGTCGCGCTCTTACTAGCTCGCCCGCTTGGCGGGGCGTTCCCAGGTCTCGCCGCGCTTGTAGCGATTGGCGCGATCGACGAGCACGGGGTTCTTGGCGATCTGAATCACCTTGTCCAGCGCCTTGTCGAACTCGGCCTTGTTCGGGTCGCGGACTTCGCGATGGTGGGCCAGCTCGACGATCGTTTCGCAAGCCACTTGGGCAAACTGCGGCTGATCCAAGTAGGGCAGCACGAACCGCAAGGTTTCGACATCGTAGGCCGTGCGGGCGCGATTGATGACGAGCGATCGCTCCTCGGGCGTGCGGGCCACCGTCATCGCCTGCTTCATGCGATCCAGCCGCTGCCGGTCGGAACGCTTGTCGCGCGTGGCCGCGATCTTGACGTAGCCTTGAAACGCCTGCGTCCGCTCCTCGGGATAGTGCGCCTTCTCGGCGATCTCGAGCAGCTTGTCGGCCACGCTCGCGTCGGGCCATTTGCTTAAGGCATCGATGGCCAGCTTTCGCCGGGCCGCGTCTTCGCCGGTCGCAATCGAGGCCACGAAGTTAATCAGCTTTTTGCCGCCGACGCGGCCCACGAGCGACAGCAACTCGTCGCGCTGGGCGGGGTCGATCGCGTCGACCGCCTGGATCAAGGCCTCGGCCCGCTCGTTCTCGTTGGCGATGCGGGCACAAACCAGGGCCACGTTCTTTTCGGCCGCATCGCGTTCGGCCCCCTTCTTGGCTTTGAGCACGCCCGGCAGCATCGCGGCAATTTGCCCGGGCTGGCCGATCTGACCCAGGGCGGCCATCGCCGCACCGCGGACTTGGGCGTTATCATCGACGGTCGCCGCCACGAACGTAGGCAACTCTTCGGTCGCCCGCCGCGTGGCGAGCACTTCGATCAAGGCGGCCTTCACGTCGGGCGAAGCGGATTTTAATTCGGCCGCCAGCGACTGGGTGATCGTCTCGCCGCGAATTTGCGTCAGGCTGGCTCGGGCCGCCGCACGCTCGGCAGTCGATTTGGCGGACAATGCCTTGACGAGCAGCGGCAGATCTTCCGGCTGACCCAACTTGCCGAGTGCCGCGATGGCGGCGGCGCGAACGCTCTCGTCGCGGCTGGATGCCAGCAAGTTGAGCACGGCGGGCCGCGCGGCAACATCGCCGCGATCGGCCAGGGCGCTGAGCAGCGCGACCAGGCCCGGCGCATCGAGGCGGGTCAACTGGGCCGCGAACCGTTTGGTCGCCTCCGCTCCGGCCGCGGCACTGCGGACTTGCTCCAGCGCGGCTGCGCGAAAGTCCTGGTCGGGATTGGCAATCAACTGGACGATCATTTGCACGAAATCGTCCTGCTGTGGCTCGGCTGCCAGTAGTTTTGCATGCGACAACGTCGCCGCTGACAGCGCCAACAAGACTCCCACGACCATCCAGCGATCGATCATCTTCCGCAGCATGCCGCCATCTCCCAAGAATACGTGGTTGGTTCGGTGAGGTCGTTTAGCCTTGCTTGCTAGCGCAGGCCAGCATGCCGCGCGTGGCCGCCAAGCGCACCAGCCTGCCTTGGTGGTCGCCGGCGAGCGACTGATAGATTTTCATGGCTTCGGCTTCGTTCTTTTCGGCCAGCAGCGATTCGGCACAGGCGAGTTGGGCATCGATCACGGCCGGTTTGCTGCTTTTCGACGGGCGGGCAGCGGCCAAAGCTTGGGCCGATTTCGCGCCGCCGATAGCTCCCAGTGCGTGAGCCGCAGCGGTGGCGATCGAGGGATCGTTGTCGCTGAGCAATCCGCTGACGGCCGCAATGGCAGCCTTATCGCGGCGCGCGCCGATCGAACTGAGCACGCCGATTTTCAGGTCCCCGGTCACTTTGGGCAGCGCGTCGCGCAGGGCTTGTGCGGCCTCGGGAGCCGGCATCCGCTCCAGTGCGAAGCGCGCCATGTGCGAATGATGCGGTGCGCCCAAGCGGCTGGCCAAGGCCGGCACAGCTGCGGCCGTGCCAATAATCGCCAGCTTGCGGCACACATAATCCTGGGCATCGCGCGAGAGCTTGCCGCCCAGCGCGGCGACCAGGCGCTGCTCCAGGTCTCGGCGCGCGTCGGCCTGACCGTGCGTGGCGGCCACCGCGTCGTCAATCGGGGCCACGGCAGCCACGTCCGTGCCCCAGTCGAATTTCTTCAGCGCTTCAAAGGCTTCGTCCAACATATCAAGCTTCCTTGTAGAGGAATTTTTTTATGGTTGAGCAGGCCGCGAGGGCGGACCGCCGATCAGATCTGCCAGGGCTCGCGGCGAGCGCGGTCGACCAGGCGATTCGCCTCAGCGTCGCCGGGAAACTCTTGCTTGGCCGCATCCCACTTCAGCGACCGCTTCAACTGATACGCGATGTTGCCCAAGTGGCTGACCACCGCCGTGTTCACTGCCAGCTCGATGTCGCGGAACGGCCGCTCGCGTGTTTTCACGCATTGAATAAAGTCGCCGTAGATGCCCCCCTCGCCCTTGTACATGGGCACGGGCTTCGGCGTTAGCTTCTCGCCGGGTGTGCCTTCGATGGCCAGATTCTCGGTCTTGGGCTTGTTGTGGTAGACGATCAAACCGTTGGGATAATGGTAGGAGAGATATGGCGTGCCGTTGTTCTCGTGAAACGTGACGGCTTCCGGTTGCAGGTCGCGCACGTCGCAGGTAAACAATGCGCCGCCGAAGTGATGGGCGCCCCAATCGGTCATGCCGCCGCCCGAATAGTCGCTGAACGATCGCCAGCTCGAACCGTTGATCGAGAAGCTGCCGCTGCACCGCTTCGAGTTGTACGGCGCCCAGGGGGCCGGGCCGAGCCACATCTCCCAGTCGATCGTTTCGGCCATTGGCTCGGGCGGCAGATTGCAAAGCTTCGGCAGCGGGTTGACGTTGACGTTAATCGACTTGATCGTGCCCAACTCGCCCGCCCAGACTGGGTCGACGTACTTGCGATAATCGCCGAGCACGCGCTGGCTGCCGCCGGACACGACCCGCCCGTAGCGCCGCGCGGCGCCGACCATCAGCGGACCTTCCCGCAGGGTGAGCGTCTCGGGCTTCTGACAATACACGTCCTTGCCGTTGCGGCAGGCTTCGACCGTGATGATCGCGTGCCAATGGTCGGGCGTGGCAATATGTACGGCGTCGATATCGGCGCGACCCAGCACCTCGCGAAAATCGTTATGGGCCTGGCAATCTTTATTGTGATAGCGATCGTCGACCGTGGCCTTCGCCTTTTCGCGGACTTCTTTGCGCACGTCGCACACGGCCACGTACTGCACGTCCTTGCGATTGAGAAAGGCGCCCTGGTCGCCTCGGCCCATGTTGCCGATGCCGATGCCGCCCATGACGATTCGATCGCTGGCCGGCGGCCGCTGGCTATTGCCCAGCGCGGTCGACGTGATGACGTAGGGCGCGGCGACTGCGGCGCCGGTGGTCTTTAAGAAATCGCGGCGTGTGGACGACTGCTTCGAACTCATGGGCATGAACCTCGATCCTTTGGTGGTTGGGCGCCGCGAAAACACTCCAGCGGCGTCGCACCGAGCGGGTCCAGTCTAACACGCCGCCGCGGCGAGTTTTAGCAGCTTGGAAAGATTCCTGGCCGCGGGGACTGAGGAGTTCTTCCTTGCACTAGGTCGGCCGTAATGCCAGCCCCGAAGGGGCGGAAGTCGTTAGCCACGGGCGTGAGCCTGGCGTGAGCCCGTGGGAGAACACACGACAATAAATGTCTTAGCCCTGAAAGGGCGGCAGAGAAGTGCCGCCCTTTCAGGGCTCGACCGTTTTTCCGCGCCGGCCGTCCAGGGGCTCACGCCCCTGGCTATTGACTTTCGGCCCCTCCGGAGCGAAGAACCCGCCAGTGAGCAACCACTGATAAGAGGGTAGAACGCTTCAGACGTGAGGGGCCGGAACCGGCTTCGTCCCCGCTTGCACTTGGCCCACGAGCTGTCAGAATAGCCGCGGCCTTCCCCAGTTGGGGTGGCATCGCCCGCCTGGTGCTCCACACGATCCGTTTCCGATATCCCGCCAACCCTTGCGAGAGTTTCGCCCCATGAAATGCCACACGCCGTGGGTTTTCGTCGCTGCATCGCTTGTCTTGTCCGCCGCCAGTGTTTCGCACGCTGACGTCAAGCTGCCGGCGGTGCTCGGCAGTCACATGGTGCTGCAGCGCGATCTGCCGCTGCCGATTTGGGGCACGGCCGATCCGGGCGAGGCCGTGAGCGTGCGACTGGACGATCAGACGGCCGAGACCACGGCCGATGCGGCCGGCAACTGGCAAGTAAAACTCGCGCCGGTGGCGGCCGACGGCAAGACGCATCGGCTGACGGTGAAGGGCAAGAACACGATCGAGTTGGAAGATATTCTCTTCGGCGAAGTCTGGCTCGGCTCGGGACAATCGAACATGGAGTGGCAGCTCAAGAATTCCGAAGGCGGGTCGGAGGCCATTGCCGAGGCCAAGCATCCGGAGATTCGCTTGTTGCACGTGCCCAAGGTGAGGGAAAACGCGCCTGCCAAAGACGTGCAGGCTAGCTGGAAAGCCTGCGACCCGACGACCGTGCCGGAATTTTCGGCCGTGTTGTACTACTTCGGCCAGCGGCTGCACGACGAGCTCAAGGTGCCGGTCGGTTTGATTAACAGTTCATGGGGCGGGTCGGCGATCGAGCCGTGGATCATCGCCGGCACGCAGAGCGGCCCCATGTACAACGGCATGATCGCCCCGGTCAAACCTTTCGCCTTGCGCGGCATGATCTGGTATCAGGGCGAGACCAACGCGATGCAGAAGAACGGCCTGGCCTACGCCGAGAAGATGCGCGCCCTGATCGAGGGCTGGCGCCGCGCGTGGGGCCAAGATCTGTCGTTCTATTTCGTGCAGATCGCCCCGTGGGACGGACGCTACGAGCCGGGCCAGTTGCCCGCCCTGTGGGAAGCCCAAGCGGCCAGTCTGAAAATTCCCGGCACGGGCATGGTCGTCACCACCGACCTGGTCGACAACCTCAAAGACATTCACCCGCGCAATAAGCGCGACGTGGGTCAGCGGCTCGCGCGCTGGGCTTTGGCCAAGGACTATGGCCGCAAACAACTCGTCTATTCCGGCCCGCTGTTTCGTTCGCTCAAGATCGAGGGGAACAAGGCGCGAGTCGAGTTCGCCCACGCGGGCGGCGGTTTGAAATCGCGCGACGGCAAGCCGCTGGCCGAGTTCGAGATCGCCGGGGCCGATGGCAAATTCGTGCCGGCCGAAGCCACGATCGACGGCGACTCGGTCGTCGTGCAGTCGAAGGACGTGCCCGCACCGACGCAAGTCCGCTTCGGCTGGCATGCCTTGACCAATCCGAACCTCGCCAACGCCGCCGGCCTGCCCGCCTCGCCTTTTCAGAGCAACCATTGGCTAGGCGGCACGGGCGACTAGAGGGCATTCGAGCTGCTGAGCTAGGCGGCCGATGTGGCCGCCGGGCAGGGGCGCAGCGCGCCGTTTTCTTCTCGGCCAATCTGCACCAATTGGTGGATGTAGCGCAGCTTGTCGACGACGGGTCCGACGTAGATTTCGGGAATGACGTCGAGCAAGCCCTGGTTGCGATTGATTTCGTTGAGCGCAATCGTCAATTCTTGCAGTCGCCGGACCATGGCATCGAGATCGGCGTGGACCGGATCCGTTTCGCCGCGAAATCCCACGTTGGACACGGTGTCGAGCGTGCTAATCATGTCGAGGTACGCGGCCCAGGTTTCGGCAAAGTCTTCCCAGGGGTGCATCGTGGAGTAGGCGCTGATGTAGTTCTGCTGCCAGTTGGACAGTGGGCCCTGCCTGTAATACGCTTGCAATGCCTCGTCGTACGAACGATGGTGGTCGCCGAAGACCGCCTGGCACTCGTCCTCGCGCCGTCCGCGCACGAGCACGTCCCAATAGAAGTGACCAATTTCGTGGCGGAAGTGGCCGATCAGCGTGCGATGTGATTCCCGCATGTTCACCCGCAACTTTTCGCGCTCGACCGAGTCGGCTTCTTGAATGTTGATGGTGATCAGCCCGTCGTTGTGGCCGGTCAGCACTTTGGCTGAATTGCCGATGGGCCGCCATTGTTCGTTGGCCGGGATGGCATCGCCTTTGAAATCGAAGGCCAGCGACGGTTCGATGCCGTCGGCCTTGGTTCCAAACGGAAGTCCCAACAGGCGCAGCTCGTAGAACAGCCGGCGCTTGGCGGCTTCGAGATCGACCCAGCGCTGCCAGTTGCCAGGCAAGCTGAGGTCGGGAATCGTGGCATTGAAGCGGCAGCAATCGCAGAAGTGCTCGCCCGCGGCCGTCGAAGGCACCAGGCAGCGATTGCAAACGTGGTGCTGCCAATAGTTGAAGCACTTTTCCAGATCGCTGGAGCAGTTCGGATTGCCGCAACGAAACAGTCCGTTGGGCTGCGGCACCAGCGCCACCAGGTTGCAGCATTGCGGACAGAACCCCAGCTCGCTGCCGCACGCCAGGCAGAGCGAGTTATCGCAAAACAGCCGATTGTTGCAGGTACACGTGTAACAACGCATGATGAGCGATCCGGTAACTGAATTAAGCTAGCCGCGCGACCCGATCCGCCTGGCGCGGGCGACTGGAAATCGAGCCCCCGCTTTGCAAATTGTGTGCCGAGCGATCCTGCCCATCCCAGGCGTTACTCGGAATTCGGCCGATCCACGAATTGCCCATCTGCTGGAAGTTGTAGGCTAGGGCCGCCGGCGACCATTTCGCATAGTAGCCGGTGGCTTCGTCCACAGTCATGCGCATTTCGGCTACTCGACTCTTTGCGCCGCGCGTTCTGCAGGCCACGCGCTGCCCGCCGCAGCCGCGGCGCCTCGGTCACGCCAGAATTTCTTGGATGACGTTGCCGTGGACGTCGGTAAGGCGGAAATCGCGGCCGGCGTAGCGATAGGTGAGCTTCTCGTGATCGAGGCCGAGCAGGCGTAGCACGGTCGCATGCAGATCGTGCATGTCGTGGATTTTTTCCACGGCGTGCACGCCGAATTCGTCGGTCGCGCCGTGCACCACGCCGCCTTTCACGCCGCCGCCGGCCAGGAACACCGAAAAGCCTTCCGGGTGATGATCGCGGCCGTCGGGTTTTGGCCCGTGCGGCGTGCGGCCGAATTCGCCGGCCCAGAGGATCAGCGTGCAGTCCAGCAGCCCGCGCTGCTTGAGATCCTGGATGAGTGCGGCGACCGCGCGGTCGGTCTGCTGCGCGTTTCTCTCGTGCCCCTTCTTCAAGTTGCCGTGCTGGTCCCACGTGCCGTTGGATTGCCCATAGGGGCAGTTAACCTGGACAAAGCGCACGCCGGCCTCGACCAGCCGCCTGGCCCGCAAGCATTGCCGGGCGTACAGCCGCGTGTTGCGATCCGGCGAGTCGAGGCCGTAGAGGTCGCGGGTGGCTTGCGTTTCGTGCGTTTCGTCCAGCACGTCGGGGACGAGCGTCTGCATCCGCGCGGCCAGCTCGTAGTTGCGGATCGCGCTCTCGACCGAATCGCTGCCGCCGAGCCTTGCCGCGAACTCGCCATCTTGCGCCTGCAAGACTTCGAGCTTCGTGCGCTGCACTTGCGGCGCGTCGGCGGGAACGACATTCTCGATCGGCGCGCCTTCCGCTCGCAGAATACTGGCTTCGTAGCTGGACGGCAGAAAACCGCTGCCAAGCGCTTCCATGCCGCCGACCGGCACGTGGCCGAAGCTGAGCACGACGTAGCCCGGCAGATTCTGGTTCTCACTGCCCAGGCCGTAGCTGACCCAAGACCCCAGGCTGGGCCGGCCTGCCAGGTTGTGCCCAGTGTGCAGCAGCAACACGCTGGTCGAGTGGATGGGCAACTCGGCCTTCATCGAGCGGATCACGGCGATGTCGTCCACGCACGTCGCGATGTGCGGAAACAACTCGCTGACCCACGTTCCGCTCTGACCGTGCTGGGCAAACTGCCACGGGCTCTTCACCCACTTGCGGTTCGTGTCGCCGCTCCAGGGCTCGCCGGCGTATTTCGTCAGCGCCGGCTTCGGATCGAACGAGTCGACGTGCGACACGCCGCCATCCATGAACAGAAAGATCACGTTCTTGGCCCGCGGCGCAAAATGCGGTTTCTGCACCCAGGGCGCCGCGAAAGCGCGCTCCTGGGCTAGCGCCGAGAAGGCCGTCCAAGCAAAGCCTGCAGCTCCGGCCTTGAGCAGCTCGCGGCGGGTGCGCGGCGCGGGCGCGCGGCCAGGACAAACACCGCCGGGAATTCGCGAGAATGCATATGGATCGAATTTCATGGCGATTTCGGATCGATCGATGCTCAGGGGATAAAGATGAATTCCTTGAAATTGAACATCAAGTGCGCCGCGTCCTGCCACACTGCCTGGCTCGAGAGCGTGTCGCCCTGGGCCACGTCGTGCAGTCGGGCGAAGCTCCGCACCGCGGCTGCCAGGCGCTCGCTTTCAGCCTGCGTGGGCTGCCGGCCCAGCGCCGCCAGAAACATCGCATCCACGCGCGGGGCGATGTCCGTGCTGCCGTCGCGGACGAGACGCTCGGCCCAGGCCTGCGCCATCGCCAGCACAAATGGATCATTCAGCAACGCCAGGCTCTGGGCCGGCACGTTCGTCGCGTCGCGGCGGCCTTGCGTGACTTTGCCGCCGGGCAGATTGAACGCGCTCAGGAATCGCGGGGCTTCCATGAGCTGAACTTTGAGATAAATGCTCCGCCGCCCGTCGCCATCGAGCGGCCCCACGAACAAGCGCTTGGTCGAATCTTCCTGTTCGCGGTAGGGATGCACGCTCGGCCCGTATAGCCGGCCATCGAGACGGCCGGAAACCGCCAGCAGGCAGTCGCGAATGACTTCCGCCTCGGCGCGCCGCGCGGCAAAATGCGAGAGCAGCAGGTTCTGCGGATCCTGTTCGCGAGCCACCGACACGGGCGCGCTGGCCGATTGAAAGGCACGGCTGGTCACGAGTGTCCGCACGAGCTGTTTCACTGACCAGCCTTCGGCCACAAAGTCCGCGGCCAGGCGGTCGAGCAACTCGGGATGCGACGGCAGCTCGCCCACGTGCCCGAAATCGTCCGGCGTGCGCACCAACCCGTTGCCGAATACCCATTGCCACACGCGATTCACCATCACGCGCGCCGTAAGCGGATTGTTGGCGCTCGCCACCAGCTCGGCGAGTTCGCGGCGGCCGCTGCCGTGACCCGTGAACGCCGCGCCGGGGGACGACGAGAGCACCTCGAGATAACGGTGCGGGACGGCCGCGCCGGGCTTCGTGTAATCGCCGCGTGCGAGCAGCGGCTGCGCGAAACCGTCGCCTTCGTCCGCCAGGCCGGGCATGGTGCGCGGCAGTGCAAGCCGGTGCAGTTCAAGCTCGCGATATTGTGCCGTCAAATCGGCGAGACGTGGCGAGGCGGCGGCCTTGTTCGACAACAGCCCGGTCTTGAGTAGCCAGTCGAGCCAACGCACGTCGTCGTCGGTTGCACGGTTATGGGCAAAAGCCTCGACGGCGTCAGCGGCAACTTGCACATAGCGGGCGGCGGCTTCCGCCTCCGTCGTCGGTGCCGCGCCGGCGAACAGCCGCGACACCCAGGTCGACTCGTCCTGCGGAGTTTCCGCTCCGTCGTGCAAGACCACGCGGCGGATACCCCACCAGGTGCGTGGATTCTTCGCGTGCTCGCTCCACGGGTGCCGCTGATTGGCGGTGTCTTTTCCCAGTGTCGCGATCGGGTCGGGATATTTGGGACTATCCCAGAAGGTCAGCAATTCGGCGTAGGGATGCAGCGGCTCAGTATTCTCGGGAAGGTCAATCGTGACCCAGGTCCAGTCCGGGTGATGCAGTGCGCGCTGGTGGTTGTAATTCAGTTGGCAGTTGTTGAAGACCAGCCGCACCAGGCTGCTGCGGCCGCCGACGACTTCAAAGCTCAGCTTGGCATGGCTGCGCTTCAAGGTCGGCGAGCGGAGCGCGCCATTGAGCTTGTCGGAAAGCGCGAAGGAGTAAGCGCCGGCAGGGAGCAAGGCCTTGACGGCCGCATCGCCTTCGTGCGCGACGACAAAATCGCCGCTGGCGCCCGCGCCGCCGCGCAGGCCCATGCCGTCGGGCGTCCAGCCGGCCAAAGTGCCGCGGCGAAAGTCCGCGTAGGGCGTGAAATGCTCGGCATTGAACTTCACCGCCTCGGCTGACTCTTTTGCTTGGCGAGTTGCGACTTCGGCCCAAACGTCGGCAGTCCCGCGCTTCGTGGGCTTGCCCGTTTCATGGATGCTGGACCAGGCGTGCAGTGGTTCTCCGGCCGGTGGTGTCTTGCCCTTCTTAAGGAGCTTTGTCAGCGCGGCAGCGTCAATCATGCGTGCCTGGTTGCTCCACACGCTGGCAAGCTCCGATCGCAGGGCCGGCTTCAACTCGCGGAGCTTCGCCAGCGCGTCGCGGTTCACTTCGGGAGCATCGAGCGTGTGTTGCACGGAGCGCGAGCTGCGCACGATGCCGAGCAGTGCGTGGTAGTCGTTGGCCGAAATCGCGTCCAATTTATGATCGTGACAGCGTGCGCACGCGACGGTCGTCGCCTGGAATGCCTTGCTGAGCGTGTCGACCTGGTTATCTGCGATGTCGTAGCCGATGACGCCGAACGTGACGCAGCTATCGTGATTGACCTCGCCAAACCGGTAGAACGCGGTGCCGATCACCGACTCGTTGAATCGCTCCGCGCCATTCCAGCGCGGCTGCGGCAGCAGGTCGCCGGCAATGTGCTCGCGCACGAATTGATCGTAGGGCACGTCGCCATTGAACGCGCGGATCACGTAATCGCGATAACGCCACGCAAACGGCACGTCGTAATTCCACTCGTTGCCGCTCGTCTCGGTGAAACGCACCACGTCCAGCCAATGCCGGGCAAAACGCTCGCCGAAATGCGGCCACGCGAGCAATCGCTCGACGAGCGCCTCGTACGCGCCCTGTGGATCGGCCTGGGACGCCGCGACGAATGCCGACACTTCGTCCGGCGACGGCGGCAGCCCGGTGAGCACCAGCGAAGCGCGGCGAATCAACGTGCGCGGGCCGGCCACTCCCGCCGGCTCGACCCCCGCGCGTTGCATTCGGGCTCGCAAAAATCGATCCACGCCGCCGTGCGACCAGGCTGGATCGTCGACGACCGGCGGTTCGACCGGGCGCACGCTCTGAAGACTCCACCACTGTTTGCGCCCGCGAAAGACGTCCGGCCAGGACTGCTTGACTGGCACGGCGGCCGAACCGACGCGAGGGTCCGGAGCCCCGCGGGCCACCCATTGTTCGAACACCGCAATCTCACCGGCCGCTAGCTTTCCGCTGGGCGGCATTTGCAAGTCATCGTCGGCGTAGCGCACGGCATTGACCAGCAAGCTCGCTTCCGGCTTTCCCGGCTCGACCGCGGGGCCGCGATCGCCACCGGTCGTCCAGCCGGACTTCGAGTCCAGCCGCAATCCGCCCTTTTGTTTCTTCGCCCCGTGACATTCGAGGCAGCGCTGTTCCAACAGCGGCCGGACTTTCGCTTCGAAGAATGCCACGTCGGTTTCGCCGGCCGCCAGAGGAGCGGCCGCGGCCAGCGCGTAGCCGACCGCCAGGATGGTGATCCGCAGCGCGCGTTTGATGCGTGGCAGCATGTCCAATCGCGATGCTTCGGTGAGTAACATCGAGCGAAGGCGGGCGCGGCCCCCGACGTTGCTCTGGTGGGAAGGCTTCCGGGCAGGGATGCTCGTGCATTGTAATACCAATCGTCCCGCTTTGCACGCCTGTCTTGGCGGAACGCAGCGCGTTTTGGAATTGCGTTGATCGCCCGCGGTAGTCGCGCGATCCTTACTCCGCGCAGGCCAGCGTCAATGACGCTGGCTCTTCGCGCGGCGCGGGCAGCGAGACGAAGAAGGTGGTGCCCTGACCTTCGCGCGACTCGAACCAGACCTTGCCGCCGTGGCGTCCGACGGCGCGTAGCACGATCGCCAGCCCGATCCCCTCGCCGCCGGCAATTTCGGGATGCAAACGCTGAAAGATTTTGAAAATCTTATCTCGGTAGGCGTCGGGAATCCCCAGCCCGTTGTCGCGCACGTAGATCGTACGCTGTGAGGCGTGGCCGTCGGAAGCGTCCTCGGTCGGGGATGGCACGCTGCTGACCTCGATCAGCCCTGGCCGGTTGGGATCCAAATAATTCAGCGCGTTGCCGATCAGGTTGGCGATCACGCGCTCAATTGTGGTCGGGTCGCCCCAAACGGTCGGCAAAGCGCCGGCCTGGATCGTGGCGCCGCGCTCCGCAATCGTGACCGAAAACGAATCGATCACCCGCGCTACGAGCGGCTGCACGTCGACCGGCTGGAATTGGTACTCCACGCGGCCGGCGCGCGACAACTGCAACAACGCGTCGACAATCTTGCTCAAGCGCAGCACGGCCGTTTGGATGAAACGGATCGACATGCCCATGTCGTCGTCGACCAGCGAGAGCGTGCGCTGCTTGTCGGCCGGCGGCAATGAGCTTTCTTCCAGCAGCTTCCGCAGTTCCTGGCAAGTGGCTTTCAACTCGCCGCCAAAACCTTGCAGATTCACTAGCGGCGAGCGGAGATCGTGCGAGACGCTATACACGAACATTTCGTTCTCGCGCGTTTGCTGCGCCAGATCGCGATTGGCTTTGGCCAGTTCGGCCGTGCGCTGCTCGACTCGCTGTTCGAGTTCGGCATTGAGCGCAGCCTGGGCTTCGGCCAAGACTTTTTCGCTGCGGGCTCGCACAAGCTCGACTTCCTTGCTCTTGAGCTCTTCGACGATCCGGCGGTTGTCCTCCTGGCAGAACTTGCGCCGCAGCAAGGCCCGGATGCGGCCTTTCAGCACGGCCATGTCGCTCGACTTGCCGACAAAATCGTCGGCGCCGGCCTCCAGGGCCTGCGTCAGATCTTCCTTGGTCTCCTGCCCGGTGAGCATCAACAGCGCGATCGAGTCGTCCAGCCGCCGCAGGCTTCGAACCTGCCGGCAGACTTCGATGCCGGTCATCTCGGGCATCACCAGGTCGACCAGCGCACAATCGAACGGTTCGCGCAGCAGCTTTTCCAAACCCTCGGTCCCGCACATTGCCTTTTCGATCTGGTAGCCCTCCTGCTCCAGCTCGCCGATCAGATATTGCTGGTAAGTGGGACTGTCGTCGATGGTGAGCAGCCGGGCCCGGCGAAAGCGCTGCTCGACCAGGCCGGGAATCGCGACTTGCGACGCGGAGCGGTGCAGCAAAGTCCGCACGCGGGCCAGCAGCACCGCGGGATCGGCCGATTTCGGCACGAAGTCGTCGGCGCCGCTTTCCAAGCCGCGCAGCTCGGCGTCGTGCGTCGCATCGGTGGTGAGCATCAGGATCGGGATGTTCCGCGTATCGATGTTCATGCGAATGCGGCGGCACAACTCGTCGCCGGGAATGCCCGGCAGGTAATAGTCGAGCACGATCAGGTCGGGCGAGTTCTGGTTGAGCTGCTCCATCGCGGCTTCGACCGTCGGGGCCCAATCGACGCGGCATTCCGCCTGCTCCAGCACATGGCCCAGGTTCAGCGCCTGCGTGTGCGAATCCTCCACCAGGAGGACATGCTGCTGAGGATTCATGACTACGGCTCCCGTGAAATCGGACACAATTGCCCCACCCGCGAAGCGATGCGATCCAAGGGCAAGGATTCGCAAACGGCTCCCAGCCGCACCGCGGCTTTCGGCATGCCATAAACGATGGCGGTCGACTCGTGCTCGGCGATCGTGTAGCCGCCGGCCTCGTACAGATCCTTCAGGCCGGCCGCGCCATCTTCGCCCATGCCCGTCAGCAAGATGCCCAACGATCGCGGGCCGAGATTTTGGGCCATCGAGCGAAATAAGACCGAACCGGACGGCCGCTGCGAGCTGACCGCATGTCCGGTGCCCAGGTGCCACGCGCCATTTTCGAGTTGCAGGTGCCGGTCGGCCGGCGCGAGGTACACGGTGCCCGGCGTCAGTTTGCCGCCTTCCTCGGCGACCACGACGCGCAGGGGACAGGCGCCTGCCAGCCAGGAGACGAACCCGTCCAGGAACCCCGGGCTCATGTGCTGCACCAGCGCGATGGGCAGCGGAAACCGTGGTCCCAGCGCGACCAGCAGCTTTTGCACGGCGGCCGGTCCGCCGGTCGAGGCCACGATACCGACCAAGGCATAGTTGCCTGCGCAGGGCGGCGGCGGTCCGTCGGCGACCTTGTGCCGCGCTCGCCGGCTAATGCGTTGCCGCACGACTTTCACCTGGCTCATCACGGCCAGTTGCGAACACAGCCGGTCGGCCATGGCTTCGTAGTCGCGATGGTTGATGCCCACCGGCTTTTCCACGACGGCCAGCGCGCCGGTGCGCAGGGCATTGGTCGAGATGCTGAGATCATCCGCAGCCACGCTCGCGGCGACCACGACCACGGGCGTCGGCTTGTCGCGCATGATGTGCTCGGTGGCTTCCAGGCCGTTCATGCCCGGCAGACGCACGTCCATCGAGACCACGTCGGGCGAAATCTTGTGCAAGATTCGCAGGGCTTCCTCGGCGCTGCCCACCGCCCCGACAACTTCCAGGCGAGGATCCCTGGCGATCACGTGTTGCAACAGCGCGCGCACCACCTGCGAATCCTCGACGATCAGGACGCGGATTTTGTTCATAGTTGCTTCAAGGCGATAGGCGTGGGACGAACGAACGACGGCGGCACTGCGTCCGATCACAGGACCTGGCGCACGACTTTCAACAGTTCCTGGTGATCGAAGCGGCGTTTGACGATGTAGGCGTCGGCCCCCAGCCGGAGCCCGCGCGCCTGATCCTCGGAGCCGTCCACCGAGCTGACGATAATCACCGGAATCCGCGCCAGCCGCGGGTCGCGTTTCACCGCTTCCAACAGCCCGAAGCCGTCGAGCCGCGGCATTTGAATGTCGCTGATGACCAGGTCCATCTTCTCGGCGCGCAGCAGCTCGAGGGCCTCGATGCCGTCGACCGCCACGCGCACGCGAAATCCATTGGCCTCCAGGATGCTCGTTTCGAGCGTCCGCGTGGTGAACGAGTCGTCGACCACCAGCACGGTCGCGGTCTGCCGGGGGTGCTCGGGCTCTTGCGGCCGCGCGACCGCGGTTTTTTTCGAAGGCTTGAAGCGGTCGACAAGTTCGGCCGGGTTCAATACCGGTGACACGGATCCATCTTCCAGCAGAATACCGCCCAGATACAATCGCATGGTGTCGGCCGGCGGCCCGAGGTTCTGGATGAGCGCGTTTTGCTCCGCGGCGAAGGCGTCGACAACCACGGCCACGCGCTTCGAGTTGCTGCGCAGCACTGCCAGGCACAACGTGTGGGCCGCGACGTCGACGCCGGTATGGCTGTCATCGACCAAGTCGGCCAGGCTGGCCAGCGGCGTGAGCTGGCCTCCCAGCGCGGCCATCGGAATGCCTTCGACGCTTTCCACGTCCTGCACCTTGACGTGGTGCAAGGCCTCGATGCCGTAGAAGGGAATCGCCAGCGTCTGGCCGCGGCAATCGACCAGCAGCAGCCGGTGCGTCGAGATCGACAGTGGCATGGCGATCAGTATCGACGTGCCGCCTTCGGCCCGCGGCCGCAGCTCGATCTGGCCTTGCAGCCGATTGACCGCTTCGTAAGCGGCCGAAAGCCCCATCCCCCGGCCTGCCAACTCGGTGACCGTGCGCGACGTGGAAAAGCCCGGCTGGAACAGCAGCTCGGTCAGTTCGGAAGCCGATTTGCCGGCGGCCTCGGCCGAACTGAGCATGCCACGCTCGATCGCCAGTTCCGCAATCCCGGCCAGGTCGATGCCGCAACCGTCGTCCTCGATCTCGATGGTCAAGCGTTTGCCCACCGTCCGGATGATGAGCGTGACCAGCCCGGCGGGCGATTTTCCACGGCGGCTGCGCTCCTCGGGCGATTCGATCCCGTGGGTCACCGCGTTTCGCAACACGTGCATCAACGGATCTTTGAGCGCCTGCAACACCATGCGATCGGCCAGCACGTCGAACCCGCTGGCACGAAACTCCAACTCCTTTTGCTGGTCGCTGGCCAGGTCGCGCAGCATTTTGCGAAAGACCTGGAACTCACTTTCGGCCGGCACCATCCGGGCGTGGCGCACGTCGGCCTGCAACTGCTCGGATAGCAGCCGCACGGACCAGGAGGATCTCTGCTGCAACAGGCGCGCACCCCGAATGCGCCGCGTGAGGCCGCCGAATTCGTGCTCGACCAGGTCGATGTAACTGGCCAGCCCAGAAAGCTCCGGCGAATCGCTCAGCCGGCGCAGGGGGCCGGCCGTCGTCCGCTTAAGCGACTCCCACTCGCGCTGCACCACGGCCAGTTGCTGCTGAATGGCGCCCAGTTCCCGGGCCAGCGAATCCTGCTTCAGACTCTCGGTCAGCAACTGGCTGGTCGAGAGCAAAAGCCGATCGAGATTCTCGGTGCTCAGCCGCACGGTTTCCGGAGCCTGGACCGCGGCGGCATGCGTGGCCGCTTTCGGTCCGGCAACACGAGTCGCGATCGGTCCGGCTTCTCGCTGCGGGCGAGGCTGCGGCGCGGATTCGCCCGCCAGCAGCGCGTTCAGCTCCGCCAGGAGCTGGCTGGCATCGGGAGGCTGGCGGCCTGCCAACAGCGCGGAAGCCGCGTCTTCGATCGTATCGAGCGCCGCGCGGACGGCGTGCAGGACCTCGCCGTCGATCGGCTGCGGCTTGGCACGCAGGGCCGCAAACAGGCTTTCCAGTTGATGGGCGAGCGCTTCGATCGGCAACAGGCCCGTGACGCGCGCGGCCCCTTTGAGGCTGTGCGCGCGGCGAAAGGCTTCGTTGACGTCGGGCGTGCCCCCGTCCTGTTGCCACTGAGCCAGGCACGAGCGGATGCCTTCGAGGTGTTCGACGTGCTCGACCTTGAAGGCGGAGAGCAGTTGTTGGTTGATGTCCATCAGATCTGGTACCTTCCGACGGCTTCGCGCAATTGATGACTCTGCGCGTTGAGACTGGCCACGGCTTTTTCCAATTGCACAGTACCGGCGGCCGTTTGCGACGCGGCCTGGCCGATATCCTGCATGCCTTGGGTCACCTGCTCGAAGCCGATCTGCTGTTGGCACGTGGCGCTGATAATCTGCTGAAAGGCCTGCACGCTTTCCTGCGTGGTGTCGGCCATGCGGCGTATCGTGTCTTCCGTGACGTCGGCCTGCTGCTTGCCGGTTTCGGTGCGTTTCACCGCTTCTTCGGTGAGCATCACAGAGCTGTTGATGCGTTTCTGAATGTCGCCCAGAATCGTGCGGACCTGCACGGTCGATTCCTTGGCCTGGTCGGCCAGGTTCTTGATTTCGTTGGCCACGACGGAAAACCGGCTCCCCTGGTCGCCGGCGGCGGCCGCTTCGATGGCCGCGTTGAGGGCCAGGAGATTCGAGCGTTCGGCGATATCGTTGACCGTGGCGATGATCTCGCCGACGGCCTGCGTTTTTTCGCTGAGCGACACCACGTTCTCGGCCACCTCTTCCACCTGCTGGCGGATGGCTTCCATCGTGTGATTGGCTTCCTGCACGGTGCTGAGGCCCGTCACGGTGATCGTCGCGGTGGCCTCGGCCGTGGCGGTGACCTGCTTGGCGCGTTCCGAGATTTGCACGCCCGACTGCCGCACTTCTTCCATCGTGGCGGTGATCTGCTGGATGGTGGCCGCTTGCTCCTTGGTGCCGGTTGCTTGCTGCTGGGTCGAGGCCAGGATCTCGGCGGCCGCGGCGTTCATCCGCTCGCTGACGCTCATGATCTGGCCGCTCATGCCCTTGAGCCCGACGACCATTTCGTTGATGCCCTCGCCGAGCCGCCCGACTTCGTCGCGACTGGTGATCGTGGCCTGCTGCGTGAGATCGCCCTTGCCGACCCGATCGACGAACTCGACGAAGCGTCCCAACGGCATCGTGATCGACCGCTGGATGAGCACGCTGGAAACTCCCACGAGCACAAAGGCCGCCAGGCTGCCGAACAGGATCGTGGAAGTCGTCGCCTGCGCGCTGCTCTTGGATTCGTCGGCCCGCAACTTCAACAGCTTGTTCTCTTCGTTCTGCATTTCGGCCACGATCTTGCGAATGCCGTCCATGAGTTGCTTGCCCCGATCGGTCAAGACGACCTCCAGGGCGGCCTCCGGGCTCTTTTCCTTCCGCAAGCTGATCGTCTGCTGCAACTCGGCAAATTTACCGGCGATCAGCGGCGCCAGCAGATCGAGGCGATGCTGCTGGTCGGGATTGTCGGAGGTCATGCGGCGCAGGTCGGCCATCTTGGCGTCCAGCCCTTCGGTCGCCACGTGGTACGGCTCGAGGTACCGCTCCATCCCGGTCAGCAGGAACCCGCGTTGTCCCGTTTCGGCATTCGTGACCTGGGCAATCACGTTCTCCAGCGATTCGAGCACGCGGTGGCTGTGTGCCACCCATTCCGCGTTATCGATCAGCGAAATGGTGCTGCGGTATGAGACGCCGCCCACGATGGCCAAGATCAACAGTGCGAGGCCGAAGCCCAGCAGGATGCGGACGCCGACAGTAAATTTCATGTTAGTGATCCTTTCGGACTGTTTTGATTGAACGCGTTGCAAGAAATTATTTTTCAGCCGGTCTCAAGCCTCGGCTGCAACAAACACGGGATGCGAACACACGGCTTCGATGTTCAGCACGCCGACGCCGCCCGGCGTGCGGCCCAGCAAATATTGCGACGACCAGGCGGCAAGCTCGCCGCCCAGGCAATCGAGCTCACCGCGCACGATCGTTTCGATCTGCTGCACGCTGTCGACGCGCAGGCCCACTTCGACCGCGGCGCTGCGCATCAGCACGATATAGCCGGGCGCACGTTCGCCCTCGACGGGCAGCTCGAGGATGCGGGCCAGATCCAGAACCGAGCAAATGTGCCCGCGAACGTTGATGGCGCCCAGCAACTCTGCTCGGGCGCCGGCAATCGCAGAGCACCGAGCATAGGGCAGCACCTCGACCAGCGATCGGGTGGCAATGCACAACCGTTCGCCGCCAACGGTAAACACGAGCGCCGGCCAGCCGTCCTGCGTGCTGTCGATGGTCGAGCGCGTCGCCAGTTGTCGCGCACGCTCGCGGTAAATGTCCGCAAGTTCGGCGAGTTCGGCTTCCGAGCGCGTTGCATCGGCCCAGGCCTGGCTCTCGCGGAGCCGGCTTTTCACTTGTTCCCAATCGATGCTCGGTCGCATGTTCAGGTGCAATTGAGAATCTCCAGTTGCATGTCGGCCAGTTGCCGCAAAGTCTCGACAGAGAGCCCGTCGGCATCGGGAAACCGTTCGGCCGCATCGCGCCGCTCGAGCAGCGCCAGCACATTGCGAAACGATCGCTGAGCGCCGCGGACATCGTGTTTGCGCAGCAGCACGAGCCCCAGTTGGTAGTGGGCCAGGACAAAGTCGCGGTCCAGATAGATGGCCCGGCGCAATGCCTGTTCCGTCTCGCCGTGCTGCCCGCGGTGCTCGGCAACCAGCGCGTTGTAAAAATGCACCAGCGGGTTCATCCACTCCACGGTCATGAGCTTCTGGCAGCAATCGGCCGCCGCTGCGGACTGGCCGAGATTCAACATTTGACGCGCGTCGGCCAGCGCCTGTCCGATGGCCGAATCCGGCTCGCGGCGCGCCGCGGCGGCGGGCATCGACTGGCGGCGACGGGCACCCGTCGCAAGCGTAGCTTTGTCACGCGGCAGCCTGGCCAGAATTCGCGACCCCGACTCGGTTTTGGCCACGGCGGGCAGCGCGCCGGCCGGCGATGCTTGGAACCAAGCGATGTTTGGTGCGGTCGGCTGCTGCCGGCGGCGATACAACACCGCACCGGCGGCATTGACCGTTTCGAACGCGCGAAACAGTCCGACGTTCGGCTCGGCCGGTCCGACCGCGAACCAGCCGCCGGGCACGAGACAGTCGTGAAACTGCCCCACCAGCCGCTGGATAATCGGCGGCGCGAAATAAATCATCACGTTGCGGCACAGAATCAGGTCGAAGGCCGACAGCTCGTTGATCAAGGCCGGAAACGGATGTTGCACCAGGTTGTGATAGCGAAACAGCACGCCGCGCCGATACGCGTCGTCGATCGTCCAGGTATTACCCGATCGGCGAAAGCACGACGCCTGCAAGTCGTCGGCCATCGATCGCAACGACCAGTCGCTGAACTCGCCGCGCTGGGCCTGGACCAGGAAGTCGCGATTGATATCCGTGCCCACGATCGTGACGTCCCAGCCCGCGAGTTGCGGCCCGAAGGCCCGCTCGAGCAGAATCGACAGCGAGTACGGTTCGGCGCCATTGGCACAGCCCGCGCTCCAAATCCGCAGTCGGCGCTGGTCGCGATTGCGCTCGATGATTTCGGGAATCACCTGGCGGCCGAGCGCGTCGAACAACTCCTGGTGCCGAAAGAAAAAAGTTTCGCCATTGGTCAGGCTCGTGGTCAGCTCGTCCAGCTCTGCCGGGCCGGAGCATGGGCCGAGCAACATCTCCAGATAGCTGCCGCAATCCGCAATCCCCAGCGCGTCGAGCCGGCGGCCGACGTGCGAGGCAAGTTCGACGTCCTTGTCCAGGTAGTACGCCAGGCCGGTCATGTCGACCAGGTGCCGTTTCAGCTCGGCGTAGACCGGGTCGCTGCTGACTTCGCGCGCCGTTTGGCCCAGCAACTTCATGACGATGTCTCCCGCAGCCCGTCGAGACGTGCTTGTTCGATCGCCGCCAATTCCTCGATGCGGCGCTGCTCCTGCTCGCGCAACAGCCTGTCGTCGGCCAGCAGCACGAAGCTGATTTCGCCGACCGTTGCCAGGCCTTCGGCACAACTGTTGAGGCAGAGATTGTCGGAAAACGGCACCAGCTCCTCGTCGTGCAGCCGCACCACGCCCTGCACGGAATCGACCAGCAGCGCCAGCGCCCCATCGCCGTAGTGCAGAATCACCAGGGGCGTGTAACGCGTCGTTGACTGCTCGGCCACTGCGAACAGCCGGGCAAGATTCACGACGGGAATTGCCTCGCCACCCAGGTTGACGAAGCCGGCCAGCACCGGCGGCAGGCCGGGTGCGTGCTCGAGCAGCGGCATGGGCAGGATTTCTCTCACGCGAAGCACGGAAATCCCATAGGCCTGGCCGCTCAGTCGAAAGATCAGCACTTTTCGCCCGGCGCGCGACGGTTGATTCACGCGGCTATGCACACCTCGTATCGATTCAGCTACGCGCATGGTTCGTTCCACTTCGTGTCGAGCAATCACGGCCGCTAACCAACGTTAGCTCGCAAGGCGATCACGCGGTGCCCGGTGCTGATTGCAAGATCGGCCGACTGCCCGCGAGTGGTCAGCCATCGAGCGCGGATTTGGAACTATGCGGGTTGTTAGGAACGCGCCTCGGGGTAAACACTCCAATTCCTGCGCACGATCACGATGCGGAGTCGATCGATGCGGCGCTTTCATCAAGCGTGTTCTCAGCGCTCCCCGATAAGAGTTGACGGGCCGCTCTCTTTCCGATGCCAAACGATGTTCACTTGCCATGACTGCCAGCGAAGCGAGGCATTTGCAATCGCGTCCGGCAAGGCCGTGCTGGGTCCTGGCCCTGGTCGTCTGCCTGACGAACATGAGTTGCTGGGCGCTGGCAGCACCGGCGGCAGCGCAAGAATTTGCGGCCAGCGATTGGGAGCCGCTTGAGCCGGCGAAATCAATCGACGCCGCCGGGCCGCTGGATGTCATCTGGCAGTCGATCGTGGGCAGCGGGCAGCAGCGGCCTTGGACTCCGCTGCCGATCGACACGCTACTGACCGAAGGCTGGGACGAGCCGTGGCTTTCGCCGCCGTCGGGCTCGGGCGGTGCTCCGCGTCAGGGCTGGGTCAACGCCGCCGATGGCCACTTCAATCGGAATTTCATTCTCGATTACGTGACAACCAAGCACGTCGTCGACGGCCAGGACGGGCAGTTGGGCGTCTTTCAATTCCAGAGCCCCTTGAGCCGGCGGCTGTGGATTTCGGTCGACGTGCCACTGGTGTCGATTTTGCAAACGGCCGACGGCGTGCCCGGCAAGACCTCGTTCGGCGATCTTAACCTGTTTCCCAAGGTGATGCTGCACGAGACGCAGGACCTGTCCATCTCGGCGGGACTGGGCGTCCGCTTTGGGACTGGCGACCTGGCGACCGGCTCCGGGCAAACGCGCATCTTTCCGCAGTGGCAACTATGGCGCGACATTGGCGGCGGATTCGTCGCTCGCGGCGGGCTGGGCGTCGACGTGGCTACCAACGAAACGATGCCCCCCTCGGCGTTGGTCTCGCAGGCGGCCCTGGGCCGGTTCATCACGCCGCACAACGCCGCCCCGCTGGGCGATCTCGCCTGGTCGCTGGCCTTCGTGATGCGCAACAACCTGGGCGACCCGCACACGTTCGTGAGTCTCACGCCCGGCATTCGCACGCACCTCGGCCACAACATCTTCTTCCTGGCCGGCTACGAAATCCCCCTCGCCGGCCCCCTGCCCTTCGACGACCGGCTGACGTTTGTGCTGATCCAAGTTTTTTAGGTCCGCTAGTCTTCCGCAACTTTCCTCGCTCTCGTCCTCACCCTGCACCATAATCATGTGGCCGGCCAGAATGCGGGCATTACGGAGAGGGCGAACGTATGGTCGAGGCCGAGCAACGACGGGCGAGCGGCAAGCGACGATTTCTGACTTTCAGTCTGTCGACCGCTTTATTGCTGATGACAGCGGTCGGTATCGGGCTGACTCTGAAGCTTGAGCATGACCGCCTTCGCGAATCCCGTGCGGCCGCAGACGCCGTCCAGACGGCCGGTGGAAAGCTCGTTCGCGACGAAACGCTTCCACGATCACTGCGTTCGCGGATCGTCCAATTACTGCTGGGCTCCGATCCCTTCGCAACGGTCGTCGAGGTGGACTTCACTCACCACCAGCCCGGCGATGATGTTCTCCGCCATTTGACCCGCGCCAGGCACCTTCGCACGTTGAACCTGTATGGTGCGGGCACCACCGTTGCCGGTTCGGCTCATCTCAAAAAGCTGGCTACGCTCGAAGATTTGTCTTTGATCGCCTGCCCGATCACTGACGCCGGCTTAGCCAATCTCGCGCCGCTGACGCACTTGAAAAAGCTGCATTTGGCCCAGACCCAGATCACGGACGCT